>JBDGYA010000001.1:0-283256 GCA_039584325.1 Gemmatimonadota bacterium
GCCATCGGTGTCCGCCGCAAAGTAGCGGACGAGGTTCCCGGTCCTCCGACGTTGCATCCCGCGGTCACCTTGGGTGTTCGTCAGGAGGTCCGCGCACGCTGGATCAGCGTTTCGAGGGCGCCGGAGGAAACTCTACTGATGGCGGCATCCACGTCGCCGGGTCTCCCGTGAGGTCGAGCCGATAGTCGACAACTTCGAGCCTCAGCGGTGTCACCTCGATGAGGACGTAGTCGCGCTGCCGATCGGCGTAGTACTGTTCCCACTCTTCTTTCCAGCGCCGAGCCGCCTCGTGTGGGTCGTCAACGATCCGAGCCGTGCCCGTCAGCGAGACGTACCCGGCGGCCCCGGGCGCAAGGTAGTACAGTGCCACCCGAGGATCGGTGCGGATGTCGTCGACCTTTCTCGTTCGACGATGCGTGCCGAGCCACACGACCATATCCTCCTCCGGAGGGAATGGATCCATGGCCCTGACGCGGGGGTGTCCGGTCGGGTCGAGAGTGATCAGCGCGCAGTACCGGGCGGATTCCATGATCGCGCGCGCGGCAACGAGCGTGTCGGAGTGGAGCGGTCCGGTATCGCGTTGCGCACGCAGCTCCTGCCCAGCAGCAGCATGGAGCAGAACGAGAAGCGCGGCAGCAATCAGCCGACGAACGAGACGTGCAGTACTCATGGCTCCCCCTTTCTTGGATCACCACCCAACCGTTCCAGGTCTGCCCCCCCGCCCAATCACAACTCCCTCTGCCCCCTGTGCGGTGCCTGAGCTTCAGGTGGGCTGCCCGTTCTCACGAACGAGCGTCTAGCAGCCGCTCGAGCGCGGAGAAGACCGTGTCACGTACCGCCTGTACTTGCAACGCTTCCTCATACGCAAGGCAGACGGCGTCCTTTGTCCGGTATCTCGTCGGCTCTACCTGCAGTGCATACGAATTGACCTGCCGCTCCCAGAACCAGTCGGCACATCCAAACTGGACGTACTCAGGATCGATGGCGGCAACGTCACGCAAATCTGCCAGGAGGGAAACGCCCTCATCATTATTGTCGATGCACAGGGCAAGATAGGCTATGCGGTATTCGACGGGCGCCGTACTTCTGGCTTCCGGCAGGCGCTGGACATTGCGGGGATCACCTTGTCCGGCACACAGAAAATGCCCACAACAACTCTGCAGCGTGAAGCAGTAAGGGAGACGATTGAACCGGCGCACCATGGAGACGATTGGCGCGTCTATCGTGGTGAGATCGAGTCGCGTGAGCGCCTGCCGGCGCTGCGCCGCAAAGGCCGGGTTGGCCACCGGGTCCTTGACGTTCGTGAAGGTCTCCAACAGCCCGATCTCCGACTGCCCGCGCCTGACGGGACCGGCCCGCCTAACGATGCAGGCTTCTGTTGCTGGCGTGATACTCACCCCACACAACGGTCACTCGTTCCTCTGTTGCCAGCGCCAAGTACCGTGTAGACTGCCGTCATGCCTCATCAGCCGCTGGGCGGTGGGAACAACCCCAGTTGAGTCAGCATCGCCACGTTGTCCCATTCCACCCAGAGCTCGGCGATGCGGCCGGCGTCGATACGGAACAAGGCGAGGAATGTGCTCTCGACCGGTCTCCCGGTGGCCGGGTACTCACCCATCGGACCAGTGTGGGTGCCGGTGTACGTGGCCAGCCCCGCCACCTCGTCGCCTTCGGCTACGAGCTTCCGGATCGTGACTCGCTGGTCGGGGAAGCTGACCAAGAACGACTCCTGGAGCTGGATGAATTCCTCGCGTGAGTTCACCTGCGGTCCGGCGGTGGCCTGACTGTAGCGAATGAAATCTTCGGTCAGGAGTGCATCCAGCGCGTCCCAATCCGCTGCATTGAGCGCTTCGGTGAATCGTCGCACGAGGTCCTTGTTTGCCTCGAGCTGAGCGGTCGGCGAAGGCGTACATCCGATTGCCGTGGCAGCGAGAAGGGTTGAGAGAACAAGCGTGGTCCGTCGCATGATTCCCTCCAGGGGACACGGGCATTCATAGCCTGTTCACACGATGGCCGCTGCGACCTGGCGGCCCGCGCGTAAGCTGCGCGTGCCTTCCGTACCCACGCAAGCGGAAGTCATACGGTCGTCAATGGCAGTGGCGGCAGGATCAGCGCCATTTCGAATCCGGCGCACGCGAGATGCAGCTATCGGACGAGACGACGAGGAACTCCGGTCCCCCGGCTGCGCCAGAGGATGTCCATCAGTCCCTCTGGCTGTTCGGGTCCGCTTGGTAGCGTTCGGCTAGCACGCGCAGATCCCGGTTCTCGAGGATCGCGTCCGTGAGACACTCGACTGTGGCTTGGAGCATTGCCTGGGCGAACTCATCGGTACGGATCGAAATGCTCTGAAAGGGCCGGTAGACAAACTCCAGGGGGCGCAAGAGCTTCTCCATGACGTAGCGGGACTTCATGGATCCCTGGCCGACGATCAATCCCGGCCGGTAGTGGACCGCCCCACCCAGGCCCATCGCCGAGAGATCGCGCTCGGCCTCGCCCTTGATCCGCGCCCACATGAAGCGACCGGACACGTTGGCGCCAGCACCGCTGAGGAAATGGAGCACCGCCCCGGGGCTCTTGTCCTTGAGACGACGTCCCGTCTCCATCGTGTAGTCGTACGTAATCTCACGATATCGCTTCCCATCGGGCACATCGCTTTGTGAAATACCCAGACAGAAGTACACGGCATCCAGCCCCTCGTAATGCTTGGCGATGCCCGATTGCTCTTTGAAGTCGTCGTGCGCCACCTCGGTGAGTTTCGGATGCTGGATTCCCAGGATCCTGCGGCCCACGCTCGTCACCGCCGAGATCCGGGCGTCCTGCAGGCACCGCCGCAGGACCGCGCCGCCGGCGAAGCCACTCGCGCCGGTGATCAGAACGCGGTAGTCTGTCACTCCGCCAGCTCGCGCCCGGTAGCGTCGCTGGCTCTCACGCCGGCGGCAGGGCCATGCTGCTCCGGCCACCGTTCGTAGCGATAGCGGACGACCGCAATGTACGCCAGCCAGAGCGGTCCCCAGAGCATCAACTCGAACGGCCAGAGCGTGTGTTCCATTGGCCAGCCAAGCACGACCGACAGCGCCCACCCAACGAGGAACAGGACCGGCAGCACTGCCGCGACACGCCATCTTCCCGACCACCGGAGCGCATACCACGCGGAGAGCCCGAGTGCGGCGAGCACCAGTACCAGCACGAACATGACGAAGAGATCAATCAGCAGCATGTGTAGATCCGTTGGCGCTGGTTACGTTCGCGCTTCCCCTGCAGGCCCCACGCACACCCTCATTCTCTCCGGTGATCGGCAGCGGCGCCAGATCGGTGGGTGCACTGACGTACGAGCACAACGCCCGCAGCGAGAGGCTCGAAGGCAGCCTCTCGGGCCACAACATGGGAATCGGCACGCCGAGGGCGAGGATGGTGGGACCGACTTCCTCGGCAGACGGGCCACGCCTCCGCAGTGGCGTCCACGGGTTAGGTGGCATCCATGCCGGTCGACCGGCTTCCTGCCGTGCGTGCCAGCAGCAGTCCCATGCCGGTTGTGATGACCGGGATTATGAGGTAGGTCACCCCGATGTCCGAGAGATACTCGCCGACCGTCATGTGCATCGGTCCCCCGAAGAGCATGAGGGGGGCGTCGAGGGCAATGCAGATCGCCAGCCACAGCCATCCCAGCAGGACGCCCTCACGCACAAAGCCCCTGGTCACCCGAGCCATGTGAGCAATACCGAGTGCCGCCGTGGCACCGGCGACGGCAACCGGCATGATGGACTCGAACAGCGGTCGCGAGGATTCACGAAGCGGGAAGATCAGGAACGCCACCGCGAAGGGAATCAGCCAGACGATGACCCCGAAGAGTAGTGCTCTGCCGATGGATGTCATCGAATGCCTCCTGGAGGGGTGTATCTGCAGCTTGCTACAGCTCCCGAATCGCCTCGATCGGATCTAATCGTGCCGCACGGCTGGCGGGATACCAGCCGAATATCAGCCCGACGACCAGCGCGAAGCCGGCGGCGAGCAGTGTGCCCGGGACGTGCACGGCGATCACGAAGTCTCGACCGAACCCCTGGGCGATCGTCTCGGTCACCTTGATGAGCACGATGCCGCCGACGATGCCCAGCGCTCCACCCAGGAACGCCAGGGTCAGCGATTCGGCCAGGAACAGCCGTCGGATGTCACGGTCGTCCGCGCCGAGCGCCTGCCGGATCCCGATCTCCCGCACGCGTTCGCGCACCGAGATGAGCAGCACGCTGAACAGGCCGATCCCGCCCACGAGCAGCGTGATTCCCGCAATGGTGAAGAGCACCACGTTCCAGCCCCGCAGGACGCCGCCCGCCATCGCGAGGTCGGCGAGGACGTCCGCATGTTCGTTCTCGGTGCGAAAGTCGTCGGCCTGGCGGTGACGCGTACGAAGGAGTGTCTCTCCTGCCTGCAACACCGAGGGAAAGTCCTGGTCCTCGGCGACGTTCACCAGCGCGTTGTCGACCCGTCCTTGGCCTTTGTAATACCGCGTGAGAAACGTGTACGGCACATAGACACGCCGTGCCATGAAGGTGATCTCGGCCGGGATGAAGTTGATCTCGACCGGCGCGACCACGCCGACCACGAGGAAGCGGATGCCCTCGATCTCGATCGTGCCGCCGATGGGGTTGGCATTGCCGAAGAAGGGCTCGACCAGCTCCCGCCCGATGACCGCGACTCGTGCGGCGTTGCTGATGTCCAGTGGCGCGAACTCCCGACCGTGCACGACCGGCCAGTTCCGGAACGCGAGATAGTCGACGTCGATGCCGTCCACCGGTACCGCTCGCTGGTCCACCGGCGTACTTACCAGACGCGCCCCCGCGTACGTGCGGCCAAACACGCGGTCGACGCCATGCATCCCGCGAAGGGCCTCCACATCGTCGAGTCGCAGGCCGCGGTACCGAAGCGCGGCAGCACCCCGGGCATCCGACGTCGGACCGCGGTCGATGAGGCTGAACGAATACGGGCTACCGATGCGCTCGAGTTCCTCGAACGCCACGACCTTGATGGCTGCCGACAGTGACGTCATGGAGACCACACTCGCGGCACCGAACACGATGCCCGTGAGCGTGAGGAGCGAGCGCAGCGGATGCGCGCGCACTTCTCGCAACGCGTCGAGCACCAATTCGGCCGCCGCATGGTACGCGCCGCGCACGCTGGATCGCTCAGCCATACCGCAGGGCCTCGACGGGAGACAGCCTGGCCGCGCGCCAGGCGGGGTAGAATCCGGCGACGATACCCACCCCGACGGAAGTCGCGATTGCCAGGGCGGCGATGGGCGGTGTCACCACCGCGGGCAAGCGCATGAAGTAGGCAACGGTGCCGGTGAGTGCGGTCCCAAGGCTGAGGCCGGTGATCCCGCCGACCACTGCTATCACCAGTACCTGCGCCAGAACCTGAGAGAAGATCTGGAGCGAGGAAGCACCCAGGGCCATGCGGGTCCCGAACTCGCGTACGCGTTCCACCACCGATGCCAGCAGGATGTTGGCGATCACGATCCCGCCGGCGAACAACGAGATGATACCGACCACGAGGAAGATGAAGTTGAACATCAGGATGAAGGCGGCATCGTCCGCGTCGGCACCTCCGGTGGGCTGGATGTCGAAGTCCTCCACGCCGTGCCGCAGTCGGAGCATCATGCGAACCTGTTCCGTGGCCGAGCGGGATCCTGTCGGTGTCGTCGCCTTGAGCGTGAGGAAGGCGAGCTGGTCATCATCGCCGCTGTACTGCGTGAAGGCGGTCGTGATCGGGATGTAGGCCCGCTCGTTGCGGTATTCGAGCCAGTTGTCGGTCCAGGCAGCGAAGTAGAACTCCTCTCGCTCCAGAACCCCTACCACGGTATAGGTGCGCTCACTGAGTTGCAGGGTCTTGCCGAGCGCGCGCTCCGCTGCGCCGAACAGGGAATCCGCGTACTTCCACCCGAGCACGACCACCCGCGATTTGAGCTTCACGTCTAGGTCGCTGAGGTAGCGACCGACCTCGGGCCGGATGTCATTGATCACCGCGTAGTCGGGCGTCGTGCCGACGACCGGTCCCGTGAAGTCGACGTCGCCGGCGCGATACTCGAGTTCGTCGTACCAGCCCGGGGCGACGGCGGACAGCATCGTGGCCTGCTCCTTCAGGTAGGCCGCATCGCGATATGTGAGACGGTCGGAGGCCAACTCCCGTGCGGACGGCTGCTCGGCGAGTTCCTGGTCGCGCACGATCACGGTCCCGTACCCACCGACTTGCGAGAGGTACTCCTGCGTGTGCTTGGTCTGGCCGCCGAACAACGCGAGGACCGTGACGATGGAGGCGGTCCCAAGCACCAGCCCGAGGAGTGATAGCACGGTCTGGCCGAGGTGGCGACGGGCTTCGTCCAGGCCGACCAGCAGAGCCTCGAGGAAGCTCACGCCACCACCTTCCCGTCGGTTAGCTGCACCAGACGATCGGCCTCGTCGGCGACGTGCCGGTCGTGTGTCACCAGCACGATGGTATTCCCTGTTGCGTGCACCTCGCGGAACGTACGCAGAACCTCGGCCCCCGCCTTGGAGTCCAGGTTTCCCGTGGGTTCGTCGATGAGGAGGATCGCCGGCTCGCCGATCAGCGCGCGGGCGACCGCGACACGCTGCCGCTCGCCCCCGGAGAGCTGATCGGGTCGGTGCCGGAACCTGTCTCCGAGTCCCAGTCGCTCGAGGAGCGTGCGAGCCCGCCTCAGCCGCTCGCGGCGTGCGAATCCGCCCCGATACTGCAACGGCAGCGCGACGTTCTCTTCAATCGTGAGCCGCGGCATCAGGTTGAAGGTCTGGAATACGAACCCGACCAGCCGATTGCGCACCCGCGCCAGCGCCCGGCCGCGCAGGCTGCCCACCTCCGTGCTGTCGAGCCGGTAGGTGCCCGCCGAGGCCGTATCGAGACAGCCGAGGATGTGCATGAGGGTGCTCTTGCCGGATCCCGACGGGCCCATGATGGCCACGTACTCTCCGCGCACCACGTCGAGATCGACGCCACGGAGCGCGCGGACATCGACCTGACCGAGGCGGTAGGTCTTCTCGAGCCCCCTCGCCTCGAGCAGCGCCATGGCTACTGTCCCCGCAGCCGGGCCCGTCGGGCCGCCTCGACGGGATCCTCGAGTGCGACGGAGTCACCCTCGACGAGCCCGCCGATCACTTCGACAACGGTGAGGTCGCTCAGCCCGAGCGTGACCTCGGTGCGTTCCGCCTGCCCTCCGACGACCTTGTGCACGATCGGCCGCCCCTCGACGAAGAAGACGGCCTCCACGGGTACGCGAATGACGTCCGCTCGCGAGGGGCCGGCGATCCGCACGTTGGCGGTCATGCCGGGTCGCAAGATGTCGTGCCCGACGCGGACCTCGATCTCCACGTCGAACACGCGGACGCGTTCCTGCTGGCGCGCCGCGGGCGGGACCAGGCGCACCGTCCCACTTGCCGCCTCGTCGGGGAACGCGTCGACCGTGATCGCGACGGTGTCTCCGGCCTCGACCTTTCCGATGTCCACCTCGTTGATCGCCGCCTTGATGAGCAGCGTTGAGAGGTCGGCGATGGTGAACAACTCGGTTCCGCCGCCGAAGGCGCTCGTGCCACCAACCACGGTCTCGCCCTGCTCGACGCCGCGGAGAATCACCACGCCGGCCGACGGCGCGAGGATGCGAGCCGACTGCGCCCCGCCGGTCGCCTCGACACCGCTCACCTCCATCAGCCGCAGGCGCTCGCGGGCTGCCGCGAGACGGTTCTGTGCCTGTTCGAGGTCCACGCGGGCGGTCTCGACGGCCGACTCGGAGATCAGCGAACGTTCGGCCAACTCTCGGGCGCGCTCGTACTCCCGATCGAGGTTGCCGACCGCGATCTCGGCGGAAGTGATCTCGCTTTGCAGCTGGGCGAGGGCGTTGGCCTGCGCGATATCCGGGACGATTGTGGCCATCAGCTGTCCGGGCCGAACCCGATCACCCTCGCGGACGTGCAGCTGCCGGGCGACTCCTGAGATCGGGGACTTGACGACAATCTGCCGCTCAGGCTCCACGAGTCCGGTCTCCTCGATCATGACCTGAATCGCCCCGCGGTCGGCGACGCCGACCCGGAACGGGAGACCGTCGCTTTCCTGGTTGGCCCCCGCCTGGCCACAAGCGTGCAGGAGGGGAACGAGGAAGAGCACGCCGCACGAGACTGCGATGCGATAACGCATGCGATCACCTGGGGATGACTTGAGAGGTCTTTCCCACAATACGGACCCGGTGGCTGCGGGGTTTCCCGACCCCGCATCTCGACCGCTGATCCGCTGACCGGAATCAGGAGCCTGGTGCGATTCTCAGAGTCGGCCCGGCCGACTCACTCTCCCGGATGTGCGAACTTGAACGCGTAGGCGGCAACGGCACCGCGGAGGACTTGCGCCACCAAGTGGATCCAGAGGTTCCCCCAGGCGAAGATCTTCATTGCCGAACCGCCGACCGTGACGGCCGGATTGAAGGCCCCGCCCGAGATGCCTCCCACGGCATATGCCCCGACCAGAACGGTGAAACCGATGGCCCAACCGTAGAACGAGTTGCCCTCGGTGGCCTTCGCCGTGGCGACGTTGAGCACGTCGGCTCCAGGTCTCCTCGCGACAACCTCCACTTTGGCTCGACCGCTCCATGTCCCATCCATAATGACTGCTGTGTACCGGATGGCCACAGGCCCGGCGGGGATCTCCCATTGGAGGCCGTCGTCGGTGGGCGTAGCGGTGAAGTCTCCGACGTGGCCCTGTGCAGCGAAGCTCCTGGAGCCCGGGAAGAAGCTTCGTACCGCCGAGAAGAAGCTTGGTTTCGCCGAGCAGAGGCTCGTCTTGCCTGTACGGATGGGTGAATGCGTCGAGACGAAGCGTGATTCGATCCAGATGAGGCCCTGGTTCGACCAGATCACGCTCGAGGTGATCGAGATGGAGCTTCGTTTCCGTGAATCTCATGGAGTCCGTGCTGGGGCCCGTGTGCCGCGTGGCCTACCCGCCGAGCGTCGCGAAACGCCTGGCCTTCACGTACACGGTCATGGATTCCTCCGTCTGCGACCGGACCCGGCATGCGGTCTCGATCGCCTGCAGTGAGGGTGTGCCGAAGACGTACGCCTTGGTGACGTCCAGCTCGCATGTGGTGGCTGGCTCCCAGGTCCGCCCGAGGGGATCAATCCAGCCGAACCGGTTGCCGACGCCGTCGGTGGTGACGGGGCCGGCGTCGTACAACTCAGAGATCAAGAACGTCACACGTGCGGTGTCAGCCCCGCTGACCCACTCGGCGAGGAGCGTGTGCGGCACGCGGTCGGTGCGCACCCGGTAGATGTACTCCCGTCCCGCCTGCAACTGCACGCCCCCCGCCTGGATGGTGGCGTCGAGTACCACCACCGCGGTGTTCGTGTCGGGATCGGCGAGGTCATCGAGCTGGATTGCAGGTGCGGATGGCTCGCTACACGCGATGGCGACGTACGCGGACGCTGCCGCAACGAGCATGAACGAAGGCCGGGGCTTCACGGCTCGGAGACCCTGTAACCACGCACGTGCTCGACGTCCATCTCGTCCCGCTCCATCCCGATGAGCATCCCCGCCTGAATCCGCGCCAGCGTGAACCCGGCTCGCACGTCGG
Source organism: Gemmatimonadota bacterium (assembly GCA_039584325.1). Lineage (GTDB taxonomy): Bacteria > Gemmatimonadota > Gemmatimonadetes > Gemmatimonadales > GWC2-71-9 > JAOTVV01. The sequence goes on from JBDGYA010000001.1 coordinate 9,617, forward strand.
CGCGACACGCGATGCGACGGTCACTGCCAAATACGAGCCAGTGGCGACCGGGTCCCGCGCCCGGCCTGGGATAGCTCTGCACCCAGACGCGGCTTACGTCGTCGACCCTGAGGTCAAGCACGGCGGGGAACCGCTCGCTGACCGGCACCTCGTCGACCGACACGAGGATCAACCGGCGCCAGGTAGGATCGTCCGACTGGGCGAGCCGCTCCTCGCGGTAGCGTTCCACGTGCTCCCGGCGCACCGTCCGGTCACCCTCCGGCCAGCGCACGATCTCAGCCACCCCGCCGTCGCCGTCGAGCACCCGAAACTCCGGCTCGTCACCCTGCGATACGAAGACATGTTCCGCCGACGCGGTCATGACGGTACGCGCCTCGAACAAGGTGCGGCCGGCCATTGCATCCTCGGGCCGGCCGATCGGTCCGTACGTGCCGTAGGGATGCCGACCGATGGTGTCGATCACGGCGCCGGCCCGATCGTAGCGCATGTGATCGAGCCACTGGGGAGTGAGGCCGGGTGGGTCGAATTCGACGTGGTGGTATGCCACCTGGATGCCGGCGCCCACGGGACCTAGCACCTGCGGCGCGTTCATCAACACGGGCGTGATCTGGAAGGAGCGCACGAATGAGCCGTCGAGCAGGAACACCGAGAAGCGTTGCAGCTCGTCGTCCCACACCAGCAGCGAATCGCCGTCCTGCCACGCCGCCTGCGCGCCGCGGAACTCGCCCGGTCCGTCACCCTCCCGGCCCACCGCACCGGCGTAGCGCCCCTGCGCGTCGTAGAACCGCACCTCCGCACTTCCCTGATTCACCACTGCGATGCGTCCGTCGCTCAGGCGCAGCGCGTCGAACACCCGGTGCAACTGGTAGTCCGGATCGCCTGCCACCACCCCGATGTCGAGCGACGGCGCGGAGTCCACCGTACATACCGGAATCGCTGAGGGGTCGGACCATCGGTTCTCGACGATCCGCACGCCGGCGGAATCGCGGACGATCGTCGCCCCGCGGGTGTCGTTGTCGGCACACGCCGTGGCCACTGCTGCCAGGATCACTGCCGTGCACGCCGCGCGGCTGCGAGTACGTCTTGTCATGTGTCTCCGTTGACGACACCGTATATCACCAGCCGTTCCACGTCGACCTCATCTGCCTCGATGGCGGCGATGCGGTTGCCGATGACGAGGACCGGAAACGGGGCTTTGTCGGGCAGGGTGCCGAGGTAGGCTCCATCCGCGTCGAACACATCGATCGGACTCGGTGCACCTGGCCCGCTCGATCGCCGCACCCAGAGCGTGCCGTCCGGACCCTCCGCGAGGTCGCCGATGACGGGGATCACGTCGGCCACCCCCCGCTGGTCCACCACCTCCTGTGCGTCACAGGTGCGCACGCCGCCGGTGGTCATCACCTTCATCCCGGTGCCGACACGGGCTGCCGCGAGTTCCGGTGTCGCCGGAACAGGTGCGACGGCGCGGCGCAGTGCCCGAATTGGGAGGCCGTCGCGATAGATGGTGATGGCGTAGGTGGCTACGGTGGCGACCGCAACGGTCGATCCCAGAGGCGTCCACCGAATGCCGGGCCTGAAGATGGGCCCGATGCCCATGATCTGCATGCCACAACTCGTGAGGTTGACGACCCCACCAACCGCTCGCTCGACACTGACGAACGTCGTGGTGTCCGTGCCGTCCACGATGACCAGCTCGTCACGATCGATGCCACGATCGGTATCGACGTCACGGATTGGGACCACCAGCGCGTGGTCGATGCGACGAGCGGCACCCGACCCCAGGCTGACGGTGACGCGCTCTTCCTCCAGGATCTCGCCCTCGGGTCCGAAACGCACGAAGCCGCGTTTGGATACGTCGAAGACGTCGACGCTGCCATCCGGCGCTACCGAGATCGTGACGGGAAACCGCATCTCGCCCGGCCCGCCCCCTTCGCCTCCCATCGATCGGACGTGGCGTCCGGTGTCGTCGAACACGACCACCCGGTTGGCGGAGGCGTCGAGCACGTACAGGTTGCCCGCGGCATCGACACCGACCGTGCTGCGGTCGAGGCGATAGAACGACTCCGCGTCGGTGCCCTTGCCGCCGAGCGTGAATTCGACCTCGAACGTCCACGGGAGTGGCCGGTCGGGGCCAGCGTAGGTGACGATCTCCATACCGGCTGAGTCGGCCTGCTGCACGGCGGAATCGGCGTCCGGGCCGGCACATGCCGTGATCGCTGCCAGGAGGAAAGTGATCGCTCCACCGAGCGTCCACCGGAGTGCAAGAGTCATGGGCACATCCAATGTGAGGGAGCCGGGGTCACTCCCTATGAGACGCATATTTCCGGCAGGAAGTTGCAGCGGGGGTGGGGCGGGCGCGAGGACGCGCTAATCGTCCTTGCGAAACGTCTGGGTGAGGGAAGGACTCGTCGTGCCCAGGCCATCCACACCGAGAACGTACGTGTAGCGGCCTCCGTCCAGCGGCTCCTCGCCCACGAAGTCGATCACCTGGAGCCGCAGGGTGTCGCCCTGTACGACCACCTGCGTGGTCGCAAACCGGTAGGCGGTCGTGACCTGGGTGTACGGCGTAGCCTCGCCCGGCCCAACGTCGCCAAAAGTGACCGGACCCTCGGACGTGTAGAGCGTGGCCTCGGAGAACATGGCGCTCGATGCGTTCTCGATCCGCACCTCAACGGGATCTGAGCCGAACAAGTCGTCGCACCCGGCCAGCGCCACGACGAGCGCGGCGATGGCCAACGGACGGCGGCTCACCGCGTGGCCTTGGCCACGAAGGTGGCTCGGTAGTCCTCAATGGGGATGGGGCCCACGTCTTCCGGATAGGGATCGAGCTGCACCAGCTGGAGCGTCACCGTGCCCAGGTCGACCGCCTTGGGATCGAGCGTGGTGTGCAGGGTGTGGTGCTCGGCGTCGGCGAATTGGGGCGAGGTCTCGACCACGACCGCCGCGTCGCCCTGCCACACACACAGGATGAGCGCGTGGCTCGGGCAGCGGGAATCGGCCGACACCTCGAGAAACCGCACGTCCAGGTCGGCCTCCGCAATGAGCGCCCGCTCGCCCACCTCGAGAACGAACGGCTCGCCCAGACCGGGGTGGACGGCGTACTCGCCGGAGATCTCCGGGCCCTGGGGGTCGGAGCAGGCGATGGCGAGGGCCAGCAGGCCCAGAGCAGGGGTACGCATCGGTCTACGGAGAATACCCCTCACGCCCCGGGACCGTCACACCGGGGTGCTAACCGTCGTCTGCCTCCACCTCGATCGCGATCGGGATCTCGACGACCGTCGTTCCCCATTGGAACGCCAGGACCGCATTGGCACCGTCCACGACGGGAAAGTGGAAGGTGAGGGTCTCCATGTGCTGGCCCTGAGCCGGCGTCACCGGCAGGCGCAGGGCCTCCTCACCCTCGGGGTAGGGGGTGTGATACACCTGCCAGGCCCGGCTCAGAATGACCGTCCACTGGTCCGGATTCGGGATCATCCATATGGAATAGGTGCCGGCCGGGAGGCGGTGGCCGTCCACCAGCACATCGGTGCTGAAGCGGACGGTCGTCGCGGAGTCGGCACCGGGCGCCCACGGCTCGTTCCACGTGACCAGCGCGCCGAACAACTCTCGGCCCCGCGCCACCGGCCGCCGGTACCGGATCTGGATCTCCGTCTCGCCGAGTCGCTGGGTGACGCTGCCGTACTGGCTCCATGGGATCATCTGAGCGGACGACTTGGCGGCCGCCAACGTGGAGAATGCAGCCGCGAACAGCGTGACGCTCAGGACTCGTGAACGCATGGGATGCTCCGGGTTTGAGTGGTGGAACGGAAACGAAACGGTGGGGCTGTGGGTTCCCCCCGGCCAGTGATGTCCGGTTGCCGTCTGTCGACGCTGCGAGGTCGTGGCGCAGCGGCGTCAGTCGCGTGCCTCTATCCGGCGCACCGCGCGCTCGGCGCGCTGCCGGACGGTGGCGTCCGGATGCTCGAGCAACGGGCGTAGCATCGGCAGGACCGGCTCACCGATTTCCGCCAACAACCAAGACAGGGGCTCGATCACGTCCGGTTCTGCCGTTTCGAGCAGTCCAACGAGGTGTGGGAGGTGAGGACCAAGCCTGTCCTTTGCCTCAGCGAGTTGCTCCACCACGACCCTGGCCGCACCGCTTGCGAACAGGTCGACGACCGCGGTCACACCGGCGTCGCCCATCGCCAGGAGGGCAGCGGTCGCTTGGCTTTGGACGTGGAAGTAATACCTGGCGTTCTGGTAGATCGAGTCGAAGGCGGCCGTGCGGGTCGCGCCGGTGATCGCCCGTGCCAGGGGCGCGATCAATGATGTATCGCCAGGTGCGATACGACCCAAGCTGTGGGCGCTATGCCGCCGTACGCCGTAATAGTCGTCGGTCTCCAATGCTTCGATGAGCGCCGGGACCGACGCTCGAGCGTGGGGGCCCATCTCGCCGAGCGCTCTGGCACCCTCTGAACGCACTCCGAGATCGGGATCTGCGAGCAGTCCCTGAACCGCCTGCACCACCGCCTCCTGCGTCGGTGCGAGCCGGGCGAGCGATCGGGCAGCAGCCCCACGCACGTACGAGTAGGGGTCGCTCAGTGCCCGGAGGAGTGCTGGAACGGCCGCCTTGGCCGAGTCGCCCAGCTCACCCAGGGCCTTCGCGGCCGCCACCCGACGCATCGAGCTTAGGTCGCTGCCGAGCACCTCCACCCACCCGGCGATGGTGGTCGGCTGGCCTTGTGCCCCGAGCGGTGCCCCGTGCAGTGCCGCGACGCAGATGAGCCCAGTGATTGCCAGGCGCGTGTATCGCACCGGTGTCCTCCCCATTGGGTACTCTGTGGTGCTACACCAACTCGACGTCGGTGACGACCTCGATCAGGCTCGGGCCGTCGTGCACGAGCCCCCGGGATAGCGCGTCGTCCAGCTCCGCCGCATCAGTCACCTGGATGCCCAGCGCCCCGCACAGGGTGGCGTACTCGGTGAAGCTGGGGTTGTGGAGCCCGGTCTGCCACACGTCCCAGCGGCCGGCCCGCTGCTCCTTGGAGATCTTCCCCAACTCGTCGTTGTTCAGGAGCACGTGCGTGATCTTCATGCCGTACTTCACCGCGGTGGTGAGCTCGGCCATGTACTGCCCGAATCCGCCGTCGCCGGTCACGGCCACGACGGGGCGCCCAGCGAACCGTGGGTCGCGTTCCTGCGTTGCGGCCCAGGCGCCGAGTGCTGCAGGATAGCCGAAGCCGATCGAGCCCAGGTACCCCGACATCAGCACCGCCTGCCCGGTACACTCGAAGTACCGGCCGAACGAGTAAGTGTTGTTGCCGACGTCCACCGCGATGATCGCGTCGTCAGGCACCTGCCGGGTCATCGCCGCGAAGACAGACGCGGAGTTTGCGCCCTTGCCGCGCTGCTCGCCTAACCGGCGCTCCTTTTCCGCGCGCCAGATGCGCCAGCGCTCGGCGACGTCCGGTCGCTGGTCGGCGGTGTCGATGCCGTCCAGGCGTCCCGTGAGCATCTCGACGGTGACGCCGATCTCGCCCCACACGGGGACCTGCACCGCGTGGAACTTGCCGAGGATCATGGGATCGAAATCCACCTGAATGGTGGGGATCTTGGGCGTGATGCCGGTGTGGTTGCTGAAGCTCGCGCCGAGCACGACGAGACAATCGGACTCGTTCATGCACCAGCTCGCGACGGGCGTGCCGGAACGGCCTAGCACGCCGGCGCCCAGCGGGTGCCGATCGGAGATGAGACCCTTGGCCTTGAAGGTGGTGAGCACCGGGGCGTTGAGCCGCTCCGCGCACTCGATCACCGCTGGCATGTCGAACCGCGCGCCGTGCCCGACGACGATCACTGGTCGCCTGGATTGCCTGAGTAGGGCCACCGCCTCATCGAGGGCCTCCGCAGGCGGCGCGATGCTTCGCGGGGTGACGCGTCCTTTCGGGCTGCCGGCCTTGGCCCCGCCGGGTTTGGGCAGGGTCTGCACTTCGTCGGGGAAGATCAGGTGCGACACGCCGCGGTTCAGGATCGCGCTCTTGAGCGCCAGGTTCACCAGCTCCGCGTGCGTGCTCGAGTGCAGCACCGGCTGGGTCCACTGCGCCACCTTGCCGAAGGCTGCCTGGAGGTCGATCTCCTGGAACGCGCCGGGCCCGAGGACCTGCGTGTCTACCTGGCCGGTGAGCGCCAGCACCGGTGAGCGATCGACGTTGGCGTCCCACAGGCCGGTGAGCAGGTTCGTGGCTCCCGGCCCCGCGATGGAGAAGCACGCCGCCGGTCGGCCGGTGAGCTTGCCGTAGGCCGAAGCGGCAAAGCTCGCCGCACCTTCGTGCCGGATGCCGATGTAGGTGAGGTTTCCCGCCTCCTCCTGACGGCGGAGCGCGTCGGCCAGGCCGAGGTTGGAATGGCCGACCATACCCCAAACCCACCGCACGCCCCAGTTGACCATCGTCTCTGCCATGAGGTCGCTCACGGTGTGTTCGTGCGGTGCCTCCTGGGGGATGCCCACGTAGATCCCGTCGTCGCGCTCCTCCACGGGGAAGGTGGCGATCATGTCTTCGAACCCACCTGGCGAGCGGCCGGTCGCGGGATGGAAGTCCCACCCGTGCCACGGGCACCGCAGCCAGCCCTTCTCGATCGATCCCTCACCGAGCGGCCCCCCCTGGTGCGGGCAGGCATTGTCCAGCGCGTGGTAAGCACCCTCGAAGTGGGTGAGACAGACGCTCTGGTGGCCGCACGTCACGGAGCGGACGCGTCCCTCGGGCAGTTCGTCGTGTTGGATGGCCTTGTGCCAGACGATTGGCTGCTTTGGTGGCGATGGTTGGTGCGCCATGGCGTGGTGCTCCGTCTCAATCGATGCCGATGTGGGATGCGGGTCCGGCACGGTGGCCGCTCAGGGGGAGAATGTACATGATTCTCCTGAGGTTCCCGACCCGTGGTCGGAACATCGCGGAGCCAAGCGTGGTTCTAACGAAGTTGCGTGCCTTCTTCATACGTCGGAGGATCCATGGCTGCTGCCCGTCTCGCTCTCGGTGTCGCCGTTACGCTGGTGCTCAGCTGGTCGCCCCTGCCGCTCCGCGCCCAGCAGGATTCACTCACGATCGGTCGGGCGCAGGCCCTCCTGGGGCAGCAGCGCTGGGACGACGCCGCTCGCGTCCTCAACGCCATCACCGATCGCGAGCCCGACAACGCGCGGGCCTGGGCGATGCTCGGCTTCGCACTCCACTCGGCGGGAGACTACGAGTCGGCGCTTGCTGCGCACGTGAAGGCGACGGAGTTCCCGCAGACGGCGCCCAACGCCTCGTACAATGCCGCGATGGCGCACGCCCGGCTTGGCAATGCCGACGAGGCGTTTGCATGGCTCGAGAAGGCCTCCGCCACGGGGCGGGTCGATCTCACCCAGATCGGGCTCGACCCGGATGCGGAGAGCCTGCGCGCGGACCCACGCTACCGGACTCTGCTCCCGACCAAAGCGGAATTCGCGGCCCCGTTCGTGGAGCCGGTAACGATCGTGCACGACTGGCACGGGGAGGCGACCAACGACCAGTTCGGATGGATCGCCCGCAACATCGGTGACGTGGACGGCGACGGCGTGAACGATGTCACGACGTCGGCCCCGACCAACGACGAGGCGGGCAACGACGCGGGCAAGGTCTACACGTATTCGGGCAAGACGGGCACGCTGGTGTGGTCGGTGACCGGGCCGGAGGGAGGGCAACTCGGACTCGGTATCGAGGCAGCTGGTGACGTCGATGCCGACGGCATTCCCGACGTCATTGCGGGGGCACCTCCGGCCAACACGGCGTTCATCTACTCCGGCCGTGACGGCAGCGTGCTGCGCGTGCTGGAGGGGGAGGACCCCAATGACGCGTTCGGTCGCAAGGTCGCCGACGTCGGGGATCTCGACGGCGATGGCCATGCAGAGGTCCTGGTCGGCGCGCCAGGAGTCGGTGAGGGCAAGGGACGGGCGTACGTGTACTCGGGCAGCGACGGCGCCGTGCTCCACACGTGGGATGGGGAGAACGCAGGCGACGGCTTCGGATCGGCCGGAGCCGGACGTGCGGCAGACGGTGACGTGTTCATCGTCGTCGGCGCGCCCAACGCGGGTGAAGCCGACCGTGGGCGCACCTACGTGTACCGAGGGCTGGTCGACACCCCTGCGTTCGTCATCGAGTCCGATGACCAGGGCACCCGGCTCGGCGGGATGTTCGTGTCCGTGATCGGTGACGTGGACGGGGATGGAACGCAGGACGTCTATGCATCGGATTGGGCGCATCGTGCGCTCGGACCTACGACGGGCCGAGTCTACGTGCACTCCGGAGCCACCGGTGAGCGGTTGCTCACGCTGACCGGCGAGGCGGCGGGTGACGGATTCGGCATTGGGCCCGCCGATGCCGGAGATGTGAACGGTGACGGACACGACGATCTGGTCATCGGTGCCTGGCGTCAGGCGAATGCCGCGCCCATGGGTGGCAAGATCTACGTCTACTCGGGCAGCGATGGAGCGCTGCTCCGCGAGATCACTGGCAAGGTCATGGGTGAGACGCTCGGATTCGACGCCACCGGCATGGGTGACGTCGACGGTGATGGGGCGATTGACTACCTGGTCACGTCAGCCTGGAGTGCCATCAACGGCACCCGGAGCGGGCGGATGTACGTCCTCTCGGGGCGCGCGGGACCCGATTAGGCCACGCTCGAGCGGGTCAACGGCTCTCCCGGTAGGAAGCTTCGAGCAGCCTCCGAGACTGCTCGAGCGCCGATCGCGCCTTGCCCTTCAGGTTGCTCTCGAGCAAGCCGCGCTTGATGCCACCGACATTCTCATCGAAGTGCGCCCGAAGCAGGATGATGGCGTAGAGGTCGGGTCCACCCGGCGCCTCGGTGGACTCGGTGACATAGAGGAGCTCCAGCGCACCCTGGAAGTAGTGGTTGGCGTAGATGCGTTTCACCGCAATCAACGCGTCGGCGGTCGGACCATCACGCGTTCGGTCGACAATCATGTGGTAGAGGCTCAGGGTCGGCCGCAACCCGAAGTCCTCGATCGACCAGTAGAAGACATCCTCCTCCCCGCCGCTGCCTGCCGCAACCGGATAGCCTTGCACGTACTCCCAGAAGGCCGGGTCCTGCGAACGCAACAGCGTGGCCTGGTCCAGGAGACTGCGCAGCGCCTCAGCAGCGGTGTGCGGCTTGGGCTTGTCTCCGTACGTCATCAACGCGGTGTTACCGTGCCTGACGTACCCGTCCAGGAGATCGTTCAACTCTCCAGCGACGAATGCACTTGCGACCGTGCCACTGCCGGCCCCCGACCAGTCGACCTCGTCGTGGATCGCCTCGATCGCCGCCGCGGGCAGCTTGAAATCACACTTCCCGACCCGACACTTGCTGAGGGCATCAAGATCGTCATCGGGAAGCGTCAGCCAATCGACAGCCGTCTCGCCGGGTACCATCCTGCCTCCCGCGACGACGCCTTCGTCCTGCTCGACGCTGCGCTCAATGTCCCGTACGTTCTCCATGAGGTACTCGAACGGCACGCTCACGCGGACCGCCGCCAGCAACGCGACGCTTGGTCCCTGCTGACCTTTGAGGACCTTGATGATCACCTTGCCGGCGTCGAGATCCTGAACCTCGCGGTCCGAGATCGCGAAGTGCTCGCGAACGGCGTCCGCCATCTGTGCTCCCCCACCGGCGGGAAGGGTGAAGGACACCACGATCGGGGCGAGCCGTAGGAGGCTGCGACATCGGGGAGGCAGGTGCGGGTTACGTGCTCGGTGTATTGGCAGGAAAGGCATGGGACGTCTCCCGGTCAGAGACTACGCGTCCGGCTCCAGGGCGCGGTCAAGGTATGACGCTCCCCGACGCTCGCAACGGTCGGCTGCAATGTCGCGGCGACGGAAGTGGTGTGGTGCGGCTCAGGCCGCACGTACAAGCAGGGCGGATCGGACGGTGCCCTGCCGCTGCTACTGCGCGATCCCGATGACCCCGCACGCCACGCGTGCCCCGGCAGCACCGGTGGGCTGGGACCGCGTGTCGTCGGGATCGGCATGCACGATGACGGCCCGGCCGATGATCGAGTGCGCACCCTCGAGAGCGAGCAGACGGTCCGTGCGCTGGTAGTGGGCCACGCCCGTCGAGTCCGCCTCCAAATTACCCAGGTCCCCGACATGTCGCTCGGACGCGAGGGGGCCTCCGTGGGGCGTTCCCTCCGGGTTGAAGTGCCCGCCGGCCGATGTTCCGTCCGGAGCGGTGCAGTCACCCAATTGATGGATGTGGAAGCCGTGCTGGCCGGGAGCCACGCCACTTACGTCAGTGGTCAGCCGGACTCCCTCCGCCATGCGCGCGAACCGGACGATCCCGCGGGCGCGGCTACCTTCCGTCGGGTGAAGCACTGCGACGGCGGCGGTGATCGGATCGATCTCTTCGGCTGGTGGCGGCTCCAAAGTCGTGCAACCCCATCCGCCCGCCACCGCTACCAGAGCGCATGTCACTGCGCCAGTGTGCAGTTCCCGCATGACATCCGCCTTCCGTGGTGTTCAGAGTCGGCCGGGGCGAGTCGTCACTGCCCCGAAATCCTATCCCGTATTCTAGCGAGGGGGCAGCATCCGCCCACCCCCGGGCGGAAACCGAGGGGACCTGTCCGGCGTAGAGACGGACGGGAGTTGCTCTGATGGGGCGAGCCTGGCGCGAGTCCCACGTGTGCGTAACCTTCATGCTGATCTCACCATGCCCTCAGCGTCGCCCGAGTTCCTCGCTCTGCAGCGTTCCGTAGCCGGCCGCTACTCCCTCGACCGCGAGTTGGGACGGGGTGGCATGGGCGTGGTCTTCCTGGCGCGTGACGTGGCGCTCGATCGGCCGGTCGCGATCAAACTGCTGCCACCAGAATTGGCGGTCGATGCGGACCTGAAGGACCGATTCCTCCGCGAGGCACGCACCGCTGCCGCGCTCTCCCACCCGAACGTCGTCCAGATCCATGCCGTCGAGGAGCAGGAAAGTCTCGTGTTCTTCGTGATGGCGTTCGTGGACGGTGAGACGCTCGGCGCACGCGTGAGGCGCGAGGGTCCGCTGCCCGCTGCGGAGGCGATGCGCGTCGTCCAGGAGACTGCCTGGGCGCTCGACCATGCGCATGCACGGGGCGTGATCCACCGGGACGTGAAGCCCGACAATGTGCTGCTCGACCGTGAGAGCGGCCGAGCGATGGTGACGGATTTCGGGATTGCGCGCGTTGTGGAGTCCGCCGACACCCCACCGACAGGCTCGGTGCGCGGCACCCCACAGTACATGAGTCCCGAGCAGGCGGCAGGTGGTTCGCTGGACGCCAGGAGCGATCTGTATTCACTCGGAGTGACGGCATTCTTCGCGGCAACGGGGCGAATCCCCTTCGAGGGGTCGACCGTCGCCGAGCTCACGACGAAGCATGCAACGGAGCACCCGCCCGCGCTCGGGCCGCTGGTTCCGCGCCTGCCGACGGGATTCGCGCAGGCGATCGACCGGTGCCTCGCCAAAGAGCCGGACGCGCGTCCGGCGTCGGCCGAAGCGCTGGCGCACGAGATCAGCGCGGCACGGGGTGCGCTGGTTCGGGTACCGGGCCCGCTGGTCCGCTTCCAGCGCGAGGCGGACGTGATCGGCGGCGATATCGCATCCTACGTCGGGGGCGCCATGGCGGGAGGGCTGCTGTTCGAGTTCTTCCGCGCCATGGAGGGAGACTGGTTCGGCATCTTGTTCGGCATCGAGATGGTGTTCGTCGCCGTCTTCCTCGGACTCTCCGCCTCACGTGCGGCGCAGTTGATCGGTCATGCGCGCGAGCTGCTGAAGAGTGGCTACGGACATCGGGCGCTCCGTGCGGGGTTGGAGCTTCAGGAACGGAATGAGTCGGCGGAGGTGGAACCCGCCGAGCCGGCCAGTCGTAAGTCGGCCTGGATGACGGTGGGGGCTGGGGCTGCCGTGGCCGCCATCGGTGTGACGACGGGCGTAGTCTTCGAGTCCGATGTCACGATCGTGCTCGGCCTCGCCGCGGTAATCGGTGCCCCGGTGATCACCATCCGCCGGCTGTGGTCGCAGCTGGGAGCGCCAAAGTGGTGGCGCAAGCTCATGAAGGGACGGCTCGGCAGGTTGACGTTCCGTGCGGGCGGGATTGGACTCAAGGGTCGGCCCGAGTCGCTCCCGGCGTCGGGTGAGCGAACCGAGGTCGCGCTGGGAAACGCCGCCGAGCAACTGTTCCAGGCGCTGCCCAAGGAGCATCGGGAGCGGTTGCGCGATGTCCCCGACGTCGTGGCCAAGCTCGAAGCCGACGCCCTCTGTTTGCGAGAGCACGCCGACGATCCTGCGGCGGCAGCACGACTGGCCACGGCGGTCGCCGCCCTCGAAACGCTTCGGCTTGACCTGCTGCGCCTGCACGCCGGCAATGCATCGCTGGACGAGCTGACCCTGGACCTCGAGGCGGCACGCCGGGTGGGGGAAGACATCGACGCCGAGGTTGCTGGGGTGGAGAAAGTCCGCGAGATCCTGGAACAGGAGCACACGCTGCGATCGTGAATCCGGTCTAGTCGACCTCACCCCGTGCTGCCCGCTCCCACAGCTCCTGCGGCGTCATACTCGGTTCCCGGCACACGACGACGGGCACGTCCCGCTCCTCAGGCACCCCCCAGGGGTTGGTGACGCGGTCGGTCAGCTCGAGGGATCGGCAGGTGATCGGGTCGAGCTCATCGGGCTCGACTCCGAGGAAGATGATGATCTCGCCCGCCCGCTCGCCGGGTCCGAAGAAGTAGAAGCTCCCTGCAAGACTGATTACCGGGGGCAGGCCAAGCTCGGGACCGTAGAGGTCGAGCGCACCGGCCTCCCCGTAGTTCCCGCCGTAGAGGACCGCCTGCGCCTGTCGTTCGGGCGAGAGTGTGCGGTGCACCCGGGCGACGGCCTTGGCCTGCTCGCGCCAGCCGAGCATGTCGGCGTAGTCCTGCGGCAGCGGGAGGTACTCGCCCCAGTTGGTGCGCACCGCCGTGGTGATCCCGATGGCGGCGGAATACCTGGCCATCGGCTCGGGCGGCACGACGGGCAGTCCGAAGGGAACGGCGAAGGACCACAGCATGATCGCCGTCGCTGCGCCCCAGCTGAGCGCAGCACGGAGCCGCACCCGGGTCGTTCGCTCGATCGCGACGGCGCCGGCAGCAAAAAGCAGCGGATGGATCGGTCCGAAGTAGTACGACTTGCCCTTGAGGAGCACGAAGATCGCGAACGCGGCGACGGCGATCCACCCGAGCAGGCGATAGCGGCGCAGGTCGGGGTGCAGGAGCAGCGCCACGGCGCCGGCGATGGCCAGCAAGAAGCCCGCGGGCTGCACCAGGAACTGGTCGGACACGAACTCGACAAATCCGATCCGCGCGAGTTGACCCTGCTGGAGGCCCTCCATCTGATCGAGCACCGGGAACCCGAGCGTGATCTGCCCGATGATGCTCGGACTGCCCAGGAGTAGGGCGAGACCGATGGCGAGCCAGGGCCACGGCCCCAGGAACGAGCGGCGGTACGGCGTGAGCAGCAAGCCGATCAGGACGGCGAGCCCGAAGAACAGAATCGAGAACTTGGTCAGCAGGCCGACGCCCCCGGCGACCCCCAACAACAGCCACCACTTCGCGTTTCCCGTGTTCTCGAGCCGTGCGAGCGCGTACACGCCGAGCAGCCACCAGAGCTGATCCAGCACGACCGGCTGAAAGAGATTGGCTGAGCGGAGGAACAGCGGGTTGATGAGGACGGCGAGGGCCGTGAGGAGCTGTGCGCGGCGTCCGCCGCCCAATTCCCGGGCGATCAGGATCGCCAGCAGCAGGACGGCCGTTCCGGCGATCGCAGGGACCAGTCGATAGGCGAACAGCGACGCTCCCGCCACTCCGCGAACGGTTTCGGACAGCAGGGCGATCAGCGGTGGGAAGTCCATGTGCAACATCCGAAGATGCGTGCCCATCGCCATGTACAGGAGTGCGTCTCGGTGGAACTCGTACGGGGTCCAGATGTTGGTGGCGACGTGCGTGACGAGCTTGAGGGCCACGAGGCTGAGTGCGGCCGCGGCAAGCGGTGGAGGCGTCCGGATGATCATGCGTGGGAGGCGTTGGAAGCGCTGGAAACACAGGAAGTGTTGGAATCGGCGCCGTCCATTCCGACGTGGTCGGCCGTTCCCACGCTCCCGACGGTTCCCACGCGTCCAGCGCTTCCCACGAGCGCTGACTGGCCGAGCTCGGGCGCCGGTGGGGCAGCGCTCACTGAATCACCAGGAGCCAGCCGCGGCCCGGGGCGAGGGGGATGTTCCGCGGCGACTCGAACGCCCGCTCGATCTGGAAGTCACGGATCTCCGGTGCGGTGATTCGCGCACGGCGGGCGTCCAGGCCCAGCGCGCCCCAGTCGATCTCGAGATCCACTTCCGTGAGTTCGTCTGCCCAACTCGCGAGCGCTACGAGTGCCCGGCCGTCCCGGACGTAAACCGTCGCCAACACGTCGTCTCGTCCCGTCCGCACGGGTGAGTCGGGCACCCAGTAGCCGATCATGCGGCTTCCTTGCATCCCAAATCGGTCCCACGTCTTCCAGATCGGCGACGGGTCACCCGCCCACGGGAGCCGGTTCGTCATGCCGTAGACCATGCCGCGCCAGGGGTTGCCGCCGTCCTGCAGCATCTCACCCATGAGGCCGAAGGGGATGCCCGACATCTCCACGAGCCAGAAGTCGGGCAACGCATCGTAGTCGAAGTACTCACCGAACCACAGCCGGTTGATATAGGGAAAGTGTTCGAGGTACAGGTTGGCGCTGCTGGCGTAGCCATCCCGCACGTTGAACTGATTGGCGGAGTGCAGATCGATGAGCGCGTTCGGGCGGTTGCGAGCGAGAATCTTGCGCACGCGCTTCATGGTCACCCGGTCGAAGGCGACATCGTCGATATAGAGGCCGTCGATGCCGATGTTGCGGGTGAGCCAGTCCAGGCCCTCGAGGTAGAAATTGTGCCAGCGGGACACCCCGCTGTTCACGACGGCCGCATCCCGAAGAGGGGGTACGAACCAGCCGGCGATGTAGTCGCCGTTCAGGTGTTCCTGCAGCCAGGACGGGCCGCCCCCCGGCCCCGAGGCCAGCACCTCGTTCTCGAAGCTGAACAGCGCGAACAGCTCGGGAGCTCGGTTCGTCAGCTCGCGCACCGTGTAGTAGAGCTTGACACGCATGCCGCGGCGGTGTGCCTCGTCCACATACGCCTGCATGGTGTCCGGCGTGAGGAACGGGTAGTTGATGTACGGGTTGATGGGTGTGGCATGGTGCACGTTGACCGTGTTGGCACCCAGCTCTTGGATGGAATCGAGTGGCGCGTAGCGGTGGAAGAACCGCGTCTGCCACTGTGCGTCCGTGTCGATCGGCTTGAACGGTGTCACGGCGAGTCGGAAGTCGTACCGCAGGGAGTCACCCGCCTCGATGGTTTGGAAGCCACTGAAGCACCGAACGACAAACGCACCGCCTTCCTCGACGAACCGACAGCCACCACGGCCGGCATTGGCCCAGGACCGTGGCATGACCAGAGGCTTTGACAGATAGAAGTTCGTATTCAGTGGGCGCTCGTAGTGCTCGTCCCGCATGCTGAGCTGCAGGCCGGCATTCACGTCCCCGATCCAGACCGCGTCCTGGTTGTGCTCGATCTTCCAGGACCACTCGTAGCTCTCGGGACGACGTCCGCCGGGCTGGCCCATGCCCATCATGTACTGCGCCACGTCACGCGCGATCGGGATCTCCAGGCGGACATCGTCGAGGTCAACGGTCTGCTGGGCCAGCAGGGCGACCGTGATCTCCATGGTCCCGTCGAATTCCATCTCGCCACGGAGGCGCATGACGAGCCCACGAGCCTCGCTGTGCACGGTCCATGCTGCGCGCCCGGGCCGCTGCTCGGTGAATCGCACTGGTCCCGCTCTCCAGCGGATCGCTCCGCGGCCCGCATCCTCTACCGTGAGCTTGACGGGACGCGCCAGTAACGCCCTCCCATCCTCGATCAGACGGGTCGCCTCCGGGGCGAAGTAGCTGACGATCTGTTCCGGTAACCCGTCGTCACCGAGCCGCACCTCCCGGCCAATCACTCGGACACGGTGCCCCTGCACTTGGACGGGGGTAAACGGCCGGACGACCTCATCGTCGAGGGCGATCCGGGAGTCGAGCCATCGCAGTCGTGACAGCCGCCACGGCTCGTCGTCGCCATGCGCTGCGATGCTACGCTGCGTGACCGTGACGGTCACGGGGAGCGACCGTGTGGCATGATCAGGTGCCGAGAGCGTGACAGTGCCGCGGTAGGAACCGGCGGAGGCATCGGTTGGAACCGCGACGCCGAACCAGAGCGCTCGAACCGAACCGGCGGTGGCGGACACCGGAACGGTGAACTCGTCCCCCTTGGAGTCGACGCCGCGGAAGTTGAAGGCGCTGACAGCAGCTGCTGGGATCACGGTACCGCGATCACTCCTGAAGGCGCCGATGGTAACGCGTACATCCCTGATGTCCCTGATGGCGTAGAGGCCGATCTGGAAGGCGTAGAACTCGCCCCGATCGGCTGTACCTTCGAACGGTCGGAAGGCCCCGCGCTCGATCCAACGGTGGGGCAGGTCGCGCTCCATACGGATGGGATGGCTGCGGTCCTCCCCGAAGAGCAGCATCGACGCGTTGGGGTGAGCCGCAATGAGCGCCCTCGTCTCCGCGGCCGTCGCGATCACCTCCATAGGGTACACCGAATTGAACTCGTTCACCGCCTGGATCTCGTGCGCGCGCGCCTCGGGCAAGCGGCGCCATTGGCCGGTCGCCAACTGTGCATCCGCCAGTCGGTACCGTGCGATCCACGTGCTGTCCGCGCTGTGTCGGGGAGTGAGATACTCGATCGTGGGGTAGTTCCGGCGCCCCGTGCTCGTGTGCGGGAGATAGTAGAAGTGGTACTCCGCCGGTGCCCACTTGGGCTGGAACACGAAGTCCCCGTACTCGCGATTCACCTCGACGCGCACGACGTTCGTGATCCGCTCACCGCTCGCCGCATCGATGACGATCGTCTCGATCTGGTCGGGGTGGAGATCGCGCCGCCGCCACGGAATCCGCACCCGCACGGCACCGCGCATCTGCTCCACCCAGACGACGGCCCGGTGGTTGCCAAGGGTGTCGGGATCCCACGTGCCGGTGCGATAGCGGAGGATCTCCTGGGCCGACGCGGCGGGAGCGCACAGTATCGCGAGCATCGCGGCGACCAAGAGCGGTGTGGTGGACCGGACGGTCATCAGCGCATCCGTTGTTCGGAGAACGCATCGAAGATAGGACCGTCGGCTCCGGCGAACAGTGACGTGGGTGACATTGCGCATCCGCAGTCAGCGCAGCGCAAAACAGTAGAACAGTCCGGCGCCGCCCGACCGGCGCAGATCGTCCTGGCTGCAGCCTCTCGAGTCATGTGCCGAGTTCCACGATGTCGGGTTCTCCCCGCCACCGACGCGGTCGTGGTGGCCAACGCGCGCGCTACCCGTGCCACTGCTGGTCCAGTTGTCGCAGTTGGTGTAATCCTCGCCCGTAAACGCGGTCCCATCGAGTTGCGAACCGGTGAGAATATCGTGCATGTTGGGCTGGTCGCCGCGCCCCTTCACCGGCTCGCCTTTCTCGTTCAACGAATTCTCTTTCGACAGCTTGTTGTTGTCGCTGTGGAGATCGGTGACACTCGCGGCCACCATCAGCCCCTTGGCGTTGTACCACGGTCCCGTCCCGATCCGATCGCGCGCATGCACCGCCGGCTCTCCATCTGCCGGGATGGTGCTGAGGTAGGCACGCCATTCCCGGTCTCCGGCACCGACCGCCTCGGCCAGCCTCTGGCAGTGCAGGTCGGCTCCGGCGAGCCCTTCCAGGTCCGCACCGTTACCCGTGCCGACACCGGTGATGAAGAAGCTCATCGGCTGTTCCTGCTGCATGTGGGGCTGAACAGGCACGAGCAGTGCCGTGCTCAGCATTGCAATCAGCCTGGTCATTGAATGCTCCTTTCCAACCTGATCGATTGTCCGGGAGGGGGACTCGAGGGTCATCAGGGGACACCATATCGTGAGTGACAGCGTCGCGCCAGTCCGATCAAAGCAGTCAACGATGCGTCGGTTGTACTGCAGCGGCGCTCAACCGGAAGTCCCCCGGGGATTCCGCAGCGACCTCTCGTCGGCGCTCGCTCTCTTCCCTATCTTCCGCCATGCCCTCCTTCGTCACGGCCTGCCCCCGCAACTGCTACAGTACCTGCTCGATGGTCGTGGACACCGAGGACGGACGCATCCGTCGCATCGCACCGCACCCGGACAATCGGGCAACGCCGGAGGGCGTCTGTCTCAAGGGACTGAGCTACTACGAGCGCGTGACCTCGCCGGACAGGATTCTGCACCCGCTGAGGCGTGTTGCTCGGAGCGGCGCCTTCGAGCGGATCTCCTGGGATGCGGCACTCGACTTGATGGTGGAGCGACTGGAGCGCATTCGACGGGAGTCGGGTCCGCAGTCGGTGCTCTATTACGCGGCCAGCGGAACGAAGGGACTACTCAATGGCGTAGGCACGGCGTTCTGGCGGATGTATGGTGGGTGTACCACGACATACGGGGATCTCTGTTGGCCCGCTGGGCTGGAGGCAACACGGCTGACGCTGGGTGACAACAAGCACTCGGCGCCATGGGACCTGGCAAACGCGAGGCTCATCGTCCTGTGGGGCAAGAACTCCGCTGAGACGAACGTTCACCAGATGCCGTTCGTGGAGCAGGCACTGGCCAACGGTGGCCGGTTGGTCGTGATCGACCCCCGCCGGACGCAGACGGCCGAGCGCGCCGACCTGTTCATGCAGCCGCGACCCGGCACCGATGGAGCGATTGCACTCGCCGTGGCGCACCGGCTCATCGCCGAAGGGTGGATCGACCGCGCCTTCATCGAGCGCCATGTCGTCGGCTTCGATGCGTTTGCCGATCGAGTGCGAGGTCTTCCGCCGGAGCGCGCCGCGGAGATCGCGGACGTACCTGTCGAGCAGATCGAGCAGCTCGCGGAGTGGGTAGGCGCGGCGGCCTCGGTCACGATGTGCCCGGGCTTCGGCATGCAGCGCTACACGAACAGCGGGCAGACGATGCGAAGCCTCCTGGCCCTGCTCGCGATCACCGGCAACATCGGTCGGCCCGGTGCCGGCTGGGTGTATGCCAATCTCCAGAGCCACATTTTCGAGACAGTGAAGGACCCGATTGCCTTCTTCCCGCCGGAGAAGCCGGACGGCGTGATGCGAGTGTCGATCTCGACCGCCCGCCTCGGACGGGACATGCTGGCGCAGACCGATCCTCTGCTCCGCTGCGCGTGGGTCGAGCGGGGCAATCCGATCCCCCAGAATCCCGAGACCAACACGGTGCTCAAAGCCTTCCGGGCGCTCGACTTCGTGGTCGTGGTCGATCAGTTCCTTACGGACACGGCGCGCGAGGCCGATGTCGTGCTTCCTGCGAAGACCATGTTCGAGCAGTCCGACGTGATCGGGGCCTACTGGCACCCCTACCTCCAGCTGAAGCAGAAGGTGCTCGACCCGCCCGGTGAGGTGAAACCGGAGTCGGAGATCTATTGGCTGCTGGCGCACCGGCTCGGGCTCGACGAGGCAGCCGTGCGGCGGTCGATTCCGGAACCGAACGACACAGCCGTCGATGCCTATCTCGCGGCGAAGCTTGCGCCCTTTGAGGGGCTCACACTTGAGCGACTGAGGGAGGGGCCCGTGCTACCCCCGGGGCATGAGGAAGTGGCGTTTGCGGACTTCGTGTTTCCCACGCCGTCCGGGAAGATTGAGCTCCGGTCGCGGGAAGCGGAGGAACGATGGGGCGTGGATCCGATTCCGGCGTACGCCGAGCCGGTCGAGTCTACTCGTCGCCCGAGTCCTGAAGCCAGCCGGTTTCCGCTGTACTTCATGAGCCCCAATACCAAGAACGGGATCCACTCCCAGTTCAACAACCTGGCGATGATTCGTCAGGTGAGCCCTGGTCCCGTTGCACAGATCCATCCGGACGACGCGCGGCTGCGAGGCATCACCGATGGCGATCGCGTCCGGATCTTCAATGACCGAGGCATGCTCGAGGTCGAGGCGCAGCTGGACGCCGGGATCCGGCCGGGATGCGTGGCCGTCACGAACGGGTGGTGGGTGAGTGACGGGGGTGCAGTGAACGTGTGTTCGCTCGGCCGCGAGACCGACGTCGGGTACGGAGCCGCATTTCACGACAACCTGGTCGACGTGCAGAGGGCCGAATGATGCGCCAGGCCTTCGTGTTCGATCAGAAACGCTGTACAGGATGTCACGCCTGCCGGCTGGCGTGCACCATCGAGAACGACCTGCCACTTACGGAGAGTTGGCGGCAGGTCGTGACGTTCAATCCGCACCATGAGCCCTACCTTCCGCTGTTCCACCTCTCGATCGCGTGCAACCACTGCCGCGATGCAGCGTGCATGCGTGCGTGTCCGGCGGCGGCGTACTCACGGGACACGACCACCGGTGCGGTCCTGATCGATGGAGCGAAGTGCATCGGTTGCCGCTACTGCACGTGGGCGTGTCCGTACGATGCCCCACACTTCAACGAGTCCAGTGGGGTGGTGACCAAGTGCACCTTCTGCGTGGACCGCTTGCACGATGGAAAGCTCCCGGCGTGCGCGGCATACTGCCCGACCGGCGCGCTCGCGGTCCGGGAAGTAGGCGAGGCCGAGCTGACGATACGCGCGGTCGGGTTGCCGGACGGAGACCGGCTGAGCCCGTCGCTCCAGATCGTTCCGTGGACAGGTGGAGTGGAGAGCAGCGTCGCCGGCGGTACGTCGACTCCGCCGGGGAGTGCGACCGTGCCTTCCAGAGTCTCGCTGCGCTCCGAGTGGTCGCTTGTGGTGTTCACCTTCGCTGCCGCGGTGCTCGTGGCACTACTCGCCGGGCACGTGGTGGCCGGTTCACCGCTGAGCCTCGCTGCGTTCCTCGGGAGTGCCATTCCGGCCATGGCGCTCAGTGCGGCGCACCTCGGGCGGAAGGAGCGTGCCTGGCGCGCCATCCTCGGCATCCGGACCTCCTGGCTCAGCCGCGAGGTCGCGGCTTTCACGGCATTTGTCGTGACGGGAGCCGTTGCCGTGGCCTGGCCCAGCGCGCCGAACGCCCTCGGTCTCGGCGCCGTTGCCGTCGGGGCGCTGGCTCTCTTTGCCGTGGATCGGGTCTACGGGGTTGCCGCGTTCCTCCCCGGTGCCCGGCCTCACTCGGCCGGCGCGCTGGTGACGGGTGTGTTTCTCGCCGGAGTGGTGACGGGCTCGATCGCCGTTGCGGCGCTGGTGGGGGCGCTGAAGGTCGTGCTCTACCTGCGCCGTAAAGTGCGCACGGCATCGGCATGGACCGGAAACCGGCGGATCCTCAGCGCCCTGCGCCTGGGGTTTGGCATTGTGCTCCCGGCGACGCTATGGACGGCGCCGTCCGACCTGTGGGGTGTGCTCTTGGCGAGCGTGCTGGCCGGCGAGCTCATCGACCGGTGTGAGTTCTACGAGGAGTTGGAGATTCCGTCCCCGGCCCGGTGCATGGCGGCCGATCTTGCTGCCCGGACGGACGCCAGAACGACGCGCATACGGAGAGCGGCCTGAACGGCCGCCGACGTTCCGCACCTGTCATATAACCCGTCTCCTGGCGCCACCAATGGCGTAAGGGCTCGGCGCGCATCGCTCCGACCGTTTCGATATGGATCCGACTGAACTGAGTGCCGCGCTCGAGGAGCATCACGGCGCCGCGTCCGGCTGGGCACTCACGTGCTGCGGATGGGACGGGGTGATGGCGGAGGACGTGCGGCAGGCGAGCTATCTCAAGGTGCTTGAAGGACGCGCGGCGTTTGCCGGACGGTCGAGCTTCAAGACGTGGCTGTTCGGGGTGATCCGCCGAACGGCCGCGGAGCACCGGCGGCAACGGCTGCTGCGCCGCATGGTGCCGCTCGGACCGCGCGAGCGCGCACGGGAGTCTGCGTGGGGCGATCCCGCAGCCGAACTCGAGCGGACAGAATCGGTGGCGGTCCTGCTCGCGGCGCTGCGCGCCCTACCTGCCAGACAGCGGGAGGTGCTGCACCTCGTGTTCTACCAGGATTTGACCATTCGGGAGGCAGCGGACGTGCTCGGGATTTCGATCGGGACGGCGCGGACGCACTACGAGCGTGGCAAGGAGCGACTGCGTGATCTCCTGAGCGGGGAGCGGCCATGACGGATGATCGGTTTGAACGGGAGTTGCGCGAGCGGTTCGGCGCCCTGCGCGCCGAGGTGGAGCGGGTGACACCCGCATTCGGGCTGCGGCCGCGGCCGGCGAAACGGAGGGGGGCGACTGTCTGGCTCGCCGCGGCGGCGGCTGTGGTGCTGATAGTCGCAGGCCGGCTCGCCTTCTTCGATGACGCGCAGTCTCAGGCGTACACCTTCGATCTGGCGGGCGCGTACTGGACGGCCCCGACCGACTTTCTGCTCAATACTCCAGGCCTTGAGTTGCTGAGCGAGGTCCCGGAGATCGATGTCAACGGACTCGTTCCCGTCCCCTCGCCACCGGGTCCGGAAACCACCGACACCGTACTGGAACCACGGAGGTCCCAATCATGAGGCGAGTCGTATTGCTTGGCCTCGGGCTCGCGCTTGCCGCGCCCGTTGCCGCACAGGCACAGGAAGGCGTGCCGCATGCCGAGGGTGTGCATGAGCACTTCTTCCTGCCGGAAGTGGTCATGCGTCACCAGCGCGACCTGCAGCTCACCCAGGAACAGCGCGAGACCATCAAGACGGCCGTGACTGAGCTTCAGACGTCGGTGGTGCAACTCCAGTGGGAGCTCGTGGAGGCGAACCAGCAGCTGATCGAGATCGTAGAGGGGCAGTCGGTTGACGAGCGTGCGGCGATCCAGCAGCTCGATGTGGTGCTGCAGATCGAAGGGCAGGTAAAGCGCCGGCAGATGCGGCTGCTGATCCAGATCAAGAATACTCTCACCGCCGAGCAGCAAGAGCAGCTGGACGAGCTGCTCAAGGCGTATCAGACGGGGGTGGGGCCGCCAACGCGAATGGAGCACATGGAGCGCGGCATGCCCGGGCACGGCATGGGGGTTCCCCACCTCGAAATGCGACACATCGGGGTGCCACACCCCGGTGGGTGGCATCCCGGCCCAGACCACGGGGCCGAGCATCTCACCGGGGGGTAACGCCGCGGACCTCCCGTCGGCGGGGGTGCGCTACTCGCCTACACCGCCGTAGGGAACTCCGGACAGCCGCATCACGTCCCAGTCCCAGGTCGTGAGATCGTCACGACTGAGCTGGCCGAGGTGGGAGTGGCCGCACGCGCGAGCCAGGACCTTCATGAGATCGACGGTGGCCCGGAAGAACCGGTTCAGGCGCTCGGCGGCGCCCTGGACCGGCAGGCGGTCGCGCAGGTGCCGTTGCTGCGTCGCCACTCCGACTGGGCAATTGTTCGTGTGGCACGCGCGCATCGCGATGCACCCGATCGCCTGCATTGCCGCGTTCGACACCGCGACGCCGTCGGCGCCAAGGGCGAGTGCCTTCGCAAAATCTGCAGGGGTACGGAGACCACCGGTGATGATGAGGGTGACGTCGCTGGCACCTACCGCGTCGAGGTGCCGCCGGGCACGAGCGAGGGCTGGGATGGTGGGAACCGAGATGTTGTCGCGGAAGATCAGTGGCGCCGCGCCGGTCGCGCCACCACGTCCGTCCAGAATGATGTAGTCAACGCCAATCTCCAGGGCGGCCTCGATGTCCTGCTCGATGTGCTGCGCGGACAGTTTGAAGCCAATGGGGATGCCACCCGTATGTTCTCGGACCTCCTCGGCGAACGCCCTGAAGTCCGCCGGGACGGTCCAGTCGGGGAAACGGGCGGGGGAAATGGCTGGCGTTCCCTCCGTCAGCCCACGGACCTCAGCAATGCGACCGTGGACCTTGTCGCCGGGCAGGTGGCCTCCGGTGCCCGTCTTGGCGGCCTGGCCGCCCTTGAAGTGCATTGCCTGCACCTGCCGCAGCTTGTCCATCGAGAAGCCGAACCTCGCCGATGCCAGCTCGTACATGTACCGACTGCACTCGGCCTGCTCCTCCGGCAGCATCCCCCCTTCGCCCGACGCGATTGCGGTACCAGCCAGCTCTGCTCCTCTGGCCAGCGCCATCTTGGCCTCTTCGGAGAGGGCGCCAAAGCTCATGTCCGAGACAAAGAGCGGGATCTCCAGTCGCAGAGGTCGCGACGCACGCGGACCGATGACGAGATCGGTCCCGACATCCGCGTCATCGAGCAGGGGAGGGGTGGCGAGTTGTGCCGTCACGAACTGGATCGACGACCACTGCGGCAACTCCGTGCCGGGGACGCCCATGGCGGCGACGGGACCGTGCGCACCCTCGAATCCCTCCGCCGCGAGCGCCCGAATCTCCTTGGTGTGCGGCTCCTCCGGTGTCCCGTGGACGTCCTGATAGGCGCCCTGATAGGCATCGCGGTCGTACGGTTGCGGGTGCTCGAGTTCCCAGGCAGCGATCTCGTCCGCGTCGACCCAGACTCCTCCGTCCTCCACCCATGCACTGAACGTGGGCAGACGCTCATCGTTGTTGTACTCGCTCACACCTGTGCGGAACCGGTAGTCCCAGTGGTGCACGCCACAGATCAGGTTGTCTCTGTCAACGAATCCGTCAGCCAGCAGGGCGCCACGGTGAACACATCGGCCGTACAGGACCGACACCTCGTTGTCGTAACGGACGACCACGAGATCCACGTTCCCGACCAGGGCGTGCGCGGGTGTCCGGTCGTCGAGCGCTTTCCAGTCGGCGATTCTCTGCTTGGTCATGCTCGGTCCCTCGGGCAGTGAGCGGGTGTCGATGACAGGTACAAGGTCCCTCGACCTCGCGAGGCGACGCACGCGACAGGCGAGTCGTGGAGTGTAGTTGATCTCGGAGGCCTGGCAACCCCATGCGCGAGCGGTCCCACTCGTCGGGAACCGAACCTTCTGTGACCCTGTTGGGTAAGAACTCCGATCGCTCATCTGGGGGCACGCGATGGTACGACGCATCTTCCGCTCGGTGGCTGCCGCAGTGCTGGTAACCGTCACCCTGACCGCAAGGGTCGAGGCACAGTTCCCGCCCGATTCATTCGAAAACCTCCAAGTGTTGTCAGAGGATCTCGACTGGAACGACCTCATCCCGATCATGGCCGGGTTCACGCGCGCCTTGAGCGTTCGGTGCACGTTCTGCCACCTCGGTGAGGAGGGGCGCCCGCTGGCGACCTACGACTTTGCCTCCGACGAGAAGGCCACCAAACGCAAGGCCAGGGAGATGCTCCGGATGGTCCGGAGCATCAACGCGGAGCATCTGTCGAACCTAGAGGAGCGCAGGGATCCCCCCATCCGGGTCGAGTGCGCGACCTGCCACCGCGGCACCAACGAGCCCCGTATGCTGCAGGACGTGCTCCTGCTCGCCTATGAGGCCGACGGTATCGATTCCGCTCTGGCGGCCTATGAGGCATTGAAGGACCGGTTCTATGGCCGGTTTACGTACGACTTCGGCGAGGTACCTCTGGCAGACGTTGCGGGGAAGTTGGCTGAGCGCGGTGACCTGGCGGATGCCGAGGCACTGCATGCGCTGAACGTCGTGGAGCATCCGGCCTCGGCGTTCGTCAAGCGCCAGCACGCCGCAATTGCCGTGCGCCGCGCGTTTGTCGAGGAGGGAGCGACGGCCGGCGGCACGCGATACCGGGATCTGCGGCAGGAGTACGGTGCTCGCATGCTTCCCGAGGGGTTGCTCAATCAGGTCGGCTACGCGCTCATGCGCGGGAACAGGATTGAGGAGGCCATCGAGGCGTTCAAGCTCAACGCCGAGTTCTTTCCCGGGTCAGCGAATGTGTACGACAGTCTGGGAGAGGCGTACATGACACATGGCGATTCGGCACTCGCCATCGCCAACTACGAACGTTCGCTGGAGTTGAACCCGGACAACCAGAACGCCAAAGAGAAGCTGGCGGCACTGCGAAATCCGTAGCCGACCCCGCGGCGAAGGCTCCGGCTATCGGCCGGCCCCGCCGCTATCGGCACCGAGGATGCGTCCGGCGTCCGTATCCACGCTTCGCAGGTGCAGGTCTCGTTGTGGGAATGGGATCTCGATGCCGGCGTCCCCGAGCGCGGTGTACGCGCTCGTCAGGATCTCGGTTCGCATCAGCCACCAACGGTCGAACCGGTCGGTCCACACCCAGATCATGAAGTCCAGCGAGCTGTCCCCGAAGCCGACGAAATGCGTCGTCGGCTCGGGATGCGTGATGGTGTCGGGATGCTGACCTGCCACTTCGGTCAGGATCTCGATGACCTGCTGTGGGTCCGATCCGTAGGCCACGCCGATCGGGATCTCGACCCGTCGCTTCTGGTCGCTAAGCGTCCAATTGACCACGCGGCCGGCGATGAGATCGCCGTTGGGAACGATGACCTCGGCGCCGGAGAAGGTCCGGATCACGCTCGCCCGGATGCCTATTTCCCTGACCTTCCCCATCAACGTGTCCAGTTCGACCGTGTCCCCGATCTGTATGGGGCGCTCGAACAGCAGGATCAAGCCCGAGATGAAGTTGTTGACGATGTTCTGCAGGCCAAACCCGATGCCAACGCCGAGGGCACCCACGATGATGGTGAGCCGACTCAGATCGATGCCCGCCGCGCCAAAGGCGAAGAGGGCGCCCAGCACGAGGATCACGTAGTACGCCAGGCGGGAGATCGCGTCGGGGACGCCTCGAGGCAGTACCATCCGCGACAGGACTTCTTCACGCAGGAGGGTCTGCGTGACTCGAGCGGCTACGACGGCCAGCCAGAGACTGAAGGCGAACACGAGGATGTCGCCAAGGGACAGCGTCCAGGTCCCGATGGCGAGCTCGGCCCGGAGGATCGCGGCAAGGACGCTGTAAGAAGGCTCTGCGAGCCGGAACAGGCGCAGTGAGCCGACGAGCCACAGTGCCGCCACGGCAAGATGGATGAAGCCGCTGCCGCGGCGGAGCAGTGCCTTTTGCTGCCGCCGTATCAGCTGGCTGCGCGCCGAGCCGGTTGCCAGGGCCACGGCGAGGATGCCGTCGAGCACGGCGGCTACCGTCGCCGCCGCCAATCCGATGAACGCGGTGTAGATCGTCCCGGTGACGAGGAGCCCGGTCAGGTTCACGTATCCGAACACGTTGGCCAGGATCGAGATCGCCAGAAGGCCGGTGCCGATCCGTGCACACCCGCGCACGGCCCTCCACCAGCCGTTCCGCGATGCACGCTCGCGGACATCAGGGGCAGCCAGCAGCCACGCAAACGCCACCATGCCCGCCAGCGACACTCCAATGCCCGCGAGCCGGAGCCATATCATCGTCGTCACGACCAGCTCGAAGGTCAACGCGATCAGGGTGATCACGATGACCAGATACCCGGCCCGTCGGGCCTCCCGTGTGAGGACGAGGGGCAGCAGAACGACGAGCGGCAGTAGTGCGAGTACCCACATGAAGTCGTAGACGGCCGCCGGTGCCCCCGGATGGAGATACCGCGAAAGCGCCAGAGGGATCAGTAATCCGCCCGCGATGGGGCGGTCAAACAGCGTGAGGGAACCGGTTGGCTGCTCCGCGGTGGACCATTGTGACGCGCGACGCCTTAGGCCGTACAGGACGGCGGTGAGCGCTATGGCGAGAAACAGCTGCAACCAGAGCCGCCATGAGTGGGTTCGGAAGTACTCACCGGCGGTGACCACTCGGCCTCTGAACGACGCGTCCGAGATGGAGAAAGCCGCGGAATCCTCAGGGGCGCCGAGAGCTTGCCAGAGCGGGGGGCTGTCCTGTCGGAACAGCTGGCGACGTGCCTCCGAGCGGGCGGTGCGGATGAGCCCGAGCGCTTCGCGCACGGTCACGAGGGGTTCTGCCAGGCGGTCCTGTAGCCCCAGGATACGATCGCGCGGATCTCGCAGTTGCTGCTCGACGGAGTCGATGCGCGCGAGGACCTGGGCCACGCGTTCGCGTAACTCATCGGGCAGCTCCGCCTCGGGAGTGGAGTCCCGCGTCAGCGCCCATCGGGTGCGGGCGGTGTCGAGGACGGCTGCCATGGAGTCCACCACCGCGCCAGCGTCCTCGAGTCCTGCTTGCCAGGTCGTGATCTGTCGCTCGTACGCACGCCACGACTGTTCGACGTCGGCCAGTTCGTCGAACGAGGCTCGCGCCAGCGCCTCTTCGGTGATCGTAGCTCGATTCGTGGTAACTGCCTGTTCAAGCGGTCGAACCTGGGAGTCGAGCTGAGCCAGGACCGTATCACCCCTCAGTGTCTCCCGAATACTCGAGAGCAGGTCGGCCGCGGCCACGGCCCGAGCGGGAATGTCGCCGACGGCAATACGCCCGAGTGGGCGCTGAGCCGTCGTGTCCGCGACCTGTGGAGTGGGTTGGGCTTCCTGCGCTGCCACGGGCACGCCCACCGCCGCGAGCAAGCTCGCGGTCAGCCAGGTGGCCACGCAGACCGTGATCCGGATTGGAGTCAGGCGCCTGGTCATTGTTCCAGTGGTCTCGGGTTGGCCGCCGATCGTGTCGCTCGTGGAGTGCTCACCGCAGCGATTCGCCACCCATGCCGTCGTGCGTCGGTGGATTCTTGCCATGGGGTACCGGCAATGTGCATCCAGGCACACCGGATCCGGAAGGGATCGCGGCCCGATGGAGGGGGTGGTGGGTGTGGGCGTGTTATCGTACGTGCCGTCGCCGGCCCCGCAGCTCCTCGAGCGCTCTGCGGACGTACGTGCGGACCATCTCCTTCCGCCACGCCAGCGTCAGGTCGGTGTTGTCCATCGGCTTCGCCGGCTTGAACGCGGCGTCGGCAGCGGCCGAGACAGCGTCGTCCTCCAGCTCGGTACCGATGATCGCGTGGGCGGCCTCGGGAATGGGCTGGGGAGAGCTGGCGACTGCGCCGAGCACGATTCGCGCGTCGGCAACCAGCGCTCCCTCCCACTTCACCCACGCGGCGACACCGAGCACCGGAAAGTCGAAGGACCCGCGTCGGCGCACCTTCCAGTACGTAGCGTCCCAGCCGTTCTGCGGCGGCAGGCGGATGTCGGTCAGGATTTCATCGGGGTGCTTCGTGAGGTAGCGGATGCCGTCATCGTTGAAGAAGTCCGCTGCAGGCACGACGCGCTGGTCCTCTCCGCCGGCGAGCACGAACTCGGCACCCAGCGCCACGGCGACCGGAGCCGTGTCACTCGAGTTCACGGCCCAGCATCGGGGGCTCGACGGCGCGACCCAGCAGATCGCGCCGTCCTTCTTCATGCAGAAGTCGATCGCTTTCCGCCACTCGTAGGTCTGGTTGTAGTAGTTGCAGCGTGTGTCGAGGCAGAGGTTACCGCCGAACGTCCCCATGTTGCGCAGGAGAGGCGTGCTCACCAGCTCAGCCGCTGCGGCTAGGGCGGGGTGGTAAATGCGGACCCTACGGTGCCGGTGCAGCGCGGTGAGTGTCACACCAGCCCCGACAGAAAGGGCGGAGCCGCCGGAACCGCCGGTGATCCTGCCGAGTGCCCGGATGCCGCCGAGCGAGATCAGCACCTTGGGTTCCTGATGCCGCCGCTTCATGTTCGGGTAGAGGTCGGTGCCGCCGGCCACGTACATCCCCTCGGGCCCCGCCTCCTCTTTCATCTTGAGCGCCTGCCGCAGCGACTTGGGCTGCAGGAACGTGAACGGGGGCAGACGAAGCATCAGTGCTGGCGTTCTTCGGGGAAGGAGGATTCCGTCGTCCCGCCGCGCCGGTCCGCCGCCTTCGAGGAAGTCCGGACTCCACCTGAGCCCACGGTCCCTCTCGCACGCTCCCCGCTTGCAGCGCGGCCATCACCGTCTTCCCAGGGAGGGGGCACGCGTGTGGCCTCCGGCCACGGAATCTCCGGAAAAGACGACGGTCCGAATCGCCCTTCCCCGCCACGCTGCTTGCTCGTGAGTGCCCTGAGGACCTTCTCCGGGGTGATCGGTACTTCGTCGATGCGCGCTCCCACGGCATCGTACACAGCGTTGGCAATCGCCGGCGGAACGGGCAAGAGCGGGCCCTGCCCAACTTCCTTGGCGCCGAACGGACCGTTGGGATCCGGATCCTCGACGAGATAGGTGACGACGTCGCACATCTCCAGGGTCGTGGGGCTCTTGTAGTCGAGCATGCTCGGGATTCGGTGCACCAGGTTGCGGTTGGGGCGGTACGCCATGTCCTCCATCAGCGCCTCACCCAGCCCCATGTAGACGCTACCCTCCACCTGTCCCAGGACTGTGACTGGGTTGATGCATTGCCCTATGTCATGCGCGATCCACATCCGTGCTACGCTCACCACGCCCGTCTCCGTGTCGACCTCCACCTCTGCCACGGTGGCGGAGTACGAATAGGCTGGCGATGGACCCACGCCGGCGCCACGATATCGTCCGGGACTGCGAGGGGGCGTGTACGATCCCACCGTCCCGATGGTGCCCTCCACCGCCTCGGCGGCCTGGACCGCCTCGGCGAAGGACATGTCCGTCTCTGGACGCTCGACGTCGAACACGCGACCGTCTGCGAAACCCAGTCGGTCGGTCGGAATGTCCAGCTTGGCCGCGGCGTGACGTGCGAGGATCTCTCGCGCGCGCTCCGCGGCTTGGAGGGCCGCGTTACCGGACATGAGCGTGACCCGACTGGAGTAGCTGCCGAGATCCACGGGTGTCAGGTCGGTGTCGGCGGTGACCACCTGAATGTCCCGCACGCCGATCCCCAGGACCTCGGCGACGACGTACGCCAAGACGGAATCCGATCCCTGTCCGATGTCGGTCGAGCCGCAGAACACGGTGACCCCGCCGCCGCGGTCCAGTCTCAGCTGCACTCCCGAGTGCGGCATGTCGTTCCAGTAGATCGGGAGGCCGGCGCCACTCAAATAGCTACCGCAGGCGATACCCACTCCGCGTCCGTGCGGCAGCTGTCGGAACTTCTCCCGCCAACCCGAGCCCTCGACGACCTTCTCGATACAGGTCCCGAGACCCATCGACCCGATCCTTAGGTAATTCGCCGTCAGGGAGTTCGCCGGTGTGAGATGCTCGAGACGCAGCTCGGCCGGATCCTTGTGCAGATCCTCAGCGATCTTGTCGATCTGTACCTCGAGGCCGAACCGGGGCTGCGGGGTGCCGTGCCCCCGCTTGGGTCCGCACGGTGCCTTGTTGGTGAACGCCCGAGCTCCCTGGAAGCGATAGCGATCCACCTGGTAGGTCACTGTCTGCAGCGCTCCCGTGTAGTAGGCGCTCGCAACACCATAGGAGCCGTACGCGCCCCCGTCGAGCAAGGTGCGGAAGTGCATGCCTACGATCCGGCCGGTTTCGTCCACCCCCGTCTTGATCCACATGAGCGTGGGGTGGCGGCCACGGTGGCAGTAGAAGACCTCCTCCCGGGTCAGCGTCACTTTCACGGGTCGCCCGGTCATCATGGCGAGCTTCGCGACCACGATTTCGTGGCTGAACGGGTCGCTCTTCCCTCCGAAGCCGCCACCGTTGGGGCAGGCGATCACACGGATGCGCGCCGGCGGCAGCCCGAGCACCTTGGAGAGCGCACGGTGCACGTAGTGCGGGGTCTGCGTGGAGCTCCAGAGTGTGAGTTTTCCGTCCGCGCTCCAGTCGGCCACGGCGGCATGCTGCTCCATTGCCAGGTGCGTGTTCCCGCCGTAGAAGAAGCAGTCCTCCCGGACGTGATGCGCCCGGGCGATCGCTGCGTCCACGTCACCGAACTCGAGATCGATGAGCTTGTGGAGGTTGCCCGTATCCCCGTAGTCATGGATGCGTGGCTCGGGTGTGCGTACGGCATCCTCCGACGACGCGATCGTCGCCAGCGGCTCGTAGTCGATCTCAATCAGGTCCAAGGCAGCGGTGGCGATATCCTCACTCGTTGCGGCGACCGCCGCCACCGGATCACCGATGAATCGCACGGTGTCAGGGCAGAGGGCGTGCTCGTCCTGGCTCACCGGCAAGATCCCGAATGGCTCCGGGAGATCCCGGCCGGTCAGCACGGCCTTGACCCCGTCGAGCACGGCCGCGCGGGTCGTGTCGATCCGCGCGATCCGGGCATGCGGCACCGTGCTCCGCAGGAGTCGGGCATACAGCATCCGGGGAAGCTGGATGTCGTCCGCAAACCGGGTGTGTCCGGTGACCTTCCCCACCGCATCCACCTTGCGCTGAGCGCGGCCGATGATACGAGCGGACGTGGGAGTGGAGCGCTGGATGGTCGGCGTCGCGTCACCAGGCGCCTTTGTCGGGGCGCTCACTCGCTCGCCCGTCAGGCTACTGCCGTCCATACAGGATCTCCCGGTCCGGTTCGGTGTCCTCGCCCCGCATTCTGGCGGCGGCGAGTTCCACCGCCTCGTAGATCTTGAGGTAGCCGGTGCAGCGGCAGAGATTGCCCGCGAGCGCATCCTCGATTTCGCGGCGGGTCGGCTCGGGATTCGCGTCGAGCAGTGCCTTGGCCGCCGTCAGGAATCCGGGTGTGCAGTACCCACACTGGGCCGCTCCGAGGTCGGCGAAGCATTCCTGGAGCGGGTGCAGTGCCGGGCCTCCGGCGAGCCCCTCGACCGTCTCGACATGGGCTCCATCGCACGCGATGCCGAGCACCAGGCAGGACAGCACGGGATCGCCGTTCACGATGACCGCGCACGCGCCGCACTCGCCCAGTTCGCACCCGTGCTTGGTGCCGGTGAGGCCGAGGTCTTCCCGGAGGACTTCCAGCAGCGTCTTGTGCGGGGCGAATGCGACCTCGTGCGGCTCGCTGTTCACCACCAGCGTGACGTGTACCTTGCTGAAGGGGTCAGCCTTGCGACTGGCCAAAGAGGAAGTTCTCCGTCTGGGAAGTGAGAAAATCCCGAGCTCGCTGGTCCCGGAGATCGAGCCCGTAATGATTGATCACTGCGGTTTGGTGCTGTAGCCACTCTTTCCAGCAGACCTGGCAGATGGAATCGTAAACTCGATCTCCCAGCTCGTTGCGGAAGGGTGGCGCGGTCATGCGCTCCCGAGTCTGTCCGCAGCGGACGCAGCTGATGTCGCTCATATGGGGACAATGTAACGTCGGACCGAGGTGGATGGGACTCGTGAGGGCCGGGGCTGGTCGAAGAGGGAACGGGTGGAGTGGTTAGGCGTGCACGGTCCCGGGACTTGCCGGGAACTCATCACCCCGCGAGTTTCGGAAATGACGAGCCCCGGCGAGACGACCGCGGGACTCTGCCGTCTGTGCCGGCACCGGCGGATCGTAACCTCGAAGCGGGGCTCCGAGTTCCTGTACTGCCGCCGCTCAGAGGTCGATTCGGCGTTTCCCAGGTATCCCCATCTCCCAGTGCTCCGGTGCGAGGGATTCGTGGGCACTCCCGACGAGGATGCACCATGTTGATGCGACGACTTCCCACCCTCCCCCTCAGTGCCGTCGTGCTGCTCACCATTGGGTGTTCCGCCGGGCCGCTGCCCGAGGATCCACTGGAGCGTGCGCGGATGCTCATGCGCGAGGTTCCGCTCATCGATGGGCACAACGACCTTCCGTGGGAACTGCGTACCCGGTTCCGCTCCAGCTTCGATTCGCTCGACATCGCAGAGTTACAACCGGCAGTGATGACCGACATTCCGCGACTGCGCGAGGGACTCGTAGGCGGGCAGTTCTGGTCCACGTACACACCGAGCGACGTTCCGCACGCCGCGCGCGAGGGCATGGCGCAGGTGGACATCGTCCACCGCATGGTGGAGCGGTATCCCGACGACTTCGAGTGGGCTGGTACCGCAGCCGACGTCGAGCGTATCCACGGAGCGGGGAGGATCGCCGCCATGGCGGGTCTCGAGGGTGGGCACATGATCGAGAACTCCCTCGGACTCCTGCGTGCCTTCTACCGCGAAGGCGTGCGGTACCTGACGCTCACCCACTCGCTCAATACGCACTGGGCGGACGCGGCGACCGACACCCTCGCTCACGGTGGCCTGACGTGGTTCGGTGAGGAGGTCGTTCGGGAGATGAACCGGCTCGGCATGCTCGTCGATCTGTCACATGCGTCGGACTCCACGATGTGGGACGTGCTGCGTGTCACCGAGGCGCCCGTGATCTACTCGCATTCCTCCTCCAGACACTTCACGCCCCATCCGCGCAACGTTCCAGACGACATTGCCCGTGCCGTGGCGGCGAATGGTGGGGTGATCATGGTCAACTATGTGCTCCCGTTCATCTACCAGCCGGCCTATGACTGGTACAGCGCTCAGGATGTGCTGGCGGAACGGCTGGCCGAGACCGGCCAGTTGCCTGATGCAGTGCGGGACTCGATGGACGTGTGGGAAGAGGCGAACCCCCGGCCCCGGCCGGACATCGGGGTCGTCGCCGACCACATGGAACATTTCCGCGCAGTCGCCGGCGTGGATCACATTGGAATCGGATCCGATCTCGACGGCATCTCCATGGCGCCGGCTGGGTTAGAAGACGTCTCGACGTTCCCGGCCCTCATCGCCGAGCTGCTGCGGCGAGGCTGGACCGACGAGGAAGCCAGGAAGGTGATCGGGCTCAATGTGCTGCGCGTCATGCGCGAGGCCGAGGCGGTCGCCGCGCGACTGCGGCGGGAGCGGCCTCCGTCAGCGGCCACCATCGCAGGACTCGACCGAGACTGATGAGCGGACTGCCAGTGGTGGGGCGGCCGGTGGCCTTGACCGCCGCGCTGGTACTCGGCGGCACGGTGCTGCTGTCCGCCTGCACGAAGCGCCAGGTGGAAGCGGTCCGGTCCCGCGATCTGCGCGAGGCCGCCACCGCTCTCGAGCGTAACATCGAGGCGATCCAGCGCAGAGACGTGGACGCGTACCTCGCGCAGTATCTCGATTCCCCCGACCTCGTGGTCGCATCGGCGGACTCGCTGCGGCGTGGGTACCTGTTGTTCGCCGAGGCCAGGCGCGCGAGCGACGACTGGCCAGACACGCTGATCGTGGGTCCGCCCACGTTGATCTGGGTCGCGCCGGGTGTGGTGTGGGCCGCGTTCGAGTACGAGGGCGTCGTTGGACGGGACACAGCTCGAGGCTGGTCAGAGCGGCTGTTCGTCAAGACCGGGCGAGGGTGGAAGATTGCGGTGACCGGGATGATGGAGCGGCAATAGAGTGCAGAATGCAGAGTGCAGAGTGCAGATCGGCGATCGGCGATTGGCGATTACGTGGTCCGGCACATCCCAGACCTCGCTCCGCAGTCCTCCGCGGTCTACAATCTGCGTTCTACACTCTGCACTCTCCAATCACGCGGAGGCCTAGGATGCACCGGACGACCGTGACGATCACACTGTTGCTCATGGCCTGCGCGTCCCCCGAGTTGGCGAAGCCGGAGCGAGAGATCATACGCGTGCCTGGTTCGCTCGAGGGGCTGCCGTTCTCCTCGGCCGTTCGTGTGGGTAACATGCTGTATCTCTCCGGTCAGATCGGAACCCGGCCGGGCACGACCGAGCTCGTGGCCGGAGGAGTCGCGGCGGAGACTCGCCAGACCATGGAAAACATCCGTGCAGTGCTGGATGTCGCGGACAGCGGTCTCGAGCACGTGGTGAAGTGCACGGTATTCCTGACGGACATCGCCGACTATGGCGAGGTCAACGCAGTCTATGCGGAGTTCTTCGCCGGCGATCCGCCGGCCCGCTCCGCCGTCGCGGGCTCGGGCCTCGCGCTCGGTGCGCGGGTGGAGATCGAATGCCTGGCGATCGTGCCGTGAGCGCTGCGGCCAAAGACGGGCGTTGACTGGACCCGGTCTTCCGTTTTCCCTTCTCAGGAACGCGTGAAGCCCCACGTCCCGAGCCAGGGCGACGGAAGACGACGCCAATGAAAGTCTCACATCATCTCGCGCGGTTCGAGCCTCTCGTGCTGCACCCTCTGCACGGGTTGGAGGAGGCCGACTGGCATCGGGCGCCGGACGGCAAGTGGA
Organism: Gemmatimonadota bacterium; assembly: GCA_039584325.1. Lineage (GTDB taxonomy): Bacteria > Gemmatimonadota > Gemmatimonadetes > Gemmatimonadales > GWC2-71-9 > JAOTVV01. The sequence goes on from JBDGYA010000001.1 coordinate 45,484, forward strand.
ACATCGCGCAGATCGTCCAGCACGTGGCGATCGGGATCGACCTCGTCGGCCGTTCCTTCGAGGAACTCGCGGGCGAACCGCCGATGGAGCGGCAGTGCAAACCCCATCAGGGCGTCCTGCGGCAGCTCACCCTGGGTGTCGGTCACTATCCTGGGACGCTGAAGGCGCTGCCACACGCGAAGCCGGATCCCGAACCCGAACCCGAGCTCGTGACCGCCCAGTTTCGCATGGCTGTCGCTCAGTACAAGGAGCTGGACGCGGCGTGGCCGGCGGAGCGGAAACTCGCCGTGTTCGTGCCACATCCGCTGTTGGGTGACCTCAACTTCCCGGAGTGGGTCCGGTTCCACTTCTTGCACTGCCGGCATCACGCCGGGGAGATCCGTCGTCGGGTGAGCTGGCTGCGGGAGTGAGGCGTTGGACAGTCGATATCCTGGGCCGCTAGTCCACCCCTGCCGACGGCTACTCTAGCACGCCCACGCCACGCTCGGTCACCTCGGGCGTCACCGGGTCCGCCTCGTTGCCATCCGCCGTGAGCCTCCGTGCCATCGCATCCGCGACGACGTCCTGTGTGCCTTCCGGGGCAATGGCGATGAGTGCCGATCCCGATCCAGAGATGGTGACGCCATACGCGCCTGCCTCAATGCCGGCGGCGACGGCGCCATCGAATCCCGGAATCAGCTGCTTGCGGAGCGGCACCGCGATCTGATCGTCCATGCCGTAGCTGATGAGGTCGCCCTCGGCATTCATCAGGCCGAGCACGAGGGCGGCGGCTCGGGATGCCTGCCGGATGGTCTTTGCCCTGGGGAGGGTCTCGGGAAGGATCGCGCGGGCAGCCTTTGTGTCGATCGGCGTGGTGGGAACGGCGAGTGCGATACGAAGGCCGCGGTTGAAGGCGAGGCGTGCTGGGCGGGGCGCCGCCAAAACGAAACCGCCGTACACCGCCGCACCAGCGTTGTCGGGATGTCCCTCGAACGCCACCGCCTGCTCGTATACGACATCTCTATCGATCCCGTTCGTCTCCAACATCTGCCGCAGGGCATAGCCCGCCGCCGCGGCCGCCGCGGACGATCCCAGCCCCCGGGCGACGGGAATCTCCGAATGCACCTCGAGATGACGCCGCTCCGGCATCACGGGACCCACGATCGCCCACAGGATCTCGTCTGTGCGGCCGACGTCCGCCACGGTACCGGCGTACACTGGCTCACCGGCCCCTTCCACCACGCGGACCTCCATCCAGACGTCGAGCGCGAGTCCCAGGCAATCGAAGCCGGCACCCAGGTTGGATGTGGACGCGGGAACGCGGATGCCAAGCATGGCGGATCGGCTCCAGGTTGTGGTTCGAGTTACCGCAAGATATCTGCGGGGCCGGGGGGCGTTAAGGGGGTGGCTCAGAGCCGGAATAGGTAACTGGCCTTGAGGAAGAACCCGTCGGTGACTCGCTCCAGATCGTCGAACGAGAATGCCTCACTCTCGGTGAGGCTGGTGCCGTAGCCCAGGAAGAGCACCGTGCCAGGAGTCGGCCGGAACGAGAACAAGAGATCGATCCGGAAGTCGTTGACCGTTTGTGCGGAGGCGGGCGTGAACTCCCCCGTGTCGAAATCTCGCTCGAGAATCGGGTCGTCACTGCGCGGGTCGCGCAGTGCGTCGCGCTCCTGTGCAACGTATTGGCCGACCAGTCGGACGAAGATCGGACGGGAGATCTGGTATTCGACCTTGACACGGGGGATGCTCGCCGTGGAGTAGCGAGTGCCGTCTCGCTCCCGGTTGAGTCGAGCATACTGATACCGGAACTCTGTGCGGAGTTGATCGGTCGGACGCCACGTGATGGTCGCGTTGAGCTTGAGGGCGTTTGCCGGAGCAGGCTCGAAGAATGCGACATCCTTGCCGATCTCGACATTCGCGTTCGCCGCGAATCGACGGAACTCGGGAGTTTGCACACCAACGCTGACAGCGAGGATGTCGTTCACCCGATCCGGGAGGGCGAAGGGTACTGTGTCGGTCACACCTCCGACGGACGTCTCGACGTAGTAGTTGGCGTAGAACGCCGGGTCGAACGCCACGGTTTGCCACGAGGGGGTAAGCGACGGGCGCCAGTTCCCCCGCAGCGTGAAGAACATGCTCGGACGGACCGTCGTCTCCAGTGGGGCGGTGAGCCGGAAGAACTCGTCGTAGTCCCAGACTCCGCTGAACCAGATGAAGGTGTTGAAGTTCTCGAGCAGCGCCCCCGGCTGGCCGTAGGCCGTGAGGCGGTTCACGATGGTCGGTTCCACGATCCCCGTCCGCGGCACAAAGCCGGTTTGGGTCTCGAAATCGGGATCGATGCCCTTCAGCGTGTAATGAAATCCCCAGTGCCGACCCGTGCGGTCGGCGGTGATCTGCCAGAGTGGGCCGAACCGGCTGGTGCCATCGGTGCGGGTGAATGCCCCGGCGAATTGCGCTTCGACGAAGTAGAGCTTGGCGAACACGAGCCGTGTGTCGACGCTGGCGACGCGGTTGTAATCGTCCCCATCGATCTTACCGGTGTAGCTCATCCCCGCCGTCGAATTCTCCCCGAGGTCCCCCCGAAGGCGGAGCAAGTTGAAAATCGGATTGTCTTCGCCGGATGCCGAGTGGCGTTGTGCATCGACGCTCGACAGCAAACCCACGTTCAGCGACCCGACCTTGCCGCTCAGCTTCGCACCGCCCAGCGGTTCCTGGATGCGGCGCATGTAGATGAGCTGGTTGGGCGTGTCGAACTGCTCAATCCCCTCGAGAAAGAAGGGCCGCTTCTCGGGGATGAAGACGGCGAACCGTTCATTGACGGTGATCACCCCGACGTCGGCCTCGACCTGGGAGAAGTCGGGGTTCACGGTGCCGTCGAGCGTCAGGTTCGGTGTGATGCCCCAGCGACCGTTGATGCCGATCTCCGGCGTGGCGTCGTACGTCCAGCCGTCGGCACCGGGAGTGCCGTCGAGCCGGCCCGTCGCGAAGGGATTGAGGTCGAGCAGGCGTCCCCGCTCGAATCCCTGCAGCCCGCCGAGTGTGCCCGACTGTGCGAGGAACGAGGCGTTCGCGCGCCGGGCGGGGACCCAGGAATCTTCGTATCCCGAATGCTGGATCTTCCGCATCACATTGACGGCCCAGTCCTGCGGCTCGGCCGCCTGGTAGCGGATGCTCTTGAACGGGATGAGCATCTCGACCTCGTAGCCGAACTCGGTCACCCTTCCGGCCGACTCGTACACGAAGTCAGGGTTCATGTCCACGTTCTCGAACCGGCCGCTCGTACTTCGCCCGCCTGCGGCCCCCATACTGCCCTCGCTGCGGATGCCATCTGCCTGCACGCCGAGCGGATTCACACCGAACACGAACGCCCGGCGCCGATCGTTGAAGGTGTCGAGCAAGATCTGGACATGGTCGTCGGTGTCGATCTTGTCGCGGTCCGCGAGGGTCGCGTTGACTACACCGTGCGGCTCATAGGCACGGATCCCGAAGTAGATCCCAGCGGGTGCGTACCAGACGAACACCTCGGTGGAATCGGTGGCCGGAATGCCGTCGACCGGCAGGTACTGGGAGAATCCGGTGAGGACCGCGGCCCGGTGCCACGGTTCTTCTTCGAGCACGCCGTCGATTGTCGCCGTTGCCTCGATCCGGGGAATGTCGACCGACAGGTCGCCGAGGCGGCCGTGATGGACGGGGCCACCGGGGCCCTGGGCGGCCTGTATGGCGGTGAGCAGAAGCGGTACCAGCACGGACGAAGAATACCGGACCGGACGAGGGGGCAGAAGTTGGCGCACCGGCCGGCATCCGTGGCCGGCCGGTGCCCCGGGGCAGAGTCGTCCTTGTTACTCGTACCGCAGCGCCTCGATTGGATCCAGGCGGGCCGCACGGCGGGCCGGCCAGATACCAAAGAACACGCCGACACCAGCGCTGAAGACCAGTGCCAAGCCAATGGCGGGGAGCGACACCAACGTGTTCCAGTTGGCGAGCTTGGACAGGAGCAGAGCGCCGCCGCTCCCGAAGACGATGCCGACGATCCCGCCGAGGAAGCAGAGCACCAGGGCTTCGACGAGGAACTGCAGGAGGATGTTCCGCCGCGTGGCTCCCAGTGCCTTGCGGATGCCGATCTCGCGTGTCCGCTCGGTGACGGAGACCAGCATGATGTTCATGATGCCGATGCCGCCGACGAGGAGACTGACGGCGGCGATCCCGCCGAGCAGGAATGTGAAGGTCTTGGTCGTCTCCTCCATCGTGGTGAGGAACGTCGTGAAGTCGCGGATCTGGAAGTCGTTGTCCTTACCGGGGGCGATAGCATGCTCGCGCCGCATGACCTGCTCGATCTCGATCATCGCGACGGTCATCGAGTCCGGATGCGCCACCTGCACCGTGATGGAATTCACCCGGTCGCTTCCAAAGATGCGGTACTGGGCCGTCTCGAGCGGGATCAGGATCTGTTCGTCCGGATTGAACCAGCCACTGGACGATCCTTTCAGGGCGAGCACGCCGATGATCTCGAACCCAATCCCCCGGATCATGATCTGCTGACCGAGCATGGCAGCGCCGTTGGCGCCGAGCATCTCTGGAACGGCATTGCCGAGCACGGCCACGCGCTTGCGGGAGCTCCCGTCGCCCGCCGTGAACATCCGGCCGTACTCGATCCGGTAGTTGTTCACGGGCACGTATTCCGGCACGGTCCCGTTCACGTTCACGTTGATGTTCTGGTTGATGTACTCCACCTGCTGGCTGCGGCGGATCTCCGGCACCACCGCCTTGAGCGCTCCTGCATCGCGTCGCAGCGCATCGGCATCGTCGGTGGTGAGACTCACGCGATTGGCGCTGGCGACGCCTCGGTGCATGGACTGCCCGGCGTAGACGGTCAGCAGGTTTGTACCGAGCGACTCGATCTGATCCTGGACCGACTTCTGGGCGCCGCTGCCGAGTGCCACCATGGTGATGACGGCGCCGACACCGATCACGATCCCGAGGGCCGTGAGAAACGACCGCAGCTTGTTGGCCCTGATGGCGCCGAGGGCGACCTGGATGATTTCACCGAAGAGCATGCTGGCTCCGTTTCGTGGTGCGAGGCGCCGGCCTCAGTTGCGGGAGACCCCGGGAATGCCTCCGGCCCGTCGCTGCACGCGTTCCTGGAACTCCTGCTGGCTCGCGATCAGGCTTGCGCTGGGCATGATGAGGACCGTATCCTGCGCCATGAGCCCGCTCATCACCTCGGAGTAATCGAGGTCGGTGAGGCCGGTGCGAATGGGCACCGGGGTCGGCTCCCCGTTCCGCATGGCGAAGACGATGTAATCCCCGCCGAACAGGGCGGCATCATCGGCCTGCTGCCGATGCCGTCCCTGCCCGCCGCCGGCGTCGCGCATCTTCTGCAGCATGGCGCGCTCGCCGGCATCGAGCGCCTGTGGCCCGCCCCCCTCGCGCATCTTCGTGAAGACGGCCCGCACTTGCTCTGCCGTGTAGCCCTCGGGCACCGGGACCTCACGGCCCATCATGCTGACCGTCTCGACCTTGGGTGCCTCACCGTTGCTCGCAGCGGGTGTCTCGCCTCCGGCAGCCACTAGCTGGCGGGCCTCCGTGATCTGCTCCTGCACGGCTTCCGGATCGAGGTCGAGCACCATGGCAGCCGATGCGACATCGCGATCTGTGCGCAGCGCTGACGCCGGAACCGCCAGGACCCCTCGCCGCTCGCCGATGTGCACCTCGACCTCGGCGTTCATGCCGGGCTTCAGCATATCGTTCTCGTTGGCGATCCGCACCAGCACCGGGAACATGGTGACGTTCTGCTGTACGAGCGCCTGTGGCTCGATCTTGAGCACGCGCCCGCGGAACGGCCGGTTCGGATAAGCCTCTACGGTGATGGTGACGTCCATCCCCGGCTTGATCTTGCCGATGTCGGTCTCGTCGACGAGCGTGCGGACCTGGACCGTGTCCAGGTTGGCCATCTGGAACAGGACGGCTCCGCCGCCGACGTTCGAGGTGGCCGACTGGATGACCGTACCGACCTCGACGTTCTTCTGGATGATCACACCGCGGCTCGGCGCACGGACATCGGTGTCGTCGAAGGCAATCTGCGTGTCCTCCTCATTCCGCTCGGCGCGGATGAGCTGCGCCCGCGCGTTGGCGTCCGACAGCACCGCCGCCTCATACTCGGTCTCAGTGATCGACTGCGTCTGGTACAGCTCCTCGGCGCGGCGGAGCTGCGCCTGGGCGTTCTGCACGGACGCTTTCGCCACGTCCAGATCCGCCTGGGCCTGCCGCAGGGCGTTACTCGGCACGCGCGGATCAACCTTGACCAGCAGCTGACCCGGCTCGACCACGTCGCCGACGTCAACCCGTACCTCGAGCAGCTCACCAGACGCTTTCGACTTGATGTCCACGGTGAGGATCGGCTCGATGGTGCCCGCTGCACTCGCCGAGACGACGATGTCCCGCGTGGAAACCGGCACCAGTTGATACACCGGGGCCAGCTCCTCCTCGCCGCAACCGGCGAGCAGGAGGACCGCGGCACTCAATCCCAATGTGTATCGTCGCATCGTCACGTTCTCGTTCATGCCGTCTTCGTGGTGATCTCGTCACGCTCGATCAGGCCGTCGAGCAGGTGAACCCGCCGGTTCGCATGCGCGGCGATGTCGCGTTCGTGCGTGATGAGAAGGATCGTCTGTCCCTGGTCGTGCAGTCCCTCGAGGACCTCCATGATCTCGGCACTCGTGTGACTGTCCAGGTTCCCGGTCGGCTCGTCCGCCAGCAAGATGCTCGGCGTGTTGACTAGCGCCCGGGCCATGGCCACACGCTGGCGCTGGCCACCCGACAGCTCGTTCGGCCGGTGCTCCATACGGTCGGCCAACCCGACCCGCTCGAGCGCGTTCGCGGCCATGTCACGCCTCTTCTTCGCGGTGATGCCTGCATAGATGAGCGGCAGCTCCACGTTGTGCAGGGCGCTCGCTCGCGGGAGCAGGTTGAACGTCTGGAAGACGAACCCGATCTCCTTGTTTCGGATCCGGGCCAGCTCGTCGTCGTCCAACTCGCTCACCTTCTGATGGTTGAGCCAGTACTCACCGCTGGTCGGCGTGTCGAGACAGCCGATAAGGTTCATCAGCGTGGACTTGCCGGAGCCCGACGGGCCCATGATGGCCGTGAACTCGTTGCGGCGCACTTGGAGGTCGATGCCCTGGAGCGCGCGCACGACTTCGGTCCCGACCTCGTAGTCCCGCTTCAGCTTGTACGTCAGGATGATGATATCCGCCTGCGGGATGTCACCGGTCGCGAAGTCCATGTGGCGGATGCTGCTCATAGCTCTCTCCCGATGAGGGCCTCTATTTGGGCCTTGGCCACGAGGTAGTCGAGTCGTGACCGCACGATGTCGACTTCGGCCTGCTCCAGGCTGATCTGGGACGCAAGCACGTCGATGATGGTTGCCATGCCGAGCCGGTAGCGTTCCTGTACCACCCGCAACTCCTCGTCCGCCGCCGCCAGGCTGGATTGGGCAATCTCTAGGCTCTGCTCCGCCGCCGCCAGCGCCGCCAGGTACTGCGTCAGCAGGGCATTCACCTCCCGACGGGAGTCCTCGGCGCTGGCACGGGCCGATTCCCTGCTCGACTCGCTGCGCGTGACGCTCGCCTCCCGGCTGAACCCGTTGAACAAGGGCCAGCTCAAACTGACGCCCGCTGACCAGGAGCCGCGCAGCGAGTTGAGCGCTGAACCGGACGTCGAGCGCGAGTAGGAAGCGCTCACGGTAGGGAAATACTGTGCCCGGGCCACGCTCACCGACGCCTCTGCCGCGCGTGCGGCTGCATCGGCCTCGATGACGGACGGCGACTGCGCGACCGCCTCCATGCGTAGCTGGGCGGTGTCCGGCGTGAACGGTTGGAAGAGGGTTGAGTCGGCAGCAGGCCGGATCGGCCCGTTCGCTCCGACAAGTCGCCCGAGGTTCGCCTCCGCCGTAGCCCGCTGTGTCTCGGCGTTGAGCTTCTGGAGTCGCGCGTTGCCGATCTCAACGCGCCCCCGGAGGGTGTCGGATCGGATGGCCGTGCCGGCCGCCAACTTGTCTTTCGAGATCCGCTGCTGTTCCTCCGCGCGTTGGATACTGCGCTCCGCGACCTGCACCAGCTCGTTGGCGGCCAGCGCATTGAAGAATGACTGCTTCGTCTGGAGAATGACCTGAAACTCCTGGTTGACGAGGGCAGCATCGGCACTGGCCCGGTCGGCGGTGGCGGCGCGGTTCTCGGCCAGGCGCCGGAACCCGCTGAACAGTTGGATAGACGCATTCAGCCTGCCCGAGTAGGAGCTGGTGGCAGGCGTGACGAACGTCTGGGTCACATCGTCGAACCGCTCCGAACCGGGTTGGGTGCTGTAGCCGGAGCTGGCGGAGACTGACGGCAGCCAGTTGCCGATCGCCTCCAGCTTGCCGGCAGCGGCATTGGAGACTTGACCCCGGGCCTGTATGACGGTCGGGCTGTGCTGGAGGGAGAGCCGGATCGCGTCGTCCAGCGTGACGGTCGGGGCCTGTTGCGCTCCCGCGGCCGCGCTGAGGCCGAGCATCAGACCCAACACCCCCAGACTCGTCCGCCGACCTCTATCTCGTGCGTTCATGTCCGCCTCTGCTATCCCGATGTCGCCGGGCGCTGTCCGCCCGGGCGAGCATTGCCTCGAAGCCGGCCTGCTGCTCGTCGTCGAGCACGGCCAGGATTTCCTGATTGATGACGCTGCGGAGGCTGTCGAATCGCGGTGCCATCTCGCGCCACACCTCTCGCATGGCGTCGTTGCGGCGGTCAACGATCATGGCGACCGAATCACGCTGCTGCGCTGTGAGATCGAGGTCCCGCTCCAGGCGGTCGACAAAGCCCAGGCGCTCCGACTCGCGCCGCGGCCGCTCTCGCCGGCTGTCGGTCCATGCTGCCAGTCCCGCCGCCCCGACGGCGACCCCGAGCACGAACGTAGCCGCCAACAAGGCGGCCGCGAGGGCTTTCGATCGATTCAGCATGCGTCGCTCGCTTGCATGATCACTCCACTTCATCTCCCCAATGCTACGGCTAGCACCACATCGACGTTGGGCGCTTCCGAGCCGGCCATCAGCCCGGGGATGGCGACCTGCTCGCTATCCTGGCGCAGCGGATCAGGAGTCTGCGGTGTCGTCATCGTCACCTGGGTACTGTTCCGCCCCATCTGGACCCCGAGGGAGAATGCCACCACGGCGATCAACAGCATCGCAGCGACGATCCCGGGACGGGCCCATCCGGTGAGCACGGTCCACCACTGTCCCGGCAATCCCATGCCATACGTCGTGTTTGCCGCTGCGAGGAGGCCGTTCACGAATTCGGCTTCGTGCCCAGCATCCAGCGCCCGGCGTAACGCCGCGCCAAGCTCCTCATCCGGCCGATGATCGAACGGAGACGGGTTGGACATCAGTCGTCCTTCCTCCATCGGTTCCAGGTTCCCAGGACCTCGCGCAGCGCGCGCCGGCCGTGAAACACGTCGGACCGGACGGTCCCCTCGGGTATTCCCAGGATCTCCCCGATCTCCCGGTGCGTGTATCCCTCGACGTCGAACAGCACGACCGCGGCACGCTGCCGCTCCGGCAGTCCGGCGAGTGCCTCCCGAAGCGCATCGTTGAGCCCTTGCAGGTCGGCGACTCGATCCGGCTGCGGCTCGGATGCCGCGATCCGCGGCTCCAGCGGCTGGGTCTCGCGCACCCGCCGTCGCCGGCGTCTGTCTGCGGCGGCGTTGGCCACGATCTTGAGCAGCCACGGCCCGAACGGCCTACCCGGATCGTACCGGCCCAGATGCCGCAAGGCAGCCAGGAACCCATCCTGGGCCGCGTCGTCGGCGTCGTCCTCATCTCCCAGCATGGCCCGTGCTATCCGCCGAGCCTGGCCGGCGTACCGCCGAACAAGCTCCCCAAACGCGTCCCGATCGCCCGCATGCGCCAGGGCAGCCAGTTCGGCGTCCTGCATATCATCTCTACGCACGGGTGGGGGGAGCCGTTGAGATCACGCGGTCAGGTGGCGCCGTCGCTGCAGGTACCGCCATGCCGCGGCCGAGCCGAAGGCAGCGCTTGGCTGGCAGCACAGACGCCATCACGCCGGGCGGCGTCAGAAGCAGCACACCGCCCCCGACGCAGTCAAAGGCAAGGACCCCTGCAATGGACCTACGGCTCGTCCGGGCCCGCCGTTGTCACAGGTGCGGATGTGCTCGCCGGGGCTGGTTGTCACTCCGGGCCGAGTCCCAATTCCCGCTGCACCGGACGGAGTGCCTCGATGACGAACTGAACGTGCTCGTCCAGCGGGACACCCAGCTCTTCGGCACCCTGACGGACCTCCTCCCGATTGACCCCCCGGGCGAAGGCCTTGTCCTTGAGCTTCTTCTTGACGCTCTTGACGCCGAGATCCTGGAGGCTCTTCGACGGACGCACGAGCGCACACGCCACGAGGAACCCGCATAACTCGTCGACTGCGAAGAGGGTCTTCGCAAGCAGCGACGTCCGCGGCACGCCCGTGTACGACGCGTGGCCGAGGATGGCCTCGAGCAGAGGCTCGGGGAGTCCGCGCTCCCGCAACACACCGACGCCGAAGGACGGGTGCTCTGCGTCGGGGTTGTGCTCCGGGTTCGGGTACTTCTCGTAGTCGAAGTCGTGCAGCAGACCCACGAGTCCCCACGTGCTTTCGTCCTCTCCGTACTTGCGGGCGTAAGCCCGCATGGCGGCCTCCACCGAGTACATGTGCTTGCGGAGCGCATCGGTCTCGGTGTACTCGTGCATCAAGGCGAGTGCTTCGTCTCGGTTCATGCTCAGACTCCCATCCAGCGTTCTCGCCAGCGCTCGAACATCACGAGTGGCCACAGGGCCCTCGCGTGGTTCGCGTGCCCGGCGCGGTGTTCGGTGAGAAGTTGACGCACGCGTAGCGGTTCGAACAGGCCTGCAGCCTCGAGCCGCTGCAGCGCCAGCAGCCGATCGACCTCGCTCCGCAGACCGCCGTTGATCCACGACGCGATCGGCACGCTGAGCCCGCGCTTGCGTTGTTGCACGATACCCGCCGGAAGGACTCGCCGCGCTAGCCGCTTGAGCAGCCACTTCGTCTCGAGCCCACGGACCTTCAGGACCATTGGGAGCCCCAGGGCGAATGTGGTCAGGTCGCGGTCGAGATATGGTGCGCGAGCCTCCAGGCCGACGAGCATCGTTGCCCGGTCGACCTTCGGCAACAGGTTATCGGGAAGATACGTGCGGTAGTCGAAGAGCATGATCCTGCGAAGCGAGTCTTCCGCCTCGCCGTGATCCAACTGCAGGCTGTCCGGCGCCCCTCCCGAGAGGAGATCCGCCGGCAGCCCTGTGCCGAACCACGAGACATGGCGTTGCAGCAAGCCCTCCTGAGCGTGGGCCGTGAAGCGCCGCAGGAGGAAGTCCAGAGTGACCTTGCCGTGCGAGACGGGCAGGGCTCTGAGCAGCGCTTCGAATGCAGCACGGACGCCTGTCGGAACCCTGCGGTAGGCCGGAACGAGCCGATGCCCGATGTAGGTCGGATAGCCGCCGAACAGCTCGTCTGCCCCCTCACCACTCAAGACCACGCCGACGTGCCTGCGGGCCTCCCGCGCGAGGAGGTAGGACGGGAGGATCGCCGGGTCGGCAATCGGCTCTGCCACGCGGTCGGTGACTACATCGAGCGCGGCCTGTAGCGCTGTGTCGTCCACCGAAACGGACACGTGGCTGCTTCGCACGATTCCAGCGACCGCTGCGGCGGTGTGGCGCTCGTCGTACCCCGCCGCGGTGAATCCGACCGCGAAGGTGTGGAGCGGCCGCGGCTCGAGTGCCCGGGCGGCGAGGACCGCGAGGAGGGCGGAGTCCACTCCGCCGCTGGTCAGAACGCCGATCGGTACGTCAGCCGCGATCTGCGTCGTGACAGCCGCTCTCAGCAATCGCTCCAGCTCTGACTGCGCGGCTGCGGCCTGGATTTCGGTTTCCGGCACGGCTTCGGGATGCCAGAACCTGTGGGCGGTGGGAGTGGGCGACTCGAAGACGAGGGCCGTGCCCGACGGCACCTTCTCGATGCCGCGCAGCATCGTCCGCGGCTCCCTGGGATAGCCGAGTCGGACGTAGTCGGCGAGGGCACTCCGGTCGAGTGCCACCGACCCCGGTGTGAGGAGGGCCTGGATCTCGGAGGCGAACCATACCTCGTGGCCGGTGACTCGCCAGAACAGCGGTTTCTCGCCGGCGCGGTCCCGGGTCAAGATGAGCCGCTTCCGACGGGTGTCCCAGATCGCGAGCGCGAACATGCCGTCCAACTCGGCCACACCCTCGACACCGAGATCGAGATACAGGGGGACGATGGATTCGATGTCCGACGTCGAGCGAAACGGGTAGTCGGCGTACCGGCGGCGCACTGCGCCGTCGTTGTACACGGCACCGTTGCACGCGACCCAGATCCTGTCGTCGGGATCGACGAACGGCTGTGCGCCGCGCGGACGCGGATCCCTGATCCGCAGCCGCTCGGCGCCGACGAGGGCGTCGTGCGCCATCCGGTAGCCGGTGTCGTCCGGCCCACGGTGTCGCAAGCGCTCGCCCATCGCGAACCGGTGATCGGGACTCCGCAACGGCCCGGCGAAGTTCACCATGCCGTACACACCACACATGGTACGATCAGGTTCCGGGGTGCGACGTCGGGGGTTCGTTGCTGCCACCCACCCCCGCTGCCATCAGGCCGCCGCCGCATGGTCCGAACACGGAATATTTCCGCGTCGCGACGACCAATGGAAGCTGCTGACTGAGCGCCGTGGCTGTGGCGCGGTCATCCGAGCGGGTGACGAAGACGGTGGGTGTCCGGCAGCGCAGCATCTCTTCCTGCCACCAGTCGGCGGGACGCAGCGGCGTTCCGGGCCAAGCGCGCATCACCTCGAGGTGCATCGCGGCGTAGTTGCTGGTGAGCTCGTCGGCGTCGGCCGTGCTCAGGACAATCGTCCGTCCGAGGTAGAACGGCAGGGAAGGCGGATACGCGGCGATGCCGACGACCTCGCCCCCTGTGCCAAGCACGCGGTCGATTGACTCGGCGAGCGATCGAGCAGACCGGTCTGCTCCGATCGCCTGCATCAATCCGTGGCTCACGATCGCAATGCTCGCGACCGGGAGGCCGAGAGCAAAGAGCGCTGGCCAGCGTCGGTTGGCCACGATCCAGCCCCCGATGCCCGCCACGAGACACACGACGCCGAGTGCCGTGGCGGTCATGGGGATCTCGGATGCGACGTCCTCCCGGGCAGCGGGGACCCACGACGCGATTGCATGTCGGACGGCAAACAGCAGCATCCCGAAGCCAACGAGGAGCACGGATGCCCAGCGCACGCCGGGCAGTCGGCCGGCCGCGTCGCGCCAGAGCCCGGAGATCGCGAGCCCCACCGCCGGCACGAGCGGGAGCAGGTACTGCGGCCGTTTCGACTGCGAGAGGGTGAAGAACAGGAGTGGCACGAGCATCCATGCGGCGAGGAAGACGGCGCGATGATCCGGCGGCTGTCGGACGGCGGAACGCCGCTGCCACAGCGCGCCGAGTAGAACGGCGCTCCAGGGCAGAGCCGCGACGGGAAAGATCACCACGAAGTACCACAGCGGCCCCGTCCGCCCCAGCTCATCGGTGGTCAGCCGGCGAGCCGTCTCGGTCACGACGGCGTACGTCAGGAAGCCGGGTACGTCCTGATCGACCGCGAACACCCAGGGCATCGCGATGGCAGCGAACAACAGGATCGCCGCGGGGTCGAACAGCGCGCGAGCAGCGCGACGCCAGAGCGCATACGGGGCGGCAACCATGAGCGGCAGCGCCAGAGCAACCGGACCCTTGGTGAGTATCCCCAGCCCCATGGCAGCCCAGGCGAGGGCAGCCCACCAGCCGGCTGCCCGCCCGTCCACCCTTCTCTCGACGGTCTGATAGAACCCGATCAACGCGAGCAGCACCCACAACATCACGGCACTGTCGAAGATCACGGTTCGGGAGTACGCCAAGACGAACGGCGTGGTCGCAGTTGCGACGAGCGCGGTCCCGCGCCCACCGGGGCCAAACATGATGCCGGCAAACCAGGCGACCACGGCCACGGCCGCAGTGGTGAACAGGAGGGGAGCAAGGCGTGCGGCGAGCACGGTCGGGCCCAATGCCTCCATGAGCAGCGCCTGGGTCGCGAAGAAGAGCACGGGCTTATCGACGTACGGCAGGCCGTTCATGTGAGGCAGCACGTAGTCGTTCGACTGGGCCATCTCGCGTGCGACCTCCGCGTTGCGTCCCTCGTCGGGATCGAGCAGCGCGTAGCCGTCGACTTGATAGAGAAACCCTGCAGCGAGGAGAATGGTCGTCGCGAGCATCCAGCGGCGCGACCGCCACGCGTCGTTCAAGAGTCGCCACTCGCCGCCGGAGGGTGGGACGCGGGGCTCTGGGCAACCGTAATGGGGATCTCTGCCCGCATGTGCTCGTCGACGAGCACCTCGAACGTGTAGGTACCCGGATGGGGAAACGGCGCATCGATGACCAGCACCGTCCCAGCGGCAATCTCCAGCACACCGGCGGGCGGCTCGTTGAACGTGACCGTGCCGTCGCCGTTGATCAGCTCCTCCCCCTCTTCGTCTACCATGCGTATGCGCACCGAGTGCTCACCGATTTCGGTGCGCCGCCCCTTGAGATGGAGCACGAGGTGCAGGCGTGGATGAACGGTCGGGAAGGTCGCCACCCAGATGTGAGAGAAGATCCCGAGGATCGAGAGCTTTCCGTAGCGGTCGATGATGGCGTAATCACTGACGGTGGCGAGATCGATCTTCATCAGGACGGCTTCCTCGGCGTCGACTTCGGGTCTGTCGGCCGGCCAAACGACCGGAGGGCGGTCACCAGCTCTTCGGGTGTGGACATCGGCGCGGCACACCGGGCCCCAGTACAAACGTAGGCTCGCGGGAACGTGCCGTCGAGCATTGCAGCGAGGTGGACGGGGAGACCCTCGGCGGGTGCGTCGGGCATGAGGTGCCGCACGACTTTTCTCGGGCGGTACGTGGCGTGTGCGACCCGGCCAAGTTCCTGCGTGACTGCATCCCCCCGGCCGACGATGACGACGTGAGTCACGGGCGCAACGGCCCAGTCGATACCCCGCAGCAGCGTCGCACCGTGAATCGATAGCTCTGCTGCGGCGCCGGCCAGGGAACCGAGCAGCGCGTCACGCCGGGATCGCCACCTCTCTTCCCCCGTTAGCTCGGCGAGACGGCTCAGGACGATCGCGGCTGTACCGTTGGGAGACGGTGTCGGTGCGTCTTGCAGCGGTACGAGCTCCTGTGACAGGAAGCCCTCCCCCGGTCGGTCGCGGCGCGTGTCGCGAAGGCCACCGTCCGACGACTGGTAGGCCGACCACACGTGCGTCATCACAGCGGCAGCGCGCTCGAGCCAGGTAGACGCGCCTGAGCGCTCGAACACATCGAGGGCCGCCTGCGCGCATTGCACCTGATCGTCCAGGATACCTGTCACCGAGCTACCGATGGCATGTGGTAGCTCGAGGCCGTCGTCGGTCGCCGCGGCCGCCGAGAACAGGCGCTCGAGCGTCAGGATCGCGTGATCACGCAGCGCCGGGCGCGGCACAAGATCGGTCGCCGCCAGCATTGCCGACGCCATCATGCCGTTCCATGCCGTGTACAGCGTCGGGTCGATGAACGGGGCCGGACGTTCCCCGCGGGCTCGGGCGAGCGAGCGCCGGCCGGAGGCGAGGCGCGCCTCGACCTCCTCGGCGGAGAGGCCTATTTCTGCGGCGATGTCCTGCGCGGATTGGTCGATCCAAAGCACGTTCTTGCGGGGATTGTGATGCATCTCGCCGCGCTTCCCAATGTCGTAGTAGCGCGCGAGCACGGCGAAGTCGTTGGGTGAGAGCGCAGCCCGGGCCTCCTCGGCGGTCCACGTGAAGTAGTCGCCGTCGTCACCCGGGCTCACATCGGCATCCTGCGAGGCGCGGTAGCCGCCCTCCGCTTCGATCATCTCCGCTTCCATCCAATGAAGGATTCCCTCGACGACCTCTCTGTAGAGTCGGCCGGCCGCATCCGGACCCTCGTCGGACGAAGCGCTCAGTGCGCTCAGATAGGCCTTCAGCAGCTCGGCATTGTCGTACAACATCTTCTCGAAGTGCGGGACGATCCATCGGGCGTCTACGGAATAGCGATGGAACCCGCCACCCACATGGTCGCGGATCCCCCCGCGACCCATGGCTACGAGGGTGCGCTCGACCATCTCTCGAAGCGCTTCCTCGCCGGTATCGAACCAGCGGGCAAGGAGGAATTCGCAGGCGCCGGGATGCGGGAACTTCGGCTCGGACCCGAAGCCCCCGTGCCGGAAGTCGAACAGCCGTGAGATCCCGTTGGTCGCCCCGACGAGCGTGTCGACGGACGGATCGCCGGGTTTCACCTCCGCCGCTCGTGTCTCGAGGTGCTGCACGATCTCGGTTGCCTGGGCGTGCACGTGGTCGCGCTGCTCGCGGTAGACCCGGGCGAGACTCAGCAGTACACTGCGAAACCCGGGCCGGCCGAAGCGGTCGTCCGGCGGAAAGTAGGTGCCCGCGTAGAAGACGTCGCCGTCCGGCGTGAGGAACGCCGTCAGCGGCCAGCCACCCTGCCCCGTGAGGGCCTGCACGGCCCGCTGATACCGCGCGTCGACATCGGGGCGCTCGTCCCGGTCGACCTTGATGCACACCCACTGGTCATTCAACAGCTCCGCGATCGCCGGGTCCTCGTAGGACTCGTGGTCCATCACGTGGCACCAGTGACACCACACCGCACCGATGTCCAGGAGGATCGGTTTGTCCTCATCACGGGCCCGCTCGAACGCGTCGGCGCCCCACGGGTGCCACTGTACCGGCTGGTCCTTAGCCGACTGGAGGTAGGCGGAGCGCTCTCGGTCGAGTGGATTGGGCATTTCGAGAAGCCAGGTCGAGGTTTGGCGAGACCAGGTGCGTTATGCGGCGTCGATCAGGTTGACGGCTACCCGGCTCAGCAATTCGACGGCGATGGGCAATGCATCTTCGTCGAGGTCGAATCGGGGAGAGTGGTGCGGCTGATCCGTGCCCTTGGCCGGATTGCCGCTGCCTACGAACGCGTAGCACCCGGGCACGCGCTCGAGGAAGAAGGCCATGTCCTCACCGGCCATCGTGCGGTAGTCCGTGCGGACGTTCGTGGGGCCGACGACCTCCGCCGCTACGTCGGCCATGTGTGCCGCACGCTCCGCGTGGTTGACGGTCGTTGGATACGCTCGCTCGTAGCGAAGCTCCGCGTGCGCGCCGAACCCCTGCACTGATCCGTCGACGATCCGTCGCATCATGTCGGGCAGGGCCTCGTGGAACGAGTCGCCATACGTGCGGACGGTCCCTTCGAGTGTGGCGGATTCGGGAATGACGTTGTGGGTGGTGCCGGCGTGGATCGTGGTGACGCTGACGACCGCGGGCTCGGCAGGGTTGCGACGTCGCGAGATCAGCGTCTGCAACGCCGTCACGAGATGAGCGGCGACGATCACTGGATCGGCGGTTTCCTGCGGTGACGCCGCATGTCCGCCCCGTGCGGTAATCGTGATGGTGAAGTTGTCGACGGACGCGAACACAGGTCCGGGGGTGACGGCGATCGTGCCGGTCGGCAGATCCGACCAGAGATGGGCCCCGATGGCAGCCCCGACCGGCTGGATGTCGAGCACCCCGTCACGGATCATTGCGCGTGCCCCCGCGCCACCCTCCTCCGCCGGCTGGAAGACGAGCAAGACTGTTCCGGGCAACTCGACGGATGCCAGACGCTCGGCGACCGCAAGGGAGACCGCCATGTGTCCGTCGTGGCCGCAAGCGTGCATGACACCCGGTACGGTCGAGTGAAAGTCGTGCTCCGTCGCCTCCTCCACCGGGAGCGCATCCATGTCCGCCCGGATGAGCACCGCGGGTGTCGTCCGGGTACCCGGCCGCAGGCCCACGACGCCCGTCCCTCCGACCCCGGAACGCACCTCGTAGCCGAGGGTCTCGAGCCTCTGAGCGATGAAGGCTGCTGTCTGGTGCTCCTGGTACGCGAGCTCCGGATGCCGGTGGAGATGCCGGCGGTCCGCCACGAGGCGATCGCGGTCGATTGGGGGCAGGGGGGCGGCTGTCATGGTGCTAGGTCAGCTCGCCGTTGGGCAGAGAGAGTGCACGGGGCAGATCTCGCACTTCGGCGATCGCGCCGAACAGAGCTGGCGGCCGTGATGGATCAGCAGATGCGAGAAGACCGTCCAATCTTCACGTAGTACGAGCTTCATGAGATCCTGCTCGATCTTCTCGGGATCGGACTGGGTGGTGAGCTTGAGGCGGTTGGCGATCCGTTTCACGTGCGTGTCGACGACGATGCCCTCGTCGATTCCGAATGCGTTGCCCAGGACGACGTTTGCCGTCTTGCGCCCTACGCCCGGAAGCGCCGTCAACTCGTCCATGCTCGAGGGCACCTTGCCGTCGTGCCGCTCGACGAGTGCCTGAGCCATGCCGATGATCGACTTCGTCTTGTTGCGGAAGAACCCCGTCGACTTGATCTCCTGCTCGAACGTCTCGGGATTGGCATTGGCGTAGTCCTCTGCGCTCCGATACTTCGGGAAGAGATCCTGCGTCACGATGTTGACGCGGACGTCGGTGCACTGCGCGCTCAGGATCGTCGCGACGAGCAACTCGAGCGGGTTCCGATGCTCGAGCGCGCACTGCGCCGCGGGGTACTGCTCCTTGAGCTTCCCGATGATCGGATGAATGCGATCCTTCGCGTTCGACAGGGTCGGTCGTCGGGGACGGCGCCTGGCTGGCACGGCGGAGTGCTCCTCCTTTCCGGTGCGGTCGTCAGGTGGATGTGGTGACGTCGTGCAATGCGAGATACGCGAGGTGTAGCACCTCTGCGGGGGTCGTGACGGACCGGAGCCCGGCCTCCACTCCCCCGTCCAGCGTCGTCGCGAAGATAGGGTCTCGGGCACTCCGGTGCGCCATCACCAGGTCCTCGGGCACCGTGGCCATGCTCACCTGGCTGAAGCCCGGCCGGCCGGCCCGCAGACCGAGCACCGCGAGGATGATCACCTCGCGGTCCTGACCGCCCGCGACCACGAACAGGCCGTCCAGCGGCTCGTGCGGCTCGGCCGGATCGATCTGCGCCCAGAACCACCGCTCGGGGAGCTGCAGGTAACAGGCGCGGTAAGGGACCGACGGTCGCTCGCTCGGTATCGGCCCAGCGAATGCTCCCTCCAGGTGATCCCGCGGTACCGGAAACGTGTGACGACCCGCGTCCCAGTAGCGAAAAGCGACGTACAGCGCGGTGAGATACTCACCCGCCGCCTCGGGATGCTCCTCGAGCACCTCGGGACTCTCGACCTCGCCGAGCAGATGTTGGACGGCCCTGAGAGCCGCGAATTGCGGGCGGTCCGCCGTATCCCGATGCTCGCTCTCCGCTTCGTCCCTGATCTCCGGGAAACGGGACTCCGCCAGCTCGGCGAAGGCGTGGTCGAACGGATCGAGTCGGGTCACGGTGCCTTGGGGAGGAACTCGTCGAGCAGACCGACGAATGCGTCGAACTCCTCGATGTGGGGCACGTGGCCTGAGCGCTCCAGCACCTCCAGCCGGGCATCACACAGGAGGTCGGCAACCCGCTCGGCCGCCTCCAGGGGAATGGGATCGTGCCGTCCGTGGATCACGAGCGCCGGAATGCACAGCTCGGCGAGCTCGTCCAGCTCGGCTCTGAGGTCCGTGGCGGTCACACTCTCCCACACAGCGTCCTGTGTCCGCCCAGTCACTCGAAACGGTGTGAGGTCGCGAGCGTGACTCGGATCGCGAAAGTAGCCGGCGACGGCCAGCTCGAACGCGCGCTTCTGATACGTGTCGGGATCCCGCTCGCGCAGGCTGGAGTCCCGCAGGTCGTCTCGAGCCCTCTGCACCGCGGGACTGCCCTGGCGCTCCCCGAAACGCCGGTGAAACTCCTCGCGCTGTCCCCGGTCGAGCGGGGCCGGTGAGACGAGCGCCAGCCGCCCCACGCGCTCGGGATAGCTCGCGGCGTAGAGCAAGGCGAGGGCGGCACCCCACGAGTAGCCGAGCAGTGTGACGGGATCGAGATCCCAGTGCTCGATCAGGGCGTGCAGGTCGGCGACGTGCTCCTGCCAGCCTACTGGAACGTCTCGACCGACCGGCGAGCGGCCGCCGCCCCGCTGATCGTAGTAACGCAGGCAACGGCCGTCGGCGAGCGCATCGAACTGCGGAAGCAGGTAGTCATGATGTGCGCCCGGTCCGCCGTGGAGCACCACGACGTCCGGACCCCGTCCCACCGTCCGCACGTGCAGTCGCACGCCATTGACGACGACGGTCGATTCAGATGCGGATCGTGCGGTGTCGCCGGCGCTCACAGCAGCACGGCCAGCGCGTCGGCGACCTGCCGGACGGCGGCCTCCTCCGCCTCATCGAAGCTGTCCGCCACCCCACCGTGAATCTGGATCCGTCCCAGGATCTCCTCGTGCCGGCGGATGAGCACGACGAGATCCGACTCTGGGTGGAAGCTGGGGTCGGGGGGCGGACCGTCGGCGGCGGCCAGGGTCGCCGAGTCGCCGTGCCCCACGTAGAGGGAGACACCGGCGTAAGGCGGCCCCGCCTTCCGGATTCTGGACGCGGCAAGCTGGAGCAACTCCTCCCGCGACACGTCGCGGCAAAAGGCCCCCTGCAGGGCACGTACG
This sequence comes from Gemmatimonadota bacterium, assembly GCA_039584325.1. GTDB lineage: Bacteria > Gemmatimonadota > Gemmatimonadetes > Gemmatimonadales > GWC2-71-9 > JAOTVV01. The sequence continues at coordinate 66,156 of JBDGYA010000001.1, forward strand.
ATCGGGTCCGGGTTCAGGGTGCTCGGCGCCACGGCTACTGTAGCGTTGCGGTGGTCTCCATGCGCTCGCCATCTCGGAGGAAGACGATGACGACGGTCTGCCCCGTCGCGTACGTCGTCAGGGCTTCCTGCAACCCGTAGATGTTCTTGACCTCGACCTCGCCGATCTGAAGGATCACGTCGCCGGCGTGAAGCCCCGCCTCCTCGGCGGCGGTTCCCGCCCGTACGGCCTGCACCCGCATCCCCTCACCCGCCGTCACCATGTCCGGAACAGTGCCCAGGGAGGCACGGGGACCACCCTGAGGTTGCTTGGGTCGCTCGAACGCCAGCAGGGTGAGGTCACCCGGTCGGGTAGCCAGCTCCCACGCCACGTCGGCGCCGAAGGCGGCGATCCGGGCGATGCCCGCCGTGTTGAGCTTGTCCCAATCGTCGGTGGGGGTGTGGTAGTCCTCGTGCGGACTGGTGTAGAAGTGGAGTACCGGGACGTCCTTGCCGTAGAATATCGCGTGGTCGCTATTGCCCCACGGGTCCGCCTGTTTGCCGATGGAGAAGCCGTATCGGCGGTTGACGCGATCGATGGTGGCCTCGAGTTCCTCGGCCGATCCGGTGCCCCCGACGACCAGCGTGTCACCCGACAGGCGGCCAACCATGTCGAAGTTCAGCATCGCGAGCGTGGAGTCGTGGGCCGTTACGGGATGCTCCGCGTAGTACATGGAGCCGATGGTCCCCAATTCCTCGGCGGTGAACGCCACGAAGATGATCGTGCGGCGATCGACGGCCTCCCGCGTCGCCAGGTCGCGAGCCGTCTCCAGCAACGCCGCCGTCCCGGACGCGTTGTCGTCGGCCCCGTTGTGGATCTGGTTCGCGGCTGCGCTGTCACGGCTCATCCCGGCATACCCGCGGGTGCCGAGCCCCAGGTGATCGTAGTGTGCTCCGATCACCACGACTTCAGCCGCAAGGACTCCGCGGCCGGGCAGGATGCCAATGACGTTCTTGACCGACTCGCCACCGAGCTGGGTGTGCGCCAGCACCGGGGCCTTGGGATCCAGCACGAACGGCTGGAAGTAGCCGTCCGTGCCTCCGGGTGTGAGCCCGATTTCCCGAAACTCGTCTGCGATATAAGCTGCCGCGGCATCGAGGCCGACCGTCCCGACTCCACGCCCCTCACGGGCGTCGTCGGCCAGCCACCTGATGTCCTCGCTGATACGATCGGCCGCGGCCCTTTCGGGGGCGGTAGTCTGGGCATCGGCGGGAGCGGCGCCGGCCGCGACGGCTGCGATGAGGACCAGCAGGGTTCGTCTGTGTAAGGTCATGCGCTTCATATTCCAGTGTTACTGCCGGAGAGTGAAGATCACGGCAAGAACGGGACGGACATCCGGAGGCCGTGACGAGTGTCTGTTTGTCTATCTTGTGTGCGACCCCAAACATAACAGGATGGTCCCCCGTGATGACCTCGCCCGACTCCCGCGTCCTCGAGCCTTGTGTGGGGGTAGTTTGCCGGGTGTGGGAGTGACCCGTATCTTGAGCAGCATATGAACGATGAGATCAAGGTCGCGGTACTCTTCGGACGGCTCCTGGAGTTGGCTTACGGCGGACGGGACCTCCTGGAGGACGAGAAGGCCTCGCTCGGCGCCCTCGAGGACATCGTCGGGCGGCGCAGCTTTACGATGCACGTGACCGACGGCCAGTTATATGTCGAGGCCATCGCCATCGCGGGTGATACACCGTTCACCTCCTTCATCAAGACGCAGCTCACCGCGCACAAGCTGTCTGCGCTGGTCCTGACCATCGGAGCACCCGCGATGCATCTCATGCGCGCCGTGCAGGCGCTTGCCGTCGACTCGGATGCGTATCTCGGAGACAGCAGTCCCGCCGACGAGCTCGTGGCCGCGGAGGTCGCGTCCGTGTTCTTTGTCTCCATGCGGGGCGCCAGCGCCGTCGAAGAGCATCGCCGGCTGAGGCTCAGCGAGGCCCTCGAGATCGTTCATGGCACCGAGCACGAGGCGGCGGCAACTCCCTCGACCCGGGGGATGGCCGAGGCTCGGGACGGTGCGACATACGACGACATGGTCCGCCATCCTCCGGACGCCAGTGCGGGGCCGACCTCCCTGGTCGCGAGGGTCGAGGAGCTTCGAGGCTTGGGAGCGGGTCCCAGATTGATGGCCGGTCTCGACCGGCTGCAGCGTGGGCTCGAGAAGGCGGCGGACGAGGAGCAGATTCCTCAGATCATCGATGCGCTGCTCGCCCTGATCCGCCTCGAGCAGGAAACGGAGTCGCCGGACGTACAGCGGGCCCTGGGGGTAACCGTTCGCCGTACGCTGACCACCGATCTGCTTCGACGTACCGTGCCAATGCTGCTCGACGAGCTGTACGCGGCGGACATCCTCACCATCATGCGCCGAGCCGGTGCAGATGGGACTCGGATGATTGCCCAGCGGCTGATGGACGCCCCGACCTTCGCCGAGCGGAAGGCCTACCTCGAGGCGCTGCGGCAGACCGAAGAGGGCGCTGATGTGATCGCGAGCATGCTCAGCCATGAAGAGTGGTTCGTCGTTCGCAATGCGGCGGATCTCGTAGGGGAGCTGGGTCTCGTGGAAGCCGTCCCGCTCCTCGGGCGGGTGATCGAGCACGAGGATGCCCGCGTTCGGCTTTCGGTAGCGGTTGCGCTCGCGCGTATCGGGACGCCGGAGACCGTCCGGTTCCTGCGTGCCCCTCTGCGAGATGCGGACCGTGGCATCCGCCTCACTGTCGCGAAGGCACTGCACGGCAAGGGCGTCGGTGCGTTGGCGATGGTGCTCGTGAGCGCGGCGGACGCCGAAGAGGATCCCGGAGTGCGAGCGGAGTACTACCGGGCCCTCGGGCGCATTGGGACTCCAGACGCGGTGCAGGCTCTCATCGAAGCGGCCCAGTCCGGCAAGGGGTTGCTGGGTGGTCGGAAGGCGTCGCCCCGCCGCCGCGCTGCCGTCGAAGGTCTCGGGCTTGCAGGTGGCCGTGCGGCGGTGACGGCCCTCCGGGAGCTGGCGAGGGACCGGGATCGGGATGTGCGTGAGGCGGCGCAGGCAGCGCTGGCCAGAGCCTCCGCGGAGTGAGTCTCAGCGCGGCGTGAAGTCGCTTGCGGCCGTGATCCGCCGCGTGAACGCGGCGAGTAGTCTGGCGGCGCGCTCGAGGTCCTTCAGATCCACCATCTCGTTGGGTGAGTGCATGTAGCGGTTCGGGACCGACACGAGGCCGGTGGGTATCCCTCGCTGTGCCGTGTGGATCGCGTCGGCATCCGTTCCGGTGTCCCGCGGGGCCGCGTGCAGCTGGTAGGGGATCTTCTCCTTCTCCGCCACGGTGACGAGCAGATCGAACACCACTGGGTTCACGGACGACCCGCGTGAGAGCACGGGGCCACCGCCGATCCGCACGTCGCCGTGCTCCGCCTTCTCGACCTGGGGATGATCGGTGGCGTGGGTGACATCCACCACCACCGCCACGCTCGGATCGATGGTGGTTGCGCTGGTCTTGGCGCCACCCCCGGACCAGGCGATCTCCTCCTGCGTGGTCGCTACGGCGAAACAGCCTGCCTTGGGCGGCCGCCTTGCTAGGAGCCGCACCGCTTCCAGGACGACGAACGCGCCGATGCGGTTGTCCACGCTGCGGGAAACCAGCCTGCCTCCCGGAAGCTCCAGCGCGGAGACGGCGAGCACGGCGGGATCGCCCACGCGGATCCGGGCGAGGGCCTCCCGTTTCTTTCGAGCCCCGATGTCGATCCACAGGTCGGTCACCTTGGTGACGCGATCCCGCTCATCGGACCTGATGAGGTGAATCGCCCGCTTGCCGATGACCCCGTCGACGGCGCCCTTCGTCGAGAGGATGTGCACCCGTTGGCCGACGAGGACCTGGGGGTCCCAGCCCCCGATCGGCGAGAACGACAGGTAGCCATCGTCGTCCACGTGGACGATCATGAGGCCGATCTCATCGATGTGCCCCGCGAGCATAACCCGAGGTGAACGGTCCCCTCTCAGTGCCGCGACGGAGTTGCCGGAGGAATCGGTGCTGACCTCGTCCGCGAAGCCCTCCGCCGCTTCGCGCCAGACGCGGGCTGGTGCTGCTTCGAATCCCGAGGGTCCCGGCGTGTCGAGGAGCCGCCGCAGAAACTCCAGGGACTGCGGTCTCATGATTCGGCAGACAGGCGGTCGAGCGTGGCGCCCAGCAATTCGTTGAATCGGCCGACCGACTCGATGTGCACCCGCTCGTCGGGCGAATGGGGGAACTCGATTTGGGGGCCGAAGGAGATCATGTCCATCCCGGGGACCTTCTCACCGATGATGCCGCACTCGAGTCCGGCGTGAATCGCCTTGATCTCCGGGTCGTTGCCCATCCGTTCGGCGTGTACCTTCTGCAGCACTTTCAGCACCTCGGAATCGAGGTTCGGCTTCCAGCCGGGATAGCCGTTCCCTTCCGAGACCGATGCGCCGGCCAGCTCGCCCATAGCCCGGATCCGCTGCCGCAATGCCGAGAGGGCGGTCGCTGTCGACGAGCGGCTGCTCATCCCGATCACCAGTGCGGCGTCACGCACCACGACGGTAGCCAGGTTGGTGCTGGTCTCCACCAGCCCGGAGATGTCGTAACTCATGGCGAGCACGCCGTGGGGCAGGGTGATCAGGAGCCGGAGCACCCGGTCGGAGGTCTCTGCGGTCCATACGGTGTCGGAAGTGGACACGTTTGCCGCCTCGATGCCCATGTGCGGCTCGGCGTGCGCGAGTTCTGTGCTGACGGCCTCGAACTCGGCGCTCAGCAGTTCTTCGAGGCGCGCGTGGTCGTCCTTCGATATGACCACCGATGCCGTGGCCTCGCGCGGAATCGCGTTGTGCTTGTTACCCCCCTCGATGCCGGACAGCCGCAACGGAACCTGGCGTCCCACCGCGTACAGCATCCGCGCCAGCAACTGCACGGCGTTGCCACGTTGCAGGATGATGTCGATGCCCGAGTGTCCGCCCTTGAGGCCGTGGAGCGTGACCTCCGTGGTCACGCCGTCCTTGACGGTGGGCTCTGCGTCGAGCGGCAAGGTGAGGGTCGAGTCCGCACCGCCGGCGCATCCGACGTACAGCGCGCCCTCTTCCTCGGAGTCGAGGTTGAGCAGGCGCCGGCCGGTGAGGAGGCTCGCGTCGAGACTCGAGGCTCCGGTGAGACCCGTTTCCTCGTCGATGGTGAAGAGCAGCTCGAGGGGGCCGTGCGCCACGTCATCCGCCTCCATCAGCGCGAGCATGGCAGCCACCCCGATCCCGTTATCCGAGCCAAGCGTGGTCCCCTGCGCCGTGAGATACGCACCCTCCCGCTTCGGCTCGATCGGATCGGTCGAGAAGTCGTGATCGACATCCGAGTTCTTCTCATTCACCATGTCCAGATGGCTCTGCAGGATCGTGACGGGCGCCTTCGCACGCCCCGCTGACGCCGGCTTGCGCACCACGACGTTGCCGGCGTCGTCGGTCGCGTAGTCGAGATCGTTGTGCTGCGCGACGGTAATGACGTGCTCGCGAATCAGGTCTTCCTCTTTGGATCCGCGCGGGATGGAGAGGATCTGATCGAAGTGCCGCCAGAGCGGCTCGGGCTTCAGCGCACTGACAAAGGTCATCGGTCGCCTCCTGTCGACGACCCAATTCTACTTCGGGGGACCGGCAGAAACCAATTTGACAGTCCTTCATCCGCGCTGATAGAATGCGCCATCTTCTCCACGACCCCCAGGGGTGTCTCACATGGACCAGAAACCGTTTGTGCCTTTCGTCCCGGCAACGGAGCACATGCCGGAGCTCACGTTCAAGGCGGTCTTTCTCGGCGCCATCATGGCGGTCACGTTGGGGGCTGCCAACGCGTACGTTGGCATGCGGGCCGGTCTCACCGTGGCGGCGACCTTTCCGGCCGCCGTCGTCGCAATGGCCGTCTTGCGCGGCTTTCGTGGGACGATCCTCGAAGAGAACATCGCGCGCACGACAGCCTCCGTCGGTGAAGCTCTGGTCGCGGGGGCGATCTTCACGATCCCCGCGTTCGTGATCAGCGGTGCTTGGGACGAATTGCAGTACTTCCAGGCCACGGCCATCATGCTCATCGGCGGCGTTCTCGGTGTGCTGTTCGTGATCGTGCTGCGACGAACGCTCGTGGTCGAGGCCGATCTGCCGTTCCCCGAAGCGATCGCGGCCTCCGAGATCGTGAAGGCGGGGCAGGGCGGACAGACCGGGGCGAAGTACCTCTTCACCGCGTTGGGGCTCGCGGGGCTCTGGGAGGTGCTCAAGAACCCCAATGGGATCCAGTTCGTCAACGACGCCACCAGCAAGTTCGTCGCGTTCCGCGAGTCGACAGTCCAGCTGTTCGAGGGCCGCGTGCAGTATGGTGGTGGTATCCTCCTCAATACGCCGCACGCGTCGCCGATGCTCATAGGCGTCGGGTACATCGTGGGCACCCGGATCTCCGCGATCCTGTTCAGTGGCGCTTTGATGGGCTGGCTCGTGCTGGTGCCGCTCGCACTGTTCCTCAATCCCGCGCTGCCCAGCATCCTCGAGTCCGGCCAGGACATGACGGGCCTCGCCAATCAGATCTGGTTGCGCCAGATCCGTCCGCTGGCCGTCGGCACGATGATCGTGGCCGCGTTCTACACGCTATACAACCTGCGTTCCTCGTTGATGGCGGGAATCGGGAAGGCGATCAAGCAGCTGAGTCTCGCGGGGGCCGGTGAAGGCGCGGAGCGGACCGAGGTCGACCTGAACCTGAAGAAAGTCATGGTCGCCGTCGGCGTCGCGGCCATCGGCACGTTCTTCCTGTACCGGCACTTCACCGGGGTCGTATCCGGTGCCCTCGTGCTGACCGTCGCGATGGTGATTCTGGGCTTCCTGTTCGCTGCGGTGGCCGGATACCTCGTGGCGCTCATCGGCAGCTCCAACAACCCGATCTCCGGACTGACGCTGACCGCTCTGCTCATTGCTGCCGTCCTGATGGTGTTCCTCGGGGTCACGGACGTGCACGGCGTCGCGGGTGTGCTCGGCGTAGCCGGGGTCGTGTGCTGCGCCGCCGGTGTCGCGGGAGACATGATGCAGGACCTCAAGGTCGGGCACATTCTCGGCGGCACTCCGTGGCGGATGCAAGTCGGGGAGATCATCGGCGTGATCTTCGCCGCGTTCGTGCTGGCCTTCCCCTTGATGGCCCTCGATAGGGTGTACCAGATCGGATCGGCGGAGCTGCCGGCGCCGCAGGCGGGCCTCATGGCGCTTATGGCCAACGGCATCGTGGCCGGGGACATGGCATGGCCGCTCGTTATCGTCGGGATGGTCTTCGCGATCGGACTGATCCTCATCAAGGCTCCCGCACCCATGCTGGTGGCCGTCGGCATGTACCTGCCGTTCCAGGCCACGGCAGCCATTTTCGTCGGCGGGCTCATCAAGTGGGGATTCGACCTGCGGCTCAAGGCCAAGAAGGCGACCCCGGACGAGCGACAGCGTGCGGAGAACATCGGGGTGCTGATGTCGTCAGGATTCATCGCTGGGGAATCACTCATGGCGGTGGTCCTGGCGCTCCTCGTGATCGGCGGCGACTTCGCCCCCTGGTTGCTTGGTTTCCAGCGACTCACGGGTGGAGCGGAGCCGTCGTTCACGCTGAGCCTGATCGCCTATCCGGTGGTCTTCTTCCTCCTCGCGTGGTTCACGGTGAACAAGATGCGGGAGGGAGGCCTTCCCGCCACGAAGGTCGACTGAGTACCGGAGCGTAGAGAAAGGAGCCGCCTCCGTCCGCGGGGGCGGCTTCGTCTTTCCGATCGAGAGTGACGGAGGTGCGTATGTGGCGCCGCCGGCAAGACAAGCTGGCAAACCTGAACCTGGTCGACGTCCGCCCGGTCCGCGTGGCGGAGTGGGAGGAGCGGGACGGACGCATCACCGTGCACCGCCCGCTCCCAAAGACGACCGGCCTGCGGCGTCTCGTGGACCGGCTCCTATTCGAGATGTCGACCCGGCGGATCCGGCTCGATATGCTAGGCAGCGTCACGTGGAAACAGCTCGACGGGGCACGCACAGTGGCCGAGGTCGCAGCACTGCTCCGCGACAAGTATGGACAGGAGGTCGAGCCCGCCGAGGAGCGAGTCGGCAAGCTCGTGCAGATGTTGCACAGCCAGCTGCTGGTGGAGTACCCGGGGATCGACGACTGAGGGAGGCGGATGGACGGATGGAATATCCAATAGCCAGTGGGGGAACATCCAATTTCCAAGGGGAGGAACCGCTCAACCGCTCGACCACTCAGCCGCTGGATTCGTTGACCCGCCCGCCCCCCATCGCCATCCGTTCCTGCCGCTCCTCTCTCAGATACCACCGAAAGAACAACACCGACGCCGTGCCGAAGATCAGCAGACCGCCCGCGATCTTCATGGTGAGGCCGGCGATCTGCTGGTCCTGTGTGGCCGACAGCCCCGACACCCGCGGGGCAAGCTCGTACACCGCGTATAGGGGATAATCGGCGAACGTCAGGAAGGAAGCCGGCACCGTCGGAATGAACACGTTCGCGAGCAGGAACACGATGCGGCCCGGATACCCCATGGGCTCGAGTTCAGGCAGCGGCCCCAGCACCTGCCACCAGAAGAGGAATCCGGCGCCGAGCCAGGCCATGTCGACGGCGAACGACCCAACCTGTGTCACTTTGACCACGTCGACGAACGACGGTAGATGGGTTGCTACCAGCACCACGTTGAAGACGAGAAAGGCGATGAGGGGGCGAGTGAGGAATCGCGCCATCCGGAAGGCCCACGATCGGCGCAGGAGACCCCGCAGCATGTCGGGATGGAGGCCGTGGAGCAGCAACGGCGGTACGACCATCGTGAGCAAGAGGTACTGCACGGTGTGCACGCTCACGAGATAACCCGTGCCCAGTGGTCCGAGTGGCCAATCCGCGGCCGCCCAGAAGACGATCACGCCGAGGATGTAACTCACGCTGCGCGCGCGCACCTCTCCGGGCGGAACACCGCGCTGTAGCACGGAACGGCGGCCCACCCAGTACGCCGCAAGCAGCAGCACGACCACGAGCCACACACCGGGATAGGCCTGCCAGCTCCAGTCCCATGGCGCCCCCTGCGCGGAACACCACCAGGTCACGGGGCCTGTCCCCCCTCGGCGTCGAGCCGCTCGACGACGTCCGTGTAGGTGAGGACCGGGACGCGAAACGTGAGGGTGTCCGCTCGGGAGAAGACGGCGGAGACCTGCAACGAGTCCCCGACCCGGAGCGGCGTCGGCAGCTGCGTGAGCATCACGTGGTAGCCTCCCGGCTCCAGACGCACCTTCGCTCCGGTAGGAATCGGGAGACGCTCGACCCGGCGCATCGAGGAGAGCCCGCCGACCGTCTCCACTGCGTGGAGCTCGGCCTTTCCCAGTGGCGCCAGCACGTGCAGCAGTGTGTCCGGGCCGGCCCCATCGTTCCGGATCGTGAAGTAGAGCGATGAGACGTCCGGTGCTGCGGACGCGGTGGCGAAAGCGGCCGAGATCGCGACGCCGTCGCGTACCACGAGTGGCCGGTTACGCTCTCCGCAGGCGGTGACGACGCCCGTAATAATGAGCAAGAGGAATGTGCGTGTCACGGCTCGTTCCAGTCTCCCGAGAGGAGGAGCGGAAGGTCGTGCGCCCAGTCCGATTGCCGCGTTCCGGATGGATAGATCACGTGTGCGGAATCGTCCGGCGTGAAGGCCACGACATACGCAGCGTGGCCCATGAGGTAGTCCGGTCCCTCACCCTGCTTCACCGCGGGCGGCATGTGCAGCGCCTGCTGGGCCGCCACGAGCGCCTCGGCGCTGCCGGTGAGCCCGATGAACGAGGGGTCGAAGGTGTCAAGCCAGCGTCGGAACTCCTCAGGCGTGTCACGCTCCGGGTCCACGGTCACCATGACGACCCCGATCCGGCGCGCCATGTCTGGCGTGAGCTTGCGGAGGACGGCGGCGATGTGCGCCATGTGCATCGGGCAGATGTCCGGGCAGCTGGTGTACCCGAAGAAGAGCAGGGTGAGTCGACCACCCGTCTCGCGGCGAAAATCGAATGGCTCTCCCCGTGTCGTGGTCAGCGTGAAGTCAGGGCGCGGTAGTGGGTTTGCGAGTATGGTACCGCGGAGCTCGTCGGCGGCTCGGGAGGACACGTCCGAGCATCCGCCCAGAATCAGCGTTGCAGCGAGAACGATCGACTCGGCGGTCCCGAGACGGTGACACGGGATGAAACCGGACATTCCGCCGGGAAATCTAGCCCCGGCACAGGTGACGTGGAGGGTTGGGGATTCGTGCCGTCACGCGGCTCTCAGCGAGCGGCTGGCCGCCGCGCTACGCTCTCACCGCTGTCTAGTAGCTCGCCCAGTTATCCATCCAGCCCCCGGGGACTGTGGCGAAGCCGGTCAACGACGTGAAGGCGTTGTTCACGTAGCAGGAGTTGTATGTCACCTCGAGGTGGGTACCGCTCGGTCCCCACCAGCCCGTCGCGACCGATGATCCGGTCTGAATCGCCATGCCAGTCACGAGCGCGCCCTCGACTCTCGTGGTGTCCACGTCGAAGTCGGCCCATCCTCCGACGAGCACGATCCCCTGCCACTCGAATGCCGACCCGTCGACATCGACGTTGCCGTCGATCACGAGCAGCCCGGTTCCGGATATGTTGGTCAGGTTCACCGGCCCTGAAAGGAGGTAGGTGGACCAGGAACTCAGATCGACGAGACTGGTATAGTCGGGCACGAACGCCCCGCCGGTAACGGCCGCCCAGTCGATCCCGATGAATCCCACGGTGGAGAACGTGTTGACGTTGGGTCCCTCGACCGTCGCCGGATCGACGTACGGAGGCCCGCTGTTCGACGTCGGGCCATTTGGGGTCCGCAGGCCCGGAACCGAAGGCTCCATGCCGCACTGGTCCCAGCCGGTGAGGAGGTAGGTTCCATCGCACGACGAGCACGAGAAGCTGTTCACGGCGGTCAATGCGCCGATAACGTCCATGGTTGCATACTCCCAGAGCGCAAACTGGGCGATCTGGCGCACCGCCTGCGGATCCGAGCCTTGGGTCGGCTTGATGACGCGGCCCCGCGAGCGAACGATGTACAGGATTCCTGCAAGCGAGTCCGCCGGCCGACGCACAACGTGGGCGACGACGTCCGCATAGCCTCCGGTAACGTTGATCCGCAGCGAATCGCCGTCGAGCGGGCGGGTGTTGAGCGAGTCGTAGTGTTCCAGGTACCGGTCCAGGCCGCTCTGTGCGATGACGAGCGACTGTACGACATCGCCGCTGCTCTGCGCGATGCGCCGGTCGGCCTGCACCTGGACCATGACGGCCGACAGCATGATCGTGACCAGGGTCAGCACGAAGATCGTGAGGGGCAGGGCGAAGCCGGCTTCGCGGGGTGGCGGAGCGTGCATCACTGGAACCAGTTCACGAAGCGGATCTGGCTCACCAGGGCGAATTCGGCCGGCTCCGTTGCCTGGCGCGGCGTATCCTCGCTTTCGCCTACGAGGCGAAGCTCGAGCCCCTGGATGTCGTTGAGGTTCCCCGGTGGACTGTCCTGCGCGTTCGGCGTGGCGTCGATCAGGAACCCGAATCCGGCAGACGTATCGAACGGCGCAGCGAGCTCCTCGTATGCCTGACTCCCGGCCTTTCGCCAGAAGCCGACGCGCCCGGGAATGTCCGCCGACGGCGCGAACTTGTATGTCACGCGCTGGTAAAGGTAGGCGAGACTGCCCGGGGGAGGCTCGTACGGCACTCCGGCCGCTATTCCGGTCACCTCGGCCATCCGCCCGTCCGGTACCGTGCGAATGCTGTCGGCGAGACACGTGGTCGAGTCGACAGACGCAACGACGCCGATACTGGTATCGAACTGATAGGTGCCGTCGCTGCGCCTCCACGCGAATCCGTCGGCGACGGCGGTCGCCGTGCTCAGCGAGTCGCTCGGCATGAGCGAGAGAACCTCGTTACCCGAGACCCTGCCACAGACGATACCGAACGCGTATGGAATCCGCACGGTGACGCTCTCACGTGCTGCTGCCTCCACGCCGTTCCGACCGACCATCCGCAACTCCGTGGCGGTCCAGTTCTGCGCCGTGCGTGCCGAGCGTCGGGCGCCGAGCATCGCTTCCTGGCGCGCGACGAACCGCGAGTCGCTCACGAGCAGTCGCGTGAGCGCCGTGCCGAGGATCCCCGCGACCACCACGGCGACGATCAGTTCGATCAGCGTGAAGCCGTCGCGCATCAGTTTTCGTTGAATGGCGAGGGCGAGCGCGGCTTGGCGCGCTGGACTACGACAGTGTCCGGCTGCGCCACCAGTGCGCCAGTGGGACTGATGACCACCGTGATCTGCTTGGATCGCGGCGTCGGGGTCTGGACGGAGGTGCACCGCGCATAGATCATCGGCCCAACCGAATCGGACTGACAGCCCACGGCGCCGTCGATACTGTCCCACGGAATCCCGCTCGCCCAGGAGGCCGCGGTCATAACCGCCGCACTGCGGTACCCCGCCGCTGCCGACTGCCGCGTGTGCCGGGCCACCTGGAACATCATCCCTCCCAACGCGATGAGCACGCCCGACAGGATGCCCATGGCGAGCATGACCTCGATGAGCGTGACCCCGCGATCGGAGCGGAGGTCAGGGCGTGACGACACGTACCTGCCCGGCGCGGCTCAGCCGCACCTCGCGACTGTACCCCGGTGTTGCGGCTCGGACGGTCATGCTCGACGTCGCGACGCCGTTGGGAAAGATCTCGACCGTTCCCGTGGTCACGGTCAGGGTGTCGAGCCCGTACTCCGTGTCGGGTCCCACAAATCGCCGGCGGAAGATGGTGCCCCCCCTACTGCGAATCAGAATGAGCCTGAGGCCCGTGTTCACGATGACGACCACCGGCTCGCGCTGTCGCGCGGCCAGCATCTGCGCGTATTGTAGGTCGGACGCCACCGCCGCGACCGCCTGCCGGGCCCGGGCACGCTGCAGGGCCGGGCCTGTGCGCCAGATCACAAGCGTCATCAGCACGCCCGCCGTTGCGATGACCATCGCCATTTCCACGACCGTGTAGCCCCAGCTCGGGGACCTGGGACGCATCGGAAGGGGGCGGAGATTCCGTGCCCGCGGCGCGGTGCCATCGGCGATCTGCATGTGTTCTTGTAATCTACGGGCCCGAGTGCAAAGTCAATGCTGGGCAGCCTTCCAGCACCACGAGAAGCGTGCCGGCAGCTAATCAGCGACGTTGTACAGACATCGATCGTCTCGGCGGCACCATCCAGCCGGGACTAATCGCCCTTACCAGCCCGCATATGTGCAGAGCGCGTGCCTCCGGGCGAGCGGCTCAGCCTCGGGGGCCTTGCGATCGATCTGGTCGGCGATCGAGCCTCTGCGCGGGGACTCACCATGCTAGGTGGGGAGGCAGCCACTCCTGAGAGCACCGGCGGACCTATACGGCCGAGGCGACCAGGGTCGATCTGACTCAAAATGTTGCGGTTGAAAGAGTTGCGCACAGTCGAGCCACGGATAGCAGCACTCCGGCGAGACCAAGGTGCAGCATATGGGGCGGGGGAAGACGCCCCAGTTGCGGCCGAGGATCACCTCCAGGAGCCGGCGCTCGGGACGGCGTCCGGAGTGAACCGCGGTCACGGCCGGCTGCGAGTGAGCAGCAGGTCGAGCAGACGGTCCGGAAGAGCCGCCTGCAGGAGCGCGGCAAGGCGGGCGTCGGCTCCCACCAGGTAGCGGGTTCGCGGTCTCCGGCCGGTGAGCGCACGCTCGATCACGCGAGCGGCCCGGTCGGCAGGAATGGCGTGGCGAGGAGTCCTGCCGGGTCGTTCCCGCAAGGCATGGAGCACGGACGGGTACAGGTCGGCTGCCGCGGGTGGCAGCGACTCTGCCAGCTCGCGCCCGCGGCGGCGGGCAGTCCGGAAGATGGGGGTGTCAACGGCGCCGGGCTGGATCACCGTTACCTCGATCCGCGAGGGTCGAAGCTCCCGCCGGAGCGCGTCACTCATTCCCTCCAATGCAAACTTGCTGGCGGAGTATCCGCCGATGAACGGTTGGGCAAGCCGACCGTTGATCGAGCTGACGTTGACGATGCGCGCGGCCCCTGCCCGGCGCAGCTCCGGGAGGAGCGCCTGTGTCAACGCCAACGCACCGACGACATTCACTTCCAGCAGCGCCCGGAGTTCCTCGACCGGAAGGAACTCCAGAGGACAAGGTGTGGAGACGGCGGCGTTGTTGACTAGCCCGAGGAACGCGAAGGGGGCCTCGGCGCGAATAGCCGTTGCTGCCCGGTCAATGGAGCTCGGATCGCTGACGTCGAGCGGGAGGGGAGTGACAGCCGTACCGCCAGACTGAGTCAACCGGTGCCCATCATCCGGGGTACGGACGCCTGCGAACACGCGGAAGCCCCGCGCCGCGAGCCGGTGCACCGTTGCCTCGCCGATTCCCTTTCCCGCCCCCGAAACCAGGACACCCCTCGTCCCATCAGCCGCTGCCGCCATGCCCACCGCTCCGATGGTGTGAAGTACCTACCCAGGGAATCTGCAGTCCGAGGATCGGCACTGTCGACTGCGGCGCGGGTCGCTGGTGTGCAGCGTGGGAGGTTAGCCGCGCGCTCACTCCCTTGCCGCGTCGATCTCACCGGGGGTGAGACTCGCGAGCTCGCGTTGCGCGAGGGAGTACCCCAGGTTCCAGCCGCGCCAATCCCTGAGCTCGACCAGGGCTCTCCGCTGGCTGAGGGCACTGAGCAGGGCAGCCCGAGAACCGGGCGGCAGGAGCTTGGCATGCTCCACCAGCGTCGGCACTGCGTCACCGCTCAGCCGGGCGAGGTATGCTACGTCGAGCTCGGCATCGGCGACGGCTCGTCGCACGTTCACCCGGGCCACGACCGCCTCGGGATTGGCTGCATCGACCGCAGCGAGTACGAGGAGGCCGGACACGACCACCCCGATCGGGAAGCGGGCCCGCTGCCCCCGCAGAACGGTGACGGCGAACCACCCGAGCGTGAACCCGATCCAGAGCATCACCACGGCGGCGAGCAGGCGCTCGACGGTCAGTCCGTATGCCTGGTAGTACAACCTGAGCCGCTCCAGCGCGGAGACCATGATGAGGACGAGGAATAGGAGCTGCGTGCCCGCAATCACTCGGAACCAGCGCACAGCCCGCGCACCGGCGTTGCTCAGCAGCAGATCTGCGCCGACCACGACAGGAATCATCAGGCCCGATGCCGTTACCAGCTCGAAGAAGCCCCTCCGTGCGTACTCGGCGAAGCTGAGCCCGACCGTAGCGCGGACCAATGCCTCCCCACCGAAGAGGTATCTCGCCTGCACCCCAATGAACGCGGCGAACAGGATCGTCAGGGCGACCATTGGTGTCCCAATCTCGACCAGGCCAAGTGCCGGAGCGCGCAGGGACCCGCTCAGGATCGACACTCCCCGCCGGGTCAGGACCGCCAGCGCGTAGCCGGCCACACCCCAGGTCAAGACGGTGATCACGACGATGTGCGAGACGACCTTGCCGATGTCGATCCCGAACGCCGTGCGCACCAGATGCCCGAAGACGGGATCGGCTGACGTGAGGAGAGCGCCGAAGAGGAGGAGGAGCGGTATGGTGACGAGCGTGCCAAGCAGGACACGCCACGTCAGCCGCGCCGTGTCGTGGCCGATGGCTCGCGTCGTCCCCGTGCCGATCGCCATGGGCGCCGTGATTGTGGCGACGAGGGCAGAGACCGCCGTGCTCACGTATCGCGTGATGGCGGACGTGGCCAGCGGGAGCCCGCGACCGGCCAGGAGCGCCATGCCGAGCGCGATCAGCACCCCCAGCACGTTCCACGCTCGTAGGTGCGGCGAGTCCCGAAGACCCAGGCAGGCGCCGAACAGGACCGCGGCTGCCAGGAAGGTCGCAACTCCAGGACCGGTCTCCCGCGGCTCGGTGCGCAGAATGACCACGACGGCTGCGGAGACGAGCACAACCCAGATGCTGAACCCGATCCCCCACGGAGACGATCGCAGCAGGATGTCGCCCGCGAGTCCGGTGGTGAGGGCGACACCGAGCACGGTGAGTCGCGCAGGCATCTGTGTCCTCCCGTCTCGATCCGACCCGTTGCCATATGAGCGTGCACCGGTGGGTGCATAGCCCGACCGGGCCACTCACCCTCCATATTAAAGTACTTTGTATTACAAAGTCAAGCAGGTTAACCTTCCCAGAGCGACATTGGTGCCTGTGGGGCTGCGCTGGCGCGTGGCCAGCTATCAAGCAGGAAGCTCAGTAGGCCGTGGCTCCGGGGTGCGAGGCGTGACCGGGTCTAGTAGCTTGAGACGCCATGACGTCCACCCCCCCTGCACCGTCGAATGCCGTCCTGGAACGCCTGCGAGGGGAACAGCCGCTGTATGCGGTCGAGTTGCGGCCACCGAAGTCGGATCTGCCGGCGGAACGGTCGATGGATACGTGGATCGACATGTACCACTCGGTACGCCGGCTCGCCCAGCACGACACGCTGATCTTCCTGACGGACAACGCCGTTGGCGAGGCCGAGGAGGAGAATCTCCGGCACCTGGTCACCAATCTGGCGGGCGATGTCAGCACGTCCGCATTAGTGCCGTTTCTCACCTGCAAGCATGCGCTCGAGTACTGTACGATGTACGCGGATCGGGCAGTGGGGTACGGCTTTCCGGCGCTCACGGTGCTCGGCGGCGATCGAACGGTCGGCCCGCCACGCTGTGTCGAGTACGCCTACCTGCTGCGACAGCACCTCCGCGTCCGACACCCGCATCTCCTGCTTGGAGGGTGGGCGAACCCGCACGCAGACCCGGTGCAGCAGGTCGACTATCTCGCTCGCGAGGCCTTCACCGCCGAGTTCTACCTCACACAGATTGTCTCACACCATCAACTGGAGGCAGTTGAGCGCTTCCTGAACGAGGCGACGCGGCGCGGCATCCGGTATCCCGGGGTGTTTGGCGTCTTCCTCTACCGGTCGGGCAACCCGCGGACCCTCGGCAAGCTCGCCGAATTCTTCCCGGTGCCGGTCGACGGCGTGAAGCGGGATTTTGCACAGGGAATGACGGCCGAGGCAATCTGTGCCACGACCATCCGGGGACTTCGGGACCTCGGCGTTACGAAAGTGTACGTGAGCAATCTCGGCTACTCACGGCCCGAGGCACGCTACCGCCGGCTGCTGGAAGAGCTCAGTGACTAGTGGTGATCAGGCCAATTGAGTAGTGGATACTCTCCCATTGAGTATTGGATACTGACCCCGTCCAACCGCCTCAATCTCCAACTCACACGAACAGCACGGCCTGCGCCACGTCGGCCCGTCCGCGCGGCAGGCTCAAGTGCACGCCGCGCACCATGCCGCGCACGGCCTCGACCGTGTCGCGCGCGATATCGATCCCGGCCCGCAGCGCGGTGTCCGCACCTCGTTCCTGCGCCTGTCGCATCCGCTCGAGCACGGATGGTGGTACCCGCTGGCCCGGCACCTCGTTGGCCAGGAACTCCGCGTTGCGGACCGAGGCGAGCGGCCAGATTCCTGCCAGGACAGGGATGCCGAACTCCTCCGTGCCGCGCACGAAGGCGTCGAACGGGCCGAGATCGAATACGGGCTGGGTCACGATGAAGTCGGCACCGGCGTCTACCTTCCAGTACAGCCGCTTCAGCTCGCGGCCCATGTCCACGGCCATGTGATTCGCTGCCACGCCCACCACGAAACCTGTCGGATCCCCGATGGGATTGCCGCCCGGGTCGAGCCCGTGGTTGAGCCGGTACACGACGTTGGTGAGGCCGATGCTGTCGATGTCGAAGACCGCGGTGGACTCCGGGTATGGTCCGAACCGCGGCGGGTCGCCCGTGATCAACAGGACGTTGCTGAGGCCCGCTGCTGCGGCCCCCAGCATATCGCTCAGCATGCCGAGCATGTTCCGATCGCGGCAGGTGTAGTGCACGATGGTCTCGATGCCCACTTCGCGCTCGATCACTGCGGCTGCCGGAATCGCCGCGATCGCGCTTCGGGCGCGCGCACCGTCCAGCAGGCTCACGGAGTCGACCCCGAGCCCCTGGAGTGCGTGCGCCTGTGCCACGAGCCCGTCGGCTCGCCACCCCCTGGCCGGCGGGAGTTCCACATTGATCACGAACTCCCCTGCGGCGAGCTTCGCTCCGAGTCCAGAGCGCTTGGCGAGCGGAATGGGCTCAACCCCATCGGGTGGGGCGACGGCGTGCCGTGCAACCACGACGTGCACTTGCCGCGGCTGCTTCGTCGCCACCTCGTCCCGGATCTTCTTGATGTGGTCGTCGGTCGTCCCGCAGCAGCCGCCGACGAACCGCGCTCCCGCACTGATCATGCGGACGGCGTACTTCGCCATGTATTCCGGGCTCGACAAGTAGATCTTGCGGTCGCCGACCAGACGCGGGAGTCCCGCGTTCGGCACGGCGGCGAGTGGTCGATCGGTGACCTCGGCCATGCGCTCGATCGCATCGAGCATCACAGCCGGGCCCACGGAACAGTTGAGCCCGACCACATCGGCTCCCCACCCGCTCACCTCCACCGCGATCTTTTCCGGCTCCGTGCCGTATGTCGTACTCCCACTCTCGTCCACGGTCATTAGGGCGATCACGGGAAGATCGGATGCCGCACGGACCGCCACGTAGGCCGCGTGCAGTTCCTCCAGATCGGAAAAGGTTTCGAGAATGAAGCCCTCAACGCCGCCGTCGAGCAGGCCTCGCACCTGCCGCCCGAAGAACATCTCCGCTTCCGCCCGCGCCGTCGGGCCGAACGGCTCGATGCGGATACCGAGCGGGCCGATGCTACCGACCACATTGGCGGCGGCACCCGCCGCCTCACGCGCCAGCTCGGCTGCCCCCCGGTTGATCTCCTCGGTCTTGGCGTCGAGGCCGTACCCCGAGAGCTTGACGGGATTCGCGCCGAACGTGTTCGTCTCCAGAATCTCGGCACCCGCTCTGAGGTAGCTCGTGTGCACATCCCGCACCAGGCCGGGATGCGTGAGATTCAACTCGTCGTAGCAGACGTTCACGAACATGCCTCGGCTGTACAGCGCCGTTCCCATGGCGCCGTCCATCACGTGGACTCGGTCGTCCCCGATACGCTCTGGCAGGCTCACCGTCATGTACTGGCCCTCGAGGGAGGCTCGTAGGCGAGATTGGGCGCGAGCCACCGTTCCGCTGACTCGACGTCGATTCCGCTCCGCGCGGCGTAGTCCTGGACCTGATCCCGGCCGATGTCGCCGAGACCGAAGTAGTACGCTTCCGGGTGTGCGATGTACCAGCCGCAGATGGAGGCGGCCGGAGACAGCGCCAGGCTTTCGGTCAGCGTGATACCGGTGTGATCGGTCACGGACAGCAGTTCGAACAGGGGGATCTTCTGCGTGTGATCGGGGCAGGCGGGATAGCCGGGTGCCGGACGGATCCCCACGTACTTCTCGCGGACCAGTTCGTTGCTGTCCAGCGCTTCGTTCGGGGCATATCCCCAGAGCTTGCGGCGCACTACCTCGTGCATGCGCTCGGCAAGTGCTTCGGCGAGGCGGTCGGCGAGTGCCTTGACCATGATCGCATGGTAGTCGTCGTGCTGCATGGTATACCACTCGGCCAGCTCCGCGGAGCCGAACCCCGCCGTCACGGCAAAGGCACCGATGTGGTCGGCCACGCCGCTCCCAACGGGTGCGACGAAGTCAGCCAAGCTGAGATTGGGACGGCCGCTCGGCTTGTCCATCTGCTGACGGAGATGACGGATCACCGAGCGGACGCTCACCCGGTCGGGTCCCTCGTAGATCTCGACGTCGTCTCCGCGGCTGTTCGCCGGAAACAGGCCGACGACGGCCTTCGCGCTGAGATGACCGTAGGCGACGATCTCATCGAGCAGCCGCAGCGCGTCCTTGTACAGCGACCGTGCTTCGGCGCCGACCGTCTCGTGGTCTAGAATCGAGGGGAACCGCCCTTTCAGTTCCCAGGCCGAGAAGAACGGCGTCCAGTCGATGTAGGGCACGATCTCATGGATCGGATACGGGGCGGTGATGGTGAGCCCCGGCCGGCCGGGCCGCACCGGCCGATAGTCCGACCACTCGAGCGCCAGCCGTCGCTCGCGAGCCTCCTCGATCGACAGCAACCGCGATGCCGTCAACCGGCGCTCGTGCGCTTCGCGCAAGCGTTCATGCTCCTGCGTCGTCTCGGCGATGAGCCCCTCGCGCCGCTCCGGATTCAACAGCCGCTCGGCAACGGTCACGCTGCGCGATGCGTCCAGCACGTGAACAGTGGGCCCGCGATACGCTGGTGCGATCTTCACGGCGGTGTGCACCTTGGAGGTGGTCGCACCACCGATGAGTAGTGGGACAGCGAACCCCTCGCGCTCCAGCTCGCTGGCGACGTGCACCATCTCGTCCAAGGACGGGGTGATGAGGCCGCTGAGACCGACGATGTCCGCATGGTGCTCGCGAGCCGCTTCGAGAATCGCCGCCGAGTGCACCATCACGCCCAGATCGACGATCTCGTAGTTGTTGCACTGGAGCACGACGCCCACGATGTTCTTGCCGATATCATGCACGTCACCCTTCACCGTGGCGAGCACGATCTTCCCCGCCGCCCTGGGCGTGGTGTCGCCGGCCCGCACGTTCGCCTCCTCAATGAACGGGACGAGGTACGCTACCGCCTTCTTCATGACCCTGGCGCTCTTGACCACCTGGGGGAGGAACATGCGCCCGCTCCCGAATAGGTCGCCGACGACGTTCATCCCGTCCATCAGCGGCCCTTCGATGACCTGCAGCGGGTGGTCGTATCGGAGCCGTGCCTCCTCGGCATCGGCCACGACGTACTCCACGATGCCTTCGACGAGCGCGTGGGTGAGTCGCTCCTCGACCGGGCGCTCGCGCCAGGACAGATCTGTGCGGGACGCCCTCACCATCCCGGTGACGTCCGAGGCCATCCCGATGAGACGGTCGGTGGCCTCGGGATGGCGATTGAACAGCACGTCCTCAATCGCCTCGCGGAGGTCGGCAGGCACGTCGTCGTACACGGGCAGGGCTCCGGCATTGACGATACCCATGTCCATGCCCGCTCGGATTGCGTGAAAGAGAAAGACCGCGTGCATCGACTCGCGCACCGCATTGTTGCCGCGGAACGAGAACGAGAGATTGCTCACGCCCCCGCTGACCTTGGCGTGGGGCAGCGATTCCTTGATCGCCCGGCAGGCCTGCAAATAGGCGTTGGCGTACTCGGCGTGCTCCTCGATCCCGGTGGCGACCGCGAAGATGTTGGGATCGAAGATGATATCCTCAGGGGCGAAGCCGATCTCCTCAGTGAGAAGTCCGTATGCCCGTGTGCAGATCTCGACTTTCCGGTCCGCGGTGTCGGCCTGTCCCTGTTCGTCGAACGCCATGACGATGACCGCCGCACCGTACCGTCGGATCTCCCGCGCCTGCCGCAGGAACTCCGCTTCCCCTTCCTTGAGACTGATGGAGTTGACGACGCCCTTGCCCTGCAGGCAGCGGAGCCCCGCCTCGAGCACCTCCCATTTCGACGAGTCCAGCACAACCGGCACGCGGGCGATGTCCGGCTCGGCGGCGACCAGGTTTAGGAACCGTACCATCGCTGCCTTGGAGTCGAGCAAGCCCTCGTCCATGTTCACGTCGATCATCTGCGCGCCGTTCGCCACCTGCTCGCGCGCGACCTCCACCGCGGTCTCGTAGTCGTTCTCCCGGATGAGTCGGGAGAACCGTGCCGAGCCCGTCACGTTCGTCCGTTCGCCGACGTTGACGAAGAGTGTATCGGGATGGATCACCAACGGCTCGAACCCGGAGAGACTCGTGTACCGTGCGGCGTCGGGGAGCCGTCGAGGGGGCACTCCCTCCACGGCATCTGCGATCGCTGCGATGTGGGCGGGCGTCGTGCCACAACACCCTCCCACGATATTCACCAGCCCACTGCGGGCGAACTCGCCGATATGCGCCGCCATCTCGTCCGCGCCTTGATCGTACTGTCCGAACGCATTCGGTAGGCCGGCGTTGGGATGCGCGCTCACGAGTGTCTCGGCGACTGTTGCCAGCTCTCCGAGGTGTGGGCGCAACTCCTCCGCGCCAAGCGCACAGTTGAGACCGATGCTGAAGAGATCGGCGTGGCGGACGGAGATCCAGAACGCCTCGGTCGTCTGACCCGACAGCGTGCGGCCACTCCGGTCGGTGATCGTGCCCGAGACCATGACGGGAAGGCGGCTGCCGAGGTGCTCGAACACGTGCGCAATGGCGTAGAGGGCCGCCTTGGCGTTCAGTGTGTCAAACACCGTCTCGACCATGAGCAGGTCGACTCCCCCCTCGATCAGCGCCGTGGTCTGCTCGGCATACGCGGCCTCGAGGTCCGCAAATGTGACGTTGCGAGCGCCAGGGTCGTTGACGTCGGGGGACAGCGAGGCCGTTCGGTTGGTGGGACCGAGAATCCCCGCCACGAAGCGGGGGCGTTCGGGCCTGGCGGCCGATGCCGCGTCGGCTGCCGCCCGGGCCAGCTCAGCGGCCACGCGGTTCATCTCCGGCACCGCGCCCTGCGTGCCGTAGTCGCTCTGGGAAATCGCGTTGGCGCTGAACGTGTTGGTCTCGAGGATGTCAGCCCCGGCGTCGAGATACGCGTGGCAGATGTCGGAGATGACGTCCGGCCGCGTGAGGGAGAGAAGCTCGTTGTTCCCCGCGAGCGCCTGGGTGTGGTCTGCGAACCGGGAGCCGCGGTAATCGCTCTCCTCGAGACGGTACGACTGGATCACGGTGCCCATCGCGCCGTCCAGCAACAGGATGCGCTCCCGCGCGGCGTGTTGCAGCGTCTCCGTTCGATGGGCTGAGGACATCTGGGTCACCTGTGCTTCCGGTCGATCCGCCAGGATGGACTCGCCCTCCCGGCGGAGAACAACAAGGCCTCGCCGCTGCAAAGCGCCGAGGCGGGCTTTTTAGCGACTTGTTTTACGTGGCTGCAATATGCCGCAAATCACCACGAACTCGATTGTGTGAACAATGTACTGTGTGCGCATTCTGCGTGCCACGACGGAGTCTCAGTCGACACCGAGGGCCTGCAGCGCCTCCTCGAGTGACCGGCCCAAGACCGAGACGCGCTTGCGACGCGCTGTGGTGCCCGCGACGAGAGTGACATTGTGCCGGGGGACACGCAGCGTGTCTGCCAAGAACTGGATCAACGCGGTATTGGCCGCGCCGTCCACGGGTGGTGCGGTGAGCCGGATCCTGATCGCATCACCGTGCCAGCCAACGACTTCCGTGCGTTTGGCTCGCGGTTGGACGTGGAAGGAGAGGAACGTCGGTCGGGCGGACGGGTGGTCGGGCGGCCCGGCGGTCGGACGGCCAGGCGGTTGGCGAATGGTCATCTCAGCCCTCAGGGACCCCGTTCATTCGTCCACCCTTCCATACCACTACCAGCCCTCCGTCCATCTGTCCATCCGTCTGTCCGCCCAACCGCCTCAGACGAGCCCCAGCAGGAATCCGCGGAGCAGCAGGATGATCACCCATGCCACGATGGGGGAAACGTCAAACATGCCGACCCGGGGCATCACGCGCCGCAGCGGCTCCACGATCCAGTCGGTCAAGACGTACGCCGGACGCATCCAGCGGTTGAACCGACCCACCCCGAACCAGGAGCCGATCACCCGCACGATGAGCGCGAGCAGGAGGAACTGCCCCCCGTAGTAGATGACGAGCCGGATGATCCCCCGCGGGCCGGCTGCCGCCGCGCGGCCGGTGACGAACAGCATGCTGGCCAACCAGTCGGCTGCAACGATCACGAGGAGCCCCCCACCAACCGTCATGCCGAGCAACCACCAGCCCGCGTGTTGGGGATTCCCGCCCCGGCGGAGCAGCCAGGTCTCGACCGGGTCGAGCAGGGGATCGCTCACGCGGCGGACGAGCTGTCCGGTTCGGCCGAACGGGTTGAGGCGTCGGGTACGCAGCGCCCAGGATCCGACGGCGACGCCGGCACTGACGACGGCTATCGCAAAGACCGAGTATCGCAGGATGTCGAGAACCAGCATCGTGACCGATCGAAAGAATGCGCGGTGTCGGGGGCAGCCACCCTGGCCCCGGTGGTCGTAAGATAGCCACGCGTGGCGTGTTGACCGACCGCGCAGCCACCGCATCCAGGTGCATGCGAGTGGGCCGGAGAGGTCGGCTTTGCCCGGCTGCCCGCGGTCTGCCGTCGATTGACTCCGATCTCCGGCAGCAGATCCGCCAGAGGAGACGCATATTTCTCGATGCGCACCAGGGCCGTTGCGGGTGATTCGGCCACGTGCTGGCAAGGATCGGTGTGACCTGACCACGCGGCGCGCCCAGTACTGGGGACCGGAGGTGAACGGTCGCAGTGGACGGAGGGGGGTGATCTCGTGAAGGTTCTCAAGCCACTGGCACGCGCAACCCGGTGGCTACGCTACCGCGTGAGACCGTCAGGGGTGGCCGTGGTCCACCACCCCGACTACGTGAGCGCAGCGGTCGGATCCCTGATCGATCCGAACCGCGCGGCGAAGATCTTGGCGTTCCTGAGACGGGAGCACCTGGTACACCGCCGGCAGGTGATCCGCTCGCACCACGCATCGCTGGGGCACGTGCTGCGCGTGCATTCCGCGGAGTACGTCAAGTCCCTCGAAGACCCGACCGCCGTCGGCCGGATCATGGGTGCCGAGCTCGGTGCGAAGGAGGCGCAACAGGCGCTTGATCTCATGCGGCTCATGGTCGGAGGAACCATACGTGCTGCAGGCGCGGCCCTGCGGACGGGGCGTCTGGCAGCACACTTGGGGGGTGGGTTTCACCACGCTGAACCCGAGGAAGGCATGGGGTTCTGCATCTTCAACGATGTCGCCATCGCGATCGCCCGCCTGAGGGTACGCCGCTATCAGGAGCCGATTCTGGTGATCGATCTCGACCTCCACGACGGGAACGGCACACGGGTCGCGTTTGCGGAGGATCCCACGGTCTACACGTATTCCGTCCACAACGTGCACTGGAGCGTGGGTGACGCTGTGGCATCGACCGCGATTGCGCTCGGTAGTGAGGTCGACGACGGCACCTTCCTGGAAACGCTGCGCCGCACGCTGCCGCCGATCGTCCGAGACCACCGACCGGGTCTCGTGTTCTACCTCGCCGGCGTCGACGTCGCCCGATCGGATGCGCTTGGCGACTGGGCGTTGACGGCCGAGGGAATCCTGGAGCGCGATCGCTTTGTCGTCGAACTCGTCCGCCAGACCGCACATCAGACGCCCATCGTGATGCTGCTCGCCGGAGGGTACGGCACCTCGGCCTGGCGCTACACGGCGCGCACGCTTGGGCAGCTCGTGACCGGCGGGATCATCGAGCCTCCTGACGAGGGGGACCTGGTGCTCGACCGGTTCCGCAGAATCTCGCGGGTGTGGAAGCTCGAGCCGCCTGCGGATCGAGATGACAACGACTGGGGGCTCACCGAAGAGGACCTCCTCGGCTTGGTAACTAAGACGGAGACGATGTTCCTGTCCGCTTTTTCCAGGCACGCGGTGGAGCTGCAGCTGGAAGAACTCGGAATCCTCGATCGCATCCGCGCCCGTGGGTTTCGGCACCCGCACCTCACGCTGGATGCCACCCGGGGGCTGGGCCAGGTCCTCCGCATCTATGGCGATGTGGATCGCGCTGATCTGTTGGTGGAACTGAAGGCGGGCCGAAGCCGGAGCGCCGTACCGGGATTCGAGGTCCTGGAAGTAAACTGGCTCAGACTGCAGAACCCTCGAGCCGAGTTCAGCGGGTCTAGACCGCAGCTTCCCGGCCAGCAGCACCCCGGCCTGGGTATTCTGCGCGAGATTGCCGGCTGGCTCGTGGTGATGACGGAAACGCTACGTCTCGACGGCATCGCGTTCATGCCCGCTCAGTACTACATGGCAGCGGTCGGCTCACACCACCTCAAGTTCCTCGATCCAGCGGTTCAGGGCCGCTTCGATGCGCTACGCCTTGCAGTCCGGCAGCTCGGTGTTGCACGAGCGAATATCGCGGTCGACGCGGGGGCGGTGCTCGATGAACGCGCAGGAGCGCCGGTCCGGTGGGACCCCTCCGTCACGGTACTGCCCGTGAGCGAGCGCTTGCGCCAAGTGGTCACGAGCCCCGAATACACGGAGACCGCCCACAGGAGTCAGTCGGCGGCCTCCTTCCGACTGGACGAGTCCGCGCTCGCGCAGCCGCCAACCCCCGTCACCCCCCCGACGGAGCCAACGCCTCCCTGACCAGCCGATTCTGCTCGGCGCGGTGGGCTGCGGGGTAGCCTTCGGCGGGGCTCGACCGCTCCTGGCGGCTGAGGTACCGGATCTCCATTCCGGGCGGTGCGAGTGCGGTGAGCTGTGGGATGACCCACTTGCGCGCACCCATGTTCATCGGCTCCTCCTGGAGCCAGACGATCTCTCGAAGGTTGGGATAATCCTGCATCAGCGCGACGATGTGGCCTTCCGGAAATGGGTACAGCAGTTCGATTCGGCCGAGTGCAACGTGCGCCGCTTCCACGCGGCGCTCCGACGCGGTCAGTTCGTAGTACACCTTGCCCGAGCAGAGGACGAGACGGGTGACGTCCTCCCGGCCCGCGGGGAGCTGAGGGTCGTCGAGTACCGGCCGGAATTTCCCCTCCGTGAGCTCGCTGGGTCGAGAGGTCGCCTGTGGGTGGCGGAGCAGGCTCTTGGGTGTCATCACGATGAGAGGTCTGATCTCGGGATGCCTGGCCTGGCGCCGCAGGAGGTGGAAGTACTGCGCCGGCGTCGAGCAGTTCGCGACCCTGATGTTGCCTTCGGCACCGAGTGCCAGATACCGCTCGAGCCGTGCGCTCGAATGTTCGGGGCCTTGCCCCTCGTAGCCGTGCGGCAGGAGAAGCGTCAACCGACTCTGCTGGCCCCACTTCGCCAGGCCGGCAATGATGAACTGATCGATGATGATCTCCGCGCCGTTCGCGAAGTCGCCGAACTGCGCCTCCCAGAGTACGAGCGTCTCGGGTGCCGCGACGCTGTAGCCGTACTCGAATCCCATCGCGGCGTATTCCGAGAGCGGGGTGTTGTGCAGCTCCAGCGGGACGGTCGCACCGCTCAGGTTCTGAATCGGTGCATACGGCTCGCCAGTCTCAGCATCGAACCAGCGAAGGTGCCTCTGGCTGAAGGTGCCGCGTACGGTGTCCTGCCCAACCAGGCGGACCGGTACACCGTCCGTGAGCAGTGAGGCGTACGCGAGGCTCTCGGCGTGGGCCCAGTCGATCGGTTCGTCGCTGGCTACGGCCAGGCGATGCTGCTCGACGAGCTTCTTGAGCTTGCGGTTGATGGTGAAGCCGCCCGGCACGGTGAACAGGTCCTCGTTCAGCTGCAGCAGCGTGTCGGGCGGGATGGCCGTGTCGGGTTCCTCGACCACCGAGTACAGGCCCGAGATGCGCTGTGGCTCCGACCCCGGTGTTGCTGCGTCCTCGATATCCTGACGCAGCTTGTCCTGGACCTCTGTGAGAGTGTCGGAAATGCCCGACATCATGCGCTCCGCGTCCTCCTGTTCGACGATTCCCTGCGCGATCAGGGCCGCCGCGAACAGTTCCCGCACCGACGGGTGCTGATCGATGCGCTGGTACATCATCGGTTGGGTGTAGCGCGGTTCGTCCCCTTCGTTGTGTCCATGGCGGCGGTAGCCGACAAGGTTGATCACGACATCGCCGTGGAATCGCTCGCGGTACATTAGCGCCAGGTACACCGCGGCGAGGCTGGCAATTGGATCGTCACCGTTCACGTGTACGATGGGGATGTCGAATCCCTTGGCGAGATCGCTGGCGTAGTCGGTGGAACTGGCCTCTCGCTGCGGCGTGGTGAAGCCCACTTGATTGTTGGCGATGATGTGCAGCGTCCCGCCCGTACTGTAGCCCTCCAGACGGGACAGGTTGAGCGTTTCGGCCACGACACCCTGAGCGGCAAAGGCGGCGTCACCGTGAATCAGTATGGGTAGCACGCTGTCCGGATTGTGCTGTAGCTCGACGCTCCCTCGGTCCGACTGTCGTGCGCGGGTGTTCCCTTCGACGATCGGGTCAATAGCCTCGAGGTGGCTCGGGTTGGGCAGCAGCGAGATGCCTATCTCATAGCCGCGATTCGTCGTGAACGCACCGTCCAGACCGTGGTGGTACTTCACGTCACCGGTGCCGCCTTTCGGGGTCAGGGTCTCCTCGACCTCGCGCCCGCCTTCGAACTCGGCCAGCAATGTCTCGTATGGAAGCCCCAAGATGTGGGTGAGCACGTTGAGACGCCCACGATGCGCCATCCCGAGCACCGCGTGCTCGGCACCCTGATCGACCGCGAGCGCGAGCGCCATGTGGATCATGGGCACGATCATGTCGAGCCCCTCGATTCCGAAACGCTTGTGACCGAGATAGTTGCGGTGCAGGAATCGCTCGAGGACATCCACCTTCGAGAGCTCCTGCAGCAGTCGGACCTTCGCGTCATCCGCAAGGGGGTGGCGATGCTCCCCGGACTCGATCACGCGTCGGAGCCAGACCCGCTCTTCGTGGTTGGCGATGTGCTCGATCTCGTAGGCGATGGTTCCGCAGTAGGTCTCCCGCAGTCGGGGCAGCACGTCCGCTAGCGTCTCCCCGCCGACGTAGGTTCGGAGAACGTCCGCCGGGATCTGTCGCATGATCTCCGGTGTGAGCCCGACGTTGTCCGGTTCGAGGGCGGGATCTCCAGGCGGGTCCGTACCGAGCGGATCGAGCGTGGCAGCGAGGTAGCCGTGCGTCCGATGATTCTTGATCAGCGACATGGCAGCCGCGACGTTGAACAGAAGTCCCTTCGACGCGGTTGCTTCGGTGCCCGCTCTGGGAACGGCGGAGACGCTGGTACCGGCCGCCATGGCGGCACCGACGGCTGTCTCGAGCGCCACATCGCCGAGCTGGAGTGCCTCGCCGATCTCGTTGTAGAAGCCGTGCTCCCCCTGCAGATACTGGTCGATCAGTTGCAGAAACAGGCCCGACTCCGCGCCCTGGATGATACGGTGGTCGTAGGTGCTGGTCATCGTCATGACCCGCGCGCCAGCGATCGGCCGGATGGCGCCCGTCGCGATGATCGAGCCCTGTCCCGTCATGAGCCGAGGTACCGACGCCACGGTCCCGATGGTACCGGGGTTGGTGAGCGTGATGGTGGCGCCCATGTAGGCGTCCGGCATGAGCTTGCCATCCCGCGCACCGGCCACCAGCCGCTCGTACTCCTGGTGGAACTCCTCGAACGCCAGGCCGTCCGCGCCCTTGATGACCGGAACCATCAGCTTGCGTTCGCCCTGCTTGCCGACGGTGTCCACCGCTAGGCCGAGGTGCACGCCTTCGGGGTCGAAGCGGAAGTAGTCTTCGCCCTCCTCGCGCACCGCGTGGACCATGACCGGGTACGCGCGGGCCGCGAGCACAATCGCCCAACCGATGAAGTGCGTGAACGAGAGCTTGAGTCGCCGGTCAGCCAACTGACGGTTGAACGCAGCCCGGACGGTCCACAGGCGCGACACGTCGATATCCCGGAAGGACGTGGCCGTGGGGATCTGGAGCGAGGCCCGCATGTTCTGGAGCAGGCGCAGGGCGGGGCCGGAGATGGGCTCGGCGGATCGTTCGATCGATGGATCGGATGATCGTTTGACCGTCTGATCGGCGGATTGCACCTTGGATCGTTGGATCGCCGGTTCTTCAGACGGAGGGCTCGGCGGCACCTCGCCCTTCAACCCGTTCTCAAACAGCTCACGCCACTCATCCGGGACGGACGCCGGGTCGCGGAGGTAGTCCTCGTACATCGCCTGGGCGAAGCCGGAGTTGACGGTTTCGAAGATGTTGTCGAACACGAGAGTGGGCTGCCTTGGGGAAACGTTTTGGGGAATCGGAAGATAGAGAGAGTGGG
This sequence comes from Gemmatimonadota bacterium, assembly GCA_039584325.1. GTDB lineage: Bacteria > Gemmatimonadota > Gemmatimonadetes > Gemmatimonadales > GWC2-71-9 > JAOTVV01. Next base: position 95,994 of record JBDGYA010000001.1, read on the forward strand.
GAGGGGAAGGAAGCGCGAGACCAGAGCGGTTGAGCGGTTGGGTCTAGCGGACGAGTTGGAGGCCGGCCCGTCTTCAGAGCCTCTACCTGCCTCGCATCGAGGCGTAGAGGTGCCAGGTAGCCCGGCTGGCTCGGGTATGGAGTTCCATGAGGTCTGAGAAGACAGCCTGGTCCAGGAAACCGAGATCCGCCGTGAGCCGGATGGCATATCCGAGCTCCGCGAGCGAGCCGAGCGAGATGTCGAGGAAAAGTCGAAATGCACTGAACCGCTCGTAGGGGGCCATGCGCCAATACTCCACACCGCAGGGCGCTCGGCCTCATCGAAGGAGCCGCGACATGCGCCAATAACCGCTCAACCGCTGAACCGCTGACTTGCAGAAAAATGATATTGTTATCATATATAATTTATGACTCTCGGCCAATTCTCCGTCGCCGTCGGCGCGCCCAAGCGCTGGGTGCAGAACGCCTTCCAGGCGCTTGGCCTGCCGCCGGAATACACGTCGGAGCTCGCGCGGCGCATCCGGTTCGCGAAGGTCGTGAAGGAGGCGTGCGGGATGCCGCTCCGTCAGGGGTTTCCGCTGGCGGAGGGGGCGGTCGGCCGGTGGCCGGAGCACCGGACCTGGGAGCTGGTGGGGCCGGATGGCGTCGTTCACATGACCCTCGATCTCGAGCGGTTCCTGTCGGACTGCAACGTCCGGTTGTCGCTCGCGCTCTGCTGGTACGCCGAGAAGCGGCGCGGGCGACCGCCCAAGAAGCGTCGGCGGGGCATCGCTTGGGCCAAGTGGTACGGCGTGGATGTTTCGCTCCTCGAGGCGTCGTTGCGGTTGACGCCGGAGCAGCGCCTCAAGCGATTGGATGAGGCAGTGGAGTTCTTCCGAAAAGCGCGGGTACCCCGATGACGCTCTTCCAATCCCAGATCGATGCGCTGGTGCGGGCAGACGTCCGGTTCGTGGTTATCGGGGGAGTCGCGGCCGGGCTGCACGGCCTGGCCCGGGCAACGTTCGACCTCGACATCTGCTATGACCCGGCGTCGGACAATCGCGTGCGCCTCGCAGCGGTGCTCGCCACGTGGGACGCCTATCTCCGTGGCGTGGAATCCGGCCTGCCCTTCGTCATGGATGCCCGCCAGCTCGAGACCTCACCGGTCATGACCCTCACCACATCACTGGGAGATCTCGACGTCATGGACCGGGTGGAAGGCGTGGGGGAGTTTCCGGATGTGCTCACGAACTCGGTGGAAACGGTCGTGGGAGCAACTCGCTTTCGAATCCTCGATCTTCCTGGCCTCATCAAGGCCAAGCGAGCCGCCAACCGCCAGAAGGACCGCGAGCAGCTGCCGGAGCTGGAGGCGTTGCTGGAGCTGCGGCGGAAGGGGAGGTGATGCACATTCCCCCCGCCCCCCACCGCTGGACCGTCACGCCAAGACAGGCGATCCGCATCCAGCAGCTACTCAGGGGCCAGGTACGAGTCGTGCCGCCGAAGAAGCCGGTCCGGCTGGTGGCGGGAGTGGACGCCGCATTCTCCCGTGACGGTACGGGCTGTATCGCCGCCGCCGTGTTATGGGATGTCGAGAGCCAGCAGGTCGTGGAGGAGCGGGTTGCGATCCGACCGCTACGATTCCCGTACGTGCCTGGACTCCTGTCGTTCCGCGAAGCGCCGGCGGTGATCGCTGCGCTTCGCAAGCTCCGGCTCGAACCGGACGCGATCATGTGCGATGCGCACGGCCTGGCCCACCCTCGGCGGTTCGGGCTCGCATGCCACGTCGGGGTGCTGTGCGATCGGCCCACCATCGGGTGCGCAAAGAGCCTGCTCCTGGGTGAGTACCGGGAACCGGGTCGAGCACGGGGTGCCCGAACGGCCCTGCGGCATGAAGCCAAGCGGCTCGGCACGGTGCTGCGGACGCGCACGGGTGTCAAGCCGGTGTTCGTCAGCGTGGGACACCGTATTGACCTTCGAACTGCTGAGCGGGTGGTGCTGGCGTGCGCCGCTGGGTATCGACTGCCGGAGCCGACGCGGAGGGCGGATCACCTGGTGTCCCATTACCGAGCGATCGGATGATGTACCGCGTCTCAATGGGCTGACGCCTCGCTCAGTCTTCTGACTGCCGATCCGTCGCCCACCGACCCACCGACCGACCGGTCCACCGATCCGTCGATACGTCGATCGCCCACCCGCCCGTCTCGCCAGCCGCGCCTAACGTCAGGGCGTCCTCTACGTCTGAGTGGCGGGTCCGGAGTGGCCCGTGCGCCGCTCAGCGTCGGTGTGCACTGGCGCGTATAGACAATTGGCGATCTCACAGGATGCTCGTAATGCGCAACCGCTACGCCGCCACGTTGCTGGCCATGCTCTCGTGCCTCTTGGGGATCTCGGGACGTGTCCATGCCCAGGTCGGTGAGACGACCGACATCATCACCGGCGTCGTGGTCGATGCTTACGGACAACCGCTTCCCGGAGTCGAGATCGTGGCCTTCTCGCTCGATCTCGAGGTCTCGCGGATCGGGACGACGGATCGCACCGGTCGGTACGCCATTCTCTTTCCAGACGGCGGAGGGCAATACCGGCTCACCGCCCGCTTGATCGGCGCGATCTCCCAGTCGGTCATCGTCGTACGACATGCCGATGAGGACCGGCTCATCTGGGACGTCCAGCTTCGAGAAGCGGGGTTCGTGTTGGATTCGATGGTGGTGACGGCGGATTCGATCGTCCGTCGGGTGCAGCCTCCGGAGGGTCGAAACCCCGGTGAGATCCAGCGCGCGTTCACGCCGGACATGGTGGCCAGTTTCCCGATCGACCCGGAGGATCTCGCGCTCCTCGCTGCCCTCGTTCCGGGTGCCGTGCTGATCGATGCCACCGACTCGACCGCTGCGGCCTATTCGATTGCCGGTCAGCCTACGGACGCCAATGCAATGACGCTCGACGGGATGACGGTGGGATCTGGGCAGATGCCGCAGGAGGGGCTCCGCAATACCCGGGTAGTTACGAACACGTTCGATGTGTCCCGGGGCCGGTTCAGCGGGGGCATGATGGCGTCGACGTCGCGCACCGGCTCCAACAACGTGCAGGCGTCGTTCAGCTACTCGCTCAGAGACCACAACCTAGCATTCGAGGACGACGGTCTCACGTCCTTCACCTCCGGAACCACACAGCATGCGTTCGGTGGCGGCGTGGGTGTCCCGCTGGTGCGCAACAGGCTGTTCGCCTACCTGTCGGGGTCGCTCAGGATCCGGCGCGATCCGTTCGCGTCGCTGACGAGCGCAACACCCACCGATCTCGAGCGACTCGGCGTCGCACCGGACTCCGTAGACCGGTTCCTCGCCATCGTAGAGGGGATCGGTGCCTCTCCCGACAGTCGCTACGACGGGAATAGACAGAACGACCAGGTATCAGGGATGCTTCGGGTGGATTATCTGATCTCCAATCGCCACACCCTCATGTTGCGAGGCGATCTCCGCGGTGTCGGCCAGGAACCGACACGCGTATCGGCGACCGCGCTGCCTGAGACCGGAGCAGATAACAACACGTCGGGAGGGGGAGCGATGGCTAGCCTCTCCTCGCAGTTGGGTCAACGGACGATCAATGGATTGCGGGTGTACGCATCGGCCAACACCCGAGAGGGTGATCCGTTCTGGTACATCCCTCGGGGGCACGTGCAGGTCGCGTCCGAGCTCGCGGACAACTCGATCGGGGTGAACACGCTCAGCATGGGTGGAAACACGTCTGCACCCACGAGCTCAAGGTCCAGATCGATCGAGGTGACCGACGAGCTGTCCTGGTTTCCCGGTGCGGCGAGGCACCGGCTGAAGCTCGGAGCCTTCTTTCGGGCAGAGGAAACTGAAGACTTCACATCCTCGAATCAATGGGGAATCTATACCTACAACTCCTTGACCGACCTCGAGGACGGAACAGCGGCATCGTTCCGGCGCATCCTGGATGCGCCGGAACGTACGGCCACGATGGTGGAGTGGGCTGTGTACGCCGGGGACGTGTGGATGCCGTCTCGGACCTTCCAGCTCAACTACGGCTTGCGGGGGGAACTGACGAGCCTCAAGAACCCGCCGGCGTACAACCCCGATCTCGACGCGAGCCTGGGAGTGCGCACGGATTTCTTGCCATCGGAGTTCGATGTCAGTCCGCGCGCCGGTTTCACGTGGCAGGTCGGAAGCACGGGATTTGCCACGCCACCGGCCTTTATCGTCATGGGCGGAGTGGGGAAGTTCCGCAGTCCTGTTTCGTTGGGCCTGGTTTCCCGCGCCCAATCCGCGACGGGCCTGTCGAACACCGAGACGATCCTGGAGTGCACCGGCCCAACGGTGCCGGTGCCCGACTGGACCTCGTACCGCGAGGATGTGGGGACCATTCCGAGCACCTGCAGCGGGCCACCGACCGTGGTCCGCCTCAGTGCACCGGGGGCGGCCGTGTTCGCCGAGGATTATGGATCGCCCAAGGCGTGGCGAGCGTCGCTCGGGATCCAGCGCAGCCTGACGACTCTGCTGCGGGCGTCGGTCAACTTCACGTACGCGCGAGGCGTGAGCCAGTACGGGCCTCGCGATCTCAACCTGAACACGGACGGAGGCTTCACCCTCCTCTCGGAGGCGGACCGTCCCGTGTTCGTGGCCGCGAACACCATCGCACCGTCCACAGGGGCGGTGAATTCTCGACTCTCGCGGGTCGACTCGGCGTTCGCGCAGGTGTTCGAGATGGGATCACAGCTCGAGAACGACTCCAAACAGATCACCCTCTCGTTGGGAGGCATAACGCGGAATGGCGTGGTGATCCGGAGCTCGTACACGTGGTCGCGCGTGCGTGACCAGTCGTCCTTCGGCGGCGGCGGCGGACGTGGAGGGTCCGGTGGTGGAAGTAGTGGCACGACATCGGGGAATCCGAACGTGCCCGAGTGGGGGCGCAGCAGCCTCGAGCGCCAGCATTCGATGCTCCTGACGGTCAGTTATCCATTCGGCGCGAGCCTCGATGTGACGGCGATCGGTCGGTTGTCATCGGGCAGGCCATACACGCCGGTGGTTGCATCCGACATCAATGGCGACGGGGCCGCGAATGACCGGGCCTTCGTCCCGGATCCCTCGACGGATCCTGGGATGACCCAATTGCTCGAGGCCGCGTCGTCGGGCGCGCGTAAGTGCCTCGAGCAGCAGATCGGAGCGATCGCGGCCCGCAACAGCTGCTTGGGGCCGTGGGAGGGGTCGCTGGAGTTCCAGATCAACTACCGACCGAGTTTCCTCCGACTCAACCATCGTCTCATGCTTTCGCTGACGACGATCAACTTCCTGGGGGGACTCGATCGACTGTTTCACGCATCTGACAACCTGAAAGGGTGGGGCATGCGTGCGCAGCCCGACAGTCGGCTGCTGTACATCACGGGATTCGATCCAGATGAGCGGGCCTTTCAGTACGCCGTGAACGAGCGGTTCGGCGCCAGCGACCCCCAGCGAACGGCGTTTCAGCAGCCATTCCAGATCGGTATCCAAGCACGTCTCTCACTCGGCCCCGATCGCGCTCGTGATGCGCTCCTCGGGATGCGCGGAGCCGGTGGTGGTCGGACAGGGATGGGTGGTGGCGTGCGAGGCGGAATGGGCCGTCCTCCCGGGGCTGCGGGAGGCTTTCGTGGTGGCATTACGGGTGAGGCCTTTCTGGAGAACTTCCGTGGTCTGCTGGTGAACCCGGCTGAGTACGTGCTGGAGCTGGTGGATTCGCTCGCTCTCACGCACGACCAGATCGATCGCCTCGCCTTCCTGCGGGATTCCCTGAACGTCGTGAACGACAGCATCGGTGCCGCGTTGCAGTCGGAAATCGAAGAACTGGGTACTGGCGGGGCTGCGGACCCACGTGCGCTCATGCAGGTGATTCGGCCGCGCATGCAGGAGGCGCAGGAGAATGTTCAGCGCGGTCTGGCAGTGGTGCGCGAGGCCCTCACCGAGGAGCAGTGGCAGAGACTGCCGGAGCGGGTGCGGAACCTGGGGCGTCGGCGAGGTCCGGGAGGGAGGCGGCCCCCGGGGTAGGAGCGGGGGATCGTCAGATCGAGGGATCGTGGTTACAGGGGCAGCTCGACCGGGTTGCCTGACACGGTGAACCGTCCCGTCACCACAGATGTTGTCGCGGCATCGGCGACACCGGAGAATCCGGGCTGCTTTCCGCCTACGCTCACGGTGAACGTGCTGGGCTCGACGATGCGCCGTCCCCCGTCGTCAACTAATGAGAGCTGGCGCGGTGTGATGCGGAACTCGACGCGCCGCACCTCGCCCGGCTCCAGGAACACGCGCCGAATCCCTGACAGCGATCGGATGGGCAGGGGAACCGTAGCGGCGTCGTCGGTCACGTAGAGCTGGACGACCTCCTCGCCCGCGCGGGAGCCGGCGTTTCCCACGACGGTCGAAACGGTAACGTCGTCACCAGCCTGCACGGCCGTTGGGAGCTCGAGGTGCCCGTACGCGAAGGTGGTGTAACTCAGGCCATGGCCGAACGGGAACAGCGGCTCTCCGTTGAAGTACCGGTAGGTTCGACCTGCCATGTCGTAGTCGTCGAACGGCGGCAGCTGCTCGACGGACCGGTAGAACGTCACGGGCAGTCGACCGGCCGGGTTGTAGTCACCGAACAGGACATCGGCGATCGCCGTTCCGGCCGCCTGCCCCGGATACCAGGCCTCCACGATCGCCGGGACGTGTTCGGCAGCCCAGTTTACCGCCAGGGCGCTGCCGTTTAGCAGGACGAGCACCACCGGCTTGCCGAGTGCTACGACATCCTCGATCAGGCTTTGCTGCACTTCAGGCAGGTCAAGGTCAGTGCGGTCGCCGCCGCTGAATCCGGACACCTCCACCCGCATCTCCTCGCCCTCCAGGCGGGGGGAGAGACCCATGAACACGACCGTCACATCGGCCTGACGGGCCGCTGCCAGGGCTTCTGCACGCAGCGTCGGGGCAGGCGCCGCCCACACGAGCTGGATGACCGCATCGGGCCGCCTGTCCGAGTACTCCAGTCGGATGTCACGCACAACCCCGGCCTCGAGATCGACATGCTCCCATCGAGTCCCGACGACGTGTCGGTCGGAATACTCGAGCAACAGGGAGTCATCGACGAACAGGCGGACCGTACCGAAGACCCTGACACCGAGCGCATACCGCCCCGATACCGGCGGAACGATCGCTCCTGTCCACCGGACCGAGAAGCTATGGGGTGCGGTCGATCCCCCGATCCAACGATCCCACGATCCAACCGCCCAACCGCTGACCCCGCCTAACCGCTTAGCCTCCCCTCACCCAACCCGCCTCGTCTTCCGCTTCATGAAGTCCATCAGGATGTACTGCCCGAGCGTCATTGTATTCGTGAAGTACGCCTTGCCCCGACTGATCGCACAGACCTCCTTCACGAACTCTACCAGCATCCGCTCCCGGGCGAGCATGAAGGTGTTGATCATGATCCCCGCCCGCTTGCACGCAGAGACCTCGCGGAACGTCTCCCTGAGAATCGTGGGATCGAGGCCCATCGAGTTCAGGTAGATGCGCCCGTCCGGCATGGTCAGCGCCGATGGCTTGCCGTCGGTGATCATGACGATCTGCCGCATGTCTTTGTTTTGCGCAAGCAGAATGCGGCGGGCCAGGCGCAGCCCCTCCGCCGTGTTCGTGTGGTACGGCCCGACCTGCGCGTGCGCCAGCTTCGCCAGAGGGATCTCCTCCGCGCTGTCGTGGAACAATACGACGCGGATAGAGTCGCCAGGGAACTGTGTGCGGATGAGGTGCGACAGCGCGAGTGCCACCTTCTTGGCCGGCGTAAAGCGATCCTCGCCATAGAGGATCATCGAGTGCGAGCAATCGAGCATCAGTACCGTGGCCGCACTCGAGCGGTACTCGCTCTGGTGGACCATGAGGTCGGGGTAGTCCAACTCGATAATCGGCGGATCGTCAGATCGTCGGGTCGATCCACCGATCCCTCGATCCGCCGATCCCTCAAGCCGCCGCGCCACCGCCCGTTTCAACGTCTCCGGCACGTCGAGGTTCATCGTATCCCCGAATTCGTACGGCTTGGACGAGGCCTCCACCTCCACCCCGGTTGCCAGGTGCGGGGTATCGTGCGCGCCGAAGCTCGCCTTCCCGATACTTCCCAGGAGGCTCCGGAGCGCCCGGTAGCCCAGGAAGTCGATGCCCTTCTCGGTGAGGTTGAACTGGACCTGCTGTGCGGCCGACTGCGCCTGCCCGCCGGGGCCGAACATCGCCTGGTGACCCTCGGGCATCTGGGGCGCGTCCTGCACGTTCAAGTATCCCTGCTCGATCAGCTTCTGCACGATGCTATCGATCAGGTCGGCAAGTTGTTGTTGGATCTCAGCGTCGCGCTGCTCGTCGCCGGTCGACTCACCTCGCAACACTTGCAGCATCTCGGGCGTGAGCGTGTCGGAGTCCATGAGGGCCTGGACGATCGCCGCCTTCAGCGCGTCCAGCGACTGATCGCCCTGCTCCTCGCCGAGATCTCCCCAGAACGGATGCTGCATCGGCCCGCCGGCAAACCCCGACTGGAGCAGGAAGTCGCTCAGCTGGTCGAGCAGATCCTCGAGATTGATCGCGTCGAGGAGCTCGGGCAGGTATTTGGAGTACGTGGTGTAGCGCATTCAGAACCGCAGAATGTCGAATGTCCAATATCCGATGCCCAGTCCAATAATGACGGGGGTCGGAGGGAAATGGGAAGGGCAGGGTCGGGTTTGATCGTCGACCGCACAATACCTAACGGGAACCGCAGGATATCCAATACCCAGTGCCCATTGTCCAAGTGACGGGAATGTGAGACTCCCGGTGGAGCCCACTTGGAGATTGGTCATTGAGCGGCGGCTAATGGGATACTCCTATCGCGTCGCGCGCAGCTCCCGTGATCGCACGAGGAGCCAGGCCGCGACGGCGGTCGTCACGGTCCCGCCCAGCGCGATCGCATTCCCTGCACCGATCCATTCGGCGACGGTGCCGGCCTGAAGCGCGCCGAACGGGCTCAGGCCTACGAATGCCCAGGCGTAGAACGCGACCACACGCGCCCGCAGTTCGTCCGGCGCCAGCGTCTGCACCATCGTGTTGGAAAGTGCCGTCATGATGACCATCGAACACCCGAGCAGAGCGAGCAGCACGAGGGAGAGGCCCAGCGAGCGGGACAGACCGAACAGGATCACGCTCACGCCAAACACCGTGGCGCTCGTGCCCAGCAACCGGCCTCGGGGCAGGCGGTGCCCGAAGACCGCGATGGCCAGCGCGCCCGTCAGCGCGCCGACGCCCATCGCCGACATCATCCATCCGAACTCCTGCGCACCACGCCCGAGCACGTCTCGCGCCATGACGGGAAGAAGCACCATGGCTGGGAGGCCGAAGATACTGACGGTGGCGATGTTCAGAATGATCGTCCGGGTGCGCCGCTCACTCACGATGTGACGGTAGCCCGCATTGAGCCGCTCCCAGATCGTCTCGGCCGTCCCGCCGTTTCGAGCTACCGCCGAGACGCGCAGCATTGTCAGCGCGCCGATCACCGCGAGGTAGGACACACCGTTGAGCAGGAAACAAATCCCCACTCCCGCCGCCGCAATGATGGCGCCCGCGACGGCGGGTCCCACGATCCGTGTGGCGTTGAAGGCCGACGAGTTGAGCGCGACGGCATTGGTCAGGTCCTGCCTGCCGACTATGTCGACCATCAGCGCGTGACGGGCCGGAATGTCGAACGCGTGTGCGGTGCCGAGTAGGAAGGCAAGGATCACCAAGTGCCACAGCTCGACGAGACCGGTCAGCGTCAACAGTGCGAGTGAGAGCGCCACGAGCATCGCCGCGGTCTGTGTTGCGATCACCATGAACCGGCGGGGGACGCGGTCGGCGAGGACGCCGGCGTAGAGAATGAACAGCAGGACCGGCAGCGAGCCAAGCGCATCGATCGTCCCTACCCAAAAGGCGGAGTCGGTCAACTCGAGAACGAGCCACGACTGCGCGACTCGCTGCATCCAGACGCCAACGAGCGAGATGACGAAACCGGCGTAGAAGAGGCGGAAGTCGCGGTGTTGGAGGGCAGGGAAGAGGGGGGGACGCCGCCGCCGGGCTAAGTCGGGGGGCAGAGAGGGAGCGCCGGACGGGTCGGGAGCGTCGGTGCCTCTTCCCATCTTTCCCACGCTGCCAACGCTTCCCACGTCACGAACGCCTCCGCCGCTTTCCACGCTACCGACGTTTCCCACGCTGCCCACAGTGCCAGCGCTCTCGCATGAATCCTGGGCTCACCCCCTCGATCGGCCCGTCCGCCTATCCATCCGTCAGCCCTATCCCTCCCAGCCGCGCAACCGCGCCGCCTCTACCACGAGGTCCGCCGCCTGCTCGTAGGTGAATACCCCCGTGTTGATTGCGAGGTGATAGCCCGCGGCATCGTCCCAGTCGCGGTCGTAGTACGTCTTCACATAGCGACGCCGGCCCTCGTCCGTGCGGTCCACGGTGTCCTCTGCTTCGTCGTGATCGACACCCAGACGGCGCGCCGCGGCGTCGATCCGCACCTCACGCGGGCCGACGACGAAAACGTGCAGAGCATCTTCGCGCCGCGCGAGTGCCGCCTGTGCACCTCGACCCACGAGGATGAGATTCGCCTCCTCGCGTACCGTCTGTCGGATCACCGCCTCCGTGGCCCGCACCAGATCCGCCTCGCGATCGAAGCGTTGGGCGGGAGTCGCACCGGTGGCGACGAACACCTCCGGTGAGGAGATGGCCAGCGCTCCCGCGATGCGCTCGATCAGGCTCGGAACGCGCTCCTCGCGGGCGGCGACCTCACTCGGCGTGAGGTCGGTCTGCTCCGCGACCCGATCCACGAACTCGTTGTCCACGAGTTGCCAGTCCAGGCGCTCCTGCACGAAGCGTGCGATGTCCGAGCCACCGGATGCGAACTGACGCGAGATGGTGATGACAGGCATGACGTGCGACTCCTGTAGGACGGCAAGACGGTAGGACGGTAAGACGGTCGGTGCACCGATCCAGCTATCCCTCCATCCGACTAACCGCTCAATCGCTCAATCGCTAATCCGTCCAACCACCTAGCCAAACATCTGTGGGCCGCCGAGCCCGCCCTGCCCACCGAGCTTCGAACGCATGTACCCCAACTCTTCATTGCGCGAAATCCGCTTCTGGGCAACGAGTCCTTCGAGAATCAACTCACATGCGGCGACCAGCACGCCAGGATCATCTCGTTCGGCGAGCCCGACCAACCCGACGGCGTCGAGGAGACCCGGCACCGTCGCGAAGCCCTGGAGGCACAGATCGGCACGCTCGTGCTGGGAGATCTTGAGGGCGCCCCCTTGATCGAACCACTCGACGATCTCGTCACAGTCCAGCCCTCCACACCGGCCCTCGAACGTTCTGCCGGCGGCCCGACGGACGAGGTCCCGTGCGATCACGTCCGCTCCCTGTAACTCGCCCTCGTACTCCAATTCGATCTTGCCGGTGATGGCGGGCAGGGCCGTGTAGAGATCCGACGGCCTGGGAATGACCGTGCCCTCTCCCTTCACGATGGCGCGCTGCTCAGCGCTGGAGACGACGTTCTCCAGCACCGAGATCGGTAGCCGCTGACTCACACCGGACCGGCTGTCGATTCGCTTGTCGGTCCGTGCCTCGAAGGCGACCCGCTCCACCAGCTCCAGCAGGAATGCCGGGACGATCACGGGCTCGCCGTCACGCGCGACCCAGGCTTCCTGCTCCGTGATCTGCATACCGTGCTCGACGGTCGGGGGGTAGTGGGTGACAATCTCGCTGCCGACCCGGTCCTTGAGCGGGGTGATGATCTTGCCGCGAGCGGTGTAGTCCTCCGGATTTGCCGAGAAGACGAGGAGCACGTCGAGAGGAAGCCGGATCGGATAGCCTTTGATCTGGACGTCTCCCTCCTGCATGATGTTGAAGAGCCCGACCTGGATCTTTCCGGCGAGGTCGGGAAGCTCGTTGATGGCGAAGATGCCGCGGTTGCTCCGCGGGAGCAGTCCGTAGTGGATGGTCAGCTCGTCGGACAACAGGTGCCCGCCCCGCGCCGCCTTGATGGGATCCACGTCGCCGATGATGTCCGCGATCGTCACATCCGGCGTGGCAAGCTTCTCGACGTAGCGGTAGTGACGCGGCACCCAGGCGATCGGTGTCGCATCACCCTGCTCCTCCAACAGCTGGTGTCCGTACTTGGAGATCGGACGAAACGGATTGTCGTTCACCTCGCTACCCGCAATGATCGGGATTTCCTCGTCGAGCAGTGTCACCAGCTGCCGCAGGATCCGGCTCTTCGCCTGCCCTCGCAGTCCCAGCAGGATGAAGTTGTGCCGCCCAAGGATGGCGTTTACCACTTGGGGCACGACGGTATCCTCGTAGCCGACGATTCCCGGGAAGATCTCGGCGCCGGCTTCGAGCATGTGGATCAGGTTGCGCCGCATCTCGTCCTTGACGGAGCGATCGTGGGTCTCGGGGTCGGCCCACTCGGTCTGGTTCAGGTCGGCGAGTGTGGATGGCTTGAACATGGTGAGAAGTATAGCGTGCGGACGGGTTGGAACGGTCGGAGCCGATGGAACCGTGCGAACGGTGCGAGGAAACAATCCAACAGTACCGGCGTTCCCACGCTTCTGACGTTCCGGTGGCTTCACCCCCCTAAGCCCAGAGGCATTCCCTATCCCTGCCTCAGCCGCACCCCCGTTAATCGGACTCCCGCCACACCCCAGCCGGGCACGTCGAATGCCACGCCGTCCGGCACGGCATTCACCCGGTCAGCGATCAGCCGCTCCCGGAGGTCGATCCGATGCGCCTCGGCCCATCCCAGGAGCCCGAATCCGAGCGAGACGAAACGCGTATCTGCCGTGAGGTTCTGGACGTAGGCGACGAGGCCGTTCCTATCTGCGGCCGGCCGTAGCGCGATGAGCGCCGCGTCGGTCTGGTCGAGAACGACGGCGTGTCCGAAGCGCTCGGCCGAGCCCACACCCTTTGCGGCGACCGGGAACGCCCGCAGGGGCTCGGTGCTCCAGCCGAAGCGCGTGCAGTCCACGATGGTGGGCGCCGTCGGCGATGTCTGGATCCGGAAGCGTGCGAGGCCTGATGACGACGGGAAATCGACGCGGCCGTCGGGCCCGATGCCCGCGTACGGTGTCTCAGACCCGGAGATGAGGATGGAGCCGCGCGTCCCGTCGAGTACGAGCCAGCGAACGTAGGGGATGTATCGGAGTGGCGGGCGTCCCTCCTGATGCCCGGCCGGAATCTCCCAGCGAACGGTGGGGTCGACGACTGCAAAACCGAATGCGTAGTCGAGGCGATCGCGCTCCGCGCTCTCGGTCCGATGCTCGATGTCGATCCAAGGGAGATCGTCGTATACGGTCACGGTCGACCACAACTCACCGTGATACGGGGAACGGCGCCTGGATACCACCTGCGTCCCCACACGCGGCATGATCCGTCGCTCGGCGGATTCCAGTCTAGCTTCGGCCGCGTCGCTCGTCCCGGACCTGTTGAGCCACTCGCGCCGCGAGCGCCGTTCGCGTATCGACCGGAGGCTCCCCGTCTCAGGGTCAATCGCGAGGTCGAGAGCCGCGCCGCGCAACGTCATGGAACCGGAAGGGTCGAGAAGAGTGGACTCGGGTCCGCGTCCATCGTCGAGGACGAAGGCATAACCGAGCGAGGGGACGTCCGTAACGATCTGGATGCGTCCGTCCGGGAGGCACACGGCGTCGGTACGGCGGAATGGAGACGGATTCACGATGAGCCAGCCCGGCACCCGTGTGTCAATTGATGCGCTGATCCGTCGTGCCGCGCTGGCATCGGGGGGTGAGCCGTCCAGCAGCGCGGCGATCGGAGCGAGCATCGCCTCCAAGTGGTGATGAGAGGCAGCCGCCCGATCCTCAACGACGCGCGCGAGCGCATCGGCTGACGGTCGGCGCAATCCGTGCACGGATGAGCTGGAGAGTTCGGGTGTGTCGACCCCGGGCACGGCGGTGAGATGCCCGAGGTCCTCGGGATCCCCGATCACGATCCGGGGATACGCGTACCGGCGGTTCCACTCCCACGCGGCAGCGACCATGTGCGGCAGGTCGTCTGTGATTCGCGTCTGCGCGATAACCGTGGTCGGGTCCTCGGATCGCTGCGTTGCCGCTTCCAGGTGGGCTTCGAGGCGCCGCTCCATCACCTCCCCGGCATTTGCGAAGCCGAGCGTCGCGGGGTCGGCGTTTGGCGGCAGTGACACGGCCACTACTCGGCTGCCATCCGGGCCGATCCACCAGGCGAGTGGCTCGTTCCCCTCCCGTCGGACGACGTACTGGACGCCGGCTCCGCTCAGGGCGATTGGAGTGGTGACGGGATAGCCGGCGAGCGATTCCACCAGGGCGACGTTCGCCATCGGGAGAGCGAGATCCGCTGGCAGCGTGGGCGCGGACCCACCCGATTGTAGGAAGGGCATGTGTGCCATCTCGTGAAGCCGGACGGCCGACGGCAACGGGTTGGCGACGACTCCCGCCTCCCGCCACATGGCGCCTTGGACCATCCGATCGAGTGTCGGCAGTCCTCGCAGACGCTCGGCGAGCTCGGCGGGATTCACCACCGTGAGCCACACGATCGTCCACTTCTCGGATGGCACCAGACGGTGGCTGGTGCGAAGCGGTCTGCCGAGCCCCGGCGCCTCGAGCTCGCTGAGTATCGACCTCGGCTCGTCAAGCCGCAGCCACAGCTCGCCGCGAAGCTCGTCGGCGGCACGCAGGACGCCAGCCGTGCCGAGGAGGCGGCGCGCCCGATCGTACACGCGGAGCCGACCGGCCGGCGCGTCTGTCCCGGTGGCGACGAAACGCACGAGGTTGGCCCTGCCATCCGGGTTAGCCCAGAACACGGTCGGAGTAGCCGTCACGGCGATCGCGGTGTGGGCCGAACGCCGGAACACGGGACCGAGCGCCAGCCCGGTCAGGGACCCCGTAACGGTGTGCAGGAAGGCTCGGCGGTCGGTCATGGATCGGCGTAAGTTACTCAGTGGGAGGTGACATGACATTGCGGATAGCGATGCGGAGCATCGATCGGTGCCGCCCGGTCCTGCTGGTAGTCCTGCTCGTCCTGGGGTGCGGTAGCGACCCGCCGCCGCCCGAGGAGGCGATCGAGCACACACCAGACACCGCGGCTGAGACGGTCGGCGACACGACAGTGGACTCGGTGATGGCGAGAGATACGGCGCGGTGAGGTGGGAATCGTTGGAGGCGCTGGTACTACCGCCTCAGCCTTCCACCGCTTCCGTTTCCCACTCTTGCACCGTCATTCCAGAGTGAAGTACTCTCCCAACGGATCCTCGTAGCCTGCCGGTACGTACTCGCCACTGGCCGCGTGCAATCGGTACTCGCCCGTGTACGCGCCCCGCGCCACGATCTCCAGCATCTCGATCAGCCGGTCGACATCGTCCGTCGTGTTGTAACAGCCGAAGCTGGCACGCACGAGGCCCGGCATGTCCGACTTGTCCCCCGCGAGCACCCGCCCCTTCCAGGTGTCGCGGACCGCAACCGGGAGATCGAGCAGATGCACGACGTACGGATGCGCGCAAAAACAGCCGCTGCGGACCCCGATGCCGCCTTCGTATCCCAGCACGGCCGCGACCAGATAGTGGTGCGCTCCCTCGACGTTGAATGGGATGACGCCCACGCGCTCGGCGGCACGGGCAGGATCTCGTTCGCCGTAGATTCGCATGCCGGGAACGGACGCAAGGCGTTCGAGGGCATATGCCGTGAGCTCCGCCTCGTGTCGGGCGACGGCGTCCATCCCCATCTCCATAAGTGCCTTCGCCGCTTTCGCCATTGCCATGGCACCGACGACGTTCGGGCTACCCGCCTCGTCCCGGTCGGGCATACCCGCCCAGTGCACCTCATCCAGTGTGACGACGTCCACGCTGCCGCCCCCCGGGTACTCCGGCCCCGACGCGAGGAACAGCTCCTTGGGCCCCACCAGGGCCCCGGTTCCGAACGGCGCGTACATCTTGTGGCCTGCGAGGACGACGAAGTCGAGATGTTCGGGATCGTCATCTGGCTTCATCACCACCTGGCGGTGCGGCGCGAGTTGGGCGGCGTCCACCATGATCTTGGTCCCCGCCTCGTGGGCCTTGCGGGCCAGGCGGTGGACGGGCGGGAGAAAGCCCGTGACGTTGGACGCCGCCGTCACGGTGACGAGCACGACACGACCCGCGAATCGTCGGAGTTGTCGGTCGAAATCGTCCTCGTCCAGCCGGCCGTCCGGCGTCACGCCGACGTGTACGACCGTGGCACGGTTCCGCCACGGCAAGTCGTTCGAGTGGTGTTCCATGATGGTACTGAGGACCACCGAGTCGTGCGTCAGGGGAAGCCGGTAAGAGAGCTTGTTGATGGCCTCCGTGGTGTTCTTGCCGAAGATCACGGTGTTCGTGTCGGAGTCTGCACCGACGAATCGCGCGATCAGCTCGTGGGCTTGGTCGTACACCATCGTACTGAGCCGGGACTTGAAGCCAGAGCCCCGATGGACACTCGAGTAGAACGGAAGGAACCGTTCCACCGCCTCGGCGACCTCCCTGAGCGGTGGCGTCGTCGCGGCGTTATCGAGGTTGACGTACGACCGCACGGTACCGTCGAGTAGCGGCACCGGTCGGTCCAGCACCACGACCCGGTCGCGCAGGGTCTTGGCGTCGGGCGTCACACCGGAAGCGCTCATGCGACGTCCTGACGTTCGGGACCTTCGGCGCGCTCGAGACGCACGGGACAAACCTTCAACTCCGCCGTGTGGGTGACCGGATCGTACCCGCCGCCGGTCAGCACGTTGACCGGAGTGTCGTTGAAGGAGAAGCTCGCGAATACCGTGCCGTGCGGTGAGCGGGAGGTCCCCTGCAGCTTGATCAGGACACAGCCGCGCCGCGAATGCATCCGGGCCCATCCTCCGTCTGCGAGGTTCCACTGCCGTAGGTCGTCAGGGTGAACCTCGAGCGTCTCCTCGGGCAGGAGATACTCGATGCCCGCACTACGCCCCGTCTGCGTCCGCGTATGGTACGACTGCAACCTCCTGCCGGTAGTGAGCCACACCGGGTACTCATCGTCGACGGTCTCGGCGGGATCGCGGTATGCGATGAGCTGGAAGATGCCACGGCCGTTCTTGAATTCTCCCTGGTGCAGGATCGGAGTGCCCGGATGCCCCTTCTCCGGCACGGGCCACTGGAACTCGCCGTGCTCCACGCGGTCCCAGTCTAGGCCGGCATAGATTGGTGAGACGCCGCACAGCTCGTTGAACACGTCCTTCGCGCTGTCGTATTCGAAGCCGGGGATTTCCAGGCGCTTCGCCAGCTGACTCACGATCCACCAATCCGGCTTGGCGCGGCCCGGAGGTAGAACGGCCGCGCGCACTCGCTGGACGCGTCGTTCGGTGTTCGTCTGGGTGCCTTCGGTTTCGCCCCACGCCGAAGCCGGAAGCACGACGTCCGCCAATTGAGCGGTCTCGGTGAGGAAGATGTCGATCACTACCAGGTGATCCAGGCTCTTCAGGGCGTGCTCGCAGTGGGTCCGGTCGGGGTCGGAGACGACGGTGTTCTCCCCGTCAATGAGCATCGCGCGGATTCGGTCCCCGGCGAGTTCCAGCGCGGTGACCTTCGTGAGGCCCTTCTCGAGATCCACCTTGCGGCCGTACAGCTTCTCGAACTTGGCCTGATTCTCGGGGTCGGTGACGGGCTGGAAACCGGGGTAGTTGTTCGGCAGCGCCCCGCAGTCGCCCGCCCCTTGAATGTTGTTCTGCCCCCGCATGGGGTTGATACCCGTCCCCTCACGCCCGATGTTGCCCGTCATGAGTGCGAGGTTGCAGAGGCTCTGGACATTCTCGACCCCGCAGATGTGCTCGGTCACACCGAGCGTGTAGTAGATGGCCCCTCGGTCCGCACGGCCGTACCATACGGCAGCCTGCTCGATGTCCGCGGCGGGAACCTCGGCGATCTCTGCCGCCCATTCGGGCGTAAACTGCTGCACGTGCTCGAGGAACGTCTCGCCTTCCACGGTGCGGTCGGCGATGAACCTCGCATTCACGAGCCCCTCCCGAGCGATGACGTGGGCCATGGCCAGGAGGAGCGCGGAGTCCGAGCCCACCCTGATCGGCAGGTAGAGATCAGCCAGGTCCGCCAGACCGATGCGACGCGGATCCGCGACGATCATCTTGGCTCCCCGCGCCAACGCCCGTTTGAGGCGTGTGGCGGCGACGGGGTGGCACTCGGTCATGTTGGTCCCGATGCAGAAGATTACGTCGGGCTTTTCCATGTCCGCCAGCGGATTCGACATCGCGCCGCGTCCGATCGAGGCCGCCAGACCGGCGACCGTCGGAGCGTGTCAAGCACGGCTGCAGTTGTCGATGCCGTTCACCCCCCATCCCGCCCGCACGAACTTCTGGACGGTGTAGGCGGCCTCGTTCGGTGCCCGGCCTGATGCCACGGCGTACAGACTGTCGCGGCCGTGCTCGGCCACGACGCGGCGAAAACCATCCGCCGCCCGCTCGAGAGCGGTGTCCCAGTCGGTCTCGTGCAGCTGGCCGTCGTCGCCACGGACCAGTGGGCTCGACAGCCGTTCGGGGTGCTGCACGAAATCCCATGCCCACTGCCCCTTCACACAGAGCGCACCCTGGTTGGCGGGTCCATCCATCGCAGGCAGTACGGCGACCATGCGATCCTCGCGTGTGACCACGTCCACCGAGCAGCCGACGCCGCAATACGGGCAGATGGTGCGTGTCGTGGCCATTGCGCCGGGCACGTCGACATTCCGCAACGCCTTGCGGTCGGCGAGTGCACCGGTGGGGCATGTCTGGACGCACTGCCCACAGAAGGTGCACGCAGAATCCCGCAGCAATCCCTCGAACTCGGTGGTGATGCGGGTGCCGAAGCCGCGGTTCATCACGCTGATGGCATGATCACCCTCCTGTTCAGCGCAGACCCGTATACACCGGTAGCACGAGATGCAGAGATCGTAATCGCGCAAGATGAAGGGATTGTCGTCGTCGACACGCGACTGGCCGGATTGCGTACCGGCAAACCGCCCGGTACGCGCCGCGTATCGATCGAGCAGAGCAGACAGCTCCTGCGCCGCATAGCCCCGCAGGGGATCGACCTCGGTCTCCCGGTTCTCGGACGCGACCATCTCGAGTAGCGTCTTGCGGTGCTTCTCAAGTGTGGCAGTCGTCGTGCGGATCGCCATGCCGGACTCGGCGTGAGTGGTGCACGAGGCGACGGGAAGTGGCGACCCCTCGAGCTCGACGGCGCAAAGGCGGCAGCCGCCGAATCCCTCGAGCCGCTCGTCGTAGCAGAGGGTCGGGATGTCCTTCTGGCACCGGCGCGCAATCTCGTAGATCGTCTCGCCCGGCGTGAAGGAAACCTCCTGACCGTCGAGCGTCAGGGTGTCGCGCTTCGCGTCGGATGGATTGGCGATCATGGCGTTACCTCGCACTTCGCATGACGGCTGAGCGGCGGTGCATCACGGGTGGCGGGATCGACAGAAGTCACGTCCCGATCCGTTCGACATGCCGGGCCACAGCGCCAGGAAAGTACCTCAGCAGACTCTCGGTGATCAAAGGGGCCGCGAGACCGAGGCCGCAGGCGCTCATGGCCTTCATGGTCTGACCCAGGTCCGTCACCTCGTCGATCCAGGTCGAGACGTCAGTGGGACCGGCCTCACCGGCCAGCCGCTCGGTGATGCGCTGCGTACCGATGCGGCACGGAAAACACTTACCGCAAGACTCGTGGGCGAAGAAGGACATCGCGTCACGTGCGACCTCGAGCATGTCACGGCTGTCGTCGAACACCATGATCCCACCGGCGCCCAGGAACGAGCTCTTGGCGCGCATGCTCGGATCGTCGAGCGTGACGTCCAAGTCGTCGTCCGCCAGGAATCCACCCGACAGGCCGGCCATCGTGACGGCCTGGATCTGACGGCCCTTCGGAGGCCCGCCCGCCCAGTCCTGCAGCAGGGTCTGCAAGGGCAGGCCGAAGGGCACCTCGTAGTTTCCCGGTCGCCGGACGTCTCCCGAGAGACTGATGACCTTGGTTCCGGCGTGGCCGTTCAGGCCGAGACCGCGATACCATTCGGCTCCCTGACGTGCGATCTGCGCCGCCGCCGCAAGCGTCTCCACGTTGTTCACGACGGTGGGAAGGCCCTCGTAACCATGCGTGACCGGGAACGGCGGGCGGTTGCGTGGGAACGGATGCTTGCCTTCGAGGCTGTTGAGTAGTGAGCCTTCCTCGCCACAGATGTACGCTCCGGCACCACGCCGGACGTGCAGCTCGAAGTCGACTGCCGTCCCGAGCATACCGCTACTGAGGAAACCTCCCTGGCGCGCCGCGTCGATCGCGCATTCCAGAATCTCCAGCGTCTCCGGATACTCGTACCGCAGGTAAATGAACCCGCGCGTGGCACCGGTGGCGTAGGCGGCCAGGAGCATGCCCTCGATCACCGCATGGGGATCGTGGTCGAGGATCGCGCGGTCCTTGAAGCACCCCGGCTCTCCCTCATCCGCGTTGCACACGATGGTCTTCGGCTGCCCCGACGCGTCTCGGACCGCCTGCCACTTCCGTCCAGTTGGGAACCCCGCACCTCCGCGGCCAGCCAATTGACTCTCCGTGATGACGTCGATCAGCTCCTGCGGCGCTCGATCGCACACGGCACGCTCGAGTCCGTCGTAGCCTCCGCTGCGCCGGTACCCTTCGAGGCGCGAGCGCCTTGGGGTACGGATGTGCGCAAAGACGCACTCCTCCGCGGCGCCGGGATTCGGTGGCGGTAGCGGAGACGGGCGACGCACGAGTCTCCCGTCCGCATCCCCCACCAGGACCTCGTTCCCCTTCAATACCGGTGTGGGCTCGTCGCAGCGGCCGGCACAGGGCATCTCCGTCGCGCCATCGGCCTCGAGTGCCCACAACAGCTCCGTTCCACCCTTCCGACAGCAGATCGGTCCCGTGCAAACCCTGGGCGCGGTGTGCCCCCCCGGCTCCCGAGCGAAGTGATGGTAGAACGTGACGTCACCGAACAGCTCGGCGGGGGGAACGCGCAGGAACGTCGCGACCTCCCGAAGCCCCTCTTCCGCGAGATGCCCGTCACGCTCGTGCAGGGCGTGGAGAATCGGTAGCAGCGGGGAGGGTTGGTCCCGCCAGCGGTCGACGAGTTCCTGGGTGGTGGGAGTGGTGGTCACGGACATATGCCCTTGCGAATGTGTTTGGCTGAGCCGGGCGTGTTGCGGATCACCGTGCGAGGCGAGATGCCCCTGAGTAGACGTTGAACGTCGCGTCCCGCGCGAACCCGACAAGAAGCATGTCCACCGAACCAGCGAGATCAACGGCGAGCGAGGAAGGCGCGGAAACGCCGACCACCCCGCCGATCCCGGCGACGGCGGCTTTCTGCACGATCTCAAAGCTCTGTCGTCCGGACACGACGAGCAAGGCGGGGGGCAGCGGCCAGTGCCGCCGCGCAGCAGCCCCGATGGCCTTGTCCGTTGCATTGTGCCGCCCCACGTCTTCCCGGACGGCGATCACCGATCCCGGGAGGTCGAAGATCCCCGCGGCGTGGAGGCCGCCGGTCTCGTCAAAGGTGGGCTGATGCGTCCGGAGAGCCCGGGTTAGCCCTGCGACGACGGACGCCGAAACCGTAAAGGGCGCGGCAGGTCGGGCAAAGAGCTGAACGGCCTCGATGGATGCCTTACCGCACACGCCGCACGAGCTGGACATGAAGAGGTTGCGCTGGAATCGGGCGGGATCGACCTGCACCCCGTCCCGCAGGCGCACATCGGCCCGGGATTCGTCAAGGCGGATGATCTCGGCGATCTCGCCGGGCTCTAGGAGGATTCCCTCGGTGAGGAAGAAGCCGGTCACGAGATCCTCGTCGTCACCCGGGGTGCGCATCACAACGGCGAGTGGCGTGCCCTGCAATCGGATTTCCAACGGATCCTCGTGCGCGACCGCGTCTGGCTGTGGCCGCGGGCCAGAACCGTCGTGTCGTTCGACGGTGATCTCACGGGTACGCTCACTCGATGGCTGCACAGTCCATGCAGTCTGCGGACGTGAAGCGCGTGGGTCAAGCGATCGCTCGGCGGAACACGGGAGCATGCTATCATTGGGGTGAAGAGTGAAGAGTGCGGCGTGGGAGTGCGGGATTGCAGCCGCCCGGCCCGCGGCTTTCGCGCGCCACCCATGCCCGGAAGGAGCGTTGCCATGGTTGCCACCCCATCGACGATGCTGGCGCTAGGGACCGAGATGCCCGATTTTGCTCTCACGGACGTCGTGAGCGGCGACACGGTCGCCCGTGATACGTTTGGCGATTCCATGGGGATCGTGGTCATGTTTGTCTGCAATCACTGCCCGTTCGTGAAGCACGTGCTCAACGAGCTGGGTCGTCTTGCCCGGGATTACACGCCGAGAGACATCGCGTTTGTTGCCATCAGTTCGAACGACGTGCAGGCATACCCCGATGATGCTCCGGAGAAGATGCGGGCTCTCGCCGAGGTCGAGGGATGGGCGTTCCCCTACCTGTTCGATGAAGAGCAGGAGGTAGCCAAGGCGTTTCGGGCCGCGTGCACTCCGGACTTCTACGTGTTCGACGGTGAGCGGCAGCTCGCCTACCGAGGGCAGCTGGACAGCAGCCGGCCAGGGAACGATGTGCCGGTGACCGGTGCCGACCTGCGTCGTGCGCTCGACGCCGTTATTGCGGGGGAGAAGATCCCCGACGAGCAGATGCCGAGCATGGGCTGCAACATCAAGTGGAAGCCTGGGAGCGCGCCGGAGTATTTTGGCGGGTAGCCGAGGCGGATCGACTGTCCAATATCCAGTGGGGGAATAGTCAATAACGAAGTGCGCAGCCGAACCGCTGAACCGCTCGATACGCACGGATCAATGGATGGACAGGGGAGACTGATCTCAGGCGCGGTCTCCCCTCCAGCGCCTGATCAGGCTATGGGGTGGATCTTGATGCTCCTTCCAGGAAGTCCCACACGAGATAGGCCATAGCCTTGATTCCCACGGGGATAGCACTGTCGTCCGCTTGAAACGTGGGCGTGTGGTGGTTCCCGGAGGTGGTGCCAGGCTTCAGCGTGCCGAGTCGGTAGTAGAATCCAGGAATCTCGTTGGCGAAGTACGAGAAGTCCTCGGCGACGGTCGCCGGCGGAAGCAGTTGCACGTTGTCCTGCCCGAGCGCTCGCCCGAGTGATGGCACGACGCGTGCGGTCAGGTCGACATCGTTGACGGTCACCGGGATGCCTCGTTCGTAGGTCAGCTCGTAGCTCCCGCCCCCCGCCGCGGTGATCCCCCCGAGGATCTCGTGCATCCTCCGCTCGACGAGGTCCTGCGTCTCGATGCCATAGCTCCGCACCGTTCCCTCCAAGGCGACCTGTTCGGGGATGATGTTGAAGCGCGTGCCGCCCCGAACCATGCCAACCGTCAGCACTCCCGGCTCCATCGGCGACATGTTCCGTGACCGTATGGTCTGGAGTGCGGTAATGGCCTGCGCGGCCATGACCACGGGATCGGCGCTCTCCTCCGGCTGTGCCCCATGGGCCCCGGTACCTTTGATGGTGATCCAGAAGTGATCGGAGGCGGCGAGCGCAGGCCCTGGCGTGTACCCGACTTGGCCAGCCGGCATGTTCCAAAAGGTGTGCAGACCGAAGACTGCCTCAGGCCTGGGATTCTCGAGCACGCCTTCGGCCACCATCAGCTCGGCACCGCCGCGCTCACCCGGGGGCGCACCCTCCTCGGCGGGCTGGAAGATGAACAGCACCGTACCCGGGAGATCGTCGCGCAGGTCGGCGAGCACGGCGGCGAGCCCGAGCTGGACCGCCATGTGGATGTCGTGGCCGCACGCATGGGACACGCCGACCTCCTGGCCGAGGTAGGTCGTACGCACGAGCGACTTGAACGGGTACGGAGTATCTTCCGTAACCGGAAGCGCATCCATGTCGGCCCGTACGGCGACGGTAGGGCCGGGTCGCCCACCGCGGAGGATGCCGACGACGCCGGTATGAGCGATCCCGGTACGCACCTCGTCGAACTCGAGATCCTCGAGCTGCGCGGCGATGAGCGCTGCCGTCTGATGCTCCCGATTACCGAGCTCGGGGTGTTGATGCAAATGGTGTCGAACCTGCACCATTCCGGGTGTGACGGCGTCGACTACTTGGTCGATCGCGCGGTACTGGGCCGTCGCCGATGCGGGTGCGACAGCGAGAACACCTGTGAGGAGCAGATGAGCGCGTGGCATGATGATCCGAGCGAGAGCGGTAACGGGTATCGGATGTTCGAATGATAGGGGTGATCGATCAACGCGCGCCAGGCTTGCAGCGGAACGGGGAGGGTAACGATGCGGTGGTACCTCGCGATTGCACTGTGTGCGACACTTGCCTGCGCCGGTGGGGTCCGCCCGCGACGGTGGAGGATCTCTCGGAGGCGGACCGCGCCTTTGCTCGCGCGACGGCGGAGCGCGGAACGGACGGAGGAGACAGGTGCGAAACGGTGGCGCACCTTGCTGTGAGGTGGAACAGCGGTGACTGAGCAGGAGTCGGGGTCGGGGTGGCATCGATCGGCCGTTTCATTGGCTGTGATCGCGGCGTTGTGGTGCAGCGCGTCCTCGGCGCAGGTCGTTCGCGGCGAGCTGGTCGATGCGATCTCCCGTCGGCCGGTGCCGGCCGGCATCGTCACCCTCGTCGATACGGCACAGGTCGAGCGCGCGCGCACACTTACCGATGCGACAGGGTACTTCGTGATCCGGGCTCCGGAGCCAGGAGTCTTTCGGCTCCGCACGCTGATCGTCGGATTCGAGGGGTGGGAGTCGGAGCCATTCTCACTGGGCCGCGGGCAGTCGGTCGAGCGGGAAATCACCCTGAGACTGTTTCGTATCGAGTTGCCCGAGCTCACCGTCGAAGCCGAGCGGACCTGCGTCGTGCGCCCGAACGAGGGGCTGGCCGCCGCCGCACTCTGGGAGGAAGTCAAGAAAGCGTTGGCGACCACGGCGCTCTCCATGGAGAGTCGGGACTACCGCTTCCGAACGCGCACCACGGAGCGGGAGCTCGATCCCTATGGGGTCGTCCGGACTGACACCACCTATCTGACCCCAGGATACCGTGCGTGGCCGTTCGCCTCGCTCGCCGCCGCCCGGCTGTCGGAACGCGGATTCGTGCAAAGCGCGCCCGGCGGTCCGGTGTTCTACGGACCGGATGCCGACGTGCTCGTATCGGAGACGTTTCTCGACGACCACTGCTTTCGCGTTCGGCTGGCGGAGGAGTCGGGTGCGTATCTCGGCCTGGGTTTCGAGCCGGTCAGCGGACGCAAGGTGCCTGAGGTCGAGGGGGTGCTCTGGCTCGATTCGTCGACGGCAGCGTTGCGGCGGCTCGAGTGGAGGTATCGTAACGTGTCCCGCTGGGTGCGATCCGGCCGTCCGGAGGGCTACGTCGAGTTCGCCGAGCTGCCCGACGGCGCCTGGTTCATTCGACGGTGGATGCTGCGCGCCCCGGTTGCGCGTGTCTTCGTCGGTCGTCCCGACACGCTCCTGTACGGCGTGAAGGTGAAACAAGCCGAAGTCGTCGAGGTCGTCGATCGCCGG
The DNA here is from genome assembly GCA_039584325.1 of Gemmatimonadota bacterium. GTDB lineage: Bacteria > Gemmatimonadota > Gemmatimonadetes > Gemmatimonadales > GWC2-71-9 > JAOTVV01. Next base: position 121,539 of record JBDGYA010000001.1, read on the forward strand.
GGGAAACCCATCTTTCGCTACCCGGTCCCCGACAGGATTCCCTAGGGCCCCAGTTCAGGGTGCCGCTCCAGGAACCAGTGCACCGTCTGGCGCAGGGATTCGTGTGGGTCGCTCTGCGGCTCCCATCCCAAGACCCGTCGCGCCTTCTCGGAGGTGAAGGGGTTATCGCGGGCCAGAAAGTGCCCGCTGGACCTTCCGACGCCCGTGTACAGCCCCGGGCGGACCAGTCGATGCAATGACTGCCAGAGCGTGCCGGCTGCGACCGCAAGCGGGAGCGGAATGGTGATCATCCGGATTCGGCGGCCAGCAACCGCTCGGATGATGCCGTACAACTCCCGCTGGGTGAACCCCCCGTCATTCGCGGTATTGAAGGCGCCGGTGATGTCCCGGCGCTCGGCGGCGCGCTCGATCGCGTCCACCACGTTGCCAACGTACACCATCGCGAGCGTGTTCTCGCCGTTGCCGATGACTGGCGCGACTCCCCACCTCAACGCGTTCAGGATCCGCAGCATGAACAGGCGCTCTCGCTCGCCGTAGATGACACACGGGCGCAACGCGACCGAGGAGACTCCAAGTCGTGTGCCCTCCTCCCACAGCACCGCCTCGGCCTCCCGCTTCGATCGTGCGTAGTAGTCGTGCGCATCGATCGGGCCAAACGGGAAATCCTCGTCCACGGCGCCGGCGTCACCCTCGTCAGGCCGCCGGCCGTACACGGCGATCGACGAGATGTGAATGAGTCGGGCACCGCAGTCCGCTGCCGCGTGAACCGCGTGTCGGGTGCCCTCGACGTTGATGTCGTAGTAGCGCTGCCAGGTATCCGGGCTTGTCACGATCGCAGCGGCATGGACGATGAGGTCGCATCCTCGTGCGGATGTCCAGTCGGCCTGACGTTCGACGCTGCCCTCCACGGCTGTGGCTCCGAGGGATTCGACCATGCGTCGCGACGCCTCGGAGCGGACCATCGCCCGGACGGGGTGCCCTGCACTGGCAAGTCGCTCGACGGTGTGACTGCCCACGAGCCCCGTGCCCCCCGTGACGAAGACCTTCACCAGGCGAGCAGCACGGCTCGGACGCCGAGCACGACGCACAGCAACGTGACGGCTCCCCCGGCCAGGTTTCCACGCCACGTATTCACGTGGCTTCCCAGCCGGGCACGGTCGTTCATGGCGACCACGAGGACGACGGCGACGATGGGGAGTATCAGGCCGTTGACGACTTGGGCCAAGAAGATGAGCGGCACCGGCCGCACGCTGGTGAAGGCCGTAATTCCTCCGATCGCGACACACGCGGCCCACACGACTCGCGCAATGGGTGAACGAACGTCACGGCTGCTGCCTGCGACATCCAGTACGGTGTAGGCCGCCGCGAGGGGGGCGGTGATCGCCGACGAGATACCGGCGGCACTATAGCCGAGCGCGAAGGCGTGACTCGTCCACCGCCCGAGGAGCGGTGTGAGTTGCCGCGCCATGTCCGAGGCCGACCGGACGTCGCCACCATCGAGGGCGGCGGAGGCGGTCACGACGACGGCCGCGGACACAAGGCCGCCCAGGGCGATGGCGACAATCAGATCCAGCCGCGCTGCCGGAAGGTCGGTCGCTCCTGTCCAGCGCTCCCGAACGGTGGCGGCGTGCAGAAAGAGGTTGTAGGGAACGATGGTCGTGCCCACCAACGCCAGGGCCGTGAGATCCGCGCCGTCGGGCACGCGGGGAGCGAAGCTCCCGGCGAGCACGGTGTTCAGGCTGGGGGCGACCATCACCGCCGTCGCGAGGAAGACGAATCCCATCGCCGCAACGCAGCCGGCCAGGACGCGTTCCAGCAATCGGTAGCGCCCGACCCAGAGGAGGAGGCCTGCCAGGGCGACGCCGATGCCGATCCACCCGCGCAGCGGCAGGCCCGTGACACTCTCCAGGCCGAGCGCGGCGCCAGTGAGATTGCCCGCCTCGTACGCGGCCGCCCCGCTCACCACCGCCAGGGCGGCGAGGATGGCGAGGCCCGTGCCGAGCCATGTCGGACCGCGGACGGCGCGGAGTGCCTGTCCGAGCCCGGCACCCGTCGCGAGTCCGAGCCGGGCTGCCATCTCCTGCAGGACGATCGTCGCGATGGTCGCGAACAGGAGCGCCCACAGCAAACTGACGCCGTGTGCGGCGCCGGCCAGCGTGGCCGTCGTGACGGTGCCGGGACCGATGAACGCCGCCGCGACGATGACGCCCGGTCCGATCCCCCGCCAGGCAGGCTTCATGGCGTGGGGATCGGAAGCCGAACGACCTGCGCCGTCTCACCCGATGCCGTGACCGACGCACCCGGTTCGATCTGTCGCCGCACCAAGCCGAGTCCGAGCCACAGCTTCCATGCGTTGCTCCAGATGGCACTCGTCACGCGTCCGACCACCTTCTCCCTGGTCAGGATGGTCGCGTCGTTCGGCTGCGGAGCGTTACGCCAGACCAGGCCGGCCAGCCAGCGGTTGGCGTGGCCGCGGAAGTGAACGCGAGCCACCGTCTCCTGTCCCGTGTAGCAGCCCTTGGTGTAGGAGATGCCGTCCAAGTCGTCGAGCCGTACCTCCTGAGGTAGTGTCTTCTCGCCGATCTCGGCACCGAGCAGCGGCCAGCCTGCGATCACTCGGGCGAGGTCCACTGCGGCGGGCGGGACTGGTACGACGCCGGCGTCCGCGAGTCGGGTGCGCACGGCCTCGGTACCGTCCCGCTCACACACCATCAGGAGGGTGAACGGTGCCGCTGCGGCCGGCCGGCAGACTGTGCAGTCGGCTCCGGCGATCGTCACGGTGGCAGTGCCGCCAGGATTGGGTGGCGGGACGCCGGCCCGTGCGACCGCGTCGAGCGCGTGCGGGCCGAGTGCCTCCATGACTTGATGCTGCTCGGTTCGATCGGCGGTGCGGGCAAGTCGCGGCGGAAAGTAGCGGTGAAAGACCTGGAGCGCTGTGTCGCGCCCGTCCGCCGGTGTGAGAACGAGGAGTCGGTCCGGAGTGCGGGCGGCCCACAGGTCGGTGAGGATCATTCCCTTCGGTGTGAGCAGTGCGCCGTAGATCAGTCCGTGGTCGCCATGGGCATCAAGGTCGTTGGTCAGGACTCCCTGGAGGCAGGCGACGGCGCCCTGCCCGGCGATGGCGATGACCCCACGGGAGTGGTCTGCGAGTGCAGCACCCTCCAGCACGGCCGCCTCCTGCTCCTGTGTGAGTGTGCCGGGCCCGAACGAGAACGCGATGGGCGGTGGGCCCTGCTCAGCGCGCGTAGTATCCGGCTCGCTCATAAGACCAATCTAAGAACTCGACAGGATGCACCACGGGCACATCCAGCCCGGTTGCCCGCAGCCCTGCACCGATTTGCATGATGCAGCCGGGGTTTCCGGTCACGACGACATCGGGATTGGCAGCGCACAGCGCCGCCACTTTGAGGGCGAGGACGCGGTCGGACACCTCGGGCTGTGCGAACGTGTAGCTCCCGGCGCTGCCACAGCACAGGGCCGCGTCATCGTGATGAACCCTCTGGTGTCCCGGGACAGCTGCGAGCACGGCCTCCGGTGGATCGGTGATCCTCTGTGCGTGGACGAGATGGCACGGAGGGTCGTACGCCACCCGAAGGTGGAGGGATGCCCCCTGTCGTGGCCCCGCCGCGGCCAGCAATTCCGTTACGTCAATCACGCGCGCCGCGTGAGCGTGTGCCTCGGTCTCCTCCGGCGTTCCTTGGAGCAAACGACCGTACTCCTTGAGAATGGCGCCGCATCCCGCGGCGTTAACGGCAATGGGGATGTCTGAGGAGAGGCCTGAGAACGCGGCGACATTACGCCGTGCGAGGTCCACCGCGGCATCGTGCTGTCCGGCATGCGCGTGCAGAGCGCCACAGCATCCCTGATCGGCGACCTCCACGATCCGATAGCTGTTCGCCTCAAGGACCCGCACGGATGCGTCGTGGACGTGGGAGAAGAGATCGTCCATGACACAGCCGCGGAACAGCGTTACGACCCCGCGATCCGACACGGACGCTCGCTGCTCCGCCGCTGAGCGGTCCCGATCGGTGCCCGGTTCGCGTCCGTTGGGCCGCCACGGCTCAGTGGCAGCGAGCATCCCCAGCGCGGTGCCGACCCGCGAGGATCCGCTGAACCATCGTGCCGCCGGCCGCATCATCCTCGCGGCTCCGAAGATCGGACGGCGCAGGAGCGCCTCTTCAATGACGCCGTGGATCAGACGGACGACCAGTGGGACCGGTCGATGATCCTCGAGGATGCGGCGTGTTTCCTCGATCGCCGGTCCATACTCGACCCCGGAGGGGCACGCTGGCTCACAGGCCCGGCACCCGAGGCACTGATCAAGGTGCGCAATCAGCGTGCGATCCGTTGGCGGCAATCGCCTCGACGCGAGGGCTTGCATCAGCACGATGCGACCTCGCGGGCTCTCCGCCTCGTCGTCGCTGACGCGGTACGTCGGGCAGCTCTGCAGGCAGAAGCCGCAGTGGACGCAAGGGTCGAGCCCCTCGATGGCGTTGGCTCTCATGCGTCGGATCCGAGGGGTACGACCAGCACCCCCCGCGGGTCGAACGCGCGCCGCAGTTCGGCGATCAGTCGGCCGGTGCCCTCGCGATACGCGCCAAAGTGCCCAACTGCCGAGCGCAAGGCCCATGACGCTCGCTCGAGCGTGAGCGGCATCTCCTGCTGAGCTGCTGCGTAGCGGAGGCGCCGCACATCATCGGCACTTGCGTGGCCACACCATCGGACGACGCCAAGCGGCATCGAGACACCGGTTGTTCCCTCCCGCAGGTAATGCTGCACCAGGTCGAGGCACGGCTCGATCGCAGTGGGGAGCACGCCGAGGCGAAGCGTCGTGGGAGCGCTCACGGCACCCTGGTGGAGGCCCGACCAGAGCTCTGCAGCGTTGCTGCTGGCAAGCTCGGCCCAGTCGATCGACGTCACCTGTCGGATGGTGTCGCTCGCCGCCAGCACGGCGGCATCCCGTCCGGTGAGACGTGCCGCGAGCGTCCAGGTCCCGGGCGGCTGCGTCTCGGCGTTGAACAGCTCGAGCGCGCTCGGTGTCAGGCCGGCGTCGCTGACGGCAAGCGCGGTGTCGATGAGATCGTCGCGCTTTCCGACGGCGACGAGCGTGGTATCGGCGCGCGGCACGGCGCGCAGGCGCAGCGTCACCGACGTCACCACGCCGAAGGCCCCGAAGCTGCCGATGGCGAGCTTGGTCAGGTCGTATCCGGCGACGTTCTTCACCACGGTGCCGCCGGCCCGGACGATCCGGCCTTCACCACTCACGAATGTGATCCCGAGGACGTGATCGCGGAGTCGACCGAACCCGGCTGCCAGCGGGCCGCTGGTGCCGGTCGCGACGACGGAGCCGACGGTGCGGTCGGGTCCGGGATGGTCGCTGGCCACCCAGACACCGCGATCGGCGAGCACCGACCGGAGCTGCGTCCAGGAGGTACCCGCCTCCACCGTGGTCACGAGATCGGCTGGGCTGACATGTGGCACCCGATCGAGCTGACGCGTGGTCAGGAGAAGATCGGCCGGACAGTCGCTCGGGCACCAGCGGCCCGCACCCACGAGGCCGACCTGCCATCCCTCGGCGGAGGCGGTGCGGAGCAACAGGGCCACGGCGGCGTCGTCGGCCGGGGCGACGAGTGGCTGATTCTGCGAGCCAGTACCGCGGATGGCCTCGGGTCCGAGCAGCGCCCGGACGTGATTGAGGATCACTGGCCGTTCAGCCACGCGGTGGCAGCGGCCGACACGTCGTCGAGGAAGGTGCGAGTCTCTCGCACGTACGGCTCCGCGTCGGCCGCGGACCACGGGCGTGTCAGTACCTGCTGGACGTCGAGTTCTGACAGCGCGGCAAAGAGGTTGGGGAACTGTTCCTGAACCCGGCGGCGCATCTCCTCGGCCGGCAGCATCTGTTCCCAGGGCGATGATTCCATCCACACCCGAATGGTGGCCAGGGTGACAACGACCGGATAGACCTCCTGCATCGCTCGGCCGCCGTCTCCATCAACGACGTGCCGTTCCGCGCGCTCCACGCGCTGAGCGGCATTGGAGAGCTGGTCGCGGATGAGATGCTGCCACCGCGTCGGCGCGCCGGCGCTCATGCGACCTCCTGCGCCGGTGAGGTGGTGGGCCCACCCCACTCGAGGTATCCCTCTGCAGGCAGCACCTTCCCTGGGTTGGCCAAGTCCCTCGGATCGAAGATGCGGTGAACGGAGCGCATGGCACCGAGGGTATCCGAGTCGAACACGAGGGGCAGGTACCGAATCTTGTCGAGCCCGACGCCGTGCTCACCCGTGACGGTCCCGCCGGCGGCGATGCACACATCCATGATGGCCGAGGCCGCCGCCTCCACCCGGTCCAGCTCGTGCGGATCCCGAGCGTCGAAGTTGATGTTGGGATGGAGGTTTCCGTCGCCGGCGTGAAAGACGTTGCTGATCGTGATACCGAATCGGGTGCCGATTGCCTCCACGGCTTCCAGCACGGCCGGTAGTGTCGAGCGGGGCACGACGGTGTCTTGTACGACGAGGTCCCGACTGATGCGCCCCAGGGCGCCGAAGGCCTTCTTGCGCCCGTGCCACAGACGGTCGCGCGTGGCCGGGTCCGCGGCGGTGCGGACGCTTCGGGCGCCCGCCTCCTGTAAGAGGCCCAGCACGGCCTCGGCATCCTCGATTGTCGCAGCCTCGTGGGCGCCGTCGAGCTCCACCAGCAGGATCGCCGCCGCATCGGTCGGATAGCCCGCCGCATAGATGGAAGCCTCGACGGCACGGATGCAGTTGCGATCCATCATCTCGAGGGCAGCCGGCACGATCCCGGAGCCGATGATCGCTGACACGGCCTCTCCAGCCCTAGGGATATCTGGAAAGTCCGCGAGCAGGGTGCGCACGGAGCGAGGGGTCGGTGTGAGACGCACGGTGACCGTGGTGGCGATCCCGAACCGGCCTTCGCTCCCCACGAAGAGCCCCACTAGGTCAGGGCCCCAGGGCTCTCCGTTTGGCGAGCCCAGGCGGGTCAGTGATCCGTCGGGCAAGACGACGTCGAGTGCGAGAATGTGGTTCGTGGTCACGCCGTATTTGAGACAGTGCGGGCCGCCAGCGTTTTCCGCGACGTTTCCCCCGATCGTGCAGACCGTCTGGCTGGACGGGTCGGGGGCGTAATGCAGGTGATGCACCGCGGCCGCAGCAGTGAGTCGATCGTTGACAACCCCCGTCTCGACCACCGCACGCCGATTCCGGGCGTCGATCTCCAGGATGCGGTTCAGCCTCGTCAACACGAGGAGGACGGCACCGGCATCGGCGATCGCCCCACCGGAGAGTCCGGTCCCCGCGCCCCGGGCCACGAAGGGCGTAGCCGTGCCGGCGAGCCACCGAACCACCTCCGCAACTTGCGCGTGATCGGCGGGCAGAACGACGGCGCCAGGCCGTCGTCGGCGCGTCGGCAGCGCATCCGCCGCATACGTCTCCAGCTCCGAGGGCCCCGTCCGCAGCCAGCGCGAGCCCACGATTCGGGCGAGTCCGTCGACGACCCGGTGCGACAGGGTCATGCGGTTCCCCCCGGCGTAAGCGGTCGCCGACCATTCCGCTTGGCCCGGCGCTGGAGGCGGGCCTGCTGGATCACACTCTCCGTCACAGGATCGAGCACATCCAGCAGCGTCGTGAGGCGCGTGAGGGTGGATCGAAGCTCGAGGAGGTGCAGCTTCAGGCGCAGGTCCACCGGCAGCGCGGATGCGATGACGAACGAGAGCCCGGCCGGATCGTCAGGGGGCGGGGGGATGTCCGGGTGATCGGGCAGTTGGCGCACGGCGGCGCGATATCGAGAAAACGCCGTGCGGACCTCGGACGCTCGCGTGCGCACGACATCCTCGTCCCGCCAGGGCTCGTCGTTGACGGCTACGATCTCCGCTACGAGGTAGAGCCGGTCGGAGTCGACGTAGTCGGCAACGGTGTAGCGCTCCGTTCCCGCGATCACGATGTTGGAACGGCCATCGGGCAGCGAGACAACGCTTTGGATCACGGCAGTGCACCCCACCGACCCGATCAGCGGCTCGCTGTTGGCGTCGTCGACGACGGGGCTGATGCCGAACTGCCCATCTCCCGATTGACAGTCTGCCAGCAACTGGCGGTACCGCGGCTCGAAGATGTGGAGTGCCTGGGTCGTGCCGGGATAGAGAACGAGTGGAAGGGGAAACAGGGGAAGCGTACGTGTCTGCATGACAGCAAAGATACGAAGGTGTGCGGAAGAAAGAACGGCCACCGGGAGGCGGCCGTTCGGGCACTCGTGGTCTGATCAGGCGGCGTTATGCCGCGCCCCAGAATCCTTTGAGAGCCTCTCCATGGGGGCTCTCTCGCAGCTTCTCGAACGCGCGCTCTCGGATCTGCCGGATGCGCTCCCGGGTGACACCCATGAGCTCACCGATCTTCTCGAGCGTCATTCCCTCCGAGCCCTCCTCGAGCCCGTAGTACAAGTAGAGGATCTTCCGTTCCCGAGGTGTGAGATAGGCATCGAAGAGATCGTCAATGAACTCGCGCATCAGGCGGCCGTCGGTGGTGGCCTCGATCTCGCCGCTCTCCTGTCCGGCGAAGCGCTCCCCCAGTGTCGCGGCGTCCCGGTCCGAGCGGTCGACCGGTGCGTCGAGCGACATCTCCACGGCCGTCATCCGGCGCGCACTCCTCACGTTCTCGACCGTGTCATTCAACGCGCGGGCGATCTCGTCGTCCGTCGGTTCGCGGCCAAGCTCCTGAGAGAGATACGTCTCGGTGCGAGCCATCCGGATGAGATGGCTGTTTTGGTTGAGCGGGATACGGACGCTCCTGGTCTGCTCCGCGAGCGCCTTGAGCACGGCCTGGCGGACCCACCACACCGCATACGAAATGAACTTCACCCCCTGATCTGGGTCGAACTTCTTGACTGCCTTCAACAATCCCTCGTTCCCGATCGCGACCAGCTCCGACAGGTCCAATCCGTGTCCCTGATACTTCTTCACATAGGAGATCACGAATCGCAGGTTCGCGGTGACGAGTCGCTCGGCGGAGTCCTGGTCCCCTGCCCGCGCACGACGCGCCAGTCGGCGCTCCTCTTCAGCATTCTCAATGAGGGGGAGCTTCTGAATGTCCTGCAGATACTGATCGAATGCGCCGGACGCTGGAGTGCGGAAAAAGGCCTTCGACTTGCCGCTGCGCACCTGGGTCATAGACGCCCCGAAGTTGTGGAAAGCCGGGTCATTTTGGAGGAGGAAAGGGGCCCGTGTGAGCCCGCCAAAATGGCCGATTCTTGGCCCGGCGAATATAGGAAACGTCGAAGAGCCAGTCAAGAAAAAAATGTTTTCCACATCACAAATCATTTATCATCAAGTCGTTGGAAAATTTGTCCACTTTTGGGTTTCCACATGTCTCCGCCGACGCGATGTCTTGATTTCTAAGTTGTTGTATATCAACGTATTACATGGTGTTCGCCCGAAGCGAGTGGTAGACCATCGAAAGCGGCTACACGCGCCAGCCTCACTGGGGAGCTTCCTTGCAGTCCCGTTCCGCAGCGCCCCCGTCATGCAACGTCGCTTCCCCATCTTCTCCTGTTCCTCGCGTGCGAGGAACGCGCGCAAACCTGACAGTCACCACCCCCCCTCTTCCCTCATCGTGGCGCGCGGATGCACGACGCACCCCGCGGACTCCTCGCGCTGCGGGAGAGACGCCGCTGTGTGAAATCACATTGTGTGGAGTGACTGAGAACCGAGGCGGCACCGCTCCGCAGCATGACCGCCGGCTTCTGACCATGCCCGCGTGGAAGCGAGCCTGTGGCTACAGCCGTACCTCACCCTCGATGACCGTGACGGCTTCCCCGCCCACTTCCACCCTGGACGGCGCACCGGCCTCATCGGTGTGGACCGCCACGTTGATGCGACTCGGTCGAGCGATTTCCACGCCCTGCTCGACAACAATCCGGGCAACGCCATCCTCGGGACCGACTACGTGGTGTCGCACCAGATAGGCCCCGAGGGCCCCGGCCGCGCTCCCCGTGGCTGGGTCCTCCGGCACGCCCAGCCCGGGCGCGAACATCCGGCAGTGTACCGGGCCGCTCGGTCCCGTCGTCTCGGTCGAGTAGCACATCGCGCAGTCGGTGCCGAAGCGCCGCAGCAAGGCCGCGAGTGCCCCCCCCGCTCCCCCGACAGGGAGCTGCTGAAGTGCCTCGAGCGACGTGATCGGTACCATCAACTGCGGAAGCGCCGTCGACACTACCTGCGGGATGGGTCCCCCACCCACGAGGTCCGCCCCACCGCCCAGAGCCAAGCCCAGCTCCACCGTATCGCTCGCGGTCTCTCCGAACTCAGGCCGCGCCTGCACCATCGTCACCTCGGAGGGAGCCCCGTGATCGGTGCGGATCCGCACGGGCAGCACCCCGGCTCCCGTCTCCTGCCGCACCTCGGCTTCACCGCTTGCCGGGAGATCGAGCACACCCATTTCGGCGAGGGTCCACCACGTGCCGATCGTCGGGTGCCCGGCCAGCGGGATCTCCGCAGTGGGTGTGAAGAACCGTACCCGGCGGGTCGCGACGTCGGAGTCGAACACGAAGGTGGTCTCCGACAGGTTCATCTCGCGGGCGAGTGCCTGCATCGTCGCGGTGTCGAGTCCGCCCGCGTCGGGGAACACCGCGAGGGCATTACCTGCCAGCGGAACCCGTGTGAAGACGTCGATTTGTGTGAACGGGTGTCGCGTCATGTTCACCAGGTGTCGTCGGCCACGCCCTCGCGATGGTTCGCGAGGCGGGCCAGCACGAACAGGAGATCCGACAATCGGTTGAGGTACACGAGAATCTCCGATGGGACCTCAGCGGTCCGGTGCAAGGTGACCACTGAGCGCTCGGCACGGCGGCATACAGTTCTTGCCTGGTGCAGCCCGGCGGCCTTGCGGCTCCCCCTGGGTAGAATGAAGGCGTGTAACTCGGGCAGCTCCGAGTCGCACCGGTCGATCCCATCCTCCAGTTCTGTGATGCGGGCCTGGGAAATCACCGTCTTTTCGAGGGACTCCGCCACCGTATCGGGGTTGGGACTCGCCAGCCGCCCGCCGATGGCCAATAAGTCGCGCTGCACCGAGTCAAGCAGGTCGCGCTCGAACCCGAGCGGTTCGGTCGCCAGAATCACGCCGATCACGGCGTTCAGCTCGTCGACATCTCCGTACGCAGCCACGCGGATTGCGTCCTTGCTCACGCGGGCGCCGCCGAAGAGCGAGGTCTGTCCGGTGTCTCCAGTCTTGGTGTAGATCTTCACGGTGGGCTCAAGCTAGGTCCTGATCCGTACTCCCGCCACCGTCGCGCCTGCGGTTACCCCGAGTCGGGGAGTCAGGTATCATCCACCGTGCTCACACGGGAGCGTGTCCACGATGTCCGAGTCCGGTTCGGTGGGTCAGCGGTACCGCGTCGCAGTCGTCGGGTCCGGTCCGGCCGGCTTCTACACGGCAGAGCACCTGCTGAGGCGCGAGTCCCTGCCCGTCGACGTCGACATGTTCGAGCGGCTACCCGTCCCGTTCGGGCTCGTGCGGTTTGGGGTGGCGCCCGACCACCAGAAGATCAAGGCGGCGACCAGAGCGTTCGAGCGCATCGCTGGGGATACGGCGTTTCGCTTCTTCGGCAACGTCGAGATCGGTCGACACCTGTCGGTCGACGAGCTGCTGCGCCACTACCATGCCGTGTGCCTGGCCACCGGAGCGGAGACCGACCGGACCATGGGCATTCCGGGCGAGGAGCTGGTGGGGAGTCACACCGCTACCGAATTCGTGGCCTGGTACAACGGGCATCCGGACTATCGCGACCGTACGTTTGATCTGTCGGTCGAGCGCGTTGCCGTGGTCGGTGTCGGGAATGTGGCGGTCGACGTGGCACGGGTGCTCTGCCGGCGGCCCGAGGAGCTAGCCTGCACCGACATCGCGGATCACGCACTCGAGGCGCTGCGGGAGAGTCGTGTCCGCGAGGTCTACGTGCTCGGCCGCCGAGGGCCAGCGCAGGCGGCGTTCACCAACGCCGAAGTCAAGGAACTGGGCGATCTCGAAGGGGCGGACATCGCTGTGGTTCCCGACGAGGTTGCGCTCGATCGGTTGAGCCAGGAGGACGTCGCCACCGGTGATCGCGCGCTCAACCGCAAGCTGGATATCCTCCAGGGTTTCGTGGGCCGTCAGCCCTCCGGAAAGCCGAGAATGCTCATGCTGCGGTTCTTGGTGTCGCCCGTGGAGCTAATCGGCGATGCGGACGGTCGCGTGAGGGCCGTGCGCCTCGTGCACAACGAGCTGTACCGGGACGCGACTGGCTCGCTGCGCCCGAAGCCCACCGACCGGACGGAGGTGTTGCCGGTCGGACTGCTGTTCCGCTCGGTCGGATACCGTGGTGTCCCGGTGCCAGGCGTGCCCTTCGACGACGAGGCGGGTCGAATCCCCAACGTGGAGGGGCGGGTCGTCGATCCGGCGAGCGGACGGACCGCCCCGGGACTCTATGCCACTGGGTGGATCAAGCGGGGTCCGACGGGGGTGATCGGCACCAACAAGCCAGATGCTGCCGAGACGGCGGCGTGCGTTGCTGCCGATCTGGAGTCAGGGGTCGCCGCACCGCCAGTCGAGACGGCGACCGCATTCGAGCGGCTCGTTGCGGCACGGCAGCCCCACGTTCTGACGTTCGCGGACTGGAAGCGACTGGATGCGATCGAGATCGAGCGTGGCGCGACCGCCGGACGCCCCCGGGTCAAGCTCGACACGCTCGATGAGGTGAGGCGAGCGCTCGACGACCAGTGAGCGACGGTCGCCGGACTACCGCGACACTTCCACGACCACGGAATCGATGGTCGCGAGTACGTTGGCGTAGCGGGCGGTGTGATTGTTCGCGATCACCGAGAACACGAGCCGTTCCCCGTCAGGGCGGTCCACGTATCCGGACAGGGAGTTCACGTGAGCAATGCTCCCGGTCTTCGCGTAGACCCGTCCCTCCAGCGGCGTGCCGACGAAGCGGGTGCGCAGCGATCCCCTGGCACCGGACTGTGGCAACCCATCGCGGATGGTGGCGCCCTGCGGGTGCGTCTCCAGGAACCGCAAGAGGGCGACGAGCGCCCGGGGGGTCAGCAGGTTGCTCGAGGAGAGGCCGGAGCCGTCCCTGAGGGAGAAAGCCGTCGAGTCGATGCCGACCGAATCGACGAGGAAGCGGCGCTCCACGGCGATCCCGCCGTCCCACGATCCGTCCCTGCCGACCATCCTGCCGAGCGTCTTCAGCAGCATCTCCGCGAACCAGTTCTGGCTCGAATTCAGTATTGGGAAGATCAGATCCGAAAGGGAGCGCGATCGCGCCTCGGCAAGGGGGAGGGCGGTGCGCCACGACGCGTACCGGGTGCTGTCCGTGGTGGAGAGGGTTGGACCGGCCACGCTCACACCGTGGCTCCCGAGCGCGGTTCGAAGGGCAGCCGCGAAGTAGAGGTTCGGGTCGGGAACGGCGAAGTACTCCGTGCGTTCACGCCCGTCGACCGGCATCCCCCCCTCGGCCCAAATCCTGTGGGTGCCCGCCGCTCGGAAGAAGTCGATCGTACGTCGCTCGCCGGCGGGCAGCGTGCGACTCCTGTTCTCGAACGTGAACAGTCCGACGTCAGGTGCGAGGTCGACGGCCACGGGAGCACCGGGGTGCGGGCCGGGTCGGTACGTCAGGTCGATGCTGTTGTCATTGAATCCCAGGGCGGTCACCGGAGCGGCATACCACCAGTTGAGATCGTATCCCTCCCAGTTCGGGTGAGTGGACACGCCGTCGAAGTAGCTGCCGTCCCCGACGATCGCACCGCGCACGTGCCGGATGCCCCGGGCAGCGATATGCAAGGCGAGGCTGTCCAGCTTGCCCCACAGCGAGTCGCATGCGCCCACCTGCGTCGTATCGACTCCGTAGCACCGCGGCGAAAAGGTTGGGTCGCCTCTGCCATAGATGACCAGATCTCCCTCGAGCGTTCCGTCGACCACGGGTCCAGCCGCGTAGATGCTCGTGACGACCCGAACGTCCGGCGGGAGCAGCACAGCGGCCGCGGCCGCAACGACGAGCTTGGCGTTGGAGGCGGGGATGAACAGCCGGTCGGCATTGCGCGCGTACACTTCGCGACCCGCGCCGTCCGTGACCAGCACTCCCCAGTGGACGCGGTCGAACGGCGGCCGGTCGAGGTGGCGTGCAACGCGGCGTGCCAGCCCGTCTTGCGCGAGTGCAAAGGACCCGGCCCCAGCAAGGGCGAGGAGGCCCACTGCTCCTGCAAGGCTGCGGCATATGCGTACTTTTGGTGTGGTCATCGATGAATCACAGCATAACCGGTCGAGGCAGCGACAAGCTAGGAGGCGCCGACTTGAGCGTCAATTCTCGGGCGCGGCCGATGCGGTCGACGCGACAACGGAAAGCAGGCTGACCCATCGCTCGGATCGGCACAGTCCTGGTGCTTTACGCCGTGGCAGCAGCGGCGCTCGGCCACGCCCAGGTACGGCCGCAGCAGGGTCCCGTCGTGCGGAGCGTGTCCTTCGAGGGGAATCACGAGATCGATGACGCGGTGCTGCGGAGGGCCATTTCGACCTCGCAGTCGTCGTGGTTCGCTCGCTCCTCCCTCGTGCGCTGGCTTGGACTCGGTGAGAAGCGCTATCTGCGCGAGATGGAGTTTCGACGCGACGTGTTGCGCCTCATGGCACTGTACCGGCAGAGCGGCTTCACCGAAGCCGTGGTCGACACCGTGGTGCGACGGGAGGACGACGCAGTGCGCATTCGGTTCCTGGTCGACGAGGGAGAGCCCGTGCGGGTGGACACCATCGTCGTCACTGGCCACGAGCGTATCCTCCCGACCTCAACGCTGATGGACGGGCTGCCCCTCCAGGTCGGTGCGCCGTTCAACCGGCTGCTGCTGTTAGCGTCCGCCGATACGATCCGCGCGCGCCTCGCGAACAGCGGGTATCCGTTCACCGAGGTGTTCCGCAACTTCGATATCGATAGGGAGCAGCGAAAGGGCCGTGTCCACTTCGAAGTGGACCCAGGATCCGTGACGAGAGTCGGCGACATCGAGATCACCGGACTCGACGGTGTCGACGAGCACGTCGTGCGACGCGCGCTGACCCTCGAACCGGGCGAGCTCTACCGGGAACGGGAGCTGTATCGCAGCCAGCTCGAGCTGTACCGCACGGATCTGTTCTCCTATGTGAGCGTCATTCCGAGGGACTCGCTCGTCCCCGACGCCGCGGACTCGGTGGTGGATGTCCGGGTGCGCCTCGCCGAAGCTCCGCGGCACCGCGTTCGGCTGGGCGGCGGATACGGTACGATCGACTGTTTTCGGGCTCAGGCATCGTACACGCTGCTCAACTTCCTCGGGGGTGGCCGCTCGCTGCAGCTCCAGGGGCGGACCTCGAAGATCGGTGCGGGAGAGCCACTGGACTTCGGCCTGCAGAACTCGATCTGCGGGGCGCTCGCGGAAGAGGAGGCAGCGGGTCGTCTCAAGCTCAACTACAATCTCACGGCGTCATTCGTCCAGCCGCACGTGATCGTCCGCCAGTCTCGGGTGAACGTGACCCTCTTCGCGGAGCGGTACACCGAGTACCGCGCGTACCTGCGTGAGGCTATTGGTGGCGATTTCGGCGTCGGATACGACGTGACCCCCCGGCTCCCGATCTCGCTCTCGTATGGGCTATCGTACGGTAGCACACAGGCGGAGTTGACGACGTTTTGTGCCTATCTCAACGTCTGCAATGCGGAGGACGCGGCGTTCTTCGCGGAGCGACGGCGACGGGCGACGCTCACCTTCTCGGTGCTGCGCGAACACCGCAACTCCGTGTTGAATCCGACGCGCGGCAGCCGGATCGCTGGAGAGCTCGTCTGGGCATCTCCCCTCATCGGCTCCGACACGCTTGTACAGTTCACAAAAGGATCCGTAGAATTCTCCGCCTACCGCAGCCTCACGACGGGAGGAGTCCTCGGTGTGCGGATGAAGCTCGGCACAGTGCTCCCCACTGCCTACGGAGCGGAGGAGCAGGAGTACGTGCCGTCCGAGGATCGCTTCTATGCGGGAGGCGCCAACAGCGTTCGAGGGTACGGTCATAACGAGCTCGGACCGAAGGTCTACGTGCAGGAGATCGTGTCGGATACCACGAGCCAGAATGGCGAACCAGTGGTCACGGCGGACACCACGACTCGGTGGTCGCCGACGGGTGCGAACAATCTGCTGCTGGTGAACCTCGAGTACCGGTTCCCCTTGCCGGGGGTCTCCCGGCGCATTTCCGTGGCGGCGTTCGTCGACGGCGGTCGTCTCTCGGGTGGTAGCGGTGTGGGGTCGAGCTTTCGCGTCACTCCCGGCATCGGCGTGCGGCTCGGTTCCCCGCTCGGTCCCATCCGACTCGACATCGGGTTCAACCCGTACCCAGCGGAGGAGTATCCGCTGCTCGAATACAACGACGACCGGACCGAGTTGATCGAGGTCGGGACGTTCACGCCCGAGCGCGATTTCTTTTCTCGCTGGCGCCTGCACCTCTCCGTCGGACAGCCCTTCTGATGCCCGGTCGCCTCCTCGCGCTCCTCGGTCTGGCTCTCAGCTGGGCTGCCGGCCTCGTGCTGGGGACGAGCGGCGCCGCCCTCCGCACCCAGGCCGGTCGGGAAGAGCTCGTGCGCTGGGCGGTCCACGCAGCGTCCGGCGTCCTCGGGGGCACGATCGAAGTGGGAGAGGTCGGTGGGTCGTTCTTGGGGGGGCTCGAGGTACGCGACGTCCAGATCAGACACGACGATGGGACGCCCGTGCTCGTCGCTGATCTCGTCGGTGTGCAATACCGCTTGAGGGAATTCTTCGCCGGACGCGTCGTACTTGGCGCGCTCCGCGTCGTGCGACCGACCATAACGGTCGTGCAGGCCGCGCCCGGAGCGCGCTTCAATTTCCTGGAGGTGATCAACCCCGAGCCGAGCGGTGGTGCAGGGGGGCGCTCACCGCTGGTGGCGTTCGATGATGTCCGAATCGTCGACGGTCGCGTCCTGGTGAAAACGCCCCTCGGGGCGAGCCCGGCGCCAGGCACGGAGCGGGAGGACGGGTCTCGAGGGCCACTACACGTGCGGCGATTCGAGGGCCTGAACGCGACCATCGAGTACCTCAGGGTGGCGTCTCCGGAGCGAAATGCGCCCATCCTGGCGCAGGTGGCGAGTCTCGAGGTGCACGTGTCCGATCCGGCACTCGAGGTACGGGATCTCCGCGGAGATGTCCGGGTGTGGGGGGACTCCCTGCAGATGGATCTGGCGCTTCTCGAGCTGCCGGCAAGCCAAGCGGAGCTCCAGGGGACCATCTCGTGGCCCTCGGGACCGATGCTGCTCGACCTCGTTGGCAGGACGCCGGACGTGCGCACGGATGACGTACGCGGACTGGTCGAGGCACTCCCCAGCGGCCTCAGGGGGAGTGCTCGATTCCGCGTTCTGTCGCGGGGCGAGGATGTGCTGGAGTTCAGCGGAGAAGAGATCGAGGCCGTGGGCCGGGGCGGTGGACGGATGGTGGGTCGGCTGGGAATGGTGCTCGGGCCCGGAGACGCGTGGACGTTCCGGCGCTCAGTACTGGACCTGAACCACTTCGACCTGGAGCACGTGCGGGGGTTCCTCGACACCCTGCCGTTCGCCGGCACAGTGACCGGCGACGTCGTCATGGAGGGACCGGCCGAGCGCCTCAGGCTCGAGATCGATGCGACGTTCGCTGACCGGCTCGTCGAGGATGAGCCCCAATCGTACACGTGGGGGCGGGGGTTCGTCTCCCTCATCGACGGCGATTTCATCTTCCGCAGCTTCACGCTGGACAGCTCGGACGTCGCGCTCGGCACGGTACGCCGGTTGGTGCCCTCGGTGATTCTGGAGGGCCGCATCGGGGGCGCGGGGCAACTGGACGGTTCCTGGCGCAACGCGACGTTCTCCGGGCGCCTGCGGCACGTGGATCAGCTACGGCCGGTCACGGAGGCTCGCGGCTTCGTACGACTCGATTCCCGGGGAGACACCGTCGGGATCTTTGCCGGCCTGTTCTTCGATTCGCTGCGCCTTCAGGGATTCGAGTCGCTGTTCGACGCGGTCGAGCTGCGCAGTGCTTGGGGTGGGTCGCTCCGCATCGGCGGATACCTCGATTCGCTCCCAGTCCAGGCCGAACTGCGGGGTGGGGCCGGATCGATTCGTCTTGCGGGAGCGCTGTTTGCACGGGACGGCGCTTGGGGGACACGAGGGTTGCGGGTGGAAAGCGAGGATGTCGATCTCGGGGAGGTTCTCCCGGGGATGCTGCAGACCGCGCTGACCGGCAGACTCTCCCTCGCGGCGACCGTGTACGACTCGACTCGGGAGGTGACGGCCGATCTCCAGCTGTCGCGGTCCATGCTCGCCCAAGTGCCCATCGACACCGCAGTGGGCCGGGTGCAGGTGGATGCCGATGCCATGGTCCTGGACACCCTGACCGTGCGGGGCCTCGCCGTCGATCTGATCGCCTCCGGCGGGCTCGGGAACGGCAGCCCCGGACGGGACACGCTCACGTTCACTGCGTCGACCGATTCCCTTGGGGTGCTGGAGTCTGTGATCGAGCGGTTCGCCGGACCGTTACCGGAGCGTGAGTCGGTGGAGCGGCCGGCAGGGGTCATCCGAGTTGCCGGCCGGATCGTGGGGAACCGCGAGCGGTACCAGGTCGTCGCGGACGTCGACGTCGAGCAGGTGCGTCGCGGGAAGCTCTTCATTTCGGATGCCGGCGGGTCGTTCACGTGGGTATCGGCGACCCGGACCTACAGCCTCAACGCCCGTGCTGACTCGGTAGAGGTCGGTCCCACGAAGGCCGGGCGTGTGATCGTGCGATCACGTGGGCAGCCGGACTCGCTCCAGTGGTTCGCGCAGGCCCGGTGGCGCACCGGAGCCTGGATTGGTGGCGGGGCCCTGCGTCTCGGGGGTACGGGAACGACCGTGGTGCTCGACTCGCTGGGGTTCAGCCTCCCGACCGGCCCCTGGTTCCTCGACAGCCAGCTGGTGGTAGCCGTGGACGATTCCGGGTTCACCGTCGCGGGGATGTCGCTGCGGAACCGAAGTGGTCCCGGTGTGGTCACGGCTGATGGGCGGTGGCCGTTCCGTGGCCCCGGGCGGCTCAGCGGCTCGATCGATGGTCTGCAGTTGAAGGATCTGCTGGTCCTCGCGCTGCAGGATCCGGGGACGGTATCCGGCGAGTTGAGTGGCACGTTTCGACTCGCCGGCCGGGCCGAGGCGCCGGAGATCGAGTTGGCGGTCGGCCTGCGGGACGCGGGGTACGGCGAGTTCCGGGCCCCGCTCACCTGGGGGGAACTCTCCTATCGCGACCGCCGACTCGAAGGGGATGTCGAGCTCCGCCGGTTGGATTCGCCCGTGCTCTCGGTCACCGCGGCCTTGCCCATCGATCTGGCGCTGGTCGACGTCGAGCGCCGCCGGCTCCCCGGGAGGGTGAGCATCCGGGCGCGAGCCGACTCGGTGGACCTCACGCTGCTGGAGGCCACCGTGCCGGAGGTGCAAGAGATCGGCGGGACGTTCGACGCCGATTTCGGGATCGAGGGGACGTGGGAGGACCCGCGCCTGACCGGCGTGCTCATGCTGCGCGACGGCTCCGCCACCGTGCCTGCCCTGGGTGTCCGGAACGAGCAGTTGAACGGCCAGCTCCGGCTCTCCGGGGACACGGTGTACGTCGAGAGACTGTCCGTCCGGAGCGGTCCCGGTGGTGCTGAGGCGAGCGGGTTCGTAGTGCTGCAGGAGCTGAGCCGACCCGTCCTGAATCTCCGCATTCGGGGACAGGAGTTTCGCGCGATCGACGTGCGGAATTACCTGACCCTCACGGCAAGTGGGGATCTGCGCTTGGAGGGCCCGCTGTACCAGGCCCGGCTCGGCGGGAGTGCCACGGCTACGCGGGGTGTGCTGTACTTCGCCGATCTACTCACGAAGAACGTCGTGAATCTCGAGGACACCCTGTTCGCGGAGTTCGTCGACACCGCCCTCGTCCGAAGCGAGGGCCTCGGGGCGGGGTTCAAGAGCCGATTCCTCGACTCGCTGCGGATCGATTCGCTGCGCGTTGACATGGGTCAGGAGTTCTGGATGCGTTCGACTGAGGCGAACGTGCAGCTCGCGGGCAACGTGTTCGTCAGCAAGGCCCGCAATCGGTACCGCCTCGACGGAACCCTGGAAGCGCCCCGGGGCACGTATCGGCTCGAGATCGCCTTGGGAACCAGCCGGGAGTTTCAGGTCACACGGGGACAGATCCGCTATCTCGGTACGCCCGATCTCAATGCCGATCTGGACATCAATGCGCGCCACATCGTCCGCTCCGCCGCCACGGTCGATGATACGGTATACGTGAACATCGGGGGCACGCTGTACGACCCTCGCGTGCGGTTTTCGAGTAGCTATCGTCCGGTGCTCTCGGAGCCCGAGATCATCGGGCTGCTTCTCTTCGGAGCTCCCAGTGTGGCGCAAGGGACCAGTGCCGAGGGCTTCGAGTCCCGGGTGCTCGCGCAGTGGCTCTCCACCACCGTCTCCGGACAGCTGGAGTACGCGCTGATCTCCGATCTCGGGGTGCCCCTCGACTATCTTCAGATTCGCCCTACCGCGGGCATCAGCGGCGTGTCAGGGGTGGAGCTCGGGGTCGGCAAGCAGTTCCAGGTCCTGGGCACCACGGCGTTTCTCACGGCCAGTCCCCGGATCTGCCAGCAGTACCAGGAGATCTCGCCGTTCTCCGTGGGCGCGAGTCTCGAGTTCCGACTGAGCCGGCAGTGGCTGATCGCGGCGAGCGTGGATCCGCTGTTCAGTTGCGAGAGTCCGACGGCGCAGTCGACGGCCAACTATCAGTTCGGTGCAGATTTGTTCTGGGAGAAGAGCTACTAGTGGCGCGAGTACTGCTCATCTTCAATCCGGTAGCGGCACGTGCCGATCTGAAGGTCGTCGACCGGGTGGCGCGGGTGTTCTCGAGGGAAGGCTGGGAGATCGACGTCGAGGGTACCTCGCGCGTGGGCCATGCGGAGGACCTCGCCCGCGCAGGGGTAGACGACGGCGTGGACCTGGTAGCGGTGTACGGCGGTGACGGGACGACGATGCAGGCCGTGGCAGGGATGGCTGGCAGCGAGGTCCCGGTGGCGCTCATTCCGGGTGGCACGGGAAACCTGTTGGCGGGGAATCTGCGGCTGCCCCGGAATCCCAAGGCGGCGGCGAGGGCTGCGGCACGCGGCGTGCCCAGAGCCATCGACCTCGGGTTGTTGCACCGGGCGGACGGCGACCGATACTTCGCCGTCGCATGCGGCGCGGGTTTCGATGCCGAGTTGATGGCTGCGACGACCGGCGAGGCCAAGCGGCGATGGCGATTCGGGGCCTACGTTGCGCAAACGCTCGAGCGCGTGGGCGATCTCAAGGTCGTGCCCCACCGCGTCACAGTGGATGGGGAGGTGCTGGAAACCGATGCCGTGATGGTGTTGGTCGCGAACTGCGGCGAGATCATCCCACCGTTCGTGAAGCTGCGCGACGGCATCCAGTTGGACGACGGACTGTTCGACGTTGCGATCGCCAATGCGAGCTCGCTGGTGGAGGGCATCGATCTCCTGTGGCGGATGCTCACGGGCAATCTCGACGCGGAGCACCGGCTCCGATTCCTCCGCGGAGAGGAGGTCACGGTCGAGACCGCCGAACCGCGGCCGGTCGAGCTCGACGGCGAGCCGGGCGGTACGACACCGTTTACGGCGCGGATCCTTTCGCACGCCATCAAGGTGATGGTGTCGCGGACCAGAGAGGGAGGTAGCCGATGGGCCACGAAACCGACCTGATGATCTGTCGAGCCTGTGGCAACGAAGAGCGGGCGTCCGAAGGGTACCCCTGCGACGAGTGTGGCACGTTCATCTGCGTGATCTGCAACATGCGCGGCGTCACCCTGTGCACGGAGTGCCAGGCCAAGACGAAGGAGGATGAGTCGCCGGATGCCGAGTGACGGGCTCCACAAGCTGGTGCTGTTCGACATCGACGGGACACTGGTCTGGACGGCGGGAGCCGGCCGCTCCGCGATCAGCATTGCCCTCATCACCGAAATGGGTGAGACGGGCCCGGTCGAGGACTATCGGTTCGACGGGAAGACGGATCCCCAAATCGTCATCGAGTTGATGCTGGCTGCCGGCCATCGCGACGCCCAGAGCGAGAGCCATGTTGCCGCGGTGTGCCAGCGGTACCTGGAGCTTCTCGAAGGCGAGCTGGAGCAGCGGCGTGATGCGATGCGTATCTATCCCGGTGTACAGCAGCTCCTGAGCGCGATCGAGCGGCGCGGTGATGCCGTGCTCGGCTTGCTGACGGGGAACCTGGCCCAGGGCGCGGTCCTCAAGCTCTCCGCTGCCGGCATCGAGCCATCGCGGTTCCACCTTGGCGCCTATGGCTCGGATTCCGCTGTGCGGGCGGAACTTCCCGCGATTGCGGCGGCTCGGGCCGCTCCTCACATGGGACGAGTGCCCCGAGGGAGTGACGTGGTCATCATTGGTGACACGCCGGCCGACATGACGTGCGGTCAAGGGGTGGGCGCCAGGCCCATCGGAGTGGCGACCGGCCGTCACTCGGTTGTCGAGCTGCTGGACGCCGGTGGGCACGTGGCCTTCGAGGATCTGTCCGAAACCGAGTCCGTTCTCAACGCGATCTTCTCGTGACCGGCACTGAGGTCCTTCTTCCGCTCCGTATACCGGAGCTCGGTCCGTATCTCGGCAGAATCGTATCCGGCACCGGTCGAATGCCGGAGGGACTGCATCTCGATAGTGTGCGCCTCCATCTGGCCACGAGGATCTTCGAGGCCACCGGTGAAGCGCGGCGGCTGGCAGCGCGCGAGAATCGGCGAGCAGCGGTGGAGGCCATTGGCAGACGGGCCTGGCTGGCGGCGTGGGACGAGGCGGTCACGAGCGTGGGTAGCCTGCTCATGGAGCGCGTTCGGGCGCAGCTCGATGCTGAAGCGCGGGCCGTGCGGCTGTCGAGACGCCGCCGCCGCCGGATCCAGCCGAACGCCGCCGCCGCGCGGGCGGCAGCGGCTCGGCTGGGGTCCGCCGGCGCAGGGCTCGTCACCGCGGTCGACGATCTCGAGCGGCGGGCGCTCCACGCCGTCGTCGCGACCGGGCTAGAGGCCCGGGCGATGGCAGCCTGGCAGGATGCGCTTCGGCTCGCGGGTCGGCGACTGGAGGCGGCGTGGCTGGCGCTCGAGGACGAGGCGAAGCGCGAGTTGGGGCGGTGGCAGCAGCAGGCGGACAGCGTCGCCACGTGGCGACGCCCACTCTGGCCCGTGCTCGTCGTAGGTGCAGGTGCCACGGCGGGGGCACTCTGGTTGGGCCTGATCCTCGGAGGGTACCTCCCGCCACCGGACTGGCTCGCAACGCTCTGGAGCGAGGTCGTGCAATGAGCGTGCGGGGCATCGGCATTGACGTCGTTGCCGTCGACCGCGTACGGAAGCTCCTCGATCGTCACGGGGACCGAGCGCTGCATCGCCTGCTGACCGATACGGAACGCGCATACTGTCTCGACAAGGCACACCCCGCGCAGCATGTGGCGGCGCGGATCGCCGCAAAGGAGGCGGCGTTCAAGGCGCTGGCACAGGACGACGATGCCCTCCGTATTGGCTGGGGCGAACTCGAGGTCGCCCGGGATGACCACGGCCGGCCCGCCCTGCATCTGCACGGGCGGGCTGCGAAGGCGGCCGCCCGCATGGGTGTACGGGACAGTCGGATCTCGTTGACGCACGAACGCACGCTTGCGGCCGCCATCGTCGTATTGGTGGGCTGATCCAGCGTTGAGACAGTAGCCCCGCCGCGCTGGGAGCCATTGCTGGCGGCATACATCCTCGCCGCTGCAGCGCTCACTGCGGTGAACGTCGCGACTCAACTGCGGGGAGAGACTTGCGCTCAAGCCGTTCGTCGCGATGGCCAGTGCGCTGATGCCCCGTCGTTCCGCTGAAATCGCAGGCCGGTGCTTGCCACGGGTCCGGTCCTGGGACAGAATAGGGCACGGTTCAGCTGTGTGAGCAGACGTATCAGACGAGACTTCCTGCCCTTGGTCCGGCGCGCCGTCGCCGACAAGTACACCGTCGACCGCGAGATCGCGCGGGGTGGTGCCGCTCGGATCTTCCTCGCGTACGATCGGGAGGGTGCGCCTGTCGCCCTCAAGGTGCTGCATCCGCAGTTGGCCGTGTCGGTTACCGCCGACCGCTTCCTGCGTGAGATTTCCTTCCTCTCGGAGATCGATCACCCCCGGATCGGCAAGCTCATCGACTGCGGTGAGAGCGAGTGGCTGATCTACTACGTGCTGGCATTCGTCGACGGACCCACGCTGCGGGATCACCTCGCGCGGGTGGGCCAAGCTTCCGTGTTAGGCACCGTGAAGATTGCGGTGGATCTCCTGGCCGCGCTCGACTACGCCCACGCGAAGGGAATCGTCCATCGGGATGTGAAGCCGGAGAACGTCGTGCTCGCCGAAGACGGCGCTGTTCTGCTCGACTTCGGCATCGCGCGGGCCATCGCACAATCCGGCACCGATCGCCTGACGCGCTCCGGCATCGCTGTGGGGACCTCGTCCTACATGAGTCCGGAGCAGGTCGAAGGACTCACCGACATCGACGAGCGCAGCGATCTGTACTCACTTGGGTGTGTGCTCTTCGAATGCCTTGCCGGACGCCCCCCATTCTTGGCCGAGCGGGAAGAGCTGGTGCTTCGCATGCATCTCGATCACGAGGCGCCTGACGTTCGCGACTACCGGTCCGACGTACCGGACGAGCTCGTGCACGTGATCGACATAGCCCTCAAAGGGCCCCGCGAGGATCGCTGGCAGTCAGTGGCCGAAATGCGCGAGGCACTCGCACCGCTCGCGGGCGATCTCGAACCGGCCTAGCGGCTCAGCCCGGCCGTTTCTTCTTCGAACCGCCTGTCCCCCCTTCGTTCGGAGGAGGCTTGAGGGCGTTCACGTTCTCCAGCGGTAGCTCCGGCTTGCGGGTGAATGCCCACACGAGCAGGGCTCCGGTCGCCACCACGGCGATGCTCGTCAG
This sequence comes from Gemmatimonadota bacterium, assembly GCA_039584325.1. Taxonomy (GTDB): domain Bacteria; phylum Gemmatimonadota; class Gemmatimonadetes; order Gemmatimonadales; family GWC2-71-9; genus JAOTVV01. The sequence continues at coordinate 146,545 of JBDGYA010000001.1, forward strand.
TTGGGCGAGCGTGAACCCATACACGTACCGGTCGTCCTTGGCGCGGAGGAACTCGATCAGGAATCGCTCGGTTCCGGCAAGCATCAGGTAGAGACCAAACAGCCACCCCGTCCCCCTGCCATGATCCCGCATTCGCCACAGCAGCCAGAAGACGAAGAGCATGATCGCCGTCTCGTACAACTGGGTGGGATGCACGGCGAGGACATCCTGAGGGGCGATCCCCGCCGGCACAGCTACGTCCCATGCGGCGAGGTTCGCCGCCGTCGATGGTGGCAGTCCTTCGGGGAATCGGAAGGCCCAGGGGGCGTCTGTCGGAATGCCGTAATCGTCCTGTACCAGGAAGCATCCCACGCGACCGAGGGCGTATCCCATCGCCAGCGCCGGAGCGGCAAGCTCGAACGTGAAGCGGGCAGGAATCTTCAGGCGCACACTGTTCAGAATCACCGCGAGCGTGCCGCCCATGAGACCGCCATACCAGACGAGCCCACCCCGGCTGAGCAGGCGCCCGACGTCGCCGTGCAACGCCACGTACCAGAGCTTGGCTCCGATGAGACCGCCGATGACGGCGGCCATGACGATGTCCCAGGCGTACTGCTCGTTCAGCTGGAGCTCCCGCAACCTCGTCTGCATCACCAGACCGGCCATGAAGAACCCCATCATGACCATGATGCCGAATCCCGTGATCTCGAGCGGTCCGATGTGAAAGGTGAGGGGGTACACAGTCATCGCGTATGACCTTCCGTTGTCGCGGTGGCTGGGACCGGCTCCAAGCCGGGCCACGGCATGCGTGCGCTGGCGTCCAGGGTGAGACTGCTCGACTCACCGCGCTCGAGTCGAAACCATCCGGCGCGGGCGATCATGGCTGCATTGTCGGCATTCAGGCGGGGCTGGGCGACCGACAGAGCGGCGTGGTCACGCAGGCGTTCTTCCATACGTGCGGCGAGCGTACGGCTGCACGCCACGCCGCCGCCCAGGACGACCCTCGGATATCCGGTGAAGGCCACCGCATCCAGCACTTTGGAGATCAGGACGTCGAACACGGCAGACTGGAACGAAGCGGCGAGATCGGCACGATGGACGGTGACGTCATCGAGCCGGCGGACGGTATGGAGGACCGCGGTCTTGAGTCCGCTGAACGAAAAGTCGAACCCGTCGCCGAGCATTGGTCGCGGCAGTCGGAAGCGATCGGCGCCCTGCGTGGCCACGCGTTCGATCGCGGGCCCCCCGGGGTAACCGAGGCCGAGCATGTTTGCCACCTTGTCGAATGCCTCGCCCGCTGCGTCGTCCCGTGTCTCGCCGAGTGTGCGATAGCGTCCCCACTCCGGCACATCGAGGAGAATGGTATGGCCACCTGAGACGACCAGCGCCACGAAGGGTGGTGCGAGCGTCGGGTCCTCGAGGGTAGGAGCGAACACGTGTCCCTCGAGATGGTGCACGCCGATGAGCGGGATGCCCAGGCCCCCGGCGAGGCCCTTGGCATAGCACACCCCGACCAGCAGTGCACCGACGAGCCCCGGGCCGCTGGTGACCGCGACCCCTGCTACGTCGCCGAAGCTCACCGCTGCATCATCGAGTGCCCGCCGGACGACCGGATCGACAGCGCGAATGTGCGCGCGCGAGGCCAGCTCCGGCACGACTCCCCCGAAGACCCGATGCACGTCCTGAGACAGGATGACCAGGGATGCGAGGTGCGGCCGGCCGCGACGGCGCGTGAGAACCGCAGCGGAGGTCTCGTCACACGACGTTTCGATTCCGAGCAGGATGTCACTCACGGGGTGGCCGGCGCACCATCACGGAATCGGGGGTCGCCCGGAGCTCAATGCCGGGCAGGGGTGGGATCCGCAGCGGCACAACGGCCTCCGACTGTCCCTGCGGTGGGCTGGCGAGGACGCGGATGCTGTCCCGGGTGAGCAACGCAAGACGACTGTCCCGCCCATGGACCGTGACCGCGACCGCCACGGGATCGCTCGTCCACTCGCCCCCATCCTGGGCGTCGATCGTCACCCGGACCCCATCGAACACACGGTCGGCCAGCGCCTCGACCTCGGCGGACACGGTGACGGAGTCCTCCGACAATTGAACGCTGGGCAGGTCCGTCGTGTCGATGGCGACCCGGCGACGCTGGGAGGAAGTCACGGCGGTGAGTGTGAGGGGCACCGTGTAGAGCGCGTCCACGGTCGCGACCAACGTCTGCGGTCCATGCACGGTGAGTGAGCTCGGGCTGACGGTCAGGTCCCCGAACACCAGATAGCCTGAGTCCGCCTCGATGGTCACGCGATGCCGCACCGGCACCAGCCGCCGCGACACCTCGTCGAGGAAGATGGTGATGGATCGCGGCTCGATTTGCTGCGCACTGACCGCGGCTCCCTCGATCGCACCGATGTCGGCCACGGACAGCTCGAGAACGTAGGCGGCTCCGGTGATCGTATCGGGTAGGACCTGCCGGATCACGGGTGGCTCCGCATAGAGCTTGATCAACTCGCGCGCCGTACCGGCGAACAGCGCCTGCACCAGGGGTGGCTCGCCGACCAGACTGCGGCCGTCGGGTGGTGTGATGGCGAGCTGTACGGGGACCAGTTGCGTCGTGGGCTCCTGCGCGGCAACTGCGGCCCACACGATCGCTGCCAAAACGAGCGCCGTGAGCTTGATCGGCCAGTTCTCTACGAGATTGGCGCGAAGTCTATGGACCGCGCCGTGCCACGGCCTGCTCATTGATCCCCAGTAGGCGGCGCATGAGAGCCACCTGGGTTGGATGATCCCACTCGGTGGCGCCAATCACCTTCTTGATGATGACTCCGTGCCGGTCAATGACGAAGCTCTCCGGGACGCCGGTGGTCTGATAGTCCCGCTCGATCCTTGCCGACTGATCGTGTAGGACGTCGAAGGTCAACTCCCGTTCCTCCACCCACGCCCGGACCGACTCCGTGTCGGCGTTGTCCACGCTGATGGCGACGACCTCGAGGCCGTCCGGTGCCAGCTCGTCATACAGCCGCTGAATCGAAGGCATCTCCCGCACGCATGGCACGCACCAGGTCGCCCAGATATTGAGCAGGAGAACCTCGCCCTCGTAGGCGTCGAACTCGACGGTGTCCCCGGTCATTACGTCTACCGCACGGAATTCGGGTGCCTCGCTCTGCACCCCCACCGGCTGAAGGCTCGGTGTCAACGTCATGCCCAGCACGAGGGCCCCGACGAGCGTGCCCACGATTGCGAGAACGAAGATCCACTGACCGCGTTGTGTCATCGTCAGGTCACCGTCAAACAGCGTTTCCGAAGCTCCCGAACCGCCCGAGCGGGATCCTCCGCGCCAAAGATAGCCGAACCGGCCACGAATGTGTCGGCTCCCGCCCGGAACGCCGACGCGATGGTATCTGGAGAGATCCCGCCATCGACCTCCAGCCGCGCAGTGCTGACGGCCTCGGCGAGAAGCTGTCGAGCCCGGGCGATCTTCTGCGGTGATGCAGGAAGGAACGTTTGGGCGGGAAACCCCGGGTTCACCGTCATGACCAGCAGCAAGTCGAGGTCGGGTATGACCTCGGCGGCAAACGACACCGGTGTGCCCGGGTTCAGGGCGAGCCCCGCCAGCATCCCGCGCTCACGCACCGCCTCGAGTTGCCGCTGCACGTGGCGGGTGGCCTCCGGATGAAACGTGAACACCGAGGCACCGGCGTCGGCGAACGGCTCGATATACTGCTCCGGCCGCTCCACCATCAGGTGGACGTCGACGGGCAGCTCGGTGGCCCGACGGACGGCCCGAATCATCGCCGCGCCGAACGTCAGATTGGGCACGAAATGGCCGTCCATCACGTCCACGTGGATCCAGTCGGCCCCGGCCTCGTCGACTGCGGTGACCTGTTCTTCCAGACGGAGCAGGTCGGCGCTCAGGACACTGGGAGCCAGACATACGCCGCCACTCATGGCGTTCTCCTCCGCGCAATGGTCACGTTGACGGTCGTCCCGGGTGCGCTCAGCGTTCCGGGTCCCGGACTTTGCTCCAGGACCGTACCAGGCTCGGTGGCGTCCGACGTCCGGCGGATGGCGGTCCCGAGTGCCAGGCCGGCCGCGACGAGCGCGGAGTCTGCTTCCTCGCGGGTCAGTCCGCGGAGGTCGGGTACGCTGATCGTTGGGGCTCCGACGCTGACGACGAGGGTGACGTCGGAGCCGGGCAGCAGGGTCGTGCCGGCCGGGGGACGGGAGTTGATGACGACGCCAGCTGGCGCGGGCGCCTGTGTCGCCTCGGTGCCCCCAATCCGGAGTCCCGCCGCGGTCACGAGGCGCTCCGCAATGCCGGCGTCATACCCACTCAGGTCCGGTACCGGAATACGCTGCGGCCCCGCGCTCACGACCAAGTCCACGGCGTGCCCTTGCGGCACGGCAACGCCGGTCGGTGGATCCTGCCAGATGACCTTCCCCCGGTCGGCCCGCGCGTGAGGTTCCTGCGTCACCGCGCCCACGTGCAAGCCGGCGTCCCGAATTGATCGCTCGGCCTCCTCCTGCGGGGCGCCCACGACGCGAGGAACGGACGTCGCTCGGGCGAAAATCGGGGCCGGAAAGAACGCGGTAATCGCCACCACGTAGCCTACGACGAAGGCTCCGACCAGGCCGGCTGCCCACAACCAGACCGCGCGACTGCCAGGCAGGCGGTCGATCGACATCCCCACCTGCCGCACGGTGCTCGCGAGTAGTGTGAGCAGCGATCGCCACGATCGGCTCCCGGACGCGTGCCGTCTGAATTTCACGAGACCCGCCTCATGCGTGCGCCATACCCCCCGTCTGTCCCGGCGTCGGTCGGAAATATCCACAGGTCGTCACCATCCCGACAGAACCTAGGGTGTCGGGTCAGGAAGCGCTCGACTTGGTTCCGGTTCTCTTCGGGCTCCAGGGAGCAGGTCAGATAGGCGAGGAGACCGCCCACGGCCACGACCGGGGCGGCACCGTCCAGCAGGGACTCCTGCAGCGTGACGAGGCGGTCCAGTGTGGCTGGTGAGAGTCGCCACCGGGCGTCTGGATGCCGCGCGATGGTTCCGGTCGCGCTGCACGGTGCGTCGACGAGGACGGCGCCGCAGCTACCGTCAGGCAGGGGGGCGTGCCGGGCGTCCGCCACCAGCACACTGGTGTGCGGCGCCACACGGGCGAGGGTCGCGCGCAGCTGGGCGACCCGTCCGCGAGTCCGGTCGGAGGCGATCATGGGGATCCCCGACGACGCCAGGACCGACGTCTTTCCCCCTGGGGCCGCACACGCGTCCCAGGTGGTCCCTACCCCAGGGAGGTTCGCGAATGCCAGGAGTCTGCTCTGGGCGGCGTCTTGCACGACGAATGCCCCTTCCGCATAGCCGGGCAGAGCTCGGATATCGGATGTCTCGACGATCAGTCCCGGCGGGAATGGGGCGTCCCGACTCGGGATGCCCGCCGTTTCGAGCGCGGTCCGCAACGCGCTGCGACTCCATCGTGCGGGGCGGAGCGTCAATGGCGGCCGCCGGTTGTTGTGCTGGAGGAGCGCCGTCGTGCGGGCGTCGCCAAACGTGCGGCACCAGCGCTCGACCAGCCATCGAGGATGCGAGTAGCGAGCGGCGAGATCGTCTGGAGGGGCGGCTTCCTCGGGCTCACCTCGTGCAACGCGGCGCAGTACTGCGTTCACCATGCCGGCGGGGCGGCTGCCAAGGGCCTGCTTCGCCGCTTCCACGGTAGCGGAGAGCGCAGCATAGGGGGGGATGCGGTCGAGATATCGCAGCTGATACGCACCGACATGGAGGAGGTCGCGAACATCCGGGTCGATTCTCGACCACGTAGCCGTGGTGAGTGGTCGTACGGTACGATCGAGCTCGTCCCGGGATCGCAGCACGCCCGCGGCGATCTCGTGCACCAGTCGTCGGTCAGCGTCGGAGAGACCACCCACGGCATCGTCCAGCGCGGCGTCGAAGTGACGACCGGTGCGTACCTGTCGCAGTGTCCCCAGTGCGGCGACCCTGGCCGACGTTCCGGCGGCCACGTCAGTCCAGCATGCCGGACGTCGGGCTCGAGGGCACGGCGATCTCGCGGCGCGGCATACGACCGGCCAGGTACGCGAACCGCCCAGCGTCCACGGCGTGGCGCATTGCCATGGCCATCGCAACCGGATCCTCCGCACCGGCGAGCGCCGTATTCATCAGAATGCCGTCGACTCCCTGCTCCATCGTGAGGCACGCGTCCGATGCCGTCCCCACCCCCGCGTCCACGATCACCGGCGTCTTGAGCCGACGCTTGATCGTTCGCACGGTGTAGGGGTTGACCAGTCCGAGGCCGCTCCCGATAGGCGAGGCGAGCGGCATGACGGCTGCGCAGCCCGCGTCCTCGAGGCGAAGCGCGGTGATGAGGTCCTCGTTGGTGTAAGCCATCACCTTGAACCCTTCCTGCACGAGTGCCGTCGCGGCCTCGAGCAGGCCTGCAACGTCGGGTAGGAGCGTCTCCTGATCGCCAATGACCTCGAGCTTGATGTACTCGTTGAACCCCGCCTCGCGAGCGAGCCGAGCGTACCGGACCGCTTCGGCCGCCGAGTAGCACCCCGCGGTGTTGGCCAGCAGGAAGTACCGCTTCGGGTCGAGATGGTGCAGGAGGGCTTCTTCTTTGGAGCGATCGAGGTCCACCCGCCGGACGGCAACCGTCACGACCTCGGCGCCGGAGGCGTCGATGGCGCGCACCATCGTCTCGTTGTCCCGATACTTGCCGGTTCCCACCATGAGGCGGGATCGGAACTCTCGATCCCCGATGACCAAGGGCCGGTCGCGTCCGCTTCCACCCGTCAAACTCATCCTTCGGCCATCCTTTCGGGTCGTTCCTGCGAGTGGCTCATCCGCCACCGACGAAGTGCACGAGTTCCACGCTGTCACCGTCGGCGAGGACCGTCGACTGCAGGTCGGGATGGCGTACGATGTCCCGATTGTGCTCGACGACAACTGCCCGCGGATCGAGATCGAGTGAGCCAAGCAGGTCGAGCAGGGTACTCCGCGCAGCGACGTTTCGGTCCTTTCCATTCACCGCGATGGTGATCGTTGCTGACATGGGGAGTTAGCTCGCTCCGGGGTGGCGGTGGTGCCGCGGCGGTGCACAACCCGGCGCATCACACCAACAAATGTGCTGTCACCGACCCTCTAAACATAGCAGAAATGCATCGGCCGCCGCAGCCACATCGCCCGTTAGCCAGAGCGCGCTGATGGCGGCGACGCCCCAGGCCCCGGCCTCAAGACAGCGCGGTGTGCGCGCCGGTGTCACGCCACCGATTGCGATGATCCGCGCCGGTGCCGCCCGGCGTATCGCCTCCAGCCCGATACCCGGTGTGCGCGGGTGCGACGGGGTCTCCCAGATCGGACCCAGGAACACGTAGTCGGCTCCGGCGTCCGAGGCCGCGCGCGCTTCGTCGGGATCGTGGGTGGATCGGCCGATCAGAGCCGTGGCACCCAGCAACTGTCGCGCGGTGGCAACCGGCAGTCCCCGGGCGGGGAGGTGCACGCCCAGTGCGCGCCCGGCGGCGATCAGGTCTACCCGATCGTTCATGATGATCCGTGCTCCGGCCTGCCGCAGGTGCTTGGCGTGCTCGAGGAGCTTGCCTCCCGGGAGCGAGCTCGAGCGGAGGTGTACCGCGATGAGGGGGGACCGGGCGAGGGACCGAACGCGTTCCTCGAAGTCGGGCAAGGCGAGCACGCCATCGTCCGTCACGGCATGCAGGCGGGGGATGGCCGACGTCAGGAGAGGCGGTCTCCCTTCGTGACACCACGGCCGTGTCCCCACTGAGTGGCGGCCATCCGCTGCCGCCCGGCGGGCTGCACATCGATGATCTGCAGCGCCCCGTCTCCGGTAGCGACCACGAGCGCTGGATCGGTGGCGACGACCTCGCCGGGCTCGGCGGGCGGATGGGGATGGTCCGCCTCGCGCGGACCGAAGAGCTTCACCTCGCGATCGCCGAGCAAGGTCCAGGCTCCTGGGCGTGGGTCGAAAGCTCGGACCTGCCGCGCGATGCGTGCCGTGGGTTCTTCCCAGCGAATCCTGGCCAGCTCGCGCGAGATCTTGGGGGCGTACGTTGCATGTTCGTCGTCCTGATGCCGTCCAGGCGCGGCATGCAGGTCCAAGAGCGCGAGGCCCTCGACCAGCGCGAGGGCGCCGAGCTCGGCCAGCCGCTCGGTCAGCTCACCGCCGGTTTCGTCCGGGGCGATCGGGGTCGGAATCTGATGGATGATGGGACCGGCATCCATCCGTGCCACCATCTGCATGATGGTCACGCCGGTGTCCTCGTCGCCCTCCAGGATGGCGTGTTCGATCGGTGCAGCGCCGCGGAGGCGTGGCAGTAGCGAGGCGTGGACGTTCACGAAGCCGCGCGCTGGGATGTCCAGGAGCTCTTGCTTCAGAATGTGACCGTAGGCCACCACGACGCTGAGGTCCGGCGCGAGACGCTGGAGCTCGGCAATGAACGCGGGCGTGTTCGGGTTGGCTGGTTGCAGCACCAGCAGACCCTCGTCCTCTGCAACACGTTTGATGGCTGGTCGTGCGGCCGAGGACCGGGACCGCCCGCGGGGCCGGTCGGGTTGCGTGATCACAGCGGCGACATCGAAGCCTTCTCCTACGAGCGCCCGGAGGGAAGGGACCGCGAAGTCCGGCGTGCCGAAGAAGACGGTGCGCACGGTCAGGACCGACTCGACGTCCGTTCAGGATTGCCGCTGACCTCCTTGACATGCCCGGTCTCGCCCTTGCGCTGGCGCTTCCATTTCTTCATGAGCATCCGACGCTTCAGCGGGCTCAAGTGATCGATGAAGAGAATCCCGTCGAGGTGGTCGATCTCGTGTTGAATCGCCCGCGCCTGCAGATCCGAGGCCTCTTTGGTTGCGCGCTTGTTGTCGAGCGTCGTGGTCTCGACCACGATCCGAAGCGCCCGGTCGACGTCGGCGAAGATCTCGGGGATCGAGAGGCAGCCTTCCTCTCCTCGGACGGTTCCCTCCCGTTCGAGAATGATCGGGTCGATCAAAATGACGGCGTCGTCCTCGTCCGTCTGGACCACTGCCACCCGGCGTGTCTCACCCACCTGATTGGCGGCGAGTCCGATCCCGCTGTCGGCGTGCATGGTTTCGAACAGGTCATGAACGAACGCGCGAAGGTCGTCGTCCACCTCTCCGACTTCCGAGGCGCGCTCGCGCAGCACGGGCGAGCCGAGGAGGTGGATCGGGCGCAGGCTCATGACGCCTCGGATCTATCCGACAGAATATCCGCGATGCGGTCTCGCTGGACGACGAGGCGCGATTCGCCACTCTTGATCGTAATGAGATCTTCCTTCATGTGGACCACGTCGCCGACAATGCCGCCGACGGTGACCACCCGGTCGTTCTTCTTGATCTGGGACAGCCGTTCTCGGTGCCGCTTCTCCTGTTGCATCTTCGGACGGATGATCAGGAAGTAGAAGATGGCCACGATGGCGAGCATCTGCACGAAGAAGATGGTCAAGCCACCACCGCCCTGGCCCGGTGGCGTAAACAGGAAGAGTGTCTCAAGTCTCACGTTGACCCCGTGTGTTGTAGCGCCTTAGCCAGTCGCCATGCCATGCGTCGAACGTCCCGGCGATGACGTGTGCCCGCGCCGCTGCGGCGAGCCGGACGAGGAACCGCACGTTGTGCAACGACAGCAGCCGTAGCCCCAACAGTTCCTCCGCCACGAAGAGATGGCGGAGATACCCTCGGCTGTACGTGCGGCACGTTTCACAGTCGCACGACGCGTCGAGCGGTCTCCCGTCCGCGCGGTGGGCCGCGTTGCGGATGTTGACTGGCCCGTCGGGCGTGTAGGCCGATCCGTTGCGCCCGTTGCGCGTCGGCGCCACACAGTCGAACAGGTCGGCACCGCGCGCGATCGAGCCCAGCAGATCCTCGGGAAACCCCACTCCCATAAGATAACGCGGCTTCTGGGCCGGTAGTTGGGGCGTGAGCACTTCCAGCACCTCGTACATCACGGCCTTGGGCTCGCCGACCGCGAGCCCCCCGATGGCCAGGCCGGTCCACTCCGCGAGCGTGAGGACATCCCGGGCATGAGCCCGCCGAAGCGCGAGATGCGCGGCGCCCTGGAGAATCGGCCACAACGTCTGCCGGGCCGGGTGCTCCGCCGTCAGCGCGCGGTGGCGCGTGAGACAGCGCCCGAGCCAGCGGGTCGTGCGGTGCATCGCGCCTTCCGCTGTCTGGGCGTCGGCTCCGCCCGGGACTACGTGGTCGAAGGCCATTGCCACGTCCGAGCCAAGGGCCCACTGGATGTCGACAGCCCGTTCGGGCGTCAGCTGGCGTCGCAGTCCGTCGACGTGCGATTGAAATTCGACGCCGTGCTCTTCGACCTGCCGGCGGCCCTCCAGTGAGAAGACCTGGAAGCCGCCGGAGTCGGTGAGGATCGGCTTGGGCCAGGCCATGAAGCGGTGCAGCCCGCCGAGGGCAGCCACCGTCTCCTCACCGGGCCGCACGTGGAGGTGGTAGGTGTTAGCCAGCACGATCCCCGCGCCCGCCGCGTCGAGATCGAACGGGGACAACGCCCGCACCGTACCCTGCGTTCCCACGGGCATGAACAACGGGGTGTCGACACGGCCGTGGGGCAGAACGAGCCGCCCGGCACGGGCCGCACCGTCGGTGGCTTCGATGGTGAAGTCGAACATGCCGCGCCTAAAGTGACGCCTGGGGCGCGTGGGCGATAGGCCGGATCACGTGCCGGGAACGGTCAGGTGACCACGGCCATGGCATCGCCGTAGCTGAACAGCCGGTACCCCGCGCGGACGGCCTCCCGGTAGGCGGCCATCGTGGCTTCGTAGCCGGCAAACGCCGCCACCAACATGAGGAGGGTCGAGCGTGGGAGGTGAAAGTTCGTGAGCAGTGCATCGACTGCCTTGAATCGGTACGGCGGGTAGATGAAGAGATCCGTCCACCCATCTCCGGCCGTGAGGGTTCCGTCGTCACCGGCCACCGTTTCGAGCGTGCGGGCCGCCGTCGTGCCGACTGCCCAGACACGGCCCCCGGCAGCTCGCGCCGCATTGATGGATGCTGCGGCCACCTGGGGCACACGATACCATTCGGCGTGCATGTCGTGTTGCGATGGATCGTCGACCTCGACGGGCTTGAAGGTGCCGGGCCCGACGTGGAGCACGACATCGGAAACGGTGGCACCCCGCTCGCGCACGGCGTCGAGCGTGGCGGGCGTGAAGTGCAGTCCCGCCGTCGGGGCAGCGACACTGCCGGGCGCCGCGGCATAGACCGTCTGGTAGCGCTCGCGGTCCTCGGACTCGGCTGGGCGATCGATGTAGGGGGGAAGTGGCACCACGCCGTGCCGTTCCATCAGGGTACGGACCGCCACCGGGCCGATGAATCGGATACGGCGGAGTCCCCCGCCCACCACGCCGACGACCTCGCCGGAGCAGTCGTCGTCGAAGGTGATCCGACGACCGGTCTTGAGCTTCCCTCCGGGGTGCACCATCGCGAGCCAGGTGTCGGCCGATTCCTCCTGAACCAGCAGCACCTCCGCCGGACGTCCGTTGTCGCGTTGGCCGTAGAGCCGCGCCGGTATCACGCGGCTCGTGTTGCGCACGAGCACGTCGCCCGGTCGCAACAGGCCGGGGAGCCGGCGAAACTGTGAGTGAGCGAGGGCGCCCGAGCTGCGGCTCAGGACCAAGAGCCGGCTGGCGCTCCGATCGGCGAGGGGACGTTGGGCGACGGCTTCCGCAGGGTAGGCGTAATCGAAGTCCTCCGCCCGGTAGAAGTCAGTCACCGACGTCTTTGAACATCGACGGCTGATCCCCCGGCAGCCCGCGCGGTGGTGTGAACCCGAAGTGTCGGTAGGCCGCCGGACTGGCCGCCCTACCACGCGGAGTCCGGTGCAGGAATCCCTGCTGGATCAGGAACGGTTCGTACACCTCTTCCACGGTTCCCGCATCCTCTCCCACCGCGACCGCAATCGTGTTCAGTCCGACCGGACCACCGTCGAACTTCTCGATGATGATGCGCAGGATTCGGGCGTCCATGTCGTCGAGCCCGTATTCGTCGACGTTGAGGCGCGTGAGGGCGGCCTCCGCCACCGCGGTGGTGATGGCGCCGTCGGCCCTCACCTGGGCGTAATCGCGTACCCGCCGCAGCAAGCGATTGGCCACGCGTGGGGTGCCACGGCTCCGCTTGGCGATCTCGGTGGCGCCGCCCGGATCGACGGCGATCGACAGCACCCCCGCGGACCGCACGACGATGCGCTCCAGCTCTTCGGTGGGGTAGTAGCCCAGCCGCTCGATCAGGCCGAACCGAGCACGCATCGGAGGCGTCAGCATACCGAACCGAGTGGAAGCGCCAATCAGGGTGAACGGCTCGACGCCCATGGGAATGGTCTGCGCGTTGGGGCCCTCCGAGATTCGCACGTCCACTCGGTAGTCCTCCATCGCGGGATAGAGGAACTCCTCGAGGGTGGGCCGCATCCGGTGGATCTCGTCGACGAACAGCACGTCGCTCCGCCGGAGCGTCGTGAGCATTCCCACCAGGTCGCCAGCCCGCTCGAGCACCGGCCCACTGGTCGTCCGGATGTTGACGCCCATCTCCCGGGCGATCAATGCCGCTAGGGTGGTCTTGCCGAGCCCCGGCGGGCCGAAGAACAGAATGTGGTCGAGCGGCTCCCCGCGCTGCCGCGCGGCGTCGATGGCGATCTGGAGGTTTTCGCGGACCGTCTCCTGGCCAACGAAGTCGGCGAGGTGTGTCGGCCTGAGCGAAAGCTCGCTCGACGTCTCGTCCGGCAGCGCCTCGGGCGTGGTGATCTCGGCCCGGTTCACCTCTTGGCCTTCGCCTCCCAGCGAACGGGGCGGGGCCCCTTGTGCAGGGTGTGCTTCCGGTGGCAGGTGACGCACCGGTCCTCGGCCTGCGTTGCGTGATCCTCTACCAGGCGTCGGTTGGTCGCCCCGCACTTCGTGCAGTTCCACTCAGCGGTCATCTTGGTCGCCGTCACGTAGATTGTGTTAAGAGTTGCAGCGCGCCGCGTATGAGGTCAACTGCCTCACCCGTGCCGGTCTCCGAAACCACCGTGCGGACCGCGCGCTCCGCGTCCGCCGCAGGGTACCCCAGATTCACCAGCGCCTGCACTGCCTGTTCCACGGGCGCGCTCGCGGCAGCGGCTGTGCCCGGCACCGCTATATCACGCAACCGGTCCTTCAATTCGAGCACGATGCGCTCCGCCGTCTTCTTGCCGACACCGGGGACCGTGCAGAGTGCGGCGAGGTCTCCGTCCTTGACCGAGCGGACCACCCGAGCGCCGCCGAGCGTGGAGACAAGGGCGAGGGCAAGGCGGGGTCCGACCCCCGTGGCGCCGAGCAGGCGCTGAAACACATCCCGTTCGTGCTCCTCATCGAACCCGAACAACGCCCACCCATCCTCCCGCACGACCAGGACCGTCCGAAGCGCGACGGGGGCACCGGGCTCCGGCAGCTTCTCGAGCACGCCGATCGGCACCGCGATTTCGTACCACACCCCCCCATCGGTGGCGACGATGACCCGGTCCCCCGTCTTGGACTGCAGCGTGCCGCGAATCCCGGCGATCAAAGGGTGCCTCCGGTCGTGATCAGGTAGGTGAGGGCGAGTGCAACGCCGTCCGCCGCGTCGTCGGGTGCCGGAGGCGAGGCAAGATGGAGGAGCTTCTGGACCATGAAGCCAACCTGGCCCTTCGCTGCACCGCCGGTGCCCACCACGCTCTTCTTCACGGTTGCCGGGGTGAACTCAGAGACGGGGACCCCGGCCCGCGCCGCCGCGAGGAGAATAACCCCCCTAGCGTGTCCGAGAGTCACCGTCGTTCGCACGTTCTTGGCGTAGAACACGCCCTCAAGCGCCACCGCCGTCGGCTGGTGGCGAGCGATGAGGTCTGTGATGCCGTCGAAGAGTGTGACCAGTCGCTGTGCCAACGGCTCGCGGGGGACGGTCCGAATGACGCCGCACTCGACCAGCCGGCCCACATGGTCGTGTGTCGTTTCGACGACCCCGTAGCCCGTGACGGCGGTGCCGGGATCCACCCCCAGCACCCGGATACTCACCCTTCGACCGCCGCTAGCGTGTCCGCGTCGATATCGAAATTGCTGAACACCTTCGAGACGTCGTCGTCGTCTTCCAGCGCGTCCATCAGCTTGAGCAGCCGCTCGGCATCCTTGCCCTCGACGGTTACCGTCGTCTGCGGCAACATGGCGATCTCGGCCTCCGTCGCGTCGAGCCCACGCTCGCTCAAGGCGTCCCGCACGGCGTACAGGTGGCTCGGTTCCGTGGTGATGATGTGCTGGTCACCATCGGTGGTCATGTCCTCCGCGCCTGCCTCCAGGGCGGCCTCCATCGCCACCTCCTCGGGGTACCGATTGGCGTCCAGGTAGATCTGGCCTCGCTTGTCGAACAGCCAGGCGACGGAATTCGGTTCTCCCAGATTGCCACCGTTCTTCGAGAACACGTGCCGGACTGAGGCGACGGTGCGGTTGAGATTGTCGCTGGTCACCTGTACCAGAATGGCCGCGCCACCGGGTCCGTATCCTTCGTAGGCCGCCTCTTCGTACGTGACGCCTTCGAGCTCGCCCGTGCCCTTCTTGATGGCGCGCTCGATGTTGTCCGCGGGCATGTTCTCGGCCTTCGCGTTCGCAATGGCAGTCCGGAGCCGGGCATTCCCCGCGGGATCCCCGCCGCCCTGCCGAGCGGCGATCGTGATTTCCTTGATGAGCTTGGTGAACTTGGCGCCCCGCTTGGCATCGGCAGCCGCCTTCTTGTGCTTGATCTGCTTCCACTTGCTGTGGCCGGCCATATGGTGCTCCTCACCCTCTGCCAGTATCGGTGCGCCGTGTACTTCAGCGCCGCGCTGTCGCAATATACCCGGCCCTCCGGGTCGGACCAGCGAGCGCTTGCTTCGGAGTGCCGGCCGCGCTACGCTTCTCCCGCTATGACCTTGAGACGTGCGTGGGTGCTGTTGACGGCCGTGGCGGCCGCCGCTGTCGGGTGCGGCGAAGCGCCGCCGCCACCCCCTCGGGAACTTCCCGGAACCGACGTCCTTCAGGGAGCCCCGGTGTTCCAGCCGGCCCGCATGCACGACGTCCGCGGCAGTACGGAGACCAGCAGTCTGGTGTTCCGGACTGAGGTGCGCCCCGACTCAGTGGCGCAATGGTACCGCCGCGCGATCGTCGAGCGGGGGTGGGACATCATTGGCGACGTCACGGGCGGGGACGGTACGATCACGCTTCACGTCGGGCGCGAGGGACCGCCGCTCTGGGTGATTATTCAAGCCCGCCCGGATGATGCCGGCTCGGAGTTCAGCGTGATCGGGGCGGCTCCGGACACGACAGCGACCCCGCAACCCTGACCCCGTCGGCGAGCGGGATGGCCACACACCCGGGCCGGATCCTCGCTGCGTATCTCACGGTGAGCCTCGTCTGGGGCTCGACGTATCTCGCCATCCGCATCGGAGTGCAGCACATGCCGCCGGCCCTGTTTGGCGGTATCCGGTTCCTCGTCGCCGGGTCGGTGCTGCTGTTCCTGGCGCTTCCCCTCGGTGGTCGCCTCCCGCGACGCCCCCGTGACTGGCTGACCGCCGCGATCGTGGGATGCATGCTCCTCACTGTCGGCAACGGGCTGGTCGTCTGGGCGGAACAATCCGTCGAGTCTGGCTTGACCGC
The DNA here is from genome assembly GCA_039584325.1 of Gemmatimonadota bacterium. Taxonomy (GTDB): domain Bacteria; phylum Gemmatimonadota; class Gemmatimonadetes; order Gemmatimonadales; family GWC2-71-9; genus JAOTVV01. The sequence continues at coordinate 162,194 of JBDGYA010000001.1, forward strand.
AATCCTCATCGTGACGGGCGCCCTGTGGATGGCGCTGTTCGACGCCGTCATACCCGGGAGCGACGCGCGACCGACACTACGTCAATGGGCAGGACTGCTGCTCGGCTTCGCCGGGACGGTCCTCCTGGTGACTGGTCACGTGGGGAATCTGGGGAGTGCCGGTCTACTTGGACCCGTCGGACTCGTTGTTGCGTCGGCGTCCTGGGCTCTGGGCTCCATCGTATCCAAGCGGCGCCCGGTGGAAACGGGGCCCTATGTGAACGCAGCGCTGCAAATGCTCTTCGGCGGCGGCGGACTGGCGGTGGTGGGACTGACGCTTGGGGAGGCGGGACGGCTGACCTTCTCGGTGGCCGGCGCGGGAGCGATCGCCTACCTGATCGTATTCGGCTCGCTCGTGGCGTATACCTCGTATGTGTATCTGCTGCGCCATGCGGCGCCGACCTTCATCGGTACACATGTCTACGTCAATACGGTGGTCGCCGTCATGCTGGGCTGGCTGATTCTCGACGAGCTCGTGACGCCGCGGACCTTCGTCGCGATGGTCGTCATCCTCGGTGCGGTCGTCTGGGTGCGGCGGGAGGGGAGGCGCGTCCCGCCACGCTTGCTCGGACCGATCGGGGACGAGGCGGATCCGATCCCGAGCATGCCTTCGGGGGCCCGAGTGACGGAGCAGGCAGAGGGCTGATAGGGTCTGTCGCTGCAGGAACGGCGTCTGGCCTGCCGACCGGCGGCTGTGGCGGACCACTCGGCGCGCCTACCGATCCGGATCCAGCATGTCTTCGAAGCGCAGCCAATGGCGATAGAAGTATAGGTCGATGAATCCCGTGGGACCGTTGCGGTTCTTTTCGACGATCAACTCCACCGCGCCCTCGACCCCACCGCCCGGGTTGTACATCTCCTCCCGATAGAGTGCGAGGACGGCGTCGGCGTGCTGTTTCACGGCGCCTCCGGCCCCAAAGTCGTCGAGCGTCGGGCGGGGATCCGGTCGCGAGCCGACGTGTCGCGGTAGCTGCGAGACCGCGACGCATGCCACGCCTCGCTCCAGTGCCATCGCCTTCAGGGCCCGGCAGGCGAGGGCTGCATCTTCTTCCTGCGTCGCGCGATCCGCTGGTGGGGGCAGTAGCTGCAGGTAGTCGATGATCAGCAGGTCGGGAGGGATCTCCCACACCCCGGCCAGCGCGTCGTCGAATGTCCTGCCGACGAGCGGGTGGACGTCCAGCGGGAGATCGCCGAACTTGAGGGCGGCGGCCCCCACGGCCGAGCGCTTCGTGTCTGCCAACTTGCCGCTCCGCAGGTCATCGACCGTCACCCGAGCCTCGAGGGCCATCGCCCGCTCCATCAGCCGGTCTTCGTCCATCTCGCCGGACACGAAGGCGATGCGGTAGCCAGCCTCGGCAGCCCGCAGCGCGGTGCCAAGCGCCAGCGACGACTTGCCTGCTCCAACGTCCCCGCCCAGGACGATGAGGTCGCGCCGGCGGAAGCCGCCCCCCAGAACCCGGTCGAGCGAAGGAAACCCGGACGGCACGGTATCCGGCGGCAGACTGCCTGGGGTCATCGTGTCGACCTGATTGAGCAGCCTCGTCAGCGAGTTTCGCTGCAGTCGGTGGGCGTCGCTCACGCTGCTCCCGCCGAACGGGCGGCCCTCCGCGCAGCCTGGCGTGTCCGTCGCGCGACCTGGGCGAAGGCGTCGCCCAATGAGGGCCCCAAGACCTCGCGGACGGGAGCAGCGAGCTGCTGCAGCGCGATTGCCACTCTGCCCAGTTCGCCGACCCGCAACTCCCGGATCGAGCCGGGCAGGGCTCGACGCAGTGGCGCGGGGAGCGAGAGGCTGCTCAGCCGCCGCTCCAGGCGGTCGAGCCGCCCATCGAGGACGCGCGTGGTCAGCCGGTGTGGCGGCAGCATCCCCTCGCACTGCCGCACGAAGAGCCAAAGGGCGAACAGCCCGTTCTGCCGCGGGCCGCGATCGGCCGCTTCCATCGTGTCGAGAAGTCGGTCCTCGACGGTAGCGAGATGATCGTTCACTGGTTGGTGTGTTCCTTGAGCCCCCTGCTGCCACTCTTGCAGTCGCGCGCGAGCCGAACGACGACAATGTAGGGACCGCCGCGCGGTGGGGCCAGCGGTCGCATTGCTGGCTGTTCCGGCGCCGTCTAGCTTACGATAGCACCGTTCGCACACTGACTGACCACCTTCCTCGCCGTCAGACAATGCCCCGACCGAAGAGCATACTCTGGGTGGATGATGAAGTAGACGCCCTCGGCGCGCACATCCTGTTCCTGCGGGAGCACGGGTACGAGGTCGAGCCTGCCGCCCACGGGGACGACGCGATTGCCTTGCTGCAACGCCAGCCCTACGGGCTGATCCTGCTCGACGAGCAGCTGCCCGGCCGCCGCGGCCTTGAGCTCGTCACGGAGATCCGGTCCATCGATCCCGCGGTTCCCGTCGTGATGGTGACGAAGAGCGAAGCGGCGGAGACGATGCATGAGGCCATCGGCATCGAACTCGACGACTATCTCGTGAAACCGGTCAACCCGAGGCAGATGCTCACCGTGGTCACTCGGCTGCTGGAGGGTGATCGAATCCGCCAGCAGCGGCTCGCCCGGGACTTCGTGTCCCGGTTCCGCGAGCTGGAGCAGGGTCGGGGAGGACGGCTCGGCTGGCGAGAATGGATGGACCTCGTCGTTGAAGTGCTCCAGTGGGAAACCCGCCTGGGTCGGGGAGACGAGACCGGCTTGCAAGACGCTCTCAGTGCCTTTCAGACCAGCTTACACGCCGACTTCGCGGACTTCGTCACGGCACACTACCCGCGCTGGTTGGCCGATCCGGACGGTGACCGGCCGCCGCTCTCAGTCGACGTCTGCACGGAGTTCCTGGTGCCGCTCCTCGAGGCACATGGCCGTGTCATGTTCGTGGTGGTGGACTGCTTGCGGCTGGACCAGTGGGAGCTGTTGAAGCCCCAGGTGACCAGGCTCTTCGACATCGAGGAGTCGTTCTATTACAGCATTCTGCCGACAGCCACGCCGTTCTCGCGCAACGCGATCTTCAGCGGCCTGTTCCCCACGGAAATCAAGGCCCGTCATCCCGAGTGGTGGGGGGAGCGCGACGACGAGAGCCTCAACGCCCATGAAGAAGAGCTCCTGGCGGAGCAGCTGCGAGACGTAGTCGGCGCGTCCGTGAGCCTACGATACGACAAGGTCGCAGCGGCGAACGAGGGAGAGAACCTGCTGCGACGGCTTCCGGGCTACTTGTCGCAGGAGGGGGTCACGGCCGTGGTATTCAACTTCGTCGATCAGCTCACGCATGGCCGGGCGGAGAACGCGATCCTCTACGAGGTGGCCCGCAATTCCGGTGCCCTCCGCAGCGTGACCCGGACCTGGTTCGACGATTCAGCCCTGTACCGCGCGCTGCGAGAGGCAGAGCGGCGCGGCGTACCGGTGCTGCTGACGACTGATCACGGGTCCATCCATTGCCACACCCCGGCAACCGTCTTTGCAAAGCGGGACGCCACTGCCAATCTGCGGTACAAGTTCGGCGAGGACCTCCGGGCCGAGAAGGCGTCGACCGGTGTGCTCGTGGACGATCTCGAAGCCTGGGGGCTGCCGAAGATGCGGCTTGGCGTACGGCTGCTCATGGCGCGGGGCGATCACTTCTTCGTCTATCCGACCAAGCTTCGAGAGTATCAGGCCCGCTATCGCGGTGCGTTCCTGCACGGCGGCGTGACGCCCGAGGAGATGATCTTGCCTATCGCTCTGCTGACGCCGCGCAAAGCCGGGTGATGGGATCGTACTGGCGGCTGCTTCGGTACGCGGGGCCCTACCGGCTCGCCTTCAGTGCGGCGTTCGGGGCCGCGGTCATCGCCTCGGTGCTGGATGGTCTCTCGCTGGCCATGCTCGTGCCGCTGTTCCGACTCCTCTTCGGTGCCAGTGTAACGACGGCGGAGGGTGGGACACTCGTGGAGCGCACGCTGGACTGGCTCCTCGCGGGCGTCGTGCCCGAAGGCCGGGCGGCCGGGCTCCGCGCCATCGTTCTGGTGATTCTCGGTGTCATCGCGGTGAAGAACCTCGCCGTATACGTCGCGGGCATCCTGAGTCAGGTCGTGCAGGAAGGTGTGGCGCGCGACCTGCGGGTTGCCTTGCATCGGCACGTCCAGCGCCTCGACGTCGCCTATCTCCAGCGGATCAAGAGCGGGCAGCTGCTGACCAGGCTCCTCGCCGACGCGGATCAGGCGAAGTGGGCCGTGTCCGAGGCGATGATCGCGCTGCTGCAGAACATCGTGTTGGTGCTGGTTTACGTGCTTCTCTTGCTGGGACTGTCGTGGCAACTCACGCTCGTCACGATCGCCGTCGCACCGCTGGTTGTACTAGTGCTCCGGCCAATCCTCCAGCGGATCCGCGCGCGGGTGACCGGCGTGTTGGACGACCGCGGAGAGCTCACGGCGGCCGCGGGCGAGACGGTGACGGGGATCCGGGTCGTCAAGGCCTACGGCGGGGAGGAGGTCGAGCACCGGCGCCTCGGCACGATGGTGGATCGGTATCGCGACGGAGTTCTCAGGGTGCAGCGTCTCGCCCTCCTCTCGAGTCCGGTGAGTGAGACACTCGGTGCTTTCGTCATGGTGCTGCTACTGCTGACGGCGACGCAGGTCACGGCGGTTGGGTTAGTGCGCCCAGAGATCTTCGTGGCGTTTGCCACCCTCTCGCTCCGACTGCTGCCGCCGATCAAGCGCCTGTCCCAGTTCCCCGCATTCGCAGAGCAGGCCGTCGCAGCGGCCAGACGAATCTTCGAGGTGCTGGATCAACCCGCCGAGGACGCGCACGACGCGGGCACGCGGAGGTTCACCGGACTCACGCGCGGGATCGAGTTCCGCGAGGTCTGGGTCGCATACGAGAATGAGCAGTGGGTGCTCCGCGGCGTCGACCTCGAGATCCCGGCTGGCACGATGGTCGCCCTGGTCGGCCCGTCGGGAGCCGGCAAGTCGACCCTGGCCGACCTGATCCCGCGGTTCGTCGACGCGGCGCGAGGGATGGTTCTCGTGGACGGTGTGCCGATCGAGGAGTACGATCGCCGCTCCATCCGCCGCGCCCTCGGACTCGTCGATCAGCATCCGGTGATCTTCAACGATACGGTGCGGAACAACATTGCCTACGGTGACGCCGGGGACGCGGATGACGACGCTATCGTCGCCGCGGCCACGGCGGCCAACGCGCATGAGTTCATCAGCCAGCTCCCCGCCGCTTACGACACGGCACTCGGCGAGCGCGGCGTGCGGCTGTCGGGGGGCGAGCGGCAGCGCATTGCCATAGCACGCGCGGTGCTGCGCGATCCTCCGATCCTCATCTTGGACGAGGCGACGGCGCACCTCGACGCCGCGTCGGAGCGGCTGGTGCAGGACGCCCTCGCCCGGCTGTCGGCAAACCGCACCGTTCTCGTCATCGCGCACCGGCTGGCAACCGTCGCACGGGCCGACGCAATCGTCGTGCTGGAGCGCGGGCGCGTCGTCGAGCGTGGCACTCACGGCGATCTCGTGGCCGCGGGTGGACTGTACCGTCGTCTGCACGACCTCCTGGCGGGGCAGGCCGACGATGGCTCTGCGCTGCGGATGGCAGCCGGGGAGGCGGAGCACGCATCACCGTGACCGACGCCGATCGGAATCCGGGTGCCGCCGACGTGACACAGGCGCTCCGCCGCCTGCGGGGAAGCGAGTTTCCGTGGACGGCGGAGGTGACGTACCTCAACAATGCCAGCATCGGACCGCTCCCCGAGCGATCACGGCGGGTACTGGACGATTTCTCTGCGAAGCGCACCGCTCCGCACCTGCTGCCCGACCGCTCGCTGCAGGAGATTCTGGCGGATGCGCGCAGGGCAGCGGCGCGGCTCATCAATGCAGAGGTTGACGAGATCGCGCTCGCGCCGAATACCAGTGTCGGGGTCAACATGGCGGCTGGGGCTCTGCCCATATCTGCGGGGGAGACGGTGCTCGTGTCCGACCGCGAGTTCCCGGCCAATGTGTACCCGTGGTTGGTGCTGCGCGACCGCGGTGTGAACGTGGAGCTCGTGCCGACCACCGTAGGCGGCTGGCCGAACGAGGAGTACCTGCTGGAGCGATTGCGCGATCCGCGGGTCCGTGTGCTCGCCATCTCGTTCGTGCAGTTCTCCAACGGATTCCGCGCCGACTTGGATGTGCTGGGGCGCGCCTGCCGGAGCAACGGCACCTATCTCGTCGTGGACGGGATCCAGGGCATCGGCCAGCTTCCCCTCGATGTCCGTCGGACACCGGTCGACGTGCTCGCTTGCGGAGGGCAGAAGTGGCTGCTGTCCCCGTGGGGGGCCGGCTTCCTCTACGTGCGGCGCGCGCTGATCGAGACGATGCGGCCACCGATGGCAGGCTGGATGGCGTTCGAGGGTACCGACGATTTCACGCGCCTGACCGAGTACGACGCCACCTTCCGGCACGACGCGAGACGCTTCGAAGTCGGCACCCTGCCGTTTCAGGGCATGCTGGCGATGACCGAGAGCATCGGGCTCCTGTTGGAGGTCGGGATTGAACCGATCGCGTCCTATCTCCGTGGGCTGAAGGGTCCCCTCCTCGCAGGAGCCGAGCGGGGAGCATTCTCCCTCGCGTCTCCCACCAATGAGCGGCACGACAGCGCCATCGTGTGCGTCAGGACGGCACATGTTGCGGAGACTTTTCACGCCCTTCGACAGCACGGCGTCGTGTGCGTCATGCGTGAAGGATCGATCCGCATCTCGCCCCACTGCTACAACACGATCGAGGAGATCGAACGGGTGGTCGCGGTCTTGGAGGAGCCGTGACGGCGGATTGCGTCTTCTGCGACATCGTGGTGGGCCGAACGACGGCCAGCCGCGTCTACGAGGATCCGCAGGCCATGGCGTTCCTCGATCTCTATCCCATCCACCCGGGACACACCTTAGTCGTCCCGCGAGAACACGTCACGGACTTGGCGGCATGCCCGTTCGACCTGGTGGGCCATCTCTTCAGTGTCAGCGGACACCTGGGCCCGGTACTGGCCCGAGCCGTCGATGCCGCGGGATTCAACGTCTGGACGGCGAACGGCTCGGCGGCAGGCCAGGACATCTTCCACCTGCACCTGCACATCCTGCCGCGATTTCGTGACGATTCCTTCGGGCTACGGTTTCCGAAGTCCTACCCACAGGCAACGTCTCGGAAGGCGCTGGACGACATGGCGTCCCGGATCAGATCCCTTCTGTGACGAGGACCGCATCGGTCTTCTTGCCACGCCGCAGCCACAGGTGACCGCCGGCTAGGAGCGCGTCCGGACCCACGGTGAGCTCCTCCGTGAGGGGCGCCGCATTGAGGGAGACACCTCCCTGGCGGATCAGACGCCGGGCCTCGCTCTTCGACGTGCACAGGCCGGAAGCAGTCACGATGTCCACCGCGGACTTCGGCACCGACAGGTCAATCCTCCCGCTGGGCAGCTCTGTGGCGAGAAGCTCCCAGGTCCCTGCATCGGCCGCACGGGGGTCCAACTCCCCGAACAGGATCCGCGACGCGTTCACGACCCGCTCCGTCGTCTCGGTGCCGTGCACGCGCTCCGTCATCTCACGCGCCAGGGCCTTGTGGGGCAAGCGGGCCGCGGGGTCCGCCTCATGCCGGTTGAGGAGCTCGACGATGTCCTCCCGCGAGTGGAGGGAAAAGACACGCAGGTGCGCCGGCACGTCACGGTCGTCGGCATTGATCCAGAACTGATAGAACTGGTAGGGGGAGGTCAGGTCGGGGTCGAGCCAGACATTTCCACCCTCGGATTTTCCGAACTTTGCGCCTGACGGATTGGTGAGCAACGGTGCGCAGAGTCCGTGAACCTCCACGCCCTCGACGCGACGCACGAGCTCCCGCCCTGCGGTGATGTTGCCCCACTGATCCGAGCCACCGAGCTGCAGCTCACAGCCATGCGATTTGTACAGGTGAAGGAAATCGTACGCCTGGAGGAGCATGTAGCTGAACTCGGTGTACGAGATCCCGGATTCGAGGCGGCTCTTCACAGACTCCTTTTGCAGCATATAGGACAACGTGAAGTGTTTGCCGACATCCCGGAGGAACGCGATGAGTTCCAGCCGCGTGAGCCAGTCGGCGTTGTCGATGAGCGCCGCCCCCGTGGGACCGTCGCCGAAGTCGAGGAACCGGGCGAACTGCGCTCGCTGGCGCTGCACGTTGTCCGCGATGGTGGACGTGTCGAGCAGCGGGCGCTCCGCCCGGCGGCCGCTCGGGTCACCGATCATGCCCGTGCCGCCACCGAGCACCACGACGGGCTTGCCGCCGGCCCGCTGCAGATGCGCCAGCAGCATGACGGGTACGAGATTGCCGAGCTGTAAGCTGCGGGCGGTGGGGTCGAACCCGATGTATCCGGTGATCGGGCCTCGAGCGAGCCGCTCAACGAGTCCCGGCGTCTGGTCCTCGACGAGGCCACGCCAGGTGAGTTCTTCCAGGAACTGCTTCATGCCGCATAGGTTACGCGGGCCCTGAAGCGCTGGCAAGCGAACCAGAGCCTCGCTAGGTTATCAGATTGACGATGGTACCAGACGACGAGTCCTCCCGAGAGCGGAGTCCGATGTTTCGCCGTCCCGGCGGACAGAAGCGTGCTCCTCGTGCCCGAAGGAACACGTGGCGCGTGGACTGGCCGCAGCTGCTGGCGCGGTTGCGTGCAGGGTGGCGTTCACGGTGGCTGCGGGTCATCGGCGGTATCGTCGTCATCCTCGGCGTGTTCGGGCTTGGAATCGTCTACGGCTCCTGGACCCGCGCGTGCGCCGGCGGGGCGTGTCCGTCCATCGCCAACCTCGATTCGTACCGACCCGACCAGGCGCTGAAGATCTATGCGGCGGATGGCCGCGTTCTCCAGGAGCTGGGGGAGCAGCACCGGACAGTGCTCAGCGCGGAGGAGATCTCGCCAGCCGTCCGAGCTGCGTTCCTCGCGGCGGAGGACAAACGATTCTACCAGCACGGTGGGATCGACTTCCGCCGGATCATCGGCGCGGCGCGCGCCAACATCCTGACGCTGAGCTACTCCGAGGGTTTCTCGACCATCACGATGCAGCTCGCCCGCAACGTGTGGGACGAGAAGCTGCCAAGCACCAAGTCACTGCGGCGCAAAGTGCGGGAGATGCGCGTCGCGCTCGAGCTCGAGGAGAAGTACTCGAAGGACCGCATCCTCGAGCTGTACCTCAATCAGGTCTTCTTGGGGGGGAGTGCGTACGGTGTCGAAGCGGCGGCCCAGAGGTACTTCGGGAAGTCGGCCCGCGAGCTGAATTCGGCGGAAGCCGCACTGCTGGCGGGCATGCTGCCGGGTCCCAATACCTACGATCCGCGGCGCAATCCGGATCTCGCCGTCCGACGGCGCAACACGGTGCTCAACCTCATGCGGGACCAGGGGTACCTGTCGGCGGCAGCCGCAGAGCGCTGGAAGGCGTTTCCGCTGCTGGTGAGCTCGCGGGACGTGTTCAGCAACGTCGCTCCGTACTTCGTGGAGTGGGTCCGGCAGCAGCTCTATGCCCGCTATGGCACCGCCATCTACCAGCGCGGCTATCGGGTCTACACCACGCTCGACCTCGATCTGCAGCTCGAGGCAGAGCGGATGATGGAGGATCAGCTCGAGCGGATCGAAGCTGGCGAGTTCGGACCCTATCGGCACATGAGCTATCAGCAGTATCTCGACAGCCTGCAGGCGCCCGGGGTGAAGCACACACTGACGCCCTATCTGCAGGGAGCGCTGATCGCGGTCGATGCCGAGACCGGGTACGTGCGGGCGATGGTCGGTGGGAGGGACTTCTCGGACTCCGAGTGGAACCGGGCTACGCAGGCGGAGCGCCAGGCCGGATCGACCTTCAAGCCGTTCGTGTTCTCAGCGGCGATCCGGGCGGGGAAGCCTCCGAGTCACATGATCGACGACGGTCCCGTCAGCCTCATGCAGAATGACACGATGCCATGGGAGCCGCACAACTTCGACGACCGATTCTATGGTCCTATGACGATGCGGCGGGGGCTGGCGCTGTCGCGCAACCTCGTGGCCGTCAAGCTGGGCCTCGAGCTGGGTGTGCCGGCGGTGATTGGCGAGGCGGCGCGATACGGTATCTCGACCCGACTGCCGCGCTACCCGTCGGTGTTCATCGGATCGGCGTCCGTGATCCCGCTGGAGATGGCGTCGGCGTACACGGCGTTCGCGACTCTCGGCATGCAGGCGGCGCCTGAGGGCATTCTGCGCGTCGAGGACGATCAGGGGAACATCGTCTGGGAGCCCCAGATCCGTCGGACGCGCGTGATGGACGAGCAGCATATGTGGCTCGTCACGAACATGTTGCAGGGGGTCGTGGACGGCGGCACCGCCACCACGGCGGTCCGGGTCCGCGGGCAGTTCCCGCACTCGGCTGGCGGCAAGACAGGCACGACGAATGATGGAACCGACGTGTGGTTCATCGGCTTCACGCCCGAGCTCGTGACCGCCGTGTGGATTGGGTTTGACGAACCTGCCAAGATCAAAGCGAATGCGCAGGGTGGCCTGCTGGCCGCACCCGCTTGGGCTCGCTTCATGCGGGAGGTGTACGAGCGCCGGTCCGCACCCGACAACTGGGCGCGGCCGGACGGTCTCGTGCTGGCGAGCGTTGACAACACGACGGGGTACCGAGCCACCGACTTCTGTCCGCGCCAGGCCGTCTACTTCGAGTGGTTCGTTCCCGGGACCGAACCGACGGAGTTCTGTCCCTACCACAACCCGCTCAACCGCATCCTGAGCACCGGTCCGGGGGGCGTGGGCCGGCCCCGCTGACCCGCGGCGGAGCGGTCGGCCCCGGGCGAATAGGGCGAGACCAGTCATGAAGACCCAGCGGCATGCCGCCATCCTCCGGCTGATCGGTACGCACCGGATCTCGTCGCAGGAAAAGCTGTGCCGCCATCTCCGAGTGGAGGGAATCACCGTCACTCAGGCGCCGCTTTCACGCGATTTCCACGAGCTGAGGCTCCTCAAGACCACGGCGCCGGACGGAGCCGGCCACTGGCTGTGGGAGCACCACGGAGCCCGGGTGCATTGCCACGTGCCCGACGTCGGGCAAGGGTCGGCGGAGCTCGAGGGGGTCGATGTGTATCGGCAGGGCGACGCCGCGGGCTTCATCACCCTGTTCGGTCTGCCCGTCCGCCTCGACGCTCAGGCTGCCGGACGCCGCGACCACCGGCAGATGTGTGAGGTTGCGTGACTCGCGACTCCGGATCCGCCGCGCCGCATCAGTTGTGGGGCGGTCGTTTCGAGGGAGGGCTGGCCGACGCGGCCGCTCAGCTGAATCGGAGCCTTCCCGTGGACCATCGTCTGTGGCCGCAGGACGTGCGGGTCGCGCAGGCGTGGATTTCGGCGCTTGCGCTGGCGGGCCTCCTCGATGCTGTGGAGGAGCGCACCCTCGTGGCCGGCATCGGACGCGTGGCGGACCGGCTGGGGGACGGAGCGGGCATCGGCGCACTGGACGAGGATGTCCACACGCTGGTTGAACGTCTGTTGTACGAGGAGGTCGGGGAGCTAGCCGGAAAGCTCAATACTGGCAGGTCGCGCAACGACCAAGTAGCGACCGATCTCCGGCTGTGGTGCCTTGGCGCAGTGGCCGAAGTACGCCGCGAGATCGCCGCCCTGGCCGGCGCGCTGCTGGATCGGGCGAGCGAGCGTCTCGACCTGCTGCTCCCGGGATACACGCATGGCCAGCGTGCGCAACCGGTGCGCTGGTCGTACGTGCTCCTCGCGCATGCGTGGCCGCTCACCCGTGATCGGAGCCGCTTGCAGGACGTGGCCACCCGCGCGGCCGAGCTGCCGCTCGGTGCAGGTGCGCTCGCCGGATCGGGCATCACGATTGATCGTGAGCAGCTCCGGAAAGCCCTCGGCTTTCAGCGTATCGCACCCAACAGCCTCGACGTGACCGGCGATCGGGACTTCGTCGCGGACTTCCTGTATGCCCTTGCGATGATCGGCGTACACGTTTCACGGCTATCGGCAGAGATCATCACCTACGCGTCGAGCGAGTACGGGTTCGTCCGTATCGCCGACGCGTACAGCACGGGCTCGAGTCTGCTGCCCCAGAAGCGGAACCCGGACGTCTTCGAGCTGGCGCGCGCCAAGAGCGCCCGCACTGTCGCGGGGCTGGCCGGCGTCCTCAACCTGCTGCGCGGCCTGCCGGCGGGGTACAGCAAGGACCTGCAGGAGGACAAAGCGTTCCTGTTCGACGCGGTCGACACGGTGCTCCTGACGGTGCCGGCAGTACGCGGCGCCGTGGAGTCCCTGGAGCCGGTCCCAGAACGGATGACCGCAGCCCTGGATGCCGCGCTGCAGGCGACCGACCTGGCCGATGGGCTGGTGGGTCGCGGAGTCGCGTTCCGGGAAGCACACGCCGTGGTGGGGCGGCTGCTTCGCCGGGCGGAGGAGTTGGGGGTCGAGTGGCACGCCGTACCGCGGGCGGACGTGACGGCCCTCCACCCCGCACTCCCGCAGCTCCTGGCGGAGCTCGGGTCCTTCGACCAATCGATCGAGCGCCGACGCACCCCGGGTGGCTCCAGCCTCGAGGCCGTGGAACGACAGCTGCAGGACCTCGCTGCCATGCTTCATGCTGGATAGTCACCTGCGTCTGGGGAGCATCGGGCCGGAGACCACACGAGAAGGGGAGCGACGGGTGTCGCTCCCCTTCGGTGGCGCGAGGCGTGTCGGTTCGGGCTTGTGCGTGGTCCCGCTCGTCCCCTCTAACGAGTCACCTCACCAGGCGGCGAGGCCTCCGACACGCCACGACGGCTTTGCTGTCCCTACGTGCCGACGGGCTGCCAGTTTCAGCGCGGCGCCGTCCGCTCATGAGACTAGATACCCGCAACTGTCCAATGGTTGCGCGGCTGCCGCATGGGTACGGGTCGCTGAGCGGCGGCACGACCACGTGATCGGCCGGGGACTTTTGTAAGGGACACCATTGCAATGTGTTACGCGGGACGATACAATTAGGTCGACAGCTCACCTCCCCCGCCTGTCCCGGAATGGACGTGGCGGGGTTGTCATAGCCGGGATTTGGAGCCCTACGTGCGCTGTTTGACGCTCAACGCCTCGTTCGAGCCGATTACGATGGTTCCGGTCCGCCGCGCGCTTCGCCTGGTGATCGACGGCAAGGCGGAGATCGTGGAGGCGGATCGTGGGAGACTCGTGCGCAGCGCGCATCTCGCCTTGCCCCATCCGGCGGTCATCCGGCTCGTCAAGTTCGTGCACGTGCCGCGCAAGTTTCGTCGGCAGGTGACGAACACGTTCCTGTTCGCCCGGGACGCATACTCGTGTCAGTTCTGCGGTCGTGCAGAGCGGGATCTCGGCTTCCGGGAGAGCCTGACCCGGGACCATGTGGTCCCGCTGTCCCGCGGGGGCACGAATGATTGGGGCAATGTCGTGACGGCGTGCTCCACCTGTAACACGCGCAAGGGCAACCGGTTCCCCGCGGAGTGTGGCTTCACCCTCCGCTCAGTGCCGTCCGAGCCACACTTCGTCTCTCTCACCTGGGCGGTGCGCAAGCTCACACCGATTCAGGTGAAGTACATCCGAATGTTCTACGGCCCGGGCACGGTCTCTCAACTCAAGGGGGCATAGGGCGGGACCGTCTCGCAGCGGCCCGAACCGATCCTCCCGCCGTCCTCCACCCGGGTCTCAGTGTCCGACGCCGCCCGACCACGCGGTCGTCCGGTCCCGCTCGAACGCCGGACGGCCGATCGCGACCGTCAGGAGTGACACCAATGCGATCCCACACACACTACCTCTGGTTCAATACGAAGCGGCGGCAGGAGATCATCGACATCACCGACGAGGTCACGGAGCAGGTCGGGGCGAGTGGTGTCCGTGAGGGGTTCGTGCTCGTCTCCGCCATGCACATTACGGCATCGGTGTTCGTGAACGACCACGAGTCCGGTCTGTGGCACGACATTCTCCGCTGGCTCGAGGAGACCGTGGCGCCGTGGGACCCGGAGCGCTACCGGCACAACGAAACCGGCGAGGACAACGCCGCGGCGCATCTGCGAAGCCTCACCGTGGGACACGAGGCAATCGTGCCAATCACGGAGGGCGCACTCGATCTGGGACCCTGGCAACGGATCTTCTATGGCGAGTGGGACGGGCAGCGGCGTAAGCGGTTGATAGTCAAGGTATTAGGAGCCTAGGAAGCGGGAGTCGAGCGGTGGTTCGGGAGGTGGTGGTTGCTTGTTGTCGTTTCCTGCCGCGGTTAAGTTTTATGGTTCCGGGCGTGCAGGAGAGTACGTGAGCGCGAAGCAGCTAGCGGTTGTGTTCGACGAGCGAGCGCGCCGACATCCCGATCGTGAATGCGTTGTCCTCGGCAACCGTCGCCTCTCGTACGGCCAAGTGGCCGGCGAGGCAGCGGCGCTGGCGGCGGCGCTCAATGCGTTGGGCGTGGAGGCTGGGGATCGGTTCGCCGTCGACCTACCGAACTGGCCTGAGTGGGTCATCGCCCTGCTGGCCACTGCTCGGCTCGGTGCCGTGTTCGTCCCGCTGCATCCCACACTCAGCTACCACGAGTTGCGCTATCAGCTACGGAACACGGAAGCGAGCCTAGCGCTGGCGGCGGAGTCACTGGGGGAGATCGACTACCTCGAGCTGTTCGAGGGCCTGATTGGCGAACTGCCCGACCTGCAGTACCTCGTGACGGTGGGGCGGGAGGATTTCTGGTACGACGACCGGGTCTTCCAGTTCAGCGATCTCCTGGTGCGGGGCCGTCGTGAGCCGCTCGCGGCGGACCCGGTGGTGCCGGCGGAGACGCCGCTCGCCATCATCTACACGTCCGGAACCATGGGGAAGCCGAAGGGGGCGGTGCTCACGCACGGCGGTCTGCTATTCACCGCACAGGCGGTGTCCGAGGCCCTGGAACAGGGCGAGGAAGATCGCGTGCTGGCGTCGGTGCCGTTCTTCACGGTGTTTGGCATGCAGGTCGTGATCGCGACGCTCCTCAGCGGCGGGACGCTGGTCCTGCAGGGCGAGTTCGAGCCCCGTGGTGCGCTGCGGCTGATCGAGGACGAGCGAATCACCGTCCTGCACGGCGTCCCCACCATGTTTCAGCTCCTCATGAGCGACCCTTCGTTCGGGAGCCGGAACGTCTCCAGCGTGCGGACCGGCATCGTGGCCGGGAGCCCGGTCTCCATGGACCTGGTGCGCAGGATCCGTCGCTGGAACGACATCCAGATCGCGTACGGCCTGACGGAAACGAGTCCGACGGTGTGTGTTACCCGCTTCGGTGATCCTCCCGAGCAGCGTGAGCGCACCGTCGGTCGGCCGATCGACGGGGTGGAAGTCCGGGTCGTCGACCTGATGACCGGAGCCCTGCACGGTCCGGAGGCAGTAGGCGAGTTGGCCGTGCGCGGTCCCAACGTCATGGCGGGGTATCACCGCATGCCGTCGGCGACCAAGCAGGCGTTCACCGCGGACGGGTTCTTTCTCACCGGCGACCTCGCGGCCGTCGATGAGGCGGGGTTCGTGAGCATCGTGGGACGCCGAAAGGAGATGATCATCCGCGGGGGGTACAATGTGTTGCCGCGGGAGATCGAGGACGTGCTCCGGATGCACCCCGCTGTCGAGCACGTGTGCGTGGTCGGCGTACCCAACGAGGTGTTGGGCGAGATGATCTGCGCGTGCGTGCTTCCAGTAGAGGGTGCCATCGTGACGGGGGACGAACTCAAGGATTATTGCAACGAGCAACTGGCCGACCACAAGATCCCGGACTGCGTTCGCTTCTTCGACGTCTTCCCGATGACCGGGAGCGGGAAGGTGAAGCGACAGGAGTTGGCGCAGATCGTGGGACTGGAGTTGAGTACAACGTGAAGGACTTCACATCCGGGCGACCGACGCGGATCGCCCTCCATGAGCCGCTGGCCCACGCGCCGCACGCGGCTCTCATGATCGATTTCGACAACGTGACGATGGGGATCCGCTCGGATCTCCAGGCCCAACTGAGGAAGCTCCTGAACTCGGAGATCATCAAGGGCAAGGTAGCAGTACAGCGCGCGTATGCCGACTGGCGGCGCTATCCGCAGTACATCGTACCCCTCTCCGAAGCGTCGATCGACCTGATCTTCGCCCCGGCATTCGGGTCGAACAAGAAGAACGCCACAGACATCAGGCTCGCCATCGATGCGCTCGAGCTTGTGTTCACCCGGCCGGAGATCGGGACGTTCATTCTCCTGTCCGGCGATTCGGACTTCTCCAGCCTCGTGCTCAAGCTCAAGGAGTACGGGAAGTACATCATCGGGGTCGGTCTGCGTGAGTCGTCGAGCGATCTGCTGATTCAGAACTGCGACGAGTACTACAGTTACGCGGAGCTGACCGGCCTCACTCGTGAAGGCGAGGCCGATGTCGGCCGCCGCGACCCCTGGGAGCTCGTGGTTGAGGCTGTGTCCGAGATGAAGCGCGAGAACGACGTGATGCGCTCGGACCGACTCAAGCAGGTCATGCAGACCCTCGATCCGAATTTCGACGAGAAGGATGCGGGCTTCAGCCGGTTCTCCAAGTTTGTCGTCGAAGCCGGCCATCGAGGGCTGTTGAGCATCGAGAAGATGGACAATGGCCAGCACGCGGTGGACGTGGGTGAGAACGCGAACATCCCGCCGGACGAGGAGGCGGCGTTGCGCCAGGCGGTTCCTCAGGAGCCCGCAGCAAAGCCCCGTCGCCGCAAGCCGCGCCGCAAGGAGGAGGACGATGCGGGAGACGAGCTGACGCTGTCGGCGGCGTTCGATCTGTTGCGCCGGGTGCTCGCTGGCCTTGATCAAGGGGCGGACGGCGCGACGGCAGCCGACGTGCGCGAGCGCATGGTCGAGCTGCACGGTGACGGGAGCGATCCCCTGTTTCAGAGTCGCCGTTTCCAGCGGATGCTGCGCCAGGCACATGACGCCAACGTGGTTGAGATGGCGAAGGTGGACGGGGTTTACCGACTGAAGTCCGTCGAGGAATCGGAGTCGAAGGCCGATCAGCAGGGCGAGGCCGCTCCACCGTCCACGAGCGGCGAGAAGCCATCCCGAAAGGGAGACGAGGACGCCGACGACTCCAGCGGCAAGGTGAAGCGTGCGAGCACGCGCCGGTCGACGAGAGGGCGCGGGCGCTCGAGCAGGAAGAAGGCCGACGTGAAGGCTGATAGCGATGGCGGGAAGCGAGAGGAGCAGCCGGCAGCGTCGGCGAAAGCCGCGTCTCCCAACGGCGACGCACCGGCGGAGAGCCCGAAAGGGGGTGGCACCCGGGCTCGGTCGGCCTCGTCGAGCCGGAACCCGCGATACCGCCGCGGATCCCGCGGCGGGGGTGCAGCGCGGTCGCCGAGTGGAAGCACCGACGATGCCACGGCCGGTCAAGGCACACCCGCGAAGGAATCGGCGTCCGAGACAAAGGCCGCGTCGCCCCCGTCGAACCGGAAGACTACGGGGACACACTCGGTGGGGCGCCGCCGTGGTGGCCGGTCGCACGATGCGCCGGCGCGCTCTGAAGGCGATTCGGCGGACGCGTCACCGCCGGCGATTCCGTCTGCCGAGCCCGCCAGTCCACCCTCAGATGCTGCGGCAGCCGAGGCACCGCCATCGGAATCGAAACAACCGGCCACGGAGGATGGCTCCCGGACGTCGCAGCAGGGTAGCCTCTTCGAAGGCTCGTCGCAGGACGACGGCAGTCTGTTTCGGCGGATGACGGCGGCCCTGCAGCGTGTGGTCCGGGGGCCGGAATCGGAGTGAGCCGCGTGCGGCTGCGGCCGCTCGCGACGAGCTTCTACGCGCGCGACACCGCTGGTGTCGCGCGCGATTTGTTGGGCTGCGTGCTGGAGAGTCGGATCGGTGGCCGACGGGTCGCGGGTCGCATCGTGGAGGTGGAGGCCTATGTCGGCGTGCACGATCCGGCGGATCACGGATACGGCGGGAGGAAGACCCGACGCAACGCGGCCTTGTTCGGGGCGCCCGGCACCATTTACGTGTTCCGCAGCTACGGCGTGCACTGGTGCATGAATGCCGTGACGGAGCGCGAAGGTGTCCCCACCGCGGTGCTCCTGCGCTCGCTGGAGCCCCTGGACGGACTGGACGTGATGGCGGATCGCCGGGGTGTCGGGGACGTGCGGCGACTCTGTGCCGGTCCCGGGCGGCTGTGTCAGGCGCTCGGCGTCACGGGGACTGATGACGGGCGGAGGCTCGATGGTCCGATGTTGCGGATTCTCCCGCGCGCCGAGAGCGACGTAGTGCGGTGGGTGTCCGGTCCCCGGGTCGGCGTGACCCGGGGAGCCAGTTGGCCGCTGCGATTTACCGTGCGGGATTCGGTCTGGCTCTCCCGTCCGGCTTGACCCGTGCGCGGCGCGGTCTGCGCCTCCCGTGCGACACCGACAGTCGGACCGCCGCTTCGCGACCCAGGCTCACTGCAGCTCGCTCAGCAGCAGCGCGTTGAACAGGAGCTTGTACGTGCCGTGCGTCTGCCCGCGGTGCTGTGGCCGGAAGCCGAACAGCACCACGCGTCCCTGGTCTACCTTGGCGTACACGAGCGCGGCTGCTCCCTCGAGGCGCTCCGGATTGAGTGCGTAGCCCGACCTGAGCACGTCGTCGGCGTAGCGACCGAGGACCTCCACCCCCCCGGCTGCGGTGAACCCTCTGCTCCTGTTGAAGTACACGAACGCGCGCTGCTCCATACCGGACGTGAGCGGATCACCCACCCGCAACTCAACCGCGAACACCGAGCCTGGTGCGTAGAACCGTTCGGCTGCTGAGTCGGGCGGGTTCACGGTCGCATCCGTCACCGGCAGATCCAACAGGTCGATCGCGAACTCGCTCGCGCCATCCAGCGCAACCAGGGTCCCACCGCTCCGGACGAACTGCGCGACGTTGCCGGTTCCCTCCGGCCCGAGCCCACCGGCGAACCGCGCTGGGATGCGCGAGGTATCGATGCCTTCCTCGATGGACTGGGCGCGCAGACTCGGCAGCAGCAGCACGTCGATCGACCCGTGCAGGTCGCCCGCTCGCAGCAACGAGTCGGTAACCGATACGTAGGGGATCCCGTTCTGCTCTAGTACCCACCGCGTCCACCCTTCGTCCATGCTCGCCGTCCAGGGTTTGTAGACGCCGATGCGAGGGAGTGCGTCGAGGGTGCGTCCGGGTGGATCGAGTCGCGACGTAGCCCACGCGTCGAATCCAAAGGACTCCACGTGCTCTCGCACCAGCCGTGCGAATCCGGCGTCGTCGCCATGCTCGAGAACCACCGCTCCGGGAGCCAGTGTCGTGTCCTGGACCGTCACCGGCTCCGACGTCACCCACACGCGCCCGCCCGCGCGCAGCGCCTCTGTGATCGTTCGGCTCTCGGCGGCAGTGCGGTTGGCCAACACCCACTGCGTTCCCGAGCCGAACACGGTGCCCGGTGCCACGACGACGTCGCCCACCGGCTCCGTCGTCACGTGCAACGGCTGGTCGATCGGGTCGACGGCGATTCCCATCTGCCATGGCAGCGTCCAGCCGGCGACGTCGTACGGCCGAGCGGGGGGGCCACCCGGATACTGGCGGCGGTTGGGGTAGCGCTGCACTTCCAGGAGATCTTTCACGTGCGCGCGGAACGGTTGCGCCATGGAGATGACCAGGGTACCCGAGGGATAGCGAGTTCCGTCCGTCTCGAACGCGCTGGTGGCCCGGCGGATCTCGATTCCCGCGTCGAGCAGTGCCCGGGTGAGGACTGCGACCGCTCCGGGGTCTCGCTGTTCGGCGGGAATGACGAATGCGTACGGCTCACTGGCCATGCCAGCGGCGATAGCGCGACGACCCAGGGTCACGAAGCGGCGCACGAACGCCTCGCGCTGCGATCCGACGAGTCGCAACAAGCCGTGCGCGGCGATCAACTCGTACTCGATGATCTCGGGGAGCCCCCAGCGCCCCCCCGGCCAGGGCTCGGGGAAGTTGACGCCGGCTGCGCTGGGGCGGAGCTCATCGGCACGCTGCTCGATCGGTGATGCGAGGCGGGCGCTCGCCGCCTCGGACAGGATACCGATCATGTTGTGTCGTGCGGGGACGGTCCGGAACCCGCCGTGCCACCAGAGATCAAACCGGCTCTGGTGTTGAATCCCGGTCTTGCCGGCATCGTAGAGCGCCGTCGCCATGGCGGTGCCGATCAGGTTGGTGGCGGCAACGACGATCGGGTCGATGTTCGGGTTCACGGGATCGCTGAACGGGGGCACGAACATGCGTGCACCGGCGTTCCCCATCTGGTGCACGTCCCACACGACTTCGGGAAACCACTCGCGGTACAGCACCCGCGCAATGGCCCTGGACTCGACCTGCGTGAGCATGAACCAGTCGCGGTTGTTGTCGTGCCCGACGTACGGGTGGTACAGCCACGGGAGTGGCCCGCCCTCAAATGGGGAGCCCTTGTGTTGCCGATACCAGGCGACGACGGTATCGAGTCCGTCCGGATTCGCGGAGGGGGTCATGAGCACGACCAGGTCGTGCAGCAGGGACTGGTACTCGGGCGCGCTCGCGAGACGGTGGGCGAGGAGCATCGAGAACTGGCTGGACGCGATCTCTGTCGAGTGGATGTTGTTGTTGATGAACACGACAGCGGGCTGCACGCGGACGAGCGAGTCCTCGCGGTCGGGTGTGAGCCCGCGAGGATCGGCGAGTAGCGCCTGACCCGCACGGATGCTCTGCAATCGCGATTGATTCTCCGGAGACGTAATCGTGACGAGGAGCAGCGGCTTGCCCAGGGTGGACGCACCGATGGTGTCAAGCCGAACCGACGGGGAGGCGACGGCGAGCGACGACAGGTAGCGGCCGATCTGTGACCAGTCGGCGAGCACGGAGTCTGCGCCGATCTCCAAGCTGAGTACCTCCTGCGGTGTCGGCGCGGCCTGGCTGGCGCTCTGTGCCGTCGCCGCCCCAACCGGTGCGCCGGTCACTATCGCCACCATCAGCGCCGCGAGACGCATGGGCGAGAGGGGGCGCGACCTCGTCCCTCCGAACGATCCGACCGTGGTGCACTTCATTGCCTGCTCCGTTGAAATCAAACGATGCTCCGAATGAAACCGCCGTCCACCTGCAGCACGACGCCGGTCACGTAACTTGCCCGGTCTGAGGCGAGAAAGGTGGCGACCGCGGCCAGCTCCGCGGGCTCGCCCATGCGCCGCGCGGGAATGGACGTTGCCAGCCGCTCGGTCACCGTCTCGACGGTCTCACCGCTCGCCTGGGCACGCCGCTCCATCAACTCGATCGACCGTTGCGTTCGCATGTACCCGGGGCACAGCACGTTTACCGTCACGCCGTCCGCCGCAACCTCGTCGGCCAGGGACTTGGCAAACCCGAGGACACCGGCCCGCGCGGTCGTCGAGAGCGCAAGGTCGCCAAGCGGCTGCTTCGCCGCCACGCTGGTCAGGCAGAGCACCCGGCCCCAGCGGCGCTCCCGCATCCCCGGGATCGCCGCCCGGCAGAGGTTGATGGTCGAGAGCAGGTTGAGGTCGAGCGCTCGCTGCCAGTCAGCGAGGGGAACCTCGGCGGCGGTTGCGGCTGGCGGGCCTCCCGCGTTGGCGACGAGAATGTCCAGCCGCCCGAATTGCGAGACGACGTCATCGACGAGTCGGTCCACCTGCGCCGGCACGCTCACGTCGGCGGCGAAGCCCATCACGGCGCAGCCGTTTACACGCCCAATCCGCTCCACCGCCTGGTCCAACCGTTCGGTGTCGCGGCCGTTGAGCGCGACGGCACACCCTTCGCGCGCAAGCGCGTCCGCGATCGCGAAACCGAGGCCACTCGACGAGCCGCACACCAGCGCCACGCGCTGCGCGATGTTCAGATCCATGCTCGGCTCTCCATTCCGACCTTGGGCACTTTGGGGATCGTTTGGTGTTCCAGCTACGGGTGTGGAGGCGGGGAATCTGCTCCGTGACCGCGGCAGCAGCAAGAGCCGGACACCGGTCATTGCGGGCAAGTTGCCCCGGACCGATATATAACCACTCGACCTGACGGGAACACGATCGATGTCGGTATCGCGACGCGACTTCGTCAAGCAGTCTTCGAGCGCCATGGCGGTACTGGCACTGCCGCTGTCCTCGGCATCGGGCGTGATCGGCACCGCCATGATGCAGGGGAATGATCCTTTCGCGAAGCAGCTGTGCATGCTGGCGCTCGACGCGGCGCGGGCGGCGGGGGCGCAGTACGCCGATGCGCGTGTGGTGCACACCCGCCGGGAGGTCGTTCGCGTCAGCGGCGATCGCGTGGAATCGCCGGACCATGTGGAGGACGTGGGATTCGGTGTGCGCGCGCTGGTGGACGGCGCGTGGGGGTACGCGGCGGGACCGGACATCGTGCGGCGGCAGGCGTTCACGCTGGCGCAGGCCGCGGTGGACGATGCGCGGGCCACGACTGCCGGCGCTCGACGCGACGTGCAGCTCGGACCCGTTCACGCCAACCCCGACGGTGAATGGCGAAGTCCCGTTCGAATCGACCCCTTCAGCGTGGATGCTGACGAGAAGGCCGAGCTGCTCGTGAGGGCCAACACGGAGGCGCAGCGGGTGTCACAGGTAGAGTCGGTGGAGTCCGTCATCTCGAGCACGCGGATCACGACGACGTTTGCGTCCACCGCCGGCAGCCTCCTCGAGCAGACCGTCTACCGTACCCATCCTTCGATGACCGTCACGGTCGTTGCGGCGGACGGGTCGGATGCCGTGTCGCGCCCGTCGTTCGACGTGGCCCCCAGGGGACTTGGCTACGAGTATGTGGAGGCGGTGGATCTGCCCGGTCGCGCGATGGGATGGGCTGAAGAGGCTGCCGAGCTCCTGGGGGCGGCACCGCTGGTGCCTGGCGAGTACGACCTCATCGTGGAGCCATCGGCGCTCTGGAGCGTGATCCACGAGACGATCGGCCGTGCAACGCAGCTCGATCTGGCGCTGGGGAACGGGGGCGGGGCTGCGGGCGTGCCGTTCCTCGCACCGCCCGAGCAGGTGATCGGTGCCTTCCGGTTCGGGCCGGAGTTCATGAACGTCCAGGGCGATCGCACGCAGCGCGGAGCCCTCGCGACGGTGGGCTGGGATGATGAGGGCGTACCGGCCGATGCGTGGCTGATCGTGAAGGACGGCGTGCTGGCGGACTACCAGACCACCCGCGAGTACGCGCCGCTCATCGCGGAGCACACCGGAGTCGAGGCGTCGCACGGCTGCGCGTACGCCGAGTCGTGGCGGTTCGCGCCGCTGCTGCGGATGCCCAACGTATCGCTCTTGCCTGGTGAGGAGGAACTCGCGGTCGACGACCTGGTCGCGGCTACCGAACGCGGGCTGCTCATCCGGGGAGCGGCTGGGCACGATGCCGACCCGCAGGGATCCCGATTCCGGGTCGCCGGCCACCAGTGCTACGAGGTGCGGAACGGCGCCATCGGTGGGCTGCTGCGCGGCGCCGCGTTCGGGGGTGCGACGCAGGCGTTCTGGAACTCTCTCGACATGTTGGGGGGTCCCGAGACCTATTCGCTCGGGGGCACGCCGCACGATCTGAAGGGAGAGCCCGAACAGCGCAGCGCGGTGAGCCACGGCTGCCCGGTCGCCCGCTTCCGAGGTGTGCGGGTCGATCCCGTGGGAGAGTGAAGGTCGGAGCGTTCGGTCTGTCGGCCCGATCAGTGTGCGGCAGGGCTCCCGGACAGCTTGGTCGCGATCAGTCCACGGCCCGTCCCATCGTGAATCCGTTCGAGCTGCCACCCATTGTAGTACGACTTGACCGTTTCGGGCCCGAGCGTGATGCTGTCGCCCCCCGGGCGGGCGGGAAGCAGACAGTGAATGCCGGCGACGGGGGTGCCCGTGATGATCTGATGCAGGAACGCCTCGCGTTCGGCAGGGTCGGTGCGGGCGAGTGCCGTCGGGTCGAGTACCGTGAGTGTCGGGCGCACGTCCGGCATCCAGCACCCGAGACTCACGACGTAGGCCTCGACCCGTGCCGAGAGGCCCTCACCCGCCGCGCGAGTTTCCAGGCCCTCCACCAGTGAGACGTCGGCCGCGATGAACGTCACCGGCCACTCGAGTGCTGCCAGGAAGAGGGCGAGGGAGGCAGCGGTGCCCCCGACGACCAGCGCTGGGCCGTCGAGACTCACCCGGTCGATGAGCGACACGGCAGCGGACCGCGGGTCGAGTCCCCAGTGAGTCGGCTCGCGCTGCGCGCGACGCAGCTTGAGGTGACGCGTACGCCAGCGGCGGTAGCTCGGTAAGTTCAGGCGCCGCATGATCAGCCGGTCCACATGCTCGAGCATCAGCACCTCGGTCAGGAGCAGCTGGTCCTCGGCGCCGGCTTCCAGTTCCCTCACGGCCTCGTCGGCGATCTGCAGCAGCTCCTCCCGTGAGATCTGCTGCTTGAACTCCTCGATGCGCTCGAGAATGAATTCGCCGTACTCCTGCCGGAGGGAGCGCTGCGGGCGAGTGGGGCCCCGCCGCGGATTCGGCGAGGTCAGCACGGCTCGACGTGCACGATGACTTCGTGAACACCGAGGTCGCTGTGCAGGCATCCCTCGACCGCGTCGGCGATCTCGTGAGCGGCGGCGACCGTGGACGCACCATCTACGCCGATCGTCAGCTCTGCAAACCGACGTTCCTGTGCCCCGCGGGAGCGGATGTCGTAGGCCCGAACCACCCCGGGGATCGCTTCCGACGCCAGGCGGATCTCGTCAGCGGAAACAGCGAGCTGGTCTACGAGATCGGGAACCGATCGCGCCACGATGCGGTAGGCGAGGAACACGATGAGCCCGGCGATGACCAGTGCCATGATCGGATCGACGATCCCGTAGCCGTAGCGGCCGGCGACGACGCCGACCAGCACGCCAACCGTGATGAACACGTCGGCGCGAGTGTGCGCGGCGTCTGCGAGCAGGATCGCGCTGCCGAGCGCGCGGCCCCGGCTGGTCTCGTAGATCGTGACCATGACGTTCACCACCAGCGTGCCAACCAGAATCGCCAACTCCAGGTTTGAGATCTGGAGGGTCGGACTGCCCTCCTTGAGCCGGCCGATGGCGTTTTCCACCAGCTCGAAGCACGTGATCGAGAGGAACACGACGATCGCCAGCGCACCCAGTGTTTCGAACTTCTCGTGGCCGTACGGGTGGTCTTGGTCGGGCTCACGGGCGGCAATCCAGATCACCGCCAGGGCCAGCACGTTGTTCGTGGCGTCGACGGACGAGTGCACGGCATCGCCGAGCACGCCGAGTGAGCCCGATCGCAGTCCGATGACGAACTTGGCCCCCACGACACCGAGGTTCGCGACGAGGAGGCCGAGCAGGACGCGCCTGACCTGCGCGTTGCGGTCGCGTTCCGCGGCGCGAGTGTGCGGCATGACATCCAACCTCGCTCCGGCCGTCTTCGCTTGTCAACGCTGTCGGCCACCACCACCGAGCAGTCCTGTCCGCGTAGCAGTAATCCCTGGTGGCTATGTTTCCACGGAATCAGCTAGAGACACCCCAGAAGGAACCGTCGTATGCAGTCGGACCTACGCCTGCTCGCCATCGCGGGCCCTCCCGTCCTTTCCCTCGCGCGGATGGTTGACGCCTGCCGTGCGGCCGAAGCAGGGGGGGTAACCGCCGTGCAGGTTCGGATGAAGGATGCACCCGCAGTCACCCTGCTCGAGGTTGCGGACGCTCTGGTGCGGCACCTGTCCATCCCGGTGTGGGTGAATGACCGTGCAGATGTGGCGCTGGCTGCAGGCGCGCGGGGTGTGCACGTGGGGACGGACGACATCCCGCCAACAGCGGTTCGCACGTTCGCCGGTGCCGCGCTCGAGATCGGTGTGTCGGTTGGAGACCTCGCGGAGGCCGAGGCCGCGAGTCAGGCGCCCGTGGACTACTGGAGCATCGGATCCGTGTTCGCCACCGCCACCAAACCGGATGCCGGCGCTGCAATCGGCACGGCGGGGTTCCGCCACCTCGCAGCCCTCGCCCCCGCGGGGATACCCACGATCGCGATCGGTGGGATCACATCGGAGAATGCAGCGGAGATTCTCGAGGCCGGCGCGCACGGCATCGCCGTGAGTCAGGCCGTATTCGCTGCCGATGACGTGCGCGCGGCGACACGCCAGTTGCGTGCGGTCATCGACGCGTGCCGTTCCGCGTAGACTCGCTCTGAGCGCCGCCACCACGGCGGATCTGTCGAATTGCCCTGAGATGCTCGGCGTAGGTGCGCGAGAACACATGCTGCCCGTCCGGACGCGCGACGAAGTAGAGGAACGGCGTGCGCGCCGGATACAGCGCTGCCTCGAGGCTCGCGGCGGTCGGCGATCCGATCGGCCCGGGAGGGAGCCCCACGGTGCGGTACGTGTTGTAGGGCGACACCGCTTGGTAGTCACGCTCGTAGAGTCGGCGGCGCGTGCCAAGGGCATAGATCACCGTGGGATCGGCTTGTAGGCGCATGCCGCGTTCCAGCCGGTTGACGTAGACCGACGCGACATAACTCCGATCGGCGTCGTGACGCACTTCGCCTTCGATGATGCTCGCGAGCGTGACCACGTCGTGCCGTGCCATGTCGATGTCTGCAGCACGGGCATCCCAGCCCGTCTGCCACTGGTGCTCGAACTCCCGGGCCATCTGCACCACGACGTCCTCGGCCGTCGCGTCGGTGCGGACGAAATACGTGGATGGATAGAGATACCCTTCGAGCGTCGGTGCGGCGACACCCAGCTCCCGTCGCAGGCTGTCGTCCTGGGCCGCCGCCAGCACGCTGTCGGCGGCGATACCCAGCTGTCGCTCCACCGTCTGGGCGATCTCGGTGAGCATCAGTCCCTCGGGCACTACGAGGCGGCGGAGTGCCGGGCGGCCTGAGACCAGCATCCGCAGGATGTGGCGCACGGTGGCGCCGCGCGGCAGGTCGTATGTGCCGGCCTGCACGGCGCGGCCCTGTCCGGACACGGTGGCGTAGAAGCGGAACAGCCCCGGCGCCTCGACGAACCCGTGGACGTGCAGCGACTCGGCAACGGCCTCGAGCGTCGCGCCGCGTGGGACGGTGAACGGCTCCGTGGGGAGCGCGTCGGGGGATGGTCTGCCGCAGGCGAGGCTGGTGGCGAGGCCGAACAGCAGAAGACGGCGTCGCATCAGCGGCGGCTGTCGAGGTAGCTCTGCAGCAGTGTGGTCGCGGCCAGGGGATCCACGTCGGCCTTCCGGTTGCGGAGACCGCCGCCGAGCTCGCGGACTGCGCGGAGTGCCCTCGCCGTGGTCATACGCTCGTCTCTGAAATCCACGGGGAGGCCGGTCTTCTCGGCGATGCGGGCTCCGACCTCACGTGCGGCGTGTGCCCGTTCGTCCTCGGAGCCATCGGGGGCGAGCGGCAGGCCGATTAGAATCCCGGTCGGTGCGTCCCGTTCGAGGTATTCCCGGAGGGCAGCGAGCGGGAACCGCTTGCCGCTGCGTCGCTGCAGGGTGCCGAGTGGGTGGGCGACGCGCTGGGATGGGTCTGAAAGGGCGAGGCCAATGCGCTTCTCACCGACGTCGATCGCGAGGAGTGGTCCCGTATGTGGAAGCGTGGGGCGCTCCGATGGTGTGGCCCCCGGCGCATCCTCGCCAGGGCCGTCCGCCGATCCGCTGCTCGGCCGGTCGGTCATCCCTCCTGCATCGTCGCGAAGAACTCCGTGTTCGTCTTCGTGCGTTTCATGCGTTCGAGCAGGAACTCGATCGCCTCTACCGTCGGCATGTCAGCGAGGAAGTTGCGCAGCAGATAGATCTTGTTCAGCTCGCTCGCGTCGAGCAGCAACTCCTCCTTCCGGGTGGAGCTCCGCTGGACGTCGATGGCGGGATAGATCCGGCGGTCCGCGATGCGCCGGTCGAGCACCAACTCCATGTTGCCGGTGCCCTTGAACTCCTCGAAGATCACTTCGTCCATCCGGCTGCCCGTCTCGATCAATGCCGTCGCGATGATCGTGAGCGAGCCGCCACTGTCGATGTTACGCGCCGCCCCGAAGAAGCGTTTCGGCTTCTGCAGCGCGTTCGCGTCGACACCCCCCGAGAGGATCTTGCCCGAATGCGGGATTACCACGTTGTGAGCCCGCGCGAGGCGCGTGATCGAATCGAGCAGGATGATGACGTCCGTGCCATGCTCCACCAGCCGGCGCGCCTTCTCGATCACCATGTCAGCCACCTGCACGTGCCGGTCGGCTGGCTCGTCGAACGTGGAGGCGATCACCTCCGCCCCCTGGACGTTCTCCTCCATGTCAGTGACCTCTTCGGGCCGCTCGTCGATGAGCAGCACGATGAGATTGGCCTCGGGGTGATTCGCCGCCATGGAGTTTGCGATCTTCTGCAGCAGGATGGTCTTCCCGGCCTTGGGCGGCGAGACGATCAGCCCGCGCTGGCCGAACCCGACAGGTGTCAGCAGGTCCATGACCCGCATCGAGATGTCCTCGTCACTGCGCTCGAGCCGGATGCGTCGATTGGCGTACCGGGGCTTGAGGTTGTCGAACGCGATCCGGTGCTTCGCTTTCTCGGGGTCGTCGAAGTTGACCTTCTCGACCTTGAGCAGCGCGAGGTAGCGCTCCCCCTCCTTTGGGGGCCGAACCTGCCCCAGAATCGTATCGCCCGTGCGGAGATCGAACCGCTTGATCTGGCTTGGGCTGACGTAGATGTCGTCCGGACCGTACAGGTAGTTCCAGTCCTGGCTGCGGAGGAAGCCATAGCCCTCGGGAAGGATCTCGAGGACGCCTTCACCGCGAAGGACGGTGTCGGAATCGAGTAACGATTGTTCGATGCGGAAGATCAGGTCCTGCTTGCGGAGGCCAGAGTAGTTGGTGATGTTGAGTTCTTCGGCCAACTCATGCAGCTCGGCGACTGATTTCCGCTTGAGCTCTGCGATGTCCACGGTGGGATTGTCTCCGTCGAGGTGCTCGACTCTCTTGAGAAAAACTGGCCCGGATCACGGGCGTCAAATCGGACGCGAAGGCGAGGTAGTCGTTCTAGGGGATCGTTGCTGGGTGAGCAGGTGGGCTAATCATACGAGGCCCCCGCGGGAGCGTCAAGAGGTATCGTGAATCCGGTCACTCCGTACCTGCGCTGGTGGCGCACGATCCTCACCCGCGATCGTGAGGTGATTGAGGCGGTCGTGGATCCGCGCCACGAAGGCCCCTCGCCCGACCTGCGCGCGGCGCTCGGCCAGTGGCCGGGGCTGCACTATTGGTCCATAGACCGCGGGCAGCGGCGGCTGGTGCTCATCCGGCGTTTGGTGGCGGACGAGAAGGAGCGGTGGTGGCTGCACGCCCTCCTGTTCGTGCTCACCTTCGCCACGGTGTGGATGGGCGGCGCCTACCTGGCGAACGGCTCACTTCCCCTCGACCTCCCGTTCACGCTTGACTGGCGCCGCTTCGGCGATCTGGTCGACACGCTGCGCGGCGGAATGGCCGCACTCCCTCCCGGACTCGATTTCGCCATGGCACTGATGGCGATCCTGCTCGCCCACGAATCCGGGCACTATCTGCGCGCCCGCTGGTACGGCATCAACGCGTCGCCACCGTATTTCCTCCCCGCGCCGCCACCGCTCTTGCCCATCTTCTTCATCGGGACCTTCGGGGCGTTCATCCGGCTGCGGCACCCGGTAGTCGACCGGCGACAGCTGATGGACGTGGGCGCCGCCGGGCCGTGGGCGGGGTTCGTCGTGGCGATGGTCGCCCTCATCGTCGGGCTGCAGCGCTCCCATGTGGTGCCAGAGGTTGGCCCGTCCGACCAGTACATCCTGCTCGCGGCGAACATCCGGATGTATCTCGGCAGCTCGCTGCTGTTCGATGTCGCGCGGGACGCGGTCGTGGGCGAGGGAACGGTGCTGCTGCACCCGCTCGCCTTTGCCGGATGGATCGGCCTGTTCGTCACCACGCTCAATCTGCTGCCGCTGGGACAGCTCGACGGCGGGCACGTCCTCTTCGCCCTGGTTGGGGAACGCCAGGCTGGGCTCAGCACCATCGCGTGGTTCGGACTGGTGGCGCTGGGCTTCCTCGTGGGGCGTGATGCCGGACCGCTCGCCGCGTGGTTCTGGTGGACGTGGGCGGCCGTGCTGCTGATCTTCGGCCGTGGCCGCGTGAGTCATCCGAACATTCTCGACCGGCACAGGCCGCTCCCCCGGAGCCGGCAGATGCTAGGATGGGTGACCCTGCTGCTGTTCGTGTGCACGTTTACGCCGGCCCCCGTCTACTACATGTAGTCGCCGGCGCGCGCCGGCGGGGTGGTGTGCGATTCTGTCGCGTGGGTGCGGCACTCGCCGCTTCATGCCGTCAGCACTGTCGCACCGGGGCAACCGGGGCGCGGTATTGCGTAAGTGCTGTAGATGTCTATATTTGCGCAAACCAACGCGCGAGCACAGATGCCGGGAAGTCCGGTCCGCTACGGCGCACCTCAACCCTCCGAGCCCGTCATTCACGAGCTGCCTCCGCTGAAGTACGAGGGCACGCTGGTGGCGGTGTTTCTGGAGATCCGGCGTACGGAAGACGGTATCTGGCGGGGGCGGCTCCTGTTTGGCACCGCCGATTCCGCACCAGGCCCTTCCACGGCGGAGATCTTCTGTGCTGCCAGCGAGGTCGATCTGTGGGAGTGTGTGCACGATCTTCGCGAACATCACCTCCGTGACCTGTATCGCTCAGTGAGCGAGTCCTAATCCGCCGCACGTCTCTTCCGAAAACCCCGACCGTGTCTCTTTCAGCGCGCCGCGATACGGCGCGCGTCTTGCTGCACGAATTGGATGTCAGCACACCGCGGCTGCTCGGGCTGCTTGACGTCCCACAGCACGGGGCGCAAGTTGGCCGTGAGGGCCGGTGTCGTGCCGGACTCTCGAGCAAGCAGTACACAGGAGTGTCCTGTTATGAGTGGACTTCCGACCCTGAGTGCGCGGCCCCGTTCTCGCGCCCATCGCCTCCTTCGGCTCGTGGTCGGTGCGTCCGCAGCCGCGCTGGGATGTGCTCCCGGCGGCGCGCCGGAAGTGTCCCCCAATGAGATCCCAGCACTGGAGCGGCAGCTGACAGCCGCCCCTGACGATGGCGACCTACTGCTGCGGTACGCAGCGGCCCTGTACGCCGCCGAGCAGTGCGACAGTGCGCGGGTGGTCGCGCGCAAGGGTATGGCTGCCGAGCCCGCCAAGGCGCTGGGACCGCTCGTCCTCGGGCAGTGTCTCGAGCAAGTCGGCGAGCTGGAGGAGGCCGTGGCTGTGTATGGGGGCTTCCTCGCGGCCCATCCGGATCGGCCTGGCAGCTCGGCCGTGCGTGCTCGGCAGTCGATCGCACGGCGCGAGCGGGCAGTCGCAGTCGCGCGGAGCGCGCTGGCACGGGAGGCCGAGCTGGCAGAGGTTCCGGCGGAGCCCACCACGCTCGCGGTCCTGCCCATCGACATCGTCGGGGACTCCGTGTACGCGCCGCTCTCGCGCGGGCTCGCGGAGCTGCTCGCGACGGACCTCGCGTTGCTGCAGCGCTTCCGCATGGTGGAGCGGCTGCAGGTCGGCGCCCTGCTCTCCGAAATGGAGCTGACGCAGGCCGGACGGGTGGATGCTACGACAGCGGTACGCCTCGGGCGCATGTTGCGCGCCGGCCGCATGGTGCAGGGCCTTGCGACGATCCCTCCACGTGGTACCACGCGGCTGGAAGCGACCGTCGTGATGTCGACCGGCGAGGTATTGGCGCCCGCCCGGCAGAGCGGCAAGGTGAAGGACCTACTCGACATGGAGAAGGAGCTGGTGGTCGATATCGCTCGGCAGCTCGGGTACCAGCTGTCGCAGGCGGAGCTCCAACTCATTCTCGAGAGTGGCACCCGGAACCTAGCCGCCTTCCTGGCCTTCTCACGCGGGCTCGAGGCCGAGGATCGCGGCGACTACCAGGCCGCGTCGCAGCACTATGCGGAGGCGGTGCGCGCCGATCCGGGATTCGATGCGGCACGTGAGGCGTACCAGACGTCGGTGGCGGCGCCGGACGTGGTGCAGGCCGAGCCGGCCGCTGTCACGGTGTTGGCCAGTGCGCCCCCGACCCCTACCCAGCCACTGTTCGAGCCGCCGCTCGGCGATCCCCTGTCCTCGGCGGTGGTGGACGTCGCGTCCACCCAGGCCGAAGCGGCATCGCCGACGACGGCACCCGTCTCCACCGGCACGACTACCGCGGCATCCCAGCCGCCCCCGACCGTCGTCGTGATCGGGACGACGACGATTACCGGGGTCGTGCGCATCATCTTCCGACTACCATGAGAGCCACCTCAGTTCTCGTCGGCGTTGGCCTCGTGCTCGGTGGGGGCCCGCTCGCCGGTCAGTTCCCGATCAAGGTGACCATCGGTGGCTCCGCCGAGAGCTACGCCTTCGATCCAGGCTTTGGCCCCGAGCCGGGTCAGGTGGAGTACACCCAGGTCACCCAGATCGCGGCGCCTCTCGGGGTGTCTGTCCCGCTGGGTCGCCACGGTGATCTCACGATCTCGACGGGATTCGTCAGGGTCTGGCTGAACAGCCGGTTTCCGCAGGAGCTGGAGAATCAGGATCTCACGGGGGCACTCGATACTGAAATGCGCCTCTCGTGGAACGTGATTCCGAATAGGGTCATCGTGTTTGCGAACGGCGTGATTCCTACGGGGACCGCGACCGTGGAGGAAGGGCAACTCAACATCCTCGGGGTGTTGGCGAGCGACGTCATCGGATTCCGGATTCCCACGGTGGGCACGGGAGGAGGTGGCGGAGGCGGTTTCGGGGCCGCGGTCCCCATCAGCGGGTCCTGGTCGGCGGGCATCGGCGGATCGGTGCGCGTCCCCCTCGCCTACCAGCCCCTTACGGACGCGACGGACAAGATCAAGCCCGGGACAGATCTGCGGCTGCGTGCCGGCATCGAGGGGTCGATCGCACGGCGCACGTACCTACGGATTGCTGGGGTCTTCGCGCGCCAGGGAGACTATGTGGTGGCCGACACCGGGCGCAGCCGTGTGGGGAACCGGATCATGGGGCACCTGTCCCTCAACCAGGGACTGGGAAACGGCGCGCTAACGGTCTATGCGTTCGACGTGTTCCGCGGCACTCCCGAACTCGTCGGCGCGACGGTGCTGCCGCGCGGGAACCTGTTCGGTGCGGGTGCGCGGTACGAGCTTGCACTCGGCTCGCGGTTCCTGGTCGTGCCGAGGGGGGAGTTCCGCGTGTCTGAGCAGGCCGCCATAGACGACGACGCGATGCGGAAGGCCGGGCAAAGCTGGCGATTGGGCGCCGATCTCCAGTACAGTCTGAGCGGGCCGCTTCGCGTGATCTTGCAGGGTGACGGTGTCATCGGCTCGCTCCGACCGATCACCGGAGCGGAACCATCCGGTGAGCTGCCGGGCTTCAGCGGGTGGAGAGCAGGGCTCTTTCTCGAGTGGAGGCCGTGAGGCCCGCTGGTGGTGTTGCGCCCAGTGCCGACCTGAAGTCCGACCCGCCTCGGTAGGGTCACCGCCGCATGACGGTGCGGGCATGACCTTCGTGAGCACCGTCGGGACGGCGCCACCCGTCGATCTCCCCACCGCCGTTCGGACTGGTCTCGCGCCGGACGGTGGGCTGTACCTCCCATCGGTGCTCGGGCCGCTCGGCGAGGGGCAGCTCGCCCAGCTCGAGGGGTGCTCGTTTGCCGAGAGCGCCGCCCGGCTACTGCCGCACCTCATTGGGCCGAGTCTCGCGCCGGACGTCGTGGCCCGAATCTGCCGCGTGGCGTTCGACTTCCCGGTTCCCACGGTCCAGCTGTCCGAGCGCGTCTTCGTGCTCGAGCTGTTTCACGGTCCGACGCTCGCGTTCAAAGACGTCGGCGCCCGGTTTCTCGCGCAGCTCCTCGCGGCGACCACAGCCCCCGGAGTACCGCTCACGGTGCTTGCCGCCACCTCGGGCGATACCGGCGGGGCCGTCGCCGCCGCGTTCCACGGTCTGCCCGGCACACGCATCGTCATTCTCTATCCGCACGGGCAGGTGAGTGCGCTGCAAGAGCGGCAGTTCGCGACTCTCGGGGGCAACGTCGAGGCGGTAGCGGTCGAGGGCGTCTTTGACGACTGCCAGCGGCTCGTGAAGGGCGCGTTCGCCGACGGCGACCTTCGCCGCCGGCTCGGTCTCACGTCCGCGAACTCCATCAACGTGGGCCGGCTCCTGCCGCAAGTGGTCTACTACTTCCATGCGCTAGCGCAGCTACGCCCGACTGCGCCAGATGTCGTGGTCTCGGTTCCGTCCGGCAACTTCGGCAATCTCACCGCCGGGCTCATCGCCAAGAGGCTCGGCCTGCCGGTTGGGCGGTTCGTCGCGGCGACGAACGCGAATGACATCGTGCCCGAGTATCTACGCACGGGACAACTTCGCACGCGTCTCTCGGTGCGGACGGTGTCCAACGCGATGGACGTCGGTGACCCGAGCAACCTCGAGCGGATCGTCACATTGTACGAGGGCGACCTCGACAGGCTGCGGCACGATATCTCCGGACGAGCATTCACGGACGAGCAGACGATCGCGTGCATTGCCGAGACGTCGGAGCGGTACGACTACGTGCTCGATCCGCATTCGGCGGTCGGGCTACTGGGGGTCGAGGCAGAGTTGGCCGAGGGCACTGCCACCGTCGGTATCACGTTGGCGACGGCGCATGCCGCGAAATTCCCGGACGTCGTGGGGCCGGCGATCGGCGGTCCCGTCGAAGCCCCGGCACGGCTCGCAGGACTCGAGGGCCGACGGTCGCACGCACGCCGCATGGCGCCATCCCTCGAGGCATTGCGAGTGCTGCTCGACCGCGACTGAGCTGCACGGCCCGCCGACGGGCAATCTCCAACCTGCAGTCGGGATTCGTTACCGTGAATGCGATCCGCGTGTCTCGTAGGCGGCTGGTGGGCCTTTCGGGGGACGGGATTTCTACGTCGCTGTGTAGCGCGCGGAAGTGGTTCGAGAGTGCGTTGAAGTCTCCGCGCCCCTAAGGTGGGTGCCCGATTCGCCGCGCTGGAAACACTACGGCTTGCATCCCGCTCCCCGCTCCGAGAACATTCGATCAACCGACAGCGAGGGGGGAGGCCATCGTGCGACGCATCGGCGTGCTGACAAGCGGCGGGGACGCCCCGGGCATGAACGCCGCTATCCGGTCCGTGGTACGTACCGGCATCGACAAGGGTTGGGAGGTCCATGGTGTGCGGCACGGCTACGCCGGCCTCATTGCCGACACGCTGGTACCGCTGGGCCGCCGCGACGTGAGCGGCATCATTCAGCAGGGCGGTACCATGCTCGGCAGTGCGCGCTCGCCGGAGTTCAGTACGGAGAGGGGCCAGAGTCAGGCGTTGCGCGTGTTGCACCAGCACGGGATCGACGCCCTGGTCGTGATCGGTGGCAATGGCTCGCAACAGGGCTCGCACGCGCTTCACGAGGCCGGATTCCCGGTGGTGGGCATTGCATCTACCATCGACAACGACCTGTACGGTTCGGAGATCACCATCGGCGTCGACACCGCCCTCAACATTGCGCTCGAGGCGATCGACCGGCTGAAGACCACCGCCTCCTCCCACCAACGGGCGTTCCTGGTAGAGGTGATGGGCCGGGATAGCGGCTACTTGGCCCTGATGGCGGCGATTGCTGGCGGGGCCGAAGCGGTCGTCATCCCCGAAGTGCCCACCGATCCCGACGCGGTGGCGGCCGAGATGCGACAGGCGTACGAGCGCGGCAAGTCGCACGCGCTGGTCGTCGTAGCCGAAGGCGACCAGTACGATGCCGAGTCACTGGCGCGCCACTTTGCCGAACACAAGGACGAGTTGGGATTCGAGCTGCGGGTGACCACGCTGGGCCACGTACAGCGCGGCGGCACGCCGACCGCGTTCGACCGCCTGCTGGCCACTCGTCTTGGCGATGCGGCCACGGCGCGGCTCGCCGACGGCGAGACTGGTATCCTCGTCGGGAGCGTCAAGGGTGAGATCGCCGGCACGCCGCTGGAAACGGTGGTCTCCGAGAAGAAGCAACTCGAGCCGCACCTGCTCGAGCTGGCCGAAGTGCTGGCGCGCTGATTGCCGTCCCGCGGGATCACGCCCACCCAGTCGTCGAACCGGCCACGGAGATCGGCCCGTTGTGCTGCCGTCTCGCCGTCCAGCCGCCCTTCAGAAATCGCGTACCTCTTCGTAGCCTGAATGATGGCTTCTGAACCGAAAACGCCCCGGGGCATGCAAACCGACCGCTTCCCGGCTGTCGCAGCCGCCGATCCTGACGCGAATGGCATGCCCCCCTCGTCGGGACTGCCACATCTCGTGATCGAGCGGGTCACACCCAGCGTCGATCGCGGGCGCTTCGCCGCCAAGCGCATCGTCGGCGACGAGGTGACGGTACGAGCGACCGTCTACAAGGACAGCCACGACCACGTGACAGGCCGGATCCGCTACCGCGCACCGGACGCCGACACCTGGCAGACAGCCCCCGTCCAGTACGAGAGGGACCTTGACCGTCTGACCGGCAGCTTCGGAGTGGACCGGATCGGCAGGTGGACGTTTACGGTGGACGCGTGGACCGATCGCTGGGCAAGCTGGCTCTCTGAGGTCGGGAAGTTCCTCGGAGCCGGCGTGGACGTGCACATGGAGCTGCTCGAGGGTGCGCTTCTGCTCGACGAAGCCGCCGCGCGGGCGTCGGGTGCCGAGCGGACTGCGCTCCACCGCGCGGCCGAGCGCCTGCGAGACGAGAGCCTGACCCCCGCGGAGCGCGCGGAGGCGGCGCTGCACCAGGGGATCGGCGATCTCATGACGGCTCGCCTGCCCGCACGCGATGCGGTGCGGCACGGCCGGGTGTATGCGATCGACGTGGATCGCGAGATCGCGGGTGTCGCCGCGTGGTATGAGATGTTTCCGCGGTCGCAGGTGTCTGATCCCGGTCGGCGTGGCACCTTCGCCGACGCGGCGAGGCGGCTGCCCGCGGTGGCGGACCTTGGATTCGACGTGGTCTACCTCCCGCCGATTCACCCGATCGGAACGACGCACCGGAAGGGCCGGAACAATACATTGGTTCCTGCGCCCGACGATCCCGGCAGCCCGTGGGCCATCGGTGACGAAGCCGGCGGCCATACTGCCGTACACCCCGACCTCGGGACGCTCGACGATTTCCGCGCATTTGTGCGCGCCGCCGAGAACGCCGGACTCGAGGTCGCCCTCGACTACGCCCTCCAGTGCTCGCCGGACCACCCCTGGGTGCACGAGCACCCGGACTGGTTCTTCATCCGCCCTGATGGCTCTATCAAGTATGCGGAGAATCCACCCAAGAAGTACGAGGACATCTACCCGATCAACTTCTGGTGCGACGACTACCCCAACCTCTGGGCCGCCTGCCGCGACATCTTCCTCTTTTGGATCGAGCAGGGCGTCAAGACCTTCCGCGTGGACAACCCGCACACCAAGCCGTTCGCGTTTTGGGACTGGGTGCTCCGCGAGGTCAAGGGGCGCCATCCCGATGCCATCTTCCTGTCCGAGGCGTTCACCCGTCCGGCCCGGATGCACGGGCTCGCGAAGCTCGGTTTCACCCAGTCGTACACCTACTTCACGTGGCGCAATACGGCCTGGGAGCTGACGGAGTACCTGACAGAACTGACCGACCCCAACGTCGTGCAGTACTTCCGACCGCACTTCTTCACCAACACGCCGGACATCCTGCACGCCTACCTGCAGCAGGGTGGCCGGCCGGCGTTTCGAGTGCGCTTGATGCTGGCCGGGACGCTGTCACCGCTCTATGGGATTTACTCCGGCTTCGAGTTGTGCGAGAACGTACCCGTCAGAGAAGGGAGCGAGGAGTACCTGCACTCCGAGAAGTACGAGGTCCGGGTGCGGGACTGGAATGCGCCGGGGAACATCAATGACGACATCCGCCTGCTGAACCGCCTCCGCCACGCCCATCCTGCACTCCGGCAGCTGCCGAACCTCCGGTTCCATCCGACCGAGAACGAGCAGGTGCTCTGCTACCATAAGTGGTCGAACGACGATCATTTGCTGTGCGTGGTGAACCTGGACCCCCACGGACCGCAGGAGGCGATGGTACACGTGCCCATCGACGTGCTGGGGTTGGGCGAGGACGAGTGGTATGCGGTAGAGGATCTGCTGACGGGTGAGCGGTATACCTGGCGCGGCACGCGCAACTACGTACGCCTCGATCCGGAGCGGCAGGTCGCGCATCTGCTGCGCGTCGATGCGCCGGAGCCGAACGATGAGTGACGGCCGGTGGTACCAGGACGCGATCATCTACCAGATCCATGTCCGCGCGTTCGCCGACAGCAACGGCGACGGGATCGGTGACTTTCGCGGTCTCACACAGAAGCTCGAGTACCTCCAGGATCTTGGCGTCACCACGCTGTGGCTGCTCCCATTCTACCCGTCACCGCTCAAGGACGACGGGTACGACATCGCCGACTACACCGACGTGCACCCCACCTATGGCACGCTTCGGGACTTCCGGGCTTTCCTGCGCGAGGCGCATCAGCGCGACCTGAAGGTCGTGACCGAGTTGGTGTTGAACCACACGTCCGATCAGCACCCCTGGTTCCAGCGAGCGCGCGAGGCGCGTCCGGGCAGCCGCTACCGCGACTGGTACGTCTGGAGCGACACGCCGGAGAAGTACCGGGACGCCCGCGTCATCTTCAAGGACTTCGAGCAGTCCAACTGGTCATGGGACCCCGTGGCGCAGTCCTACTACTGGCACCGCTTCTACTCCCACCAGCCCGATCTCAACTATGACAACCCGGCCGTGCACCGGGCGGTGACGAAGGCGGTGGACTTCTGGCTGGACATGGGCGTGGACGGGCTCCGACTGGACGCCGTGCCGTACCTGTACGAGCGCGAGGGAACCAACTGCGAGAACCTGCCCGAGACGCACGAGTTCCTGAAGAAGCTGCGCCGCCACGTCGATCGAAAGTACGACGAGCGCATGCTCCTGGCGGAGGCGAACCAGTGGCCTGACGACGCCGTGGCCTATTTTGGCAACGGTGACGAGTGCCACATGGCCTTCCATTTCCCTGTCATGCCGCGGCTGTTCATGGGCATCCACACCGAAGATCGCTTCCCGGTGGTGGACATCCTTCAGCAGACGCCGGCGATTCCCGAGGGCACTCAGTGGGCGGTGTTCCTGCGCAATCACGATGAGCTGACGCTCGAGATGGTGACCGATGAGGACCGGGACTACATGTACCGGGTGTACGCCCAGGATCCGCGGGCGCGCATCAATCTCGGCATTCGGCGGCGGCTTGCGCCGCTCATGGGCAACAACCGCCGCAAGATCGAGTTGATGAATAGCCTGCTGTTCTCGCTCCCCGGCACGCCGATCATCTATTACGGCGACGAGATCGGGATGGGCGACAACATCTATCTCGGCGACCGCAACGGGGTGCGCACGCCGATGCAGTGGAGTGCCGACCGCAACGGCGGCTTTTCCCGCTCCAATCCACAACGACTCTTTCTGCCGGTCATCATCGATCCCGAGTACCACTACGAGGCCATCAACGTCGAGGCGCAGCAGCACAATCCGCAGTCGTTCCTCTGGTGGATGAAGCGGCTGATCGCCCAGCGGAAGCGCTATCCGGTACTCGGCACGGGGACGATCGAGTTCCTGCAGCCTGAGAACCGCAAGGTGCTGGCCTTCCTGCGGGAGTCCGAGGGGGAGCGGCTACTGGTGGTTGCCAACCTGTCCCGCTTCGTCCAGAGCGCGGAGTTGGAGCTGGAACGGTTCGCGGGACTTGCACCCGTCGAGGTGTTTGGGCAGACCAGGCTTCCCACCATCACGGAAGATCCGTACTTCCTGACGCTCGCGCCCCACACGTTCTATTGGTTCTCGCTGGAGACCCGGGAGGAGGTGGTGGAGGCGGTGCCGGTCAGTGTGCGGCTGGCAACGGTGACTGTCTCGGGCTCTTGGGATCGGCTGCTCGACGGCCCGGCGGCGGAGCGGCTCGAGCGTATGCTGGCCCGCTGGCTCCCCCAGCGGCGATGGTTCGGTGGCAAGGCCAAGGACGTCCTTACGGTGCAGATCGTCGAAGCGATTCCGTTCGCCGTCGACGACGATCGCCTCTACCTCGGCATGCTCAGGGTGAGCTACACCGAGGGGGATCCGGACACCTACTTCCTCCCCCTCGCGTACACCGAGGGTGACGAGGCCGAGGTGCAGATTGCGAAGGGGAACGCGATCGCCCGGGTCAGGTTGCGGGGTGAGGAGTCGGAAGGAGTCGTCTATGATGCGGTGACGAGCGAACCGTTCTGCCGGGCGCTGTTGTCGACCCTGCCGCGACGTCGCCGTCTGCGGGGGCGGGAGGGCACGATCGCGACGACGGCCCTGAAGGTGGTGCGTGACGCGCTGCAGGTACCGGAGGGACTCGTGCCGGAGGCGCTGGGGCTCGATCAGAGCAACTCATCGGTCGCGTACGGTAGTCAGTTCGTCATGAAGCTGTTTCGCCGGCTCGATGACGGTGTGAATCCCGAATTGGAAGTGGGGCGATTCCTCACCACGCGCACGTCCTTCCGGCACATGCCAGCGGTCGTGGGTTCGCTGGAGTATCGCCGATCGGAGCGCGAGCCCCTCACGGTCGGCGTGCTGCACGCGTTCGTGGCGAACGAGGGGGACGCGTGGCAGTACACGCTGGATGCGGTGGGGCAGTTCTTCGAACGCGTGCTGGCCGAGCCCGCCGACCTGGAGCTGCCGGGGGACCGTCCCGCTCCGATGGTGTACGAGGAACCGGGAGCGCTGCCGACGATCGTTGCCGAGTTGGTCGGCGGCTATCTCGAGTCGGCACGGCTGTTGGGGCAACGGACGGCGGAGCTGCACATCGCGCTGGCGTCGCGCTCGGACGATCCGAGCTTCACGCCGGAGCCCTTCACTGCGCTGTACCAGCGCTCGCTGTACCAGTCCCTGCGCTCGAAGGCACAGCAGAGCCTCTTGTTGCTCGGCAAACGGGTACGCACCCTCCCGCCGGAGGTGCGCGACGATGCCGACGCCATCCTGGCGGCGCGGGACACGGTGATGGCGCGCCTGCGCGCGGTGACCCAGCGGCAGATCACCGGCGTACGCATCCGATGCCACGGCGACTATCACCTGGGGCAGGTCCTCCATACTGGACGGGACTTCGTCATCTTGGACTTCGAGGGTGAACCGGCCCGCTCCCTCGGTGAGCGGCGGCTCAAACGCTCCCCCCTGACCGACGTGGCCGGCATGGTGCGCTCCTTCGACTACGCGGCGGCGTCGGCGCTGATCGATGGCAGGGTGCGGCCGGAGGATGTCGAGGTGCTGGAGCCATGGGCCGACGAATGGCGATACTGGGTGAGCCGGTCCTTCCTCGACGCGTATTGGGAGACGGCGGGTGACGCCGGCATCCTGCCGCGAATGAGGAGCGACGGCCGAACACTCCTCGAGTGCTATCAGTTGGAGAAGGCCCTGTACGAGGTCGCGTACGAGCTGAACCACCGTCCCGCGTGGACGCGGATTCCACTGCGCGGTATCCGCGATCTCTTGGAGGGAAGCGGCGCGTCCCAATGACCGCCCCGTGGGCGCTGGCGGCGGCCGAGGGGCAAGAGCTGCACTTGGCGGCAGTCAGGGCGGCCGTGCTGCGACTGGCGGAGGTTGATCCATGAGAGTATGGCCCGGCTCACCGTATCCCCTGGGAGCAACCTGGGACGGTGAAGGCACGAACTTCGCACTCTTTTCGGAGAACGCCACAGCCGTCGAGTTGTGCCTGTTCGACGAGGCGAGAGACGCGCGGGAGCGGGAACGCGTGCCACTCCGCGAGCACACCGACGGGGTGTGGCATGCCTACCTGCCTGACATCCGTCCCGGCCAGTGCTACGGGTACCGCGTCCACGGCCCGTACGAGCCTGGGCACGGGCACCGGTTCAATCCCGCGAAGCTGCTGCTCGATCCGTACGCCAAGGCTGTGAGCGGCCGCGTCCAGTGGGACGATTCCCTGTTCGGATATCCGATCGGCTCGCCGGACGACGAGAGCCCCGACCCCGGGGACAGCGCGGGGACCGTTCCCAAGTGCGTCGTCGTCGAGGAAGGATTCCACTGGGGAGACGACCGCCACCCGCGGGTGCCGTGGAACCGAACGGTCATCTACGAGGCACACGTCCGCGGGATGACGATGCTCCATCCCGAGGTCCCCATACATCTGCGCGGCACCTTCCTCGGTCTTGCAACGGACCCGATCGTCGATCATTTGAAGAGCCTGGGCATCACTGCACTCGAGCTGATGCCCGCGCACCACTACGTGTACGAACACGATTTGGTGCAGCGTGGTCTCACGAACTACTGGGGCTACAACTCGATTGGGTTCTTCGCGCCCGACGTTCGGTTTGCCACTGGCGGCCTCGGCCAGCAGGTGACGGAGTTCAAGTCCATGGTGAAGCGGCTGCACCGTGCCGGTATCGAGGTGATTCTCGACGTCGTGTACAACCACACCGCCGAAGGGGACCACCGCGGCCCGACACTCAGCTTCCGCGGCATCGACAACGCCGCCTACTACCGGCTCGATCCCGAGGACCGGCGCCGCTACGTGGACTTCAGTGGGTGCGGCAACAGTCTCAACATGCTGCATCCCCGGACGATGCAGCTGATCATGGACAGCCTGCGGTACTGGGTGGCCGAGATGCACGTGGACGGGTTCCGGTTCGACCTCGCGCCGGCCCTCGCCCGCGAGCTGTACGAGGTGAACCGCCTCGGACGGTTCTTCGATATCATCCGGCAGGACCCCACACTCTCTCAAGTGAAGTTGATTGCGGAGCCGTGGGACCTCGGTGCGGGCGGCTACCAGGTTGGTAACTTCCCGATC
The DNA here is from genome assembly GCA_039584325.1 of Gemmatimonadota bacterium. GTDB lineage: Bacteria > Gemmatimonadota > Gemmatimonadetes > Gemmatimonadales > GWC2-71-9 > JAOTVV01. Next base: position 204,897 of record JBDGYA010000001.1, read on the forward strand.
GGCTGGGGGGAGTGGAACGGCAAGTATCGCGACACGGTCCGCCAGTTCTGGCAGGGTGCCCGCGGCCAAACGGCCGAGCTGGCGTACCGGTTATCTGGCAGCAGCGATCTCTACCAGGTGCGCGGGCGGAGTCCCAATGCCAGCGTGAACTTCGTCACGTGTCACGACGGATTCACGCTCCACGACCTCGTGAGCTACGAGCACAAGCACAACGAGGCGAACGGCGAAGGAAACCGGGACGGCACCGATGCGAACTACAGTCGCAACTGGGGCGTCGAGGGTCCCACCGAGGAGGTCCGCATCCTACGCATACGGGAGCGAATGACGCGTAACTTCCTGGCGACGCTGGCGTTCTCCCAGGGCGTTCCCATGCTCTCCCATGGTGACGAAGTCGGGCGGACGCAGCGTGGCAACAACAACGGCTACTGCCAAGACAACGAGCTGACCTGGATTGACTGGAACCTGACGGCGGCGCGGCGCGAGCTGCTCTCCTTCACCCGGAGAGTCCTCACGATCCGGCGCGCGAACCCCGTCCTCAGGCGGCGCACGTTCTTTGGCGGGGACCCTGTCACGCAGTCAGGGCTCAAGGACGTCACCTGGCTCTTGCCCAATGGCAAGGAGTTCTCGGAGGACGACTGGCACGATCCCGCGGCACGCGCGCTCGGCATGCTGCTCCATGGCCAGGCGACCGACGAACGGGACGCGCGCGGGCGGCTGGTGGTGGGCGAGACGATCCTCGTCTTGTTGAATGGCGGCGGGCGTTCCACTCGGTTTGTGCTGCCGAGCATGCCCGGGCCCGGCACCTGGGTGCAGGAAGTGCACACGGCCAGGCCCGGTGTACGAACCGTCAAGGCAGCTGCAATGAATCTCGTCGCGCATTCGCTCATTCTGCTTCGCTACGAGGAGCCGAGATGAGTGAACGACGATCCGATCCCATACTCGATATTCCCCGGGAGGACCGCGACCGGCTCATCGCCGGAGAGCATACGGAGCCACACCGTGTGCTTGGCGCCCATCCGGCTTCGGACGGCCGCGGTACCGTCGTGCGGGTGCATCATCCCGATGCTACCGCGGCCGAATGCCTGCTCGGGGAGCCGAGAGGCGCCGCGGTAATGGAGGCGCTTGGCGGTGGACTGTTTGCCGTCAGGCTCGACGCCGCGCTGCCGTTCCGTTACCGCGTCCGATTCACGTTCCCGGCTGGCGACCCGTGGGAACGGGAGGATCCCTACCAGTTCCTGCCCACGCTGGGAGACGTGGATCTGCATCTCTTCAACGAGGGCACGCACCGGCGGCTGTGGACTCGCCTTGGCGCCCACGCCCGGCACGTCGGGGGCGCGGACGGCGTGAGCTTCGCCGTATGGGCGCCCGCCGCGCGCCGCGTGAGTGTCGTGGGTGATTTCTGTCGCTGGGATGGCCGTCTGTTCCCGATGCGGCAGCTCGGCAGCTCTGGCGTGTTCGAGCTGTTTGTCCCCGGTGTCGAGTCGGGCACGCTCTACAAGTACGAGATCAAGACGGCCGCGGGCGACATCCGGATCAAGACTGACCCACTCGCCGCGAGTATGGAGTTGCCCCCAGGCACTGCATCACGCGTGTATGCCAGCAACTACGCCTGGAGTGACGACGAATGGCTGGCTGCGCGGGAGAAGCGGGATCCGTTGCGCGAGCCGATGGCGGTATACGAGGTACACCTCGGCTCGTGGGCCCGCAAGCCGGAGGAGGGTGACCGACCGCTTTCGTATCGCGAGATCGCACCGGAGCTGATCGACCACGTGCGGCGGCACGGCTTCACGCACCTCGAGATCCTGCCGATCGCCGAACACCCGTTCACCGGCTCCTGGGGCTACCAGGTCTCCGGCTACTACGCACCAACGGCGCGGCATGGCTCCCCCGACGATCTGCGATACCTGATCGACCAGTGCCATCAGGCGGGAATCGGAGTGATCCTGGACTGGGTGCCGGCGCACTTTCCGAAGGACGACTTCGCGCTGCGCCGGTTCGACGGCACCGCGCTCTACGAGCACGAGGATCCGCGGCGTGGGGAGCATCCCGACTGGGGCACGCTCGTCTTCAACTTCGGACGGTCCGAGGTGGCCAGCTTTCTGCTCTCCAACGCCCTCTACTGGTTGGACGAGTTCCACGTCGACGGGCTCCGTGTGGACGCCGTCGCCTCGATGCTCTACCTCGACTACAGCCGTTCCGAGGGTGAGTGGATGCCAAACCCGTACGGGGGACGGGAAAACCTCGAGGCCATCGAGTTCCTGCGTCACGTGAACGCGGTGATCCGTGACACGCACCCCGGCTGCGTCATGGTGGCGGAGGAATCCACCGCGTGGCCGGGCGTGACCCGCCCGCCGGAGAGCGGCGGCCTGGGGTTCACGTTCAAGTGGAACATGGGGTGGATGCACGACACGCTGCAGTACTTCGCGCACGACCCGATCCACCGCCGGTACCATCACGACGAGCTCACGTTCGCGATGCTGTACGAGCACAGCGAGCGGTTTATGATGCCGCTGTCGCATGATGAGGTGGTGCACGGCAAGGGACCGTTGTTCGGCAAGATGCCGGGCGACCAATGGCAGCGGCTGGCCAATCTCCGGCTCCTGTACACGTACATGTACACCCGTCCCGGGAAGCAACTGCTGTTCATGGGTTGCGAGCTGGCGATGGAGCGGGAGTGGGACCATGACCGCAGTCTTGACTGGCATCTCGCCGAGGAGCCCTCGCGACGTGGTATGCTGCGGTTCTTCGAGGACCTGGGCACGCTGTATCGGGAGACGCCCAGTCTCTGGCGCGGCGATCCCGATCCGGAGGGGTTCAGGTGGATTGACTGCAGTGACCGCGAGAACAGCGTCGTCGCGTACGAGCGCCGGACCGGCAGTGAGTATGTCATCGTCGTGCTGAACTTCACGCCCGTGCCGCGGGACGGGTATCGCATTGGGGTGCCGGATCCAGTGACCTATCGACAGCGCTTCTCGAGCGACGACCCTGGCTACGGGGGTAGCGACGTGGAGACGCCGGGACTCCTGGAGGCAGAGGCGACGCCGTTCCATGGGTTCCCCCACTCCGTGGTCCTACGCCTCCCACCACTCGGAGGGCTCGTGCTTGCCCCGGCGTGAGTCTGTGAGCCGCGCTGCCGATCTCCGCCGTCTCGCGGACCGAATCGGAATCATCCCGGAGTACCGGGACATGTGGGGGAACCCGCAGCAGCTGTCGGGCGACACGCAGGAGGCGGTCGCGGAGGCGCTCGGGTTCCCGTGCGGTGGCGCAAATGGTCCACGCGAGCGCCTTGCCGAGCTCGAAGCGGCGGATACGGACCGGTTGCTCGAGCCGGTCGGCGTGCACTGGACAGATGCGCCGCCGGCGGCTGTGGCTACGCGGCTCTGCGTTCCGGTCGGCGGTCGTTGCCGTGTCGAGTGGCAGCTGCGGCTGACGCTCGAGAGCGGAGAGACGACCGCGCTCGAGGGGACGCGCCCGCTTTCCGAGCGGCGTGACGGTATGTGGATCCCTCTGCCGCACCCGGTACCCTGGGGGTATCATCGGCTCGATGGCACGGTGCGGGCCGACGGACGAGCACGCGGAGTGCACCAGCTACTGATTGTCGCCCCCACGTCCTGCGTCACGGTGGAGGAGCGCCTCGGCCGGCGGCGTGCGTTCGGGATCGTGGCCAACCTCTACGCAGTGCGGAGCGGGAGGAACTGGGGTGCCGGCGACTTCGGTGATCTTCGGACCCTCGTGCAGCTCACGGCGGACTGGGGTGGAGCGTTCATCGGAGTGAATCCGCTGCACGCGATCTCCAATACCGGGCTGGACGTGAGCCCCTACTCACCCCTCAGCCGGCTGTTCAGGAATCCACTGTATCTCGATGTGGAGGCCGTGCCGGAGTGGCGGGATGCTCCGGACATGAGAGACCGCACCACAGATCCCGCGTTTCGGAAGATGTTGGATGCGCTCCGAAACCGGGACCGCATCGACTACGAAGGCGTGATGGCGGCCAAGCGTACGGCACTCGCTCCATGTCACGACCGCTTCCAGCAACTGCGCGCGGAACGGCCGATGCCCCCGCGTACCGCCGCCTACCGCACCTACCGTCAGCGGCACGGTGACGTGCTCGACCGCTTTGCCACGTTCATGGCGCTGGCAGACCGATTCGGCCCGGACTGGCGCGAGTGGCCGGAGCGGTACCGCACGAGCGATGCAGCGGACGTGGAGGAGTTCCGCCGTGAGCAGAACGACGCGGTGGACTTTCATCGGTATCTCCAGTACGAGCTGGACCGCCAGCTCAGCATGCTGGGCACCGCTGCACGCACGGCTCTCCCGATCGGACTGTTCGGCGACCTCGCGCTCGGCAGCACCCCAGGCGGAGCAGATACGTGGGGTTTTCCCGACCTGTTCGCCGCCGGCACGCGTCTCGGTGCACCGCCCGACGACTACTCGGCAACGGGACAGGATTGGGGCCTGCCGCCCGCGCGCCCGCGCGAGTTGCGGGAGTCGGGTCACCGCTACTGGATCGCGCTCGTGCAAAGCGCGATGCGGCATGTGGGGGCTATCCGCCTCGATCACGTGATGGGGCTCTTCCGACAGTTCTGGATCCCGCCGGGCGCAGACGCGACATCCGGCGCGTACGTGCGCTTTCCTGCTGCGGAGCTGCTCGCCATCCTGGCCCTCGAGAGCCGGCGGAACCGCGTGCTGGTGGTGGGTGAAGATCTCGGCACCGTGCCGCGCGGGCTCAGCACCTCGCTTCGCCGGCGCGGCATCCTCTCGACGCGCGTGCTCTACTTCGAGCGCGACGCCCGGGGCCGGTTCAAGCCGTCGAATGCGTATTCCGCTCGCGCGATCGCGACCGTCACCACGCACGATCACCCGCCACTGGCCGGGTTCTGGCGAGGAGCAGACCTCGATCTCAAGGCCCGTGTCGAGGCGCTCGACTCCGACGACATTTCGAGCGCACGCGCCGATCGGGCGCTGGCCCGAAAGCGGCTGCGGTCGCGCCTGGCGGCTGAGGGACTCCCGCTCGACGACGATCCAGCGCCCGAGCAGCTGGCCGCCGCTGCGCACGGATTCCTCGCCCGCACTCCTGCGCCGCTGATCGGCATCGCGTTGGACGATCTCACTGGCGAGAGGGTGCCGGTGAACCTCCCAGGTGTCGCCATGGATCGCCATCCGTCCTGGACTCGGCGCGGCTCGGTACCGTTGGAGGAGCTCGACTCGTCACCCATGGCGCGTGCCGTGCTCGAGAGCGTGGAGAACAGGCGCCTGGCCGGCGGAGCCGGGCGCGGGTGATCCGGGCGACCCGCCATCTCCGTTTGCGCGTGGCTGCCCCGGGGAATGGTGACGGCGCTCGACAAATGCCAACCCCTCGTGAGAGGACGTGCGATCCGACGCGCCACCCCAAGGCAGCTGCCCAGCGATCGTATGTGGTGGACGTGGCGGAGTGTCCTGACGGTGGATATCGTTGGGGAGCCCGTGCCGCTCGCCTCACGCGGTGTGATGGGAGGTGGGCCGAGCCAGCGTGACCTGTCGGCAAACGGAGAAGCCCCCGCGTGACCCGGTCGATTGCCCCCGTGCTGTCCCGCACACTCGGTACCGTAGTAGATCCCGTCGCGAGGCACCGTGAATCTGGGTCTCACCGATATCGTCGCGTTCCTCGCCTGCTTCGTAGTCGTGGCACGACCGGCTGTTCGATGTGCTCAGCCTTGGCGTGATCGTGGCGACGGTGAGCCTCCACGTCGTTTTCTTCTGGTGGTGAACCTCTTCGGAGTAGGGGAGTGGGACGATGGGTAGTCGCACGATCGTGCTCGGGACCATGCTCGCCCTGGGCAGCCTGGCGATGCTCGAAGCGCAGGAGATTCCGGACTGGGAGAACCCGGCCGTCTTCGCCGTGAACAAGGAGCGGCCGCACGCCACGCTGTTCCCGTACGAGAACCGCGGACTCGCGCTCGCGCGGGATCCCGCTCGATCGGCGTATTTCCGGTCGCTCAATGGGAACTGGAAGTTTCACTGGGTGCGCAAGCCGGCCGACCGTCCGCAGGAGTTCTTCCGCGAGGACTTCGACGACGGGGATTGGGGTGAGATCCCGGTCCCTGGGAACTGGGAGGTGAATGGGTTCGGCATCCCCATCTATCTCAATATCCCGTACCCCTTCGAGCGTAACCCGCCCTTCATTCACCACGAGTACAACCCCGTCGGCTCGTACCGGACCAGGTTCACGGTGCCGTCCCATTGGGCAGACCGCCGGATACTCCTGCACTTCGGGGCAGTGAAGTCAGCCATGTACGTGTGGGTGAACGGCAGTCGCGTCGGATACAGTCAGGGCAGCAAGCTGCCAGCGGAGTTCGACGTCACGGCGTTCGTGCGGGAGGGCGAGAACCTACTCGCCGTTGAGGTCTATCGCTGGAGCGACGGCAGCTATCTGGAGGACCAGGACTTCTGGCGGCTCAGCGGTATCGAACGGGACGTCTCTCTCGTCGCGCAACCGCACGTGCACATCCGGGACTTCCATGTCGTGGCCGGTCTGGACTCACTGTACCGAGACGGTGTGCTGGACGTCCGCTTCGAGGTAGAGAACCGTGGGGCGGTCGAGGCACGGGCCTATGGCGTGCTCGTCGACCTGCTCGATGCCGACGGCGCCTCGGTCATGCCGGGAGGGCCGATCGGACGCGACGTATCCATGGCTGCCGGACGACTGGCGAGCGTGGGATTCCGCGAGACGATTGCCCGCGCCGCTCGCTGGACGGCCGAGACCCCGAACCTGTACACCGTGTTGATCACGCTGATGGATCCGGGAGGCCAAACGGTCGAGGTGCTCACGAGCCGGGTCGGATTTCGAACAGTGGAGATCCGCGACGGCCGGCTCCTGGTGAATGGCGCGCCCATCCTCATCAAGGGTGTGAACCGACACGAGCACGATCCGGTGACGGGCCACGTTGTGAGCGAGGAATCGATGCGGCGGGACATCGCGTTGATGAAGCAGTTCAACGTCAACGCCGTGCGCACATCGCATTATCCCAATGATCCTCGCTGGTACGAGCTCGCCGACGAGCACGGATTGTATGTGGTGGACGAGGCGAACATCGAGTCGCACGGCATGGGGTACAACCTCACCATGACATTGGGCAATGATCCCGCGTGGAAGGCAGCACATCTGGACCGCACCATCCGGATGGTCGAGCGCGACAAGAACCACCCATCCGTCATCATCTGGTCGCTCGGCAACGAGGCCGGTAACGGCACCAACTTCTACACCACCTACGAGTGGATCACGATACGTGATACGACTCGGCCGGTGCAGTACGAGCGCGCGGGGCTGGAGCGGAACACTGACATCGTCGTGCCGATGTACCCGGGACTGCAGTCGATGATCGACTATGCGGAGCGCTACGGCGACCGGCCCTACATCATGTGCGAGTACGCGCACGCGATGGGAAACAGCGTGGGCAACTTCACCGACTACTGGGACGTCATCGAACGATATCCCGTGCTGCAAGGCGGGTTCATCTGGGATTGGGTAGATCAGGGGCTGATCACCCGCAATGCCGCGGGCCGGACGATCGTCGGGTACGGCGGCGACTTCGGGCCTCCCGGGACGTCGAGCGACGGCAACTTCTTGATCAACGGGTTGGTCTCAGCCGATCGCAAGCCGCATCCGTCGCTGTGGGAGGTGAAGAAGGTCTACCAGTCCGTGCGTGCGGACCCCGTCGATCTACGCGCCGGCCGTATTGCAGTCACGAATCGTTATCAATTCCGTGATCTCGACAACGTCGCGCTCGCGTGGACGGTGCTGGCCGACGGGGTACCGACGGACTCCGGCCGAGTGGAGTCGGTGGGGCTCGTCGCAGGCGAGCGGCGGGAGTTCACGCTTCCGCTTCCGACGGATCAGGCTGTGCCGGGTGCCGAGTATCTCCTTGAGGTGTCGTTCCGCCTCGCGGCGGCCGAGGGGCTGCTGCCCGCAGATCACGAGATTGCGTGGGAGCAGCTTGCGCTACCTGTGGCGATGCTGCCACCCCCTGCACCATCGGCATCCCGCAGGACGCTCACCCTGCAGGAGCGGGATTCCGTCGCTGTGATCCACGGCGACGGCTTCTCCGTCACCTTCGACGTCCGAAACGGGGAACTGCTCTCGTATCGGTACCGGGAGCGGGAGCTGATCGCGGAACCGCTCCGGCCGAACTTCTGGCGCGCTCCCAACGACAACGACTTCGGTGGCGGTTGGCAGAACACACTGGCCGTGTGGAAATCGGCCGGGGAGCGATGGGAGTTCCGTCGAGTGCGGGTGGAGCAGGTGGCACCACACGAGGTCGCCGTCACCGTCACCGGCCACATCAGGCCGGTCGGCGCCGCGTATCGCTCCGTGTATCGCGTTCTTGGCAGCGGGGACGTGCTGATCGAGAACCACTTCGCGCCGGAGCGGAAGTCGATGCCACGGCTGCCGCGATTCGGCATGCGCATGGCGATGCCGGCGGGGTTCAGCCAGGTCGCATGGTACGGGCGTGGACCGCATGAGTCGTATTGGGATCGAAAGGCGGGCGCGCGGGTTCGGCGGTACGACGGAACGGTCGCCGAGCAGTTCCATCCGTACGTTCGGCCGCAGGAGACAGGCAACAAGACCGATGTCCGCTGGATGGGCGTGACCAACAGCGACGGTTTCGGCCTGCTGTTCGTCGGGGACTCGTTGTTGAGCATGAGCGCGCTGCACTACGCGATCGAAGATCTCGATCCCGGTCCGGAGAAGCGGCAGCGGCACGCGGGCGACCTGACGCCACGCCCGGAGACATACCTCAACATCGATGACCGCCAGATGGGTGTGGGCGGCACCAACTCTTGGGGTACGACCGCCCTGCCCGAATACTCACTGCCGTATCAGGAGTACCGTTATCGCTTCCGGCTGCGCGGCATCTCGCCACGCGATGTTGCGCTCGACGTGCTGGCACGCCAGGCGTTCGAGCCGGAGATCTGAGATTCACGCGTATCAAGTGGAGGATCGCATGGTGGGGTTCGACAGGCGGGAGTTCATCCTCGGGGCCGCGGGTGCAACGGTGGGACTGGCGGGCATGCCCGCAATGCTGCGGGGGCGCGACGATCGCATCGTGCGGCTTGGCATCATCGGGACGGGAGGCCGCGGACGCAGCCTCATGGGGCTCGCGCTGCGGCGGGGTGACTGCGCTATCAACGCCATCTGCGACATCGATCCGGAGGCCATCGAGAAGGCGCAGTCGATGATTCGCGACGCGGGTGCTTCGGAAGCGGCGGTGTACGATGCCGACGAAGAGGACTTCCTGAATCTCCTCACCCGTGATGATGTCGATGCCGTGATCATTGCCACTCCGTGGCTGTGGCACACACCGATGGCGGTGGCGGCGATGGAGGCGGGGAAGCGGGTCGGGGTCGAGGTGCCGGCCGCGGTCACCGCGGAGGAGTGCTGGGACCTGGTCAACACCTCGGAGCGGACTGGCATCGCTTGCATGATGCTCGAGAATGTCTGCTACCGACGCGATGTCATGACGGTGCTCAACATGGTTGGCCAGGGGCTGTTCGGTGAGCTCATCCACTGCCACTGCGGTTATCAGCACGACTTGCGCGAGGTCAAGTTCCAGCCGGGTGCGGAGTATGGCCCGGGCGCGCGTGGCGAAGCCCGCTGGCGCACCAAGCACTCGATCTATCGCAATGGCGAGCTGTATCCGACCCACGGCATTGGCCCCGTCGCCAATTACCTCCGGATCAACTACGGCAACCGCTTCGCGACGCTCACGTCCACAGCGAGCAAGTCCCGCGGGCTGCACGAGTACGTCGTGGCCCAGGGCGGTGCGGATCATCCGAATGCGAAGGTCCGATTCGCCTTGGGCGACGTCGTTACGACGGTGATCCGTACCAGCAACGGCGAGACCATCATCCTCATCCACAACACCAACCTGCCCCGTCCCTATTCCCTCAATTTCCGCGTGCAGGGTACACGCGGCCTGTGGATGAGCGACAACCGCTCGGTGTACATCGAGGGCGTCAGTCCGGAAGCACATCGCTGGGAGCCGTTCGAGCAGTATCAGGAAACGCACGACCATCCACTGTGGCGTCGCTACGAAGCGGAGGCGACCGGTGCGGGGCATGGCGGCATGGACTTCTTCGTGGTGCACGCGTTCGTCGAGTCGGTCAAACGGCAGGTGGCGCCGCCGCTGGATGTGTATGCGGCAGCGGCGTGGAGCGTGATTAGTCCGCTGTCCGAGCAGTCCATCGCCAAGGGCAGCGAGCCGATGGAGTTTCCCGACTTCACGCGCGGCCGCTGGGTCGACCGGACCTTCACCTTCGGGATGAGCGACGAGTTCTGAGCCGACCGCCGCAGGGAGACGGTCTGGGAAGGGAGGATGCATGCGAGCGTATGGGAGATGGGGAACGAGGCTGCTGGTACCGGTGCTACTGTGGTGCGGCGCGTGCGGAAATCCGGATGCAGACGATGGCCAACGCAAGGTGCTGCTGATCGGCCTGGACGGAGTGCGAGTAGACGTCCTCGCCGACGCCCGCACACCGAACCTGGACGCGCTCGCCGCGGCGGGGTTCTTCGCCGACAGCGTTCGCACCGCGGATCCTACGGTGAGTGGCCCCTGCTGGTCGAGCATGCTCACGGGTGTCTGGCCGGCGAAGCACGGAGTGCTCGGCAACGAGTTCAGTGCCAATCGGTACGCTACCTACCCCGACTTCCTGAGTCGTCTCGAGACGACCGACTCGACGTTCTCGACGTACGCGGTCGTCGACTGGCCGCCCCTCGGCAGCCCTGCGTCGGGAGGGCCACTGCTCTCGTCGCGCGTCGACCGGATCGAGCTGTTCGACGGCGATTCGCTGGGATACCATGCCGCCGATTCCATGTCGGTGGACGCGGCTGTCCGCGCCCTCGCCGAGGCCGACCTCGACGCGGCATTCGTGTACCTCGGGGACATCGATGTGGTAGGCCATGAGCACGGAACGCTCGGGCCGGAGTACCGCGCCGCGATCGAGTGGGCTGACACCCGGGTCGGGATGCTGGTGGACGCCGTGCGAAGGAGGGAGACGTTCGACGGGGAAGACTGGCTCGTCATCGTGAGTGCCGATCACGGACAGACCGATGCGGGCACGCACGGGGGTGAGTCCGCGATTGAGCGAACGGTGTTTCTCATCGTGTCGGGCAGCTCCGCTGCGGCGGGTACCACGACACGCGAGGGGAACGTCGTGGACGTGGCCGCCACGGCGCTCGCGCACCTCGGGGTAGTCATCGACCCGGAGTGGGGGCTGGACGGGTGGCCGGTCGGCCTGACCGACACCCGGTGACGCAGCTGGAACGGCAGTTCCACGCGTTCTTTGGCGCACCAGGGCCCTCCCTCCTGGTCACCGTGCCGGGCCGCGTGAACCTCATGGGCGACCACATTGACTATGTGGGGCTGTCAGTGCTGCCCATGGCGATTCAGCACCGGTTGCGCGTGGCCGTGCGCCCGCGGGGTGACCGGACGGTGCGGGTGGCCAACAACGATCCGGCGTTCCAGACTCGGGCCTTCGACGTGGGCGCGGACCTCGCGCCCTATCCCGATGGCGATTGGGGCAACTACCTGAAGGCAGCCGTCGTCCATCTGGAACGCCGCTACGGCAACCTCCACGGCTTCGACGCGCTGGTCGATTCCACGCTCTCGGTCGCATCTGGGCTCAGCTCGTCTTCGGCGCTGGTCATCGGCGCGGCGCTGAGCGCGATCGCGGGATCGGGTCTCGACGTGCCCATGCTGGAGCTGGCCCACGAGCTGGCGGAGGCCGAGCGCTATGTCGGGACGAGGGGCGGCGGCATGGACCAGGCGATCTGTCTCGGGGCGCGCCCGGGATGCGTGTCGCGTGTCGACTTCGATCCGCTGGCCGTCAGCGCGATGCCGATACCGCAGCACTGGCGTTTCGTGGTTGCCTCGAGCCTCGTGCGTGCCGAGAAGTCCGCAAGCGCGCGGGAGGCATACAACGCACGTCGCCGTTACGTGGAGCAGGCGGTCGCCGCCGTGGGCGCTGCTCTGGAGGGGACGGTGCCGGCCACCCGACGGCTGCTGGACGCGTTTCCCTCACAGGACCTGATGGAGATGTCGGCGCGGGTGCTGGACGAAGTATCCTTACGGCGATTCCGCCACGTGCTCACCGAGGCCGCTCGGGTGCACCGCGCGGTGCGTGCACTCGACAGCAACGAATCCGCGGTGTTCGGCAGCCTGATGTACCGATCGCACGAGAGCCTGCGTGTCGACTTCGAGGTGAGCTGCCCGGAGCTGGATGCGATGGTCGCGATCGCAGCAGACGCGGGAGCGGAGGGAGCGCGGGTCACCGGGGCAGGGTTCGGCGGGTGCATCGTGGTCCTGAGCACGGCGGAGGCCGTGGGTGCCGTGACCGCTGCTCTACGGGACGACTTCTACCGGGCTCGGATCGGCACCGACGCCGTCGACGACGCGATGTTCGTGGCCGTTCCCTCCGGTGGTGCCACCGTTGAGCCGTTGCGCTAGCTACTCCGTACTCGCGAGCGCTCCACGAGAGGTCATTTGAATCCCACTCTCGGGAGAGCGCGGAACAGACCTGCCGCCGCTCCGACGACAAGCACCGCACACACGGCCCCGGGTCCCGGCCGCCCGTAGATGAAGAAGCCGGTCCCGAACAGTGCGGCGTACACGACGACACAGCCGAGGAACCAGCAAAGGAACGCCGCGGGCATGCTGTCGCCCGTGTCCGCCGGTCCGACATCGACGGCGGCCCGCCAGCCCCGGCCGAACGGACGGATCCGGTCGTAGAACGACTGGAGCGTCGCGCGATCGGCCGGGTAGGTTGCCAGGGTGACGGCCAGCCAGCCGACGGTCGTGATGGCCACACCGGTCACGAGGGCCACCGAGGAATGCACCGGCGAGAGCCCGAGCGCGCCGTGGACGAACTGGAAGTAAATGGCGACGAGGAACGAGATCACCATCGCCGAGATCTCGCTCCAGGCGTTGATCCGCCACCAAAACCAGCGCAGCAGGAAGATCAGCCCCGTTCCCGCGCCGATTTGCAGCAGGATCGTGAATGCCTGCAGGGCGTTCTCCAGCCACAGCGACAGCGCCATGGCGAGCACGACCAGCAGCACCGTCACTCCCCGCCCGACGGCAACGTAGTGCCGTTCGTCGCGGTCCGAAGAGACGAACCGGCGATAGAAGTCGTCGACGACGTACGACGCCCCCCAATTGAGGTGCGTGGAGATCGTCGACATGTAGGCCGCGGCGAGGGAGGCAACCACGAGGCCAAGCAGACCGTGCGGCACGAACACGAGCATGGCCGGATAGGCCAGGTCATGACGCACGATCGACGGATCCAGGTTCGGGAACTGTGCGGTGATGGACTCGAGGGTCGGGTAGACGATCAGTGATGCCAGCGCCACGATGATCCACGGCCAGGGCCGGAGGGCGTAGTGGGCGACGTTGAACCACAGGGTGGCCTTCATCGAGTCCTTCTCGGTGCGTGCAGCCAGCATCCGCTGTGCCACGTAACCACCGCCGCCCGGCTCCGCACCGGGGTACCAGGTGCTCCACCACTGGATCGCGATGGGCACGATGAAGACCGTTGCCGCCGTTCGCCAGTCGGTGAAGTCCGGGATCAAGGCCAGTCGGTCGGTGAGCTGCGGATGTGAGACGAGACCGGCCAACCCGCCCACAGCCGGCTGCTGTAGGGCAAAGTATGCGGCGGACAGCGCCCCGATCATCGAGATGACGAACAGCAGGAGGTCGGTGACGACGACGCCCCAGAGTCCGGACGTCACCGAGTAGAGGGCCGTCGCCGAGCCGGCGATCAGCACGGTCGTGTACTTGTCGAGTCCCAGGAGCACGCCGCCGATCTTGATGGCGGCGAGCGTGACCGATGCCATGATCACGACGTTGAAGAACACACCCAGGTAGAGGGCCCGGAACCCACGGAGGAATGCTGCAGGGCGCCCGGAATACCGCAGCTCGTAGAACCCGATATCGGTGAGCGCGCCCGACCGGCGCCAGAGCTTCGCGTAGAAGAACACGGTGCACATGCCCGTGATCAAGTAGGCCCACCAGAGCCAGTTCTGGCTGACACTGCCGGTCCGCACGATGTCGGTGACCAGGTTCGGCGTGTCGGTGGAAAAGGTCGTGGCGACCATCGAGGTTCCGAGCAACCACCATGGGAGCTGCCGTCCCGACAGGAAGAACTCCTGTGTGCCCGTACCCGCGCGCCGCGCGAACACTAGGCCAATGGCGACGACGATGGCTCCGTACAGCGCGATAATGGCCCAGTCGATCCCGATCAGCTGCATGCGGTCAGCTCCATACCTCGTGAAGGTCGTAGGGATACTGCCCCTCGGCGATGTGTTGCGCAATGCGTTGCTTCACGCCGGTGGTGTCCTCGACGAACGTCATGCCGAACCACTCCGCATCGGTCGCGAGCACGCGTAGCGGCGACGATCCGGCAGCCACCAGCCGCTGCACCGCAGTGCTCAGCAAGAACTCCGCGGACACGTTGGTGCCATGCATGTCGAGGAAACCCCGCCACAGCCGATCCAGCGCGGACGGCGTGGTTGCAGGGAAGCCCCAGAGATTCATCGAGGCGGGCTCGTCGCCGCGCAGCGTGAGTGGGCTGCCGTCCGTACGCCGCCCGACGAGGGCCAATCCCTCGCGTCGCACGTCTACCGCCTCACGGATCTCGCGGAGATAGCCATCGGAGTCCACCTGGCAGATGCCGCGTGAGACGCCCCCGTGCTCGGAGAGCGTCCGGTCGAGGCGGTAGGCAATGAGGGCGGCTTCGGCGGGACGACCGTGCAGGTGACGGGCGAGCGCCTCGAAGGCATCACGCCCGTAGATGTCGTCGGCGTTCGCGACGGCAAACGGCCCGGCGAGGAGCGATCGGGCGGCCAGTACGGCATGCGCGGTTCCCCACGGCTTAGTCCGATCCGGTGCCATGTTGAAGCCCGGCGGGACGTCGTCGAGCCGCTGCGCAACGCAGCCGACATCGAGCGTGCTCCCGAGCTGCTGCCCGATGTGCGAGAGGAAGCGCTCCTCCATGGCCGGCGGCACCACCAGGACGATCCGTCCGAAGCCTCCACGGAGCGCGTCGACAATACCATAGTCCAGCAGGGCTTCACCGTTCGGCCCGACCGGCTCGAGTTGTTTCAGCCTCCCGTAACGGCTCGCGCGGCCGGCGGCGAGGATGACGAGCGTGAGCGGTGCTGCAGTGTGCATGTGGTTCCTTGCTGGGGCCCGGTCACGCCGGTATCGTAGCGTGCGACAGGTTTAGCCGGATGCGCTGGCGCCCGCAAGGTCACGGCTGGACGCAGGGCTCGTGTGGGGGTGGGTGTCTCCGTGCATGAGGGGGAGGACGACATGCAGCGCAGGGAGTTCGTTGGTGCCAGCGCCGGGGCCGTGTGGTTCCTGGCTGGCGGGGACGGAACGACCTCGCGTCGAGGTCAGTACGAGAGCCGCCGGCCGCCACCCGCCGAGCGCCGCGTCACGAGTCCGGCGGTGGAACGCCTCATCGGGCGGGTACGTGCCGCCATCGCAGACCCGGAACTCGGGTGGCTATTCGAGAACTGTTTCCCCAACACCCTGGACACGACGGTCCACGTCGGAACGCTGGATGGGAAGCCCGACACGTTCGTGATCACCGGCGATATCGAGGCGATGTGGCTGCGCGACTCCTCGGCGCAGGTGTGGCCCTACGTGCCACTCGCGACGAGCGACGCCGCCCTGCAGCGACTGCTGGCTGGCGTTATCCACCGGCAGACACGCTGCATCCTCATCGACCCGTATGCCAATGCGTTCAACGAGCAGCCGGGTGCCAGTCCGTGGGAGGACGATCTCACGGAGATGAAGCCGGAGTTGCACGAGCGGAAGTGGGAGGTCGACTCGCTGTGCTACCCCATTCGGCTGGCGTACGGGTACTGGACAGCGACGGGCGACGCGTCCCCGTTCGATACCGACTGGCAGGAGGCCATGCGACTGGTGGTACGCACCTTCCGCGAGCAGCAACGGAAGGAAGGGCGCGGGCCCTACAAGTTCCAGCGCGTGACGGGCTGGCAGACCGACACCGTGGCCGGTGCGGGCTACGGCAATCCGGTCCGTCCCGTCGGGCTGATCTGCTCGATCTTTCGGCCGTCGGACGACGCGACGATCTACCCCTTCCTCGTACCGTCAAACCTCTTCGCCGTCGTAACGTTGCGGCACCTTGCCGAGCTGCACGCCGCGGTCGTCGGGGACTCGGCATTCGAGGCCGAGTGCCTCGCGCTGGCAGACGAGGTCGAGACGGCACTGCGCGCGCACGGTGCTGCGGAGCATCTCGATTTCGGTACGCTCTGGGCCTACGAGGTGGACGGATTCGGCAACCGGCTCTTCATGGATGACGCGAACGTGCCGAGCCTGCTGTCACTGCCGTATCTCGGGTGCTGTACGCGCGATGATCCGTGGTATCGAGCCACGCGGGCGTTCGTGCTCTCGGAGCACAATCCGTACTTCTTCCGCGGAACCGTCGGCGACGGTATCGGCGGGCCCCACGTCGGCCTCGAGATGATCTGGCCGCTCAGTGTGATCATGCGGGCACTCACGAGCGACGATGACGCAGAGATCGGCTACTGTCTGCGGATGCTCCGTGCAACGCACGGCGGTAGCGGGTTCATGCACGAGTCCTTCCACCAGGACGATCCCAGCCGGTTCACGCGTGAGTGGTTTGCCTGGGCCAACACGTTGTTCGGCGAGCTGATCCTGAGAGTGCACGATGAGCGACCATACCTCCTGCAAGCCTGACATGCCGTACCGTCGCGCCATGGTGGCGACCGGCCTGGCCCTGACGGTGCTGATGTCGGCCTGCGAGCGTCCGCCCCGTTCCGACGTGACCCCGTACGTCGATCCATTCATCGGGACTGACGCTCACGGACACACCTATCCCGGGGCGACCGTCCCCTTCGGCATGGTGCAAGTGAGTCCCGACAACGGCCGGTCGGGATGGGACTGGGTGTCCGGCTACCACTACAGCGATTCCGTGATCGTGGGGTTTGCGCACACACACCTGAGCGGCACCGGGATCGGCGATCTCGCCGACGTGCTGGTCATGCCCGTAGCGCGGCCAGTCGACGTCACACGGCCATACCGGACCAGGGACGACCGCGACTTCCGCTCGCGCTTTTCGCACGAGCGCGAGGACGCGTCTCCCGGGTATTACGCCGTGCACCTCGAGGACCACGGCATCGACGTCGAGCTGACGGCAACGGACCGAGTCGGCGTACACCGGTACACCTACGCGGCGGGTGGCAGCGCTGGGATCGTGATCGATCTCGGCTACGCGATCAACTGGGATTCGCCCACCGACACGTATCTCAGCATCGAGAACGACACGCTCATCACCGGGTACCGGTTTTCCACCGGGTGGGCCAGGGATCAGCGGGTCTTCTTCGTCGCAGCGCTCTCCAAGCCGATCGCGGGCTTCGAGCTGGCCAACGATAGCACAGCCGTCATGGGTGGACGGGAGGTTCGCGGACTCGCTGCCAAGGGCTACCTGCGGATCGCCGCCGAGCGGGGTGAGCAGGTTCTCATGAAGGTCGGAATCTCGTACGTCGATCTCGTAGGCGCGCGGCGCAATCTCGAGGCGGAGGTC
The DNA here is from genome assembly GCA_039584325.1 of Gemmatimonadota bacterium. Taxonomy (GTDB): domain Bacteria; phylum Gemmatimonadota; class Gemmatimonadetes; order Gemmatimonadales; family GWC2-71-9; genus JAOTVV01. Next base: position 222,504 of record JBDGYA010000001.1, read on the forward strand.
CCAGGCTGGGACTTCGACCGCGTGCGGCGCAAGGCACGCATGCGGTGGAACGAGTCCCTGGAGGGCATCCGCATCCGCACGGACGACACGGCACGCGCGCGGACGTTCTACACGGCCCTGTACCGCACCAAGCTGGCCCCGGTCCGGTTCGACGATGTGGACGGCCGCTATCGTGGCGGCGACGGCGAGATCCACCAAGTGGACGGATTCCGCAACTACTCCATCTTCTCGCTGTGGGACACCTTCCGCGCGGCCCATCCCCTCTATACCCTCATCGAGCCCGATCGCGTGAACGACATGGTGCGTTCCATGCTGGCGTTCACCGACCAACACGGGCTGCTTCCGGTGTGGTCGCTGGTCGGCAACGAGACGAACACGATGACCGGTTACCACGCGATCCCCGTCGTCGCCGACGCATACCTCAAGGGATTCCGCGGCTTCGAGGGGAGTCGTGCGTTGGACGCCATGATCGAGAGCGCCATGGCAGATCATCGCGGCCTGCAATACTACAGACAGTTCGGCTATATCCCCTCCGAGTTGGAGCCGGAGTCGGTCACCAAGACGCTCGAATACGCGTTCGACGACTGGGCGATCGCGGAGATGGCCGAGGCACTCGGACGCGAGGACGTCGTGGAGCGATTTCGGAACCGATCGCGGAGCTTCGAGGCGGTGTTCGATCCGATGACCGGCTTCATGCGTGGGCGGGATGCGGATGGGGAATGGGTTGAGCCGTTCGATCCCGTACGAGCGTCGCACCGGGTCAATACGGATTACACCGAAGGCAACGCGTGGCAGCACTCGTGGTTCGTGCCGCACGATGTTGCACGCCTGATCCATCTCATGGGCGGCGACCGTGCCTTCATGGCGAAGCTCGATTCGCTGTTCGCGGCGGACACGGCAATCACGGGCGAGCACGTCTCGCCGGACATCTCCGGCATGCTGGGCCAGTACGCGCACGGCAACGAACCGAGCCACCACATCGCCTACCTGTATCCGTACGCCGGCGCGCCCTGGAAGACGCAACACCAAGTCCGGCAGATCATGGATACGCTGTACCACGACGGCCCAGCTGGACTCGCGGGCAACGAGGACTGCGGGCAGATGTCGGCCTGGTACGTCTTCAGCGCGCTGGGCTTGTATCCCGTGAATCCCGTAGGCGGCGTGTACGTGATCGGCAGTCCGGTGTTCGAGGCTGCGGCGGTCACGGTCGGCGAGGGGACGGTGTTCTACGTCGAGGCGCCCGGTGTGTCCGCGGAAAACAAGTACGTGCAGCGTGCGACGCTCAACGGGCAAGCCTTGGCCCGGACGTACCTGACCCACCCTGAGATCTCGGCCGGTGGGACCCTCCGCCTCGAGATGGGCCCCGAGCCGAACGTCGAGTGGGGGCACGCGGTCGAGTCCCGTCCGCCCTCGGCGTCGAAGATCGACCGTGCGGCGATGGCGGACTCGGTACGGTCCGAGTTCCTGTATGCCTGGAACAGCTACGTGCGGTATGCGTGGGGACACGACCAGCTACGTCCGGTCAGCCAGAGCTTCCGCGATTGGCATGACGTCCCGCTGTACATGACCCCGCTCGACGCGTTCGACACGATGCTCCTCATGGGGCTGACCGACGAGGCGGTCATGGCGAAGTCGCTGGTCGTGGATAGCCTGTCGTTCGACCACGACATCACCGTGCAGGTGTTCGAGATCACCATCCGTATGCTCGGTGGGCTACTCTCGGCGTTCCAGATGGATGGGGACGCGCGATTCCTGGCGCTGGCGACCGACTTGGGCGACCGGCTGTTGCCGGCCTTCGACTCGCCGACCGGCATGCCGTACGTGCGCATCAACCTGCGTAGCGGTGCGACCGAGTGGAACGTGAACAACCCGGCGGAGATCGGCACGCTCATGCTGGAGTTCGGGACGCTGAGCAAACTCACGGGCAACCCGGCCTACTACGACACTGCCAAGCGGGCAGTCACCGAGGTCTACCGGCGCCGGTCGTCGATCGGTCTGGTCGGAACGACCATTGACGTGGAGACCGGCGAGTGGCAGAACCCGTCGAGCCACGTGAGCGGTATGATCGACTCGTACTACGAGTACCTGCTCAAGGCGTGGCTGCTGTTCGAAGATCCGGATTTCAAGACCATGTGGGATACGTCGAGTGCTGCCGTCAACGCCTACCTCGCGGACGAACAGCCGGACGGGTTGTGGTACGGGCACGCCGACATGCACACGGGTGAGCGCACCGCGACGCAGTTCGGTGCCCTGGACGCGTTTCTGTCGGCGGTGCTCGCGCTCGGAGGCGATCTCGATCGGGCGGAGCGGCTCATGACATCGGTCTACCGCATGTGGACCGGGTTCGGGATCGAGCCTGAGCAGCTGGACTACGTGACGATGGAGGTGGTGGCGCCTCCGTATCATCTGCGGCCGGAAGCTATCGAGTCGGCCTACTATCTGTGGAAGCGCACGGGGGATGCGCGCTACTTGGAGATGGGCCGCACGATGTTCGACGCCATCGTCCGTCACTGCCGGACCGAGGGCGGCTACGCGGCGTTGGAGAGCGTGCTCACGATGGAGCAGGCCGACGCCATGGAGAGCTTCTTCCTGGCAGAGACGCTCAAGTACGCCTATCTCCTGTTCGCTCCCGACTCCGTGCTGCCCTTCGGCTCGGCGATCTTCAACACCGAGGCCCATCCGATCGTGACGACGTGGAAGTGAGCATACCGATCCCGGCGGGTGGCGGGAGGCCTCGGCGCAGCGTGATGCAGATGACGCTCTGCCGCGGGGAACTTGAGTAACCGCGGCTGAGCTGGTTCGAGCCAGCTCGGCCGGTGAGGGGCGCCCTCGTGGTCCGCGCGATGTCCCTCATCGCCGCACGGCGCCCCTGAGCCACTTCCGAGGAGGAGTGTGGGCGTCAGTTCGCCGGGATGCGCGGTGGTGGCGGGCGCCGTTCGTCGGCGATCTGCGCGAGGACCCGCTCGGTGAATTCGAGTCGCTCCGCGATGTCCCCCATATCGAGCCGCATGGCGTCCACCGAGTCCCGCACGCCGTCCAGCGACTCGGCGAGCTTCCGTAAGTCCCCTTCTGCGACCCGGGACCGCCGCGAGATCACGATGCGGGAGACGATCCAGAGGCCCGACAGGCCGGACACGGCGTAGATGAGGATTTCGAGCAGGTTGGCGACGTAGTAATCCATCGCGGGCGCCTCGCGGGCTGAGTCGATGCACCCAATATACTGACGCGAGCACATTGGCCGCCGCAGCGGTCGCCGGTATATTCCCGGCCGGCACCTCCTGCCCGAGCAAGAGAGGGGCTCACCACACTGGTAGCACGAGGACCGCTAGGCATGGCTGAGCAGAGAACGGAATGGTCCAGCAGGAAGGGTGTAGCGTCGGAGACCACGATCCGATCGCAATTCCCAGCGCTAGAGCGTCGGGAAGGGGGGATTCCGGTCGCCTACTTCGACGGCCCCGGGGGCACCCAGGTACCGCGGGCCGTCGCGGATGCCATGGTGGCCTACCTCTTCCATCACAACGCCAACACGCACTGGGAGTTTCCGACGAGCGCCGAGACCGATGCGGCCCTCGAACGCGCGAGAGGGGCCTTTGCCGCGTTCCTCAACGGATCCCCGCAAGAGATCATTTTTGGGACGAACATGACGACGCTGACGTTCCACGTGTCACGGGCGTTGGGACGGGGGATCGGACCGGGGGACGAGCTGGTCGTCACTGAGCTGGATCACCACGCGAACATTGATCCCTGGACGGCGCTGGCGGAGGAGCGGGAAGCGGTGGTCCGCTGGGGTCGGCTCGTGCCCGAGACCGGACAGCTCGATATGGAGCAGGTCCTGTCGCTTGTCGGCGACCGCACGAGAGTGGTGGCAATCGGCGCGGCGGCGAATGCGCTGGGGACCGTCACGGACCTCGGTCCAGTGATCGAGGCAGCACACTCGGTCGGTGCCCTCGTGTTCGTTGACGGGGTGCATTTTGTTCCGCACCAGCTGGCTGACGTCCGAGCGCTGGGGTGCGACTTCTTCGCCTGCTCGCCATACAAGTTCTACGGTCCACACGTGGGGGTGCTGTGGGGACGCGAAGCGCTGCTGCGAGACGTCGACTTTCCCCGTTTACTCCCCGCCTCGAACGAGCCGCCCGAACGGGCCGAGACGGGGACCCTGTGCCACGAAGGGATCATCGGGGCAGCCGCCGGCGTGGAGTGGCTCGCCTCGCTCGCCCACAACGACGGAATGCTGCGCCAGCAGCTCGCGACGGTGTACGGGGCACTACATGAACGGGGCCGCGCACTGTTCGCACGCCTCTGGAATGGGCTGAGTGCGATCGACAACGTGCAGCTGTTTGGGCCCCGTCCCTCCCAGATGCGGACGCCCACGGCTGCCTTCACGGTGCGTGGCGTGCCGTCCTCGGCGGTGAGCCGTCAGCTTGCCGCCCGTGGCCTGTTCACCTCCCACGGTGACTTCTACGCCATGACCGTCGTGCAGCGCCTGGGTCTGGCGCCGGAGGGGCTCGTGCGGGCGGGGTGCTGCTGCTACACGACCGAAGAGGAGATCGACCGACTGGTCGAAGGAGTAGGGGAGCTGGCTCCGAGCTGAGCTGCACCCCCCGGTGCCACGTCAGTGACACCGCTTGCCTGCGTCCGGCCGCCCGCGCACATTCGGAGAGAGGCTCAACGGGGAGGGGTGGACGGATGCTCGGTATCTACCTCTTTGCAGCCATCATCGGCGGCGGCCTCCTGCTGTTCTCGCTACTCGGCGGGGCGGAGCACGACGCCGACGCCGGCCACGATTTCGACCACAGCTTCGATCACGACGCCGGTGCGTCCCACGACGTCGCCCATCACGCCACCGTAGGGCATCCCGGTTCGGGCTGGGCCGGCGAACTCGTGCTGGGCCTGTTACGTCCGCGGAACTTCATCTTCTTCCTCGCGGGTTTTGGCATCACCGGCACGCTCCTCACGCTCCTGCGCGATGCCTCCACGCTGGGCGGGCTCATACCATCGGTGGCGATGGGTGTGGCGGCGATGCTCGTGACCCACGCCACCTTCGTCTGGCTTCGCCGGAGCGACAGCGCGATCGATGCGATCAGTGACGCCGACATGGAGGGGTGTGTCGCGCGAGTCGTACTGCCGCTTACGCCCGGACAGCGCGGCCGGATCGCATGCCGCATCGGGGACCGCGAGATTCACGTGGTGGCCAGCCTCGCTGAGGGGTATCAGGAGGCACTGCCGCCCGGTCGCGAGGTCGTGGTGCTCGAGGTTTCGGATACCGGAGCCGTCGTCATGCCTTTCGCGGCACGAGAGCTTCCACCATCAACGGACGACTGAGGATACCATGGACCCGTCGGCTGGACTCATCTTGGGTGGCGTCGGCCTCGCCATCATCGCCGCCCTGATCTACGCGGTACGTTCGCTCATCGTGATCTGCCTGCCCAATGAACTGGTCGTGATCACCGGCCGCAGCCGAGTGACGACGGACGGTCGCCGGATCGGGTACCGCGTCATGCACGGGGGCCGAACCCTCCGAATTCCCATTGTCGAGCGCGTGTCACGTATCGACCTCACGACGATCCCGATCGAGGTGACGGTGCGGAACGCCTACTCACGCGGCGGTATTCCGCTCATCGTGCAAGGGATCGCCAACGTCAAGGTCAGCGGCCGCGATCCGGTGTCGCACAACGCCGTCGAGCGGCTCCTCGACAAGCCGTTCGAGGAGCTGATGCACATCGCCAAGGACACGCTGGAAGGAAACCTCCGTGGCGTCCTGGCGACGCTCACACCCGAGGAAGTGAATGAGGACCGGCTCAAGTTCGCCCATCGGCTGATCGAGGAGGCGGACGAGGATCTCAAGAAGCTGGGCCTCGAGCTCGACACGCTGAAGATCCAGAACGTCACAGACGAGGTGAACTACCTCGACTCCATCGGACGCCAGCAAACGGCAGAGATCCTGAAGAAGGCCCGGGTCGCCGAGGCGCAGCGGGCATCCGAGGCCGAGCAAACCGAAGCGGCAGCCCGCCAGGCGGCTCAGGTGGCGGCGATCCAGGCGGATCTGCGGATCACCGAGGAGAACAACCGGCTCCGGGTGCGCCGGGCGGAGCTGGACGGCGAGGCGCTGGCTCGCGAGTCCGAGGCACAGGTGGCGGGTGAGAAGGCCAGGGTCGTGGCGGAGCAGACACTGCAGCAGGAACGAGTCGCCCTCGAGCAGCGGCGCCTCGAGGCGGACGTGCTGCTTCCGGCGAAGGCCGACCGCGAGGCGTCGGAGGAGCGGGCGAAAGGCGTAGCGGCGACGATTGCGGAAGACGGGAGAGCCAGGCTGTTCGTGCTCGAGGGGACCATTAAGCTCTACCAGCACGCGGGAACTGAAGCCGAGCGCATCTTCATCCTGAACATGCTGCCCGAGATCATCCGAGAGATCTCCCACAGTGTGAAGGGAATGGACATCGACAAGGTCACCGTCATCGATTCGGGAGGACATGGCACCGGCGTTGCCACCGCCGCCGGCCAGCTGCCGGAGGCGATCATCAAGCTCACTGAGCAGATCGAGACCGCCACGGGGGTGAACATCCTCAGTCGGCTTGGCAAGAACGTCGGAGAAGAGTCGTAAGTCATTTCGTTGTAACCACATCAGGAGTGCCGCACGGCGGCGGTTCGCTCCGGATGGCGCATCGGGCTCCGCCGCGCGGCAACCCTCCGCGCAGATCACGCATCAAACCTTTGGGATCGACACGGGTACCAGCCCGTATCGCCCCTTCCCGGCGACGGCTGCAACAGATCCACTGGATCGACCGTAGTAGTGGTGAGAGCCGTCGCGCCGGGCTGGCAGTGCCGCGGTGACGCCGGACTGACCGGAGCACGCGGTTCGAGATCCGGCGGGTCGATGACGACGCCTCAGGGAGAACGGATCTTGCCAGAGCGGATGCAGGACTACGTCAATGCGGTGCTGTCGGAACGCTACGTCCTGGAGCGGGAGATCGGACGTGGGGGCGCCGCGGTCGTGTATCTGGCTCAAGATGCCAAGCACGCTCGACAGGTGGCCATCAAAGTGCTGCGCCCGGAACTGGCGGCGTCGCTCGGCACCGGGCGGTTCCTCAGAGAGATCGAGATCGCCGCACAGCTCAGCCATCCACACATCCTGCCCCTGTACGACTCCGGCGAGGTCTCGGGCTTCCTGTACTACGTCATGCCGTTCGTCACCGGGGAGTCACTTCGCCAGCGGCTCCAGCGCGAGCAGCGGCTCCAGCTCGATGAGGCGCTGCACATCACCGCCGAGGTGGCGGACGCGCTGGGGTACGCGCATGGGCGTGGCGTCCTGCATCGCGACGTGAAACCCGAGAACATTCTGCTGGATTCGGGCCATGCCCTGGTCACCGATTTCGGCGTCGCGCGGGCGATCTCGGCGGCTGGCGAGGAACGCGTCACGCTCCCGGGCATGGCGGTCGGGACTCCCACGTACATGAGCCCGGAGCAGGCGGGCGGGGAGCACGTGGATGCACGCTCGGACATCTACGCTCTCGGATGCGTGTTGTACGAGATGCTTGCAGGGGAGCCACCGCACAACGGCCCGAACGCCCGCGCAATTCTGGCAAAGAAGGTCACACAGCCTGTGCCGGCACTGCGAACCGTGGGCAGCGATGTGCCCGACACCCTCGAGCACATCATCGAACGCGCTCTCGCGATTGCCCCTGAGCACCGATTTGACACGGCTGCGGAGTTCGCTGGGGCCCTGACCACCCGCCGGTCGGGTTGGGTGCGGACTCTGACTGCGAAGCCGGAGCCGACACCGCCCTCGCCGCGGTCCATCGCGGTGCTGCCGTTCACGAACATGAGCGCCGATCCGGAGAACGAGTATTTCGGCGACGGCATCGCCGAGGAGGTCACCAACGCGCTGACGAAGGTGCAGGCGCTGAAGGTCGCATCGCGGACCTCAGCTTTCGCCTACAAGGGCGACGAACAGGATATTCGACGGGTCGGCAAAGATCTCGGCGTGGCCACGGTGCTCGAAGGGAGTGTGCGCAAGGCAGGCAAGCGCCTGCGTATCACCGCCCAGCTCATTGGGGTAGCGGACGGCTACCACATCTGGTCGGAGCGCTATGACCGGGAGGCGGAAGACGTCTTTGCCATTCAGGACGAGATCGCGTCGAAGATCGTCGAGTCGCTGGAGGTCATCTTGAGTGAAGACCAGCGCCGGGCGCTGGCGCGCCCCTCGGCAGCCAACGTGGAGGCATACGAGCGGTATCTGCGTGGCCGGTACTTCCTGCACTTGTTCCAGAAAAACAGCGTGCATCACGCTCGGGAGATGTTCCTGGAGGCAATCGCCATCGATCCCGACTACGCGCTGGCGCACGCCGGCCTCGCCGACAGCTGTTCGTTCCTCTACATGTATTTCGAGGGCGGTGAGGCCTTCCTGGAGGAAGCCGACACTGCGAGCCGGCGGGCGCTCGAGCTGGCGCCCGATTTGTCCGAAGCGCATGCGGCGCGAGGGCTCGCGGTCGCCCTCAGTAAGCGGTTCGAGGAGGCCGAGGCGGAGTTCGAGAGGGCTATCCGGCTCAATCCCGCCCTGTTCGAGCCCTACTACTTCTTCGCTCGCACCTGTTTTCAGCAGGGCCGGTTCGAGCGAGCCGTCAAGCTGTTTGAGCAGGCGTGCGAAGTTCACGACGACTACCAGGCCCGGTTGCTGGCGGCCCTGTCCTATAAGGCTCTTGGGAGGGACGAGGAAGCCAAGGAGGCGTACGAGCGTGCCCTCAAGTCGGTCGAGAAGCACCTCGATCTGACGCCCGGTGATGGGCGGGCGCTCACGCTCGGAGCTGGGTGTCTGGCGCGCCTCGGGCGGACCGAGGACGCGATCGTGTGGAACGAGCGTGCCATGTCCATCGATCCCGACGATCCCGTCGTGGTCTACGCCGTGGCCTGCACCGACGCCATTCTCGGCCGAACCGACGAGGCGCTCGATCGCCTCGAACGGGCTCTCGACATCGGGTTCGGAAATCGCCGATGGATCCTGAACGATCCCGATTTCGAGACGCTCCGCGACCATCCGCGCTTTTGCTCGCTCGTCGGGAGTGAGGAAGACGCCACCGTCGGGTAGCGGGGCAGGGCAGAAGGCCCTACATTTCGAATCACGATTCAATACATCGGGTTTGACGTGGCCACTCGCGGCCCCCGACGGAGGTCTCTGGATATGAGTTTGCGCTTCAAGGTGCTGGTCGCCGGCGGTGCCGTCCTGACGGCGGGGCTGGTGACGGTCGCCGCGGTGGAATCTCGGCCGATCACGCAACAGCCCACCGTGACGGTCTACAAGGCCCCCACCTGAGGGTGCTGCAACAAGTGGGTCGGGCACCTGCAAGAGAACGGATTCGAGGTTGACCAGATCGATGTCGCAGACATGGTGCCGGTGAAGCGCAAGTACGGAGTCGCCAGGCAACTCGAAGGATGTCACACGGCAGTGGTCGACGGATATGTCATCGAGGGGCACGTACCGGCGGATCTGGTGCATAGACTGCTAGACGAGCGGCCCCCGGTTAGCGGGCTGTCGGTGCCGGGGATGCCCATTGGCTCTCCAGGAATGGAGGTCCCTGGTCGTGCGCCAGAGCGCTACCAGGTGCTTGCGTTCGATGCGAACGGCGACGTCGAGGTTTACGCGAGCAGGTAGGTCGGTTCATCACGCCGCCTGCCGGGCGACAGCCTCCGCACCTGCGGAGGCTGTCGCGTTCCTGGCAGGCGGCGCCTTCACCGGGTCATACCAACGGTGAGCACGGGATCGCTCTGGCCCCGGGAACACGGGGCATATGCCGAGCTCGCCTTCCCCCTCGCGACGGGACTCGCGGTCGCGGGGCCAAGCCTGTCAGGCGCGTGTCTCGCCGTCGGCGCCGCAACGGTGTTCTTGGCGCATGAGCCGCTGGCTATCCTCTCGGGGATGCGCGGAGCGCGTCTGCAGCGCGATCTCGGGAAGGTGGCTGTTCAGCGGCTGGCTCTGCTCGTGGGGCTGGGCGTTGTCGGCGGAACCTGTGGGGCGCTGCTCGGTGGGCCGGACGTCCGGACCGCGCTATACGTTCCGCTACTGCCCGCCGTCGCGCTCTTGCCGTGGATGATGCGCCGGCGACAGAAGACCCTCCCTGCAGAGATCCTGATCATCGCAGTCTTCGCCGGCGCGGTGGTTCCGCTAGTCATCGCGGGCGGAGGGAGTTGGACGGTTGGATGGATCGCTGCGGGCGTGTGGTTCACCAGCTTCGCGCTGGGAACCATCGCGGTGCACGGGCTCAAAGTGTATCACAAGTGCCGAGCCGGAGCCTCGCGGCTTCGGGGCAGCGCACTCGTCCTCGCCGTGGTCGTGCCTGCGGGAATGCTGGTGGGTGCGGTGACCGGGCACGTACCGGTGCTGGCCGCGATCGCCGTGATTCCACCCGTTGCCGTCACGGCTGCTGTTGCGGCTGTGCCGGTCCACCCGAGACGCCTGAAATTGGTCGGCTGGTCACTGGTCTCGGCGAATGCGCTCACCTTGACGTGTCTGCTGTTGCTCTAGCCGTTCGCGCCTTCCGCTGAGTGGCGTTCGTGGGTTTCTTGGGACCATGGATCTGACGATCCCCGATTCAGCGCGTGCGGAGTTGGCCGCGGCGTTCTTTCAAGGGGCGATCACGCTCGGCCTCGCGCTGCTGTGCACCTGGCTCTACCGGCGGTACCGCAAGCCGTACTTCGGCTGGTGGGCCGTCGCCTGGTACCTGTACGTGCTGCGGCTCGGGGCCATCATCAGCTTCGTCCTCACGGCCGAGCGCTACTGGCTCTACTGGCATCAGGTCATCACGGGCTGGACCGCACTGGCGCTGCTCTGGGCGGCGCTCGTCTTCTCGCAGCAGCTGCGCTGGCGACGGGCCTATCTGGCAGTGGTTCTGTTCCCACCGGTCTGGTCCTACGCCGCCATCTACCGGCTCGATAACTTCCTGCTGGCCGCACTCCCGGCGGTGCTGTTCCTGAGTGTCGCGACCGCCTGGACGGCATGGGCGTTCTTCCGCTACCACAGGCAGGTGCGTTCGACCGCCGCGATAGGGCTTGCCATATCCCTCCTGCTGTGGGCAGTCCATCATCTGGACTATCCGCTGCTGCGTGCGAAGGGTGTGTGGAATCCGTGGGGCTACTATCTGGATATAGCGTTCACGCTTGCGGTCGCGGCCGGCATTCTCCTGCTCGTTGTGGAGGATCTGCAGGGAGGTGTGCGCACCCTGTCGGCACTCTCCAGTGAACTGCAATACCGCGAGCGTGAGCACGATGTTCTGGACGCCCTGCTTGGCCGTCTACTGACACTCCCCGCCGTGCAGGGGAGTGCTATGTACGTGATCGATCGCGACCAGGGCAGGTTCGTTCGCGGTGCGGGGGTGTGCGTGGACTGGACAGGAGGCAGTCCGCACGGGGCTGCCGAGCAGGCCATTCACCGAGTGCTCGAGACCGGTGCGCCCGATGTCGTGACCGACTGGGCTCCTCCGGCGGGTCTCCAGGGGAGGCGGCTGGCGTACGTGGCCGCACTCCCGATCCTGCGCGGTAACGGCGTGGTGGGCGCCCTGGTTATCGTGGGTGCGGCCCGAGATCCGTTCGCGGCGCTGGATCGCCCGTTCCTGGTCGCCCTGGGCCGGCAGGTGGGTGCCGCGCTCGAGAACGTCGATCTTTACCGGCGGCTCGAGGGGCGGAAGGCGGAGCTCGAGTTGCTGGCCACGCGCATGGTTCAACAGAACGAGGAAGAGCGCCGTCGGCTGTCCCGCGAGTTGCACGACGAGACGGCGCAGTTGTTCTCGGCGGTGAAGCTGCAGCTCGGCATCGCACGGGAAGAGGCGAACAGTGCCATCGTGCCCAACCTGGAGCGCGCACTGGCCCTGATCGACGAGGGCATACGCTCCATCCGCAATGTTACCAATTCGCTCCGCCCGTCCTTGCTCGACGATCTCGGGTTGGTGCCGGCCATCCGTGCCCTGCTCAACGAGTTCAGCGAGCGGTCGGAGCTGCAGGGTACCTTCAGAGCATCCGAACGACTGCCAGCGCTCTCGGAGGACGCGGAATTAGCGATCTTCCGCGCGGTGCAGGAGGGGCTCTCGAACGTCCTGCGGCACGCGGAGGCTACGAGCGCTTCGGTTGCGCTGGGTGTTGAGGAGGGAGATGTGGTCCTGCGTATCCGGGACGACGGACGGGGCATGCCGGACGGCCGGCAGATCGAGGAGTTCGAGCGCTGGGGTCACATGGGCCTCGCGGGAATGCGGGAGCGGATCGGTGCGGTGGGAGGCTCCGTGACGGTGGGCTCGCTTCCCGCCAAGGGGACAGAGCTGGTCGTCCGGGTGCCGCCGCCGGCGGAGGTGGCCGCGTGACCACGCCACGACGGGTGCGTGTACTCGTTGCCGACGATCACGCCGTGGTACGAGAGGGCATCCGAACCGTGCTCGCCGGTACCCCGGATTTCGAGGTCGTCGGGGAAGCCGGAGACGGTGCGGAGGCCCTGACCCTCGCGCTGGAGCTCGAGCCGGATGTGCTGGTACTCGATCTCACGATGCCCGAGAAGTCCGGGCTCGAGGTCACGGCCGAGATTCGGTCCGAGCGCGAGGATGTCCGTGTGCTCATCCTCAGCATGCACGACCATCCGGAGTACGTGCTCGAAGCAGTGCGGGCCGGCGCGACGGGCTACGTACTCAAGGATGCGCAGCCCGATGAGCTGCGGGCCGCAGTCCGGGCCGTTCACGAGGGCAGGGAGTATTTCCATCCTGCAGCTGCTCGTCAGCTGAGCACTGCACTCAGGGAGGAGTCGACCCGCGCGCGCCGTCGCTCGGCTGCGGATCAGCTCACGCCCCGCGAGCGCGAAGTGCTGGTGCGAATCGCACGCGGTCTGACCAACAAGGAGATCGCCGCGGAGCTGGGCATCAGCCCGCGCACCGTCGAGACCCATCGAGACAGTCTGGCGCGCAAGCTCAAGATGCGCTCCGTCGCTGATCTCACCCGATTCGTCATGGAGACCGGCATCGGGGACGCCTGAACCACCGCGCGTCAATCCGTAAGACTACGGGCCGGCCGTTCCGTACAAACCCGAATACCCTACTCGCATACCCGGAGGCATCATGCGTCGGTTCGCACGACGCTGCCCGGCGGACCCGTGGAACGCGCCGGCAGCGGAAGTTCTTCACGGGAAGTGTTGGAGGGGGTAGAACATGAGGTTTTCCGTTTACCTGCAGTCGTTGCTGCCGCGCTGGTCCTCCGTCGTCGCGCTCTTCCTCGTTGTCGGTGCTGCGCCCGTGATGGCGCAGGAACAGCAACCGCCGGCTGAGACGCCGGACTCGGCGGAGGTCAAACCGACGGTCTCGTATCGCATCAGTCCGGTCGTCGTGACGGCCACGCGCACGGAGAAGAACCAGTTCGACGTGCCAAAGCCGGTATCGGTGCTGACCGAAGCGGAGATCCGCGAACGCACGCCGAACAATCCAGCCGATTTGCTGCGGGACCTTCCCGGCGTCGACGTGACCGGTGTCGGTGTGAACCAGGTCCGTCCGAGCATTCGCGGGCAGCGCGGGCAGCGCATCCTGCTTCTTCAGGACGGCATGCGGCTGTCGAACTCGCGACGCCAGCAGTCGTTCGGCGAGATCCCTGGGCTCGTCGACGTGTCCTCGCTCGAACGAATCGAGATCGTCCGCGGGCCGGCCTCGGTGCTGTACGGTACCGATGCGATCGGCGGCGTCATCAACATGATCACCCTCCGACCCACCGATGAGGGACTACACGGGTCCGGCAGCTACCGCTATAGCAGCCAGGACGGGCAGCATCGGGGAGTGGGGAGCGTGAACGGTCGGTTCGGGTCGTGGTTGTTCCGAGCCAAGGGGTCGTACCGTGCCGCGAAGGACTACCGGGCGCCCAGTGGTTCCTTCGGTCAGATCACGCTCGATTCCAACACGACGGTCTTCGACACCGGAACCAACGACTACAGCATCGAGGGATACCTGGGCTACCAGGTGTCGCGAAGCTCGGAGGTCTACGCGAAGTACGAGCGCTACCATGCCGATACGGCGGGGTTCGGATACGTCGATCCGGGCAGCTATGCACCGGACGCTCCGTTTATCCAGATCATCTACCCGTTCCAGACCTTCGACAAGGTCACGGCGGGGTACCGGGCGAGCGACCTCCCACTCGGATTCGCGGATCGGTTCACCGTGGTCGGCTACTACCAGGGCAACCGGCGTCGGTTGTCCAACAACGTCTTCGTGTCCTTTGGAATCCCGAGTGCTCCTGACGCAGGCGTTGCGGTGGAGAGCTTCAACTACTCGGATCTCTCGACGTTGGGCGCACGGCTGGAGGCGACCAAGCTCGCGGGTAGCAGCGTGATGCTCACCTACGGGCTGGACATGTTCCGCGATGCGTCGGAGAACAGCGACACATCGCTCACGACGATCGTCGGCTTCGGTCCTCCGCAGCAAACGGTGTCCGCGGTACCACTCGTGCCGTATGCGAGCTACCTGAATGCCGGTGGCTTCGTGCAGGCCGACTGGCGGTTCACAAGCAAGACGTCCCTCGTCGTGAGCGGTCGCTACCAACACATTCGGGCGGCAACCCGGGAGACACCCGGCATAGACGCGGCGCTGGAGACGCGCACGTACAACACCGTAGTCGGCGCGGCGAACCTGCTCTACGAGGTCACCCCCATGATTACGCTGCTCGGCAGTGTCGGTCGCGCCTTCCGCGCTCCGAACCTCGTCGAGCAGTTCTTCAACGGGCTCACCCCCGAAGGGGCCGCCTATCAGGTACCGAACCCGAGCCTCGAGCCTGAATCGAGCCTCAACTTCGACCTCGGCGCCCGGTATCGAAACCGGTATCTGTTCCTCGAGGCGTTTTGGTTCCGGAACGACATCAGGAATGGCATCCGGATCGACGCCACCGGCGACAGCTTGAACGGACTCCCGACGTTCTGGAACGTCAATGTGGACAAGCTACGCTTCACCGGAGTTGAGGTAGCGGCCGACGTCATGCTGCCCGCCGGTTTTGCGGTCGGTGGCAGCTATACGCACTTGAATACGAAGGACGTGTTGAACGAGAACAACCCGGTCGGCGATTCGTACGGAAACAAGTATCAGTTCGATGCCGGTTATCGGCATCCGTCGAATCGATTCTGGATCGCGTATGTCCTGCGCCACAACGGTGAGCGGAAAGATTCGGAGTTGTCGGGGCCGATCGGCGCGAGTCCGATCGGGGAGATTCTCCCCGCCTTCACGGTCCACTCGGTACGCGGCGGTGCAACCCTGTTTCGCCAGGGACCGGTCACGCATCGACTCGGCATTGCGGTCACGAATTTGACCAACGCGCTCTACGCCGAGTTCTCGAATGCCGCGTTCTTCCGGCCCGAGTCGCGGCGCGGAGTGACCGTGAGCTACGGTATCGAGTTCTGAACGTGGACGCCGAGTCGGTCCTGGGGCGCCAAGGAGCGTATAGTGCGAGCACCGATTCACTTCATCCCGATCGTCACGACGATTTTGGCGGTGGCGTTCGCGATCGTGATCTTCCGTCGCTATCGCGAGCGCCGCTCGGGTCCGCACCTGCTGTGGTGGGGAGCGGGTATTCTGCTCTATGGCGTCGGTACCTTCACCGAAGCGTCGGTCACCCTGCTTGGCTGGAGTGAACCGCTGTTCCGCGCCTGGTACATCTCCGGCGCACTGCTTGGTGGTGCTCCGCTGGCGCAGGGGACGGTGTACCTGCTGATGCGGCGCCGCACGGCCAACGTGCTGGCAGTGGTGCTGCTGGGTTGGATCGCGGTGGCGGCGGCATTCGTGCTCCTCACGCCCATCGACTCTGCACTTGTCGAGACGCACCGCCTATCCGGTCGCGTCATGGAGTGGACCTGGGTGCGGCTCTTCAGTCCCTTAGTGAATACCTATGCGGCCGTATTCCTGATCGGCGGCGCCGTGTACTCGGCTCTGCGGTTCCGCCGGCTGCCCCAGTTGCGCCACCGGTACATCGGCAACGTCCTGATTGCGATCGGTGCGTTGCTCCCCGGGATCGGCGGAACCGCAACCAGGATGGGTTACGTGGAGGTGCTCTACGTGACGGAGTTGCTGGGACTCTGCCTTATCTGGCTCGGCTATCGGTGGAACGTGCGCGAGCCGGTACCGGTGCAGGCCGTCGACGCGATGGCCGCCTGATGGACTGGTCAGCTCCATCGGCGGCTGTCGGCTGAAGGACACGGCCGCATCCGTCCGGTCGACGGGCCGGACAACCTCCCCGCGCGGGCCGCCTCTCGAGGTGGCCCGTCGCGTTTCCCCATTACCGGGACGATCGCGGCCATTGGTAGCCCAAGCGGCCTGCACTGGATATTGTTCAGCCTAGTCTAGGTGCCGCTGAATCCGATGCCGAGGTACACTGTGGCCGAGTTGCGGGAAGCACAGCCGCCGGAGACGATCCTCCTCCTCGCCGATGACGATGCGGAGGAGCAGGTGCGTGAGCTTCTCCTGCGGGAGCGATTCGAGATCGACACTCCGGCCGGAGTGCCCGAGTGCATCGCTGCCGTTGGTGATAAGCGATTCGCTCTCGCCCTGATCGATGTCTCACGGCGCGACGTCGATGCCACGACGGTCGTCCCCTCGGCGCTGGAGGCGGATCCCGATCTGGCGATCGTGGTCCTTGCCGGTGTCGAAGATGCGACCAGTGCCGCGATCTGCCTGCAGCAGGGAGCGTTCGAGTATGTCTCGAAGCCTCTGGAGGAGGATCAACTCCGGTTGGCGGTCGATCGGGCCCTGCACCGGCGCGGGACTGCCATACAGACGCAGCAGATCTCTGCGTGGCTGAAGCAGGAACTGGTCGAGCGGACCCGCGAGCTCGAGCGCGAGCGACATAAGCTCGGACAGGTCAACATCGCGACGCTCTCGGCCTTGATCAACGCGCTGGAGGCGAAGGACTCGGATTTCGTCGGGCACTCGGTGCGGGTGGCGGAACTGGCGGCCTCCGTCGCGGCGGAGATGGGACTCTCCGACGACGATATCGAGGCCGTCCGGGCCGCGGGGCGGTTGCACGACCTCGGCAAGATCGGCGTCCGCGACGACGTGCTCCGGAAGCGCGGACCGCTCAGCGAAGACGAGCAGACTCACGTTCGCGATCAGGTACTCGTTGGCTTTCGGATCCTCGCTCCACTCTCGCATCTCGGCGCGGTGCGACAGTTCGTGCGCAGCCATCACGAGCACTGGGACGGTAGCGGATATCCGGACGGCCTCCGGGGTGCGGAGATTCCGATCGGGGCGCGCATCGTGTTCGCGTCGGAGATCTATGATGCGGTCACGAGCCCGCGGACGTATCAGGAGAGGCTGCCACGCCAAGCCGCGCTGGCCCAGATGCAGAAGCTCGCGGGCAGCAAGCTCGATCCCACGGTTGTGGAGGCGCTGGTGAGTGTCGTGTCGCGGCGCAAGAGTCTCATATTCGTGAGGGAGTTCGATGGACCAGAAACCGACACCGACCGACGGAAGTCGCCGTCGACCTAACCCCTTGAACGGGACCGGGAGGACACCAGATGGATGATTCGATCAAACTCGACCACCTCGTCCGCAAGCTCGAGGAGCTGAACGACCTGATGCGGCGCGGGCAGCTCCGGCACGGGGAGTACGACCAGCGGCTTGCCCGTCTGATCGGCGAGCTGCGCGAGCGGCGACTCGACGCCGAGCGGTCCGACATCAAGACGACCTTGGACGACTTGGTCGAGCGCGGCGTCATCACGCCGGCGGTGCGGTCACATATGGAAAGCCGACTGGGCCTCACCTGATCCATGGGGCTCCCGGATCCGCTCGGGTCCGGGAGCATGGTGGTTGTCCGGGTTTCGGTATCGGCGTCTCCCGGAGACCACCGTGGCGGACGTAATGGGCTGCAAAGGGAGCTGTCGATGACGCTGCGTGAGCCGGCGGAGGTGGGGAGAGACACCGCCCCCGCGGCCATTGCCGGCCTGGTGGCCTACCAGGAGGGCAGCATCGTGAGCCGGATTGTGGCGAAGACCGCAGGGGGCTCGCTGACCGTGTTCGCGTTCGACGAGGGTCAGAGTCTGAGCGAACACACGGTTCCCCATCGGGCGGTGCTCGTGGTGCTCGAGGGTACGGCCGAAGTGACCGTCGGAGGGAGCCGGTGCCGTGTCCACGCCGGTCAGGTGATCGAGCTGCCCGAGAACGTGCCCCACGCGGTTGAGGCGCCCACCCGGTTCAAGATGTCGCTGACCATGCTCAGGCACTGAGGGTTCCGCCGGAACCTCCGAGTCTCCACCCTGTTGGCGGAAGGGGAACGGACCGGAGGGAACACATGTTCAGCGGAATGCGAGAATTTGTACGCGGCATGATGCGCCTGCCGCGTCGGGTTCAGCTCTGGCTCGTGCTCTTGGGTGCCCTGAACATGGTAGGGCCGCTCCTCTTCCTCGACCATTGGGAAGCCCGAGTCGTGCTTGGGACGTTCGTGCTCGCGTTCGTGCTCATGTCCGTGCTCACGCGTGTGTTCGGCTTCACTCGCCTGCTCGGGCTCGGGCACGTCGTCTGGTTGCTTCTGCTGCCGTATCTCGCATTGCAGCTCGATCAGATCCCCGTGGACGAGGCCATTGGGCTGTGGGTACGCGGTGTCATGCTCGCGAATACGGTGTCATTGGGCTTCGACGTCGTGGACGTGGTCCGCTATGCCCGGGGTGAGCGGGAGCCGTTGGTGGATTTGGGGTAGCGAGTGTGGGCCCCCGGTGAGCTCGCCCACGCCGCGACTCAGCGCTCGTAGTACAGTCGGCTGGTAATCGATTCCGGATCGCTGTCGGGTGCCGCAATCTGGACTCGGAGTGCCCTGCCGGCCCCTCCCTGGAAGAATCCCACCGTGATCGGATGGTACCCTGCGGCCAGGGCGACCATTCCACGCTTGGTCGTCGGTCCGTGGAACCCGTCGTGATCGATCACTTGTTCGCTTCCGATGTGCAACGTGCTGCCGTCGTCCGAGGTGAGATGAAAGGTGTAGATGCCCTCTCGGTCGATGTGCAGGTAGCCCGTGAAGACGAAACCCATCGATTCATCGCGCGCCATGTCGAGGATTCCAATCTCGGGAGCTGCCCCCGCCGCAACCGGGGCGTGCTTGACCAGTGAGTCGACCGAGGCAACTGCGGACTCGAAGTACAGGTACCGAACCCCCGGTGAGAGCATGGCCGGATCGATTGGTGCGGGAGGGCGCAGGGCGGTGCGTCGGAACGTCGCAGCACGCGGAGTGCTCGACCGCCCGTTGGGCAGGAATGCGCGGGCGGTGACGGTGACTCCCGGCTCGTCGACATCGAGCTGGAGTGGGGCCTCATACGGCAGAGAGCTCGGAGTGGGATCCGTACCGTCGAGCGTGTAGCGGATCTCGGAGCCGGCGGTCAGGGTCTCGAGCGTCACGGTCATCTGGTCCTCGAGGGTAATCCGATCCTCCTCCAGCCCTCGGACGTGCGGGATCCGGAAGTTCACATCGTGGCTGCCGAGGAGCCGGAAGTGCGCCGGTAGGCGCCGCGTGAAATCGTCCCAGTCCCGCCGTGCCCGGGGCGTCCACACGACTTCCGACAGTGCGAGCAGCCGCGGGAACACCATGTACTCGACGTAGTCGGGCGTCTTCATGTACTCTGTCCACACGTTGCCCTGCGCCCCGAGCACGTGCTCGGCCTCCGCAGTGCTCAGCTCGTCCGGAACCGGTTCGAAGGCATATACCTTCTCGAGCGGTGTGTACCCACCGATCGTCAGCGGCTCGGAGTCCGGATCGCCCTGGTAGTAGTCGAAATACACATGACTGGTGGGGGTCATCACGACGTCGTGGCCGTGCCTGGCTGCCTCGATACCACCGGCCATACCGCGCCACGACATCACCGTGGCCTCCGGTGCCAGCCCGCCCTCCAGGATCTCGTCCCAGCCGATGAGCCGCCGGCCGTGTGCCAGCAGGAACTGCTCGATCCGCTGGATGAACCAGCTCTGGAGCTCGTGCTCGTCGGCCAGCCCCTCGCGCCGGATCACCTCCTGCGCGATCTCGCTCTCTTCCCAGCGCGCTTTTGGCGCCTCGTCTCCGCCGATGTGGACGTAGGTGGAAGGGAACAGCTCCAAGACCTCAAGGAGCACGTTCTCCAGGAACGCGAACGTCTCTTCCTTGGGGCAGTAAATGTCCTCGTGCACTCCCCACGTGGTCGCTACCTCGAACGGACCGGGGGTGCAGGCGAACTCGGGGTAGGCAGCGAGTGCTGCCAGCGAGTGCCCCGGCATCTCGATCTCTGGAATCACGGTGATAAAGCGGTCGGCAGCGTAGGCGACGATCTCGCGCACCTCGTCCTGCGTGTAGAAGCCACAGTACGGAGTGTCATCTCCCACGTACGGATCGAAGTTCTTCTCGAGGATCGTCTCCTTCCGGCAGGACCCGATCTCGGTGAGTCGTGGGTATCCCTCGATCTCGATGCGCCAGCCCTGGTCCTCGGTGAGGTGCCAGTGAAACGTGTTCAGCTTGTACATCGCCATCAGGTCAAGGTATCGCTTGATGAAGGCCACCGGGAACGTGTGCCGCCCAACGTCGAGATGCATCCCACGGTACTCGAAGCGCGGTTCATCCCTGATCGTGACCGCGGGGATGGTGTGTGACCCCGCCAATTGGGATCCCGACGGCGGCAGGAGCTGGCGCAGCGTCTGCACGCCGTAGAACAGCCCCGCGTGCCCGGCTGCGGAGATCGTGATCGTCGTGGGGCTGACCGCGAGTTGGTAGGCCTCGGACGAGCCTTGCCGTACCGGGGTCATCCGCAGCTCGATGCGGCCAGTAGGGGACGCTTCGGCGGGGTCACGCTGAAGCGTGAGATCCACGCCCACCGCCGTTCGCCACAGCAGTCTGGTGAAATCGCCGAGTGCGCGCAGCTCGTCGTCTGCCGGATCGGAGACGGTCACGGTCGCGATGTCGGCGAGCCGGAGGCTACCCGGCGCAGGAGTCAACTGAGCAGGCCGAGGCACGAGCTGGAAGTCGGTCGCGCTCGCGACATCCATTGGAGTCACTGCAGTGGGCTCGAGTTCTGCCGCGCCGCGCGCGCAAACCGCGGCGACCACAGGGAGCATCCCGACGAGGGTGAGAGAGCGGAGTCGTCCGGCAGTCATGATGTTGCCATACCTCGCTACGCTGAATGATGTCGCATCGTCTCGATGGGCAGTGAGGGCTCGGAACCGTGGAATCGGCGGTTGTTAGCCCACGACGGTCGTGTGCACGTTGAACTGCGGCGGCTCCTGTATGTGCTTCTTCACGGCGCACTGATCCGCCGCCCGGATCAGCGCCTCGTGATACTTCTGGGGAAAGCTCGGCGGGACCTGGATCTCCAGTTCGATTTCGTCGACCATCTTCGTCGCGGGATCATGCTGCATGCGTTGGATCACCCGGATGCCGTCGGTTGGCAGGCTTCTGTGCCGACAGAAGCTCAGCACGTAGATGCCGGCGCAGGTGCCAATCGAGGCGAGGAACAGTGCAAACGGCGCGGGCGCCGAGCCGTCCTGATTGGTCGTGATCACCATGTTGCCGGCGCGGGCATCCACCTGGGCACCACCCGGAAAGACGATCTCCATCTCCATGACATCCCCTCCGCCGCGCATGAGACGTAACCTGGGCTGGGGCAGCGGCCACGCCGGCCCCGGCGGCACCGTCCCAGACACGTTACCTACAGGGCCGATCTGTTCGCCACGGGTGGGCCATGTCCGCCCGTCCGCCGCCAACCTGCTATCTTCCAGCCTCTGACGAGGCCGGAGCGGTCGACCTGCCGGCCCCGATCTGGTGACCCTCAGTTGGCCAACGCATGAGCCTACTGCACCTCTATCGCCATCCCGGTCTCACCGCAGCCAAGACATCGACGCTCCTTGCCCTCGCCCGGCACCGGGTGAGCGCGGCCATCCGCGGTATCGACACCGAGTTCTGCTTCAATATCGACGCGGCGGCACCGTTAAACGACACGCACCAGGGGATCCTGGGATGGCTGCTGGCGGAGACGTTCGAACCCGGGGGCCTCGGGGAGGGGTCCTTCCTGGACCCGGTAAACACGCTCGAGGTTGGTCCCCGCATGAACTTCACGACGGCATGGTCCACCAATGCGGTGGCCATCTGCCGGGCGTGTGGACTCGCGGAGGTCGACCGCATCGAGCGTTCGCGCCGATATGCCATCCAGAGCGAGCAGCCGCTGAGCGCGGACGAGCGCGACCGGTTCCTCGCACTCGTACACGATCGGATGACCGAGTGTGCGTATCCGGCGCCGCTCGAGACGTTCGAGAGCGGGATTGAGCCGGAGTCCGCCTTCCCGGTGCCGATCCTGCGCGAGGGACGCGGGGCGCTGGAGCGGATCAATCGGGAGATGGGGCTCGCATTCGACGATTGGGATCTGGACTACTACACCGAATTGTTCGCCCGACGGATCGGGCGCGACCCCACGAACGTGGAGTGCTTCGACATCGCACAGTCCAACTCCGAGCACTCGCGGCACTGGTTCTTCAAGGGCCGCCTGATGGTCGATGGGCAACAGGCGCCCCAGCACCTGATCGCCCTCATCAAGGACACCCTGGAGCGCCATCCCAACAACAGCGTCATAGCGTTCCGGGACAATTCCAGCTCCATTCGCGGATACGCCGTGCAGACGATCGTGCCCGTGGACCCAGGACGACCGTCTCCGGTGCTCGCGTCTGACGTGAGCTACGACGTCATCTTTACCGCGGAGACGCACAACTTCCCGTCCGGCGTGGCGCCATTTCCGGGGGCGGAGACCGGGACGGGTGGCCGTATTCGGGACGTCCACGCAACCGGGCGAGGGGCTCTGGTCGTCGCCGGCACTGCGGCGTACTGCGTGGGGAATCTGCGGATCCCGGACTACGAGCAACCGTGGGAGGATCCGTCGTTCCGATACCCGTCCAACCTTGCCTCCCCACTCGAGATCGAGATAGAGGCGAGCAATGGTGCCTCCGACTACGGCAACAAGTTCGGGGAGCCCGTCATTCAGGGCTATACGCGCTCCTTCGGGTTACGGTTGCCGAACGGGGAGCGACGCGAGTGGCTCAAGCCGATCATGTTCAGCGGCGGCATTGGGCAGATGGATGCACGGCACGCCGACAAGGGCGAGCCCGACCTCGGGATGCTGGTCGTGAAGCTCGGTGGTCCGGCGTACCGCATTGGAATGGGTGGTGGGGCGGCATCGAGCATGGTCCAAGGCGAGAATGTAGCCGAGTTGGACTTCAACGCGGTGCAGCGCGGCGATGCCGAGATGGAGCAGAAGGTGAACCGCGTGATCCGGGCCTGCGTGGAGCTGGCTGATCGCAATCCCATCGTGAGCATCCACGACCAGGGTGCGGGCGGGAACTGCAACGTGCTGAAGGAGATCGTCCACCCCGGCGGTGCCCGTATCGAGGTGCGCGACATCCTAGTGGGTGACGAGACGCTGTCAGTGCTCGAGATCTGGGGGGCCGAGTATCAAGAAGCCGACGCCCTGCTGGTTCGGTCGGAGCACGAGCGCCTGCTTCGCGATCTGTGCGATCGGGAGCACGTGCCGGTGGCCTTCGTCGGGCGGATCACCGGTGACGGACGCATCGTGCTGCATGACGAGCTGGACGAGTCCACGCCGGTCAGCCTCGATCTGGATCACGTCCTCGGCGACATGCCGCAGAAGACGTTCGAGCTGACCCGGGTGCAGCCCAGGCTCGCGCCGCTGACGCTGTCCGCCGACCTGTCGATGGCGGACGCGCTCGACCGGGTGCTGCGGCTCCTGTCGGTCGGGTCGAAGCGGTTCCTGACCACCAAGGTCGATCGCAGCGTGACCGGACTCGTCGCACGCCAGCAGTGTGCGGGGCCGCTTCAGCTCACGGTCGCCGACGTGGCCGTGATTGCCCAGTCGCACTTCGGTGTGACCGGCGCCGCCACCGCCATCGGCGAACAACCCCTCAAGGGTCTGGTCGATCCGGCTGCGATGGCCCGGATGAGCGTGGGCGAAGCGCTCACAAATCTCGTGTGGGCTAGGGTGAGTGCTCTCGGTGACGTGAAGTGCTCGGGCAACTGGATGTGGGCGGCGAAGCTTCCTGGGGAAGGGGCGGCGCTGTACGACGCCGCGGTGGCACTGCACGACATGTTGGTGCACCTGGGAATCGCCATCGACGGCGGCAAGGACAGTCTGTCCATGGCCGCGCGGGCGCCCGACGACGCCGGCGGCGACGAGACCGTCAAGGCACCGGGCAGCCTCGTGATATCGGCGTACGTGACGTGCCCCGACATCACGAAGACGGTGACCCCGGACCTGCAGCAGCCGGGCCACAGCCGTCTTCTCTACGTCGATCTCGGCCAGGGGCGCTACCGCCTCGGCGGATCGGCGCTGGCACACGTGTTCTCCCAGATTGGTGACATGGTGCCCGACGTGGACGATCCGGCGCTCCTGCGCCGAGCCTTCAAGGTGGTGCAGGATCTCATCGACCGTGGCCTCGTGCTCGCCGGCCACGATCGCAGCGACGGAGGGCTGGTCACCACCGTGCTGGAGATGGCGTTCGCCGGGAACTGCGGTGTAGATCTCGACCTCCGCGCTCCAGAGGTCGAGGCGATGCGGGCGCTGTTCGCCGAGGAACTCGGTCTCGTGCTCGAGATCGCGGATGACGCGGTAGACGAGGCGCTCGACGCGTTCGCGGCGGCACAGGTACCGTGCGCAGTGCTCGGCGTGACGCGCGGGGAGGCGAGGGTGTGCATGGCCGTGAACGGTGATGCCGTGCTCGACGCGGGCATGCCCGAGCTGCGGGATCTCTGGGAGGCAACGAGCTTCGAGCTTGATCGTCTGCAGGCCAATCCGCAATGTGTCGATGAGGAGCGCGTTGGCCTGCGGGAGCGCAGAGCGCCGCCGTACACAACACCGTTTACCCCGTCGCTCACTGCTCCAGCGATCCTCCGGGCCGCCTCCAAGCCAGCGGTAGCGATCATCCGGGAAGAGGGCAGTAACGGCGACCGCGAGATGACGTCGGCCTTCTACTCTGCCGGGTTCGAACCGTGGGATGTGATCATGTCGGACGTGCGCGCCGGCCGGATAGATCTCGAGCGATTTCGGGGCGTCGTCTTCGTCGGGGGCTTCAGCTTCGCCGACGTGATGGATTCGGCCAAGGGGTGGGCTGGGGTCATCAGATTCAACGAGGGGCTGCGGGAGCAGTTCGAGCGCTTCTACGACCGCCCCGACACGTTCAGCCTCGGGGTGTGCAACGGGTGCCAACTATCGGCGCTGCTCGGATGGGTTCCGTGGCGGGGCATTCCCGGTCTCGAGCAGCCGCGGTTCATTCACAATGCCTCCGCCCGGTTCGAGTCCCGGTTCACAACAGTCTGCATTCAGCGGAGCCCGGCGATCATGCTCGCGGGCATGGAGGGGGCAACGCTGGGTATCTGGTCGGCGCACGGCGAGGGGCGAGCACACTTCCCCCAGGCGGGCATTCTGGATCGCGTGGAGGAGCAGCAGCTCGCGCCAATCCGATTCGTGGACGACGACGGAGCCGTGACCGAACGCTATCCGTTCAACCCCAACGGGTCCGCCCGGGGCGTGGCGGGGCTGTGCTCTCCGGACGGGCGGCACCTGGCGATGATGCCGCATCCCGAACGGACCGTGTTCAACTGGCAATGGGGCTGGATGCCGCCGGCGTGGCGAACGTCGTTCGAGGTTTCGCCGTGGCTCAGGATGTTCCAGAACGCCAGGGAGTGGTGCGAGATGGCCCGGTAGGCGACTCACCGGGACGGTCACAGGCGGTTGGGCTACGGCGTAGTCGGCGAGGTAGTTGCAGGGGTTGACCATATCTCGTCACGGTTCTGTTGCGTCGGCGTGAATTCCGACCGATCTTTTCAGGATTCTAACCTCGCCCCCTTTCCAGCTTCCATCGGATCGCGAGCCCCATGGCTGACCCAGTCCAGCAGACGGGCAGAGCAGCGGATCGCGCCGCGCGCCGCCAAGCTGCACTGCTGCGCCTCAGCGCGGACATCGCGGCCCAGCAAGACGAGAGCGGGATCTGCCACGCGGTCGTGCACGGTCTGCGCGACGAGCATATCGGGTACAGCTTCGTCGGCCTCTTCCTGATCGACGAGGCCACTGGCGACAGGGTGATGCGTGCCGCGGTCGGCTGGTCGGGGCTCCCGGAGGGGTGGCGCGTTCCGGCGGGCCAGGGGCTGTCCGCTCGGGTCCTCGAGACCCGCCGGGTTCAGTACACGCCCGACGTCACGCAGGAGCCGCTGTACGTGCCGGGGCTCAGCAGCGGGTCGGAGCTGGACATTCCTCTCATGGGCGACGACGGGACACCCATCGGCGTGCTGGTGGTCGAGAGCGAGGAGCCGGACGCGTTCGGGGAGGCCGATTTTCAGATCCTCACGGCCGCCGCGAACCAGGCCAGCATCGCGATCGGGCGCGCGCGTCTCCTGGCTGAGCAGGAGCGTCTTCTTGCGGCCGAGCGCCGTCGTGCGGACGAGCAACAGGCCCTGGTCGCAACCCTCGCCGACCTCTCGTCCGAGCTCGAGCTTTCGCGCTTACTGCAGACCGTGCTGGAGCGTGCGGTCACGTTGCTGCATGCGTCTGGAGGAGAGCTGGCCACCTTCGACGCCGGTCGGCAGGAGCTCGAGATCGTCGCGAATCACAATACGGGACAGATCTCGGTTGGCACCCGACTGGCCGTGGGTGAGGGGGCGATGGGACATGTCGCCCGAACACGCGAGCCGCTGATCATCGACGACTATGCTGAGTGGGCAGGGCGTTCGGTGCGCTACGCCAACGTGGAGGCGCGCGCGGCGGTGGTCTTGCCACTCCTGATCGGAAAGCGGCTGGTCGGCGCGATCAACTTCTGGCATGCGGAGTCGGGGCGGACGTTCGACGAGGCGGACCTACGGTTGATGGACCTGTTTGCACCCCAGGCAGCCATAGCGATCGAGAACGCACATCTGTTCGCGAGTGCGCAGCGCCAGAAGCAGTACTTCGCGGAGCTGGTGCGCAACAGTCCCGTTGCCATCGTCACCCTCGATCCGCACCACAACGTCGTGTCATGCAATCCCGCGTTCGAGCGGCTGTACGGCTATCGGGAGTCCGAAATCATCGGCCGCAATCTCGACGATCTGATCACCACGGCAGCCACGAAATCCGAAGCCGTGGCCTACACCGAACAAGCGGGTGACCGGGCGGTACAGGGAATCGGGCAGCGGCAACGCAAGGATGGCACGCTCGTGGATGTCGAGGTGCTCGCCGTCCCGGTCGTCGTGAACGGCGAGCGCGTGGGGATGATGGGACTGTATCACGACGTCACGGAGTTGCTCGCCGCGCGTCAGGCGGCCGAGACCGCGAGTGCCGCGAAGAGCCAGTTCCTGGCGAGCATGAGCCACGAGCTGCGCACGCCGCTGAATGCGATCCTCGGGTACAGTGAGATGCTTCAGGAGGACGCCGAGGATGCGGGTCAGGACGGGTTCGTCGCAGACCTGGGGAAGATCCACGCGGCCGGGAAGCATCTGCTCGCACTGATCAACGATGTCCTTGATCTGTCGAAGATCGAGGCGGGTCGGATGGAGCTGCATGTCGAGCCCTTCGAGGTACGGCCGGTGCTGGACGACCTCGTGTCGACCGTGCAGCCGCTGGTGGAGCGGAATGCCAATCGGCTCGAGCTGCAGTGTGACGAGAGCGTGGGGCACATGCAGGCGGACCAGACCCGCGTGCGGCAGGTGTTGCTGAATCTGCTTTCCAACGCCTGCAAGTTCACGGAGCGGGGCGCGATCACCCTGGAGGCAAGCCGCGGCTCCGGGGACGACGGCGCGGACCGGATGACGTTCCTGGTGCGCGACACTGGCATCGGCATGACGCCGGAGCAGATGGGACGGCTCTTCGAGGCCTTCTCCCAGGCCGAGGCCTCCACGGCCAGCAGGTACGGCGGGACCGGCCTCGGCCTCGCGATCTCGCGCCGCTTCTGCCAGATGATGGGAGGTGATGTGCGGGTGGAGAGCGAGCCCGGCGCGGGGTCGACGTTCACGGTGTCGCTTCCGGCGATCGTCGAGTCACATGGGGCGACCGAAATGGAGACGGGGTCGCCCGACGCCACGGTTCCCGTGGGGGAGCCGGCGGGAACTGTGTTGGTGGTGGACGACGATCCAGCCGTGCGAGCGCTACTGCGACGCTACCTCGGCAAGGAAGGTTTCCGAGTCGAAGAGGCGTCCGATGGTGAAATGGCCCTCCACCGTGCCCGCGAGCTCCATCCCGACGTCATCACGCTCGATGTCATGATGCCTGGGCTCGACGGCTGGTCGGTGCTCGCGTTGTTCAAGGGCGATCCCTCGACCGCGGATATTCCGGTCGTGATGCTGACCATCCTCGATGAGCCCAAGGTGGGCTACACACTGGGTGCCTCGGGATATCTCACCAAACCGATCGAACGCGATCAGCTCCTTGCCGTGCTGCGCAAACACGCCCGACGATCCGGTGGCCGGCGCGCCATGGTGTTGGAGGACGATGCGCCGACCCGCGCGATTCTCAGGCGCACGTTGGAAGGGGAGGGGTGGACCGTCGTGGAGGCGGAGAATGGCCGTGTCGGCCTGGAGCGTCTCTCGACCGGGGCGCCGGATCTCGTGCTGCTCGACCTTATGATGCCGGAGATGGACGGGTTCGAGTTCCTCGAAGAGTTCCGCACCGACGGTCGTCGTAGCGCGATCCCGGTGGTGGTGATTACCGCGAAGGATCTCACCGAAGACGATCTGCGACGACTGAACGGCGGGGTGGAGCGCGTGGTCCGAAAGAGCGGATCTGGGCCGCAGGCACTGCTGCAGCAGGTGCGGGGGCTGCTGACCGCGCATCTCGCGCCCACTGGCGGGGACGCTCTCGATGACTGATGCGCGTCGCGCGACGTCAGAACGTGTCGCTCCCGGGCGGGGCTCCCTCGCACGGCGGCAGGCGGCCCTGCTGCGCCTCAGCACCTCCATTGCCGCGGCGCGCGACGAGGGAGAGATCTATCGCGCCGTCGTCAATGGCCTGCACGACGAGGCACTGGGTTACAATTTCCTCGGGGTCTTCCTCGTCGACGACGAATCCGGAGATCGCGTACTCCAGGCGAGTGTGGGGTGGGCAGGCGTGCCTAGCGACTGGCGGGTGCCACCTGGGCAGGGCTTGAGCGCCATGGCGGTCACCGACGGCCAGCTCCACTATACACCCGACGTCACCCAGGCGGCCGGCTACATTCCGTCGCTCAACTCCGGCGCGGAAGTCGACGTGCCCTTGCGGGTGGACGGAGCGACCATCGGCGTCCTCGTGGTCGAGAGCAGCCAGCCCGACGCATTCGCCGAGGAGGACCTCGAAATCCTCTCGACCGCCACGAACCAGGCCAGCATTGCGGTCGCGAGAGCCCGGCTCCTCATGGCGGAGAGACGGCGGGCCGACGAGCACAAAGCGCTGCTCGACACGATGCAGGACCTCGCCAGTGAGCTCGAGCTCTCCAAGGTGTTGCAGGCTGTGCTCGAGCGGGCGGTCACGCTGCTCGGTGTGACGGGTGGGGAGGTCGCCATTTTCGACGAGGAGCGGCGTGAGCTGGTCGTGGTGGCGAGCAAGAACATCGGAAAGGACTCCACCGGGACCTGCCTGCGTCCGGGCGAAGGGGCGATGGGGGCGGTCGCGCAGTCCTTGAAGCCGCTGCTCATCCCGTCGTACCACGAATGGCTAGGCCAGTCTACGCAGTATGCCGACGTCCTGGTGCACTCCGTGATGGCGGCGCCGCTGCTCATCGGACGACGCTTGGTCGGCGCGATCGCGACCGTGCACGCCGATCCCGCCCGCCAGTTCGGACCGGACGACTTACGATTGGTCAATCTCTTCGCGCCTCAGGCTGCCATTGCGATCGAGAATGCGCGCCTGTTCACCGCGGAGCGGCAGCGCGCCGAGGAGCAAAAGGCCCTGCTCGACACGATGAGGGATCTGGCCAGCGAGCTCGAGCTGTCCAGGGTGCTCCAAGCGGTGCTGGAGCGTGCGGTGACCTTGTTGGGCGTGACCGG
Organism: Gemmatimonadota bacterium; assembly: GCA_039584325.1. Taxonomy (GTDB): domain Bacteria; phylum Gemmatimonadota; class Gemmatimonadetes; order Gemmatimonadales; family GWC2-71-9; genus JAOTVV01. The sequence goes on from JBDGYA010000001.1 coordinate 252,480, forward strand.
GGGCGAGGTCGCCGTGTTCGACGAGGAGCGGCAGGAGCTCGTGGTTGTTGCCAGCGAGAACATCGGAAAGGACTCTACAGGCACGCGGCTGACGCTGGGAGAAGGGGCCATGGGCGCGGTGGCCCAGTCCCGGGAGCCGCTCATCATCCCGTCGTACCATGAGTGGCTCGGGCAGTCGGGCCAGTATGCCGACGTCACCGTGCATTCGGTATTGGTCGCGCCACTGCTGGTGGGCAAGAGGCTCGTGGGTGCGATTGCCACGGTGCACTCCGATCCGGATCGGGTCTTCGGGCAGGAGGATCTGCGGCTGCTCAACCTGTTTGCTCCCCAGGCCGCCATCGCGATCGAGAATGCCGGTCTCTACACAGCGGCGCAGCGCCAGAAGGAGTATTTCGAGACGCTGGTCTCCAACAGCCCGGTGGCGATCGTGACACTCGATCGCGATCACGAGATCGTCGCCTGCAATCCGGCGTTCGAATCACTCTTCGGCTATCCGAAGGAGGAGGCCGTCGGGCAGGCGCTGGATGCCCTGATCACCACGGAGGACACGCGGTCCGAGGCCGTGGCATACACGACGGAGGCGCTCGATCGCCCGGTGCACGGCATCGGACGGCGACGTCGTAAGGACGGCTCGATGGTCGATGTCGAGGTCCTCGGGGTGCCTGTGCTGGTCAATGGCGAGCGGGTGGGGCTCATGGGGCTGTACCATGACATCACCGAGCTGCTCCAGGCTCGCCGCGACGCCGAAGCAGCCAACAGCGCCAAGAGCCAGTTTCTGGCCAGCATGAGCCACGAGCTGCGAACGCCACTGAATGCGATCATCGGCTATTCGGAGATGCTGCAGGAGGAGGTACAGGACATGGGTGAGGCGAGCCTCGCCACCGACCTGCAGAAGATCCACACGGCGGGTCGGCACCTTTTGTCGCTCATCAACAACGTTCTCGACCTCTCGAAGATCGAGGCGGGTAAGATGGAGGTCTACGCCGAGACGTTCGACGTCCGGCAGATGATCGACGATGTCGTGACGACCGTGCACCCGCTCGTCGAGCGGAATGGCAACACGCTGGTAGTCGCTGCGGGCACGGCGCTGGGCAGCATGCACTCCGATCTCACGAAGGTCCGGCAGCTCCTCCTCAATCTGTTGTCGAATGCGGGCAAGTTCACGGAGCAGGGCACCATCACGCTCGCGGTGGAACGGATTGCTCGGGACGATCACCAGGGTGAAGCGATGATGTTTCGGGTCACTGATACGGGTATCGGCATGACGCCCGATCAGATGGACCGGCTGTTCGAAGCGTTCTCGCAGGCCGAGGCATCCACGACGTCCAAATTCGGCGGTACGGGACTCGGTCTGGCGATCACCAGGCGGTTCTGCCACATGATGGGCGGTGACGTGCAGGTCGAGAGCACACCCGGCTCCGGGTCGGCGTTCACGATTCGGCTCCCAGCGACATTCGCGAGCGGCGCTGCCGGCGTCGTCGGGAACTGACAGGAAGGTGCGGTATGGCGAAGATTCTACTGGTTGAGGACAACGAGATGAACCGGGACATGCTGTCGCGCCGATTGGAGCGGAAAGGATTCGAGATCGCGATGGCGGTGGATGGTCGGCAGGGGGTGGACATGGCCCGCAGTGGCGACTACGACCTCATTCTGATGGATATGAGCCTGCCGGAGATAGACGGATGGGAAGCGACCCGCCAGCTGCGGGTGGCACCGGCGACGGCGCAGACCCCGATTATCGCGCTCACGGCGCATGCCATGGCGGGTGACCGGGAGAAGGCGTTGGAAGCGGGATGTGACGACTACGACACGAAGCCCATCGAGCTGCCCCGTCTCCTGTCGAAGATCGAAGCCCTGCTCTCAGAGGGCGCGTGACAAAGCCGGCTGATCCCATCGCAGCTCTCCGTCACGACCTGCGCACGCCGGTCAACCACATTGTCGGCTATGCCGAGATGCTGCTCGAGGACGCCGAAGGCGACAACCTGGCCGGCCAGCGCGATGCGCTCGAGCGGACCCTGGCTGCGGCGCGCGAGGTTCTGAGCCACGTTGGAGCTGCACTACCCCCTACAAGGACGGATATCGCCTCGGCGGAATTGGTGTCCCTCTACGAGACACTGCGTGAGCCGCAGGGCCGCATACTGCAGGCCATGCGCGATCTCCTGACGGCGACGCCAGCGGCGGACGACCCTACTTTTCGCGAGGACGTCCAGCGGATCGTGAAGGCCGCCGAGCGGCTCGGGGGCCCCGACTTGGCACAGGAACCTGCCCCGCCCGTAGCGGAGACTGTAGCCACCGCATCGGGCGCGACCAAGGCACGGATCCTGGTGGTGGACGACGTGGAGGACAACCGCGAAGTGCTGCGTCGCCGGCTCGAGCGGCAGGGGTACGAGGTCAGCTGCGCCGCCGACGGTCGTGCGGCCCTGGAGCTGCTGCACGACTCGGCATTCGATCTCATGTTGCTTGACGTCCTGATGCCGGAGCTCGACGGATACGAGGTGCTGGAGCGCGCCAAGGGCGACCCGGCTACCCGGAATGTCCCGATCATCATGATCTCCGCGCTCGACGACGTGGCGAGTGTCGTGCGCTGCATCGAGCGGGGGGCCGAGGACTACCTCCCCAAGCCCTTCGATCCCGTCCTGCTCAAGGCGCGGGTGACCGCCAGTCTGGAAAAGAAGCAGTATCTGGATCGCGTGTCCCGCATCACCGAGGCAGCGACGGCGGTGGAGTCCGGTACCTACGATCGGTCGATGCTCGAGGACATTGCGGCGACCGACGATGCACTCGGCCGCCTCGCGCGCGTGTTCAACCGCATGGTGCATGAGGTCCGGGCGCGAGAGGAGCGGCTGCGGAATCGGATCCGCGACCTGCGCGCCGAGATCGAGGGGGCGGGCGACACGAGTGAGGTCCCTGTCGTCAAAGACGCGAGCCTGCAGCCGGGGGAACGGTTTGCCGATCGATATGAGATCCTCGGCGTCATCGGAGCGGGTGGCATGGGATCGGTCTACCGGGCTCGCGATCTGGAGCTCGAGGACGAAGTCGCCATCAAGATGCTGCTCCCCGCGCTCATGACCGACCGCACCCTGACCGAGCGCTTCAAGCAGGAGATCCGGCTCGCCCGGCGCATCTCCCATCCCAACGTTGTCCGGACCCACGACCTTGGTGAGTGCGAGGGTGTGTACTACCTCACGATGGAGTTCGTGCAGGGAATCACCGTCCGGGACCTGATTGACTCTCGAGGCCAGCTCGGCGTGTCCGCGACGCTGGCGATCGGCACCCAGCTCGCCGAAGCGCTCGCCGTTGCGCACGAGCAGGGCATCGTCCACCGGGACATCAAGCCGCAGAATCTCCTGCTCGATCCCGACGGCGTGCTCAAGGTCATGGACTTCGGGGTGGCGCGGCTGGCCGAGCGGAAGAGCACGCTCACGGAAGTGGGATTGGTGGTTGGCACGCCGGCGTACATGTCTCCCGAGCAGCTCCTGGCCGAAGCGGTGGACGCGCGGAGCGATCTGTATGCGGTGGGCGTCGTGTTGTTCGAGTGCCTGACGGGCGCCCTTCCCTTCGACGCCCAATCGCCCGTCTCGCTGATCGCCAAACTCCTGAACGAGGAGCCGCTCCCGCCGGCGGAGCTGAACCGCGACATCCCACCGGCCCTGTCGTCGCTCGTGATGACGCTGTTGTCCAAGAAGCCCGACGACCGGGTGCCGTCAGCGCTGGAGCTGGGGAAACGTCTCGGAGAAGTCGGGTAGCAGACGACCCTCGCGCCCGCCGCGGGATCGGGTCTAGAAGCCGATCCCCGTGCGGAGGTAGAACCTGGGACCGAGCGGCCCGCCGACCATGCCGGCGCTGAGGGTCGCCGCACCCTGGCCGGGCTGGATCCACACACCGCCGCCGTACGCCGTCATCCACCCCGAGCCGGGCGAGTCGGTGTGGCCGATCCGCCCCACGTCGATCAGTCCGGCGATACCGAGCCGGACCTGTCGTCCAAGCGCAGTCAATCGCACCACCGGTACGTGCAGCTCGGCCCCACCGTAGGTCAGCATGCTGCCGCCGAAGCGATCCCGCGACACTCCACGGAAGACGTCGGCGCCGCCAAGGTAGGCGAGCTCATGCAGGGGAACGTCGCCCCAGAGCTTGCGCCCGCCGGCCCTGAGGTGCAGGGTGGGTGACGTGGGAGCCGGCAGTCGCACGAATCCCTCGACCTCGGCATGCACCTCCGTGAGCGGCCGCTCCAATCCCCAGATGGGCGCATACGCCGTCCCGCCGACACCCATGCGGACCCCAGCCGTCGGGTTCGGCCCGCGGCTGACAGCCTGGACCAGCGCATCCGCACGGAGCCCGAGTTGAGAAACGCTCCCGGTCGGACGGTATCCAAGGTCAGCGGCGAGGAGGTTCGGCTGCCCGCCAACGCCAGCGGGCGATCGGAGTCGCGTGTACTTGAACACCGGGCCTACATCGATCGAGAGGTGCTCTCCCAGCGCAGTGGAACTGAGGGTCGGTGCGACCTCATACTGGTAGTAGCTCACGGGAGTACCGGCGGCTATCGCTTCGGGACCGGTCGTCAGCCCGAAGTAGCGCCGATGGCTCGCGAACGCCCGCGCGCCGAGCTGTGCGGAGAGACTGGATGAGACCGCCACCGCTGGTGTCGTGAAATCGAGCGTCGCGTATCCAGCCGGGGAGAACGCGGCCCGAAGGACGGGGCGGTGTTCGGGTGCCGCCGGTCGCGGCCCGTGATTGTAGATCGTCGGCCCGGATCCGAAGGAGATACCGTAGTAGAGATCGACACCAACCGGCGTCCGAATTGGCTCTCTGAGCCGTTGGAGCATATCCTGACCCTGCAGGGCCGCGGGAGCGGCGAGGCCCAGGCAGCAAAAGGCGCCCGTGGCGCGGAGGGTGGCTTGGGAGCTCGTCAGACGCACTCCATTGGTAACCGGCAAGCACGGTACGAGTTCCCCATGGCTCTGTTGCCGACGGATGGCTATTCTAGATAGGCACTACCGGTGGGAGCGCTGGGCGTGATCCCGTTGTTCAAGAAGGTCGGCAACCTGTTGGCGGATCGCTACGCCGTCTCGCGGGAGGTCGGACGCGGGGGTATGGCGACCGTCTTCGTGGCAACGGAGCGCCCCAGCGGCCGAAAGGTCGCCGTCAAGGTCATTCGTCCCGAGATTGCGCTGTCCGTCGGTGCCGAGCGGTTCCTTCTCGAGATCCGCCTTGCGGCGCGGCTCAGCCACCCGAACATTCTTCCCGTCCTCGACTCCGGCGAGATCGGAGGGCTCACCTACTACGTGATGCCCTACGTCGACGGCGAATCACTTCGCACCCGGCTGTCGAGGCACGGACCACTGGAGATCGACGCCGCGATCCGCATCGCGCGAGACGTTGGATCCGCGCTGGCACATGCGCACGCGCAGCATGTCGTCCACCGCGACATCAAGCCCGGCAACATCCTGCTGTCACGGGGCACGGCGTACGTCGTGGATTTCGGTGTCGCCCGCGCAATCGACGAAACCCACATGGGATCGATCACGGCTCCGGGGATTGCCGTCGGCACACCCGCCTACATGAGTCCCGAGCAGGCCAGTGGCGAGCGGTATCTCGACGGGCGCAGCGACGTCTACTCGCTGGGCTGCGTGCTCTGGGAGATGCTCACCGGGGAACCGCCGTACACCGGGCCGACGGCGCACGCGATCCTGAGGAAGTGCTTCTCAGAGCCCGCGCCCGTGCTACGGGATGCACGTGCCGAGGTGCCGGTTCATATCGAACACGCCCTCACCAGGGCGCTCGCCCGACTCCCCGTCGACCGGTTCGAGACGGCGGCGGAGTTCTCAGCGGCACTGTCGGCTTCGGTCGCGGTCTCCGGCGTGCCCCGGAGGACGTCGATCGCGGTGCTTCCGTTCAGGAACCTGGGGCGAGACGCCGCGGACGCCTACCTCAGCGACGGACTGACGGAGGAGATCATCAGCCATCTCACCAAACTCGAGAGCGTTCGGGTGGCGGCCCGGACGTCGTCGTTCGCGTTCCGCGAGACCGACAAGTCCCCCCAGGGGGTCGGACGGATGCTCGGAGTCGCGGCAGTGCTCGACGGCAGCGTGCGCCGCACCGCCGATCGTCTGGCCGTGGAAACGTGTCTGGTGAGCGTCTCGGACGGACAGGAGCTCTGGCGGGAGCACTACGATCGGGAGATGCAGGACGTCTTCGCGATTCAGGAGGATATCGCGGGCGCGATCGTCGGAACGCTCGAAGAACATCTCGGGGCGCCGCCGGCACAGTCCGGGGTCCGCCGGTACACGGAGAGCCTCACCGCCTTCGAGCTCTATCTTCGGGGCCGCTACGAAGGCAAACGCCGGCGTCGTGACGGATTGTTGGGGGGCATCGAGTACTTCGAGCGTGCGATCTCGGCGGACCCGAACTACGCCCTCGCCTACGTCGGTCTGGCGGATTTCTACAGTCTCTTGGCCTGGTACCGGTTCCTTCCGCCGCGGGAGGCGTTTCCCAAGGCCCAGGTCGCCGCGATGCGTGCGCTGCAGCGTGATGATCTGCTGTCACAGGCGCATGCGGCGACCGGCGTGGTCCGCTTCTTCCACCAGTGGGATTGGGGAGGGGCCGAACGATCCATCACCCGGGCGCTCGAGCTGCATCCCGACGAACCCACGGCGCTCCACGTCTATGGAGAGTTCCTGATCGCGCAGGGCCGACTGACCGAGGCACTCGACCACGCCACACGGGCGCGCGTGGCGGAACCGCTGTCTCCCACCATGAATGCGGGGCTGGGATGGGTGTACTATTTCGGTCGGGCATACGATCGGGCGATCGACCAGTTCCGCCAGACGCTTGCGCTCGACCCGAAGTACGTGTTCCTCCACTGGTTCATGGGGCAGGCCCACATCGGAGCGGAGAACCTTTCGGCCGCGCTGGCGTCGCTGCGTGAGGGCGTCACCGTCACTGGAAGGCATCCCGGCATGCTGGCCTATCTGGGCTACACCTATGCCCGAGCGGGCCGTGAGGCAGAGGCGCGGCTGGTGCTGCAGGAGTTGCGGGAGCGTGCCACCAGTGAATACGTCGCCGCGGACTACTTCGCGGTCGCGCATCTCGGTCTCCGAGAGATGGACGCGGCGCTCGAATGGCTCGAGCGGGCCGTCCGCGAACGCGCACTGCACGTCGTGTTCCTCGGGTTCGACCCCCTATTCGACGAGCTGCGTGACAATCGCAGGTTTCACGGCCTGCTGCAAAGCGTGGGGCTCACGTGAGGAGAGCATGACGATCCGAGCTGCGGTGATGACGGCACCCCGGGCTCCGCTGGAGCTGTGGGACCTGCCGGACCCCGAGGTCGAGCCGGGAGGACTCCTGCTCCAGACGCTGGCAAGTGAGGTGTGTGGCACTGACGTGCACCTGTTTCAGGGGCGACTCGACGGCGTGCCGTACCCCATCATCCCGGGTCACGTCAGTGTCGGCCGGGTCACCGAGAGCAACGGGGTGACCGCCGACGCCTTGGGCGCGCCGCTCGCAGTGGGGGACGCCGTCACCTTTTACGACGTGCACGAGGTCTGTGGCGCCTGCTACCACTGCACGGTCGCGCGGCAGCCAAACCGATGCCCCAGCCGCAAGGTGTACGGCATCACCTATTCCGCTGCCGACGGCCCACTCGGCGGGTGGGCCGAACGGATCTACCTCAAGCCCGGCGTGCGGACGTTTCGCCTGCCCGAGGAGCTCACGCCCGATCTGGTGATCGGTGGCGGGTGCGGGCTGTTCACGGGATTTGCCGCGGTCGAGCGCTCGGACCTCGCGATGGGCGATGTCGTCGTCGTGCAGGGCGCGGGGCCTGTCGGTCTCGCGGCAGCTGCATTCGCGGTGCTCCGAGGGGCGTCGATCGTGATCGTGATCGGGGCACCGCAGCCGCGCCTCGATCTGGCCATTGCACTGGGGGCCGATATCACACTGCCTCTCGAGCTACCGGAGACCGATCGGCGGGAAGCGGTGCTTGCGCGGACTGCCGGCCGCGGTGCGGACGTCGTCATCGAGGCGAGTGGCAACCCGGCGGCCGTGCGGGAGGCGCTCGAGCTGCTCAGGGACGGTGGCGTCTATGTGATCGCGGGGCACTACACCGATACGGGTTCGGCCGAGATCAACCCGCACCTGCACCTCAACCGGCGGCACGCGGACGTGCGCGGGCAGTGGGGCACGGACTTCCGCCACATCGTGCGGGCGCTCCGGATGCTCGCGAAGCACCGGGACCGCCTGCGCTTCGATCGGGTGATCGGGGCGCGGTACGGGCTGGACCACGCACAGACGGCGCTCGACGACGTTGCCGCCCTGCGGGTGACGAAGGCCGTGATCGAGCCATAGGGCGCAACCAGCCAAGCCGTTACGGGTAAAGCCGCTCGACGCTCCAGCCTTCTCCGTCACGCGTGTAGCACAGCCGGTCGTGCAGCCGATTGAGCTTGCCCTGCCAGAACTCGATCCGGTGTGGCCTCAGGCGGTAGCCTCCCCAGAACGGCGGCAGCGGCACGTCCGGGCCCGGGTACTGGGCCCCGTACCGGGCGAACTGCGCGTCCAGCTCCTCGCGTGACGCCAATGCGCGACTCTGGCGGGACGCCCAGGCGCCGATGCGGCTGCCCCTGTCGCGCGTGCGGAAATACGCCGCTGATTCCTCCGGGCTGATGCGCTCCACGGTGCCCTCAACACGCACCTGACGCTCGAGAATGCCCCAGTGGAAGGTCAGCGCCGCGCCGGGGTTGGCGATCAGCTCCTCCCCCTTGCGGCTCTCGTAGTTGGTGAAGAACACGAACCCGCGCTCGTCGACGCCCTTGAGCAGCATCATGCGAGCGGACGGGATCCCGTCGGCGGTCGCCGTCGCGAGACAGAAGCTCTCCGGGAGAAACAGGCCGGAGCGCTTCGCGTCCTCGAACCATTCCGTGAAATACACGATGGGATCGTCGCTGCGCCTCAGGTCCGAGATGCCCTTGACGACACCGCGTCCCATGGTGAACAGCGCCCGCAGATTGGATCGGAGAGACATGATTCCGTGGCACACTCGTGGACGTTTGAACCGGTCGAAAACAAGCCGGTCGGTCGGATGGCGGCAAGAGAGGTATGCGGGGTAGCGCGCACGTCCGTTGCACTCGCGGCCGTGCAGCGGTGGAGCTCCCGACCAGCCCCCGGGAGGCTAGAACAGCTTCCCTGCCAGCGTCGGTTCCTTGTCGGTACGGGTTCCGATCTTGACGTGGGTCGACAGCCGCACGGTACCCTCCGCGTGCAGCGTTTCGTGGACCGCCAGGATGGCGTCGAGAATGGCACGCAGATCGCCCTCGACGTTCGTACCGTTCGAGTGCAGCTCCACCGTCAGCCCGGACGTCTCGAGCAGGCGATGGGCCCGCTTCACCTCGTCGCGCACCGAGACGCCGGTGCCGATCGGGATCACCTGGATCTCAGCGAGTGCTTTCATCGTCCGTTGCGGCTCCTCGAGCGTTGTGGGCACAGGTCGCGTGAGCGTCGCTCCTCGCTCACACGCCGCATCTCCAATCTTAGCACCGTACGCATGACCGAGGAGCGTTGGGTCCGTGGGCCGCGTCACCCGCTCGGCATGGGGCCGGGGACACTCTTGACGGGTCGGCGGCACGCGACCCACTCTCATCCTGACAAGTCGGAGGCCGCGTAGCCACGAGGAGGGATGGAATGACCGCGCGATGCAGATCAGTTGCCGTGCTGCTGGGTGGCGTGCTCGTCTCGGCATGTGCCGACACCGGCATGCCCGAGAAGCCCAACATCGTGTTCATCATGGCGGACGACCTCGGCTACGGGCACCTGGGCGCGTACGGTCAGACCCAGATCCGGACTCCCAGCATCGACCGAATGGCGGCCGAGGGCGTGCGGTTCACCCAGTTCTACTCGGGATCGACCGTGTGCGCTCCCGCCCGCAGCGTGCTCATGACCGGCCGGCACACGGGACACACGTCGGTGCGCGGCAATACGGGGGGGATTCCGCTGCTGCCGGAAGACGTGACGGTTGGGGAGGTATTGCAGCAGGCTGGCTACGTCACAGGAGTCTTCGGCAAGTGGGGCCTCGGGGATCACGGAACGGCCGGAGTGCCCTACCAGCAGGGCTTCGACGAGTTCTTCGGTTACCTGCATCAGGTCCATGCGCACTTCTACTACACGCCGTTCCTGTGGGAGAACGACCGTCAGGTGCAGCTACCGGGAAACGAGGACGGCGGTCGCGAGACCTACACACACGACGAGATCACGGACCGAGCACTCGACTTCGTGCGCCGACATCGCGAGCAGCCGTTCTTCCTGTACCTAGCCTACACGATTCCTCACACGGAGCTGCTGGTGCCTGAGGACGCCATGGAGGAGTACGAGGGGGCGTTTCCAGAGCCGGCTCCGTATCCCGGGGGACACTACGCTGCGCAGGAGCGGCCGCGAACGGCATTCGCCGCGATGGTGTCCCGCATGGACAAGGACGTGGGGCGGCTGTTCGACCTGCTTGCGGAGCTCGGGCTCGACGAGGAGACCATCGTCTTCTTCACGAGCGACAATGGGGGACAGGAGGGATGGGGAGTTGACCTCGACTTCTTCGCGGGCAACGCTCCGTTGCGCGGCTCGAAGATGAACCTGTACGAGGGAGGTATCCGCGTGCCCCTGGTGGTGTGGTGGCCGGGGGTGATCGAGGCGGCCCGGGTGAGCGATCACGTCTGGGCGTTCTGGGATGTCCTGCCGACCCTTGCGGAGCTGGCCGGCGCCACGGCGTCGCAGGGCATTGACGGTCTGTCCATGGTGCCGGCGCTCGTGGGAGAGACCCGCGCGGGCCGCGCGCCGCCGGAGCATGCGTTCCTCTATTGGGAATATGGCAACGTGCTGGGGCAGGCTCCCGTCCGGCAGGCGGTGCGATGGGGAACGTGGAAGGGAATTCGGGACGACCTCGACCAGCCACTCGAGTTGTACGACCTCGAAGCCGATGTGGGGGAGACGACCGACCTGGCCCTTGGGTATCCCGAGGTGGCGAGTCGTCTGCGGGCCTACCTCGATACGGCGCGTGCACCCACCAGGGAGTACCCAGCCGAGGTATCGTCGTACTCGTACGTGGGCCAGGAGATCCCTGGTTGGTGAGCGCTGACCGACGGACCACACCACCACCCTCGTGCAGACAGCAGCGGGCGCCCGCGACGGAGAGCTGCCGTCACGGACGCCCGTGCTCCGGAATCTCGCCTCTTACTTGCCCAGTCGAGTCGGGCCAGCCTGGACGACCTCGGGTGGACAGCCGTCGGCAAAGAGCTTGAAGTTCTCGATGTACCGTGCGGCGAGCGCATCGTACTTCTTCCAGTACTCGTCCTTGTTGCCCCACGACTCGGCGGGGTCGAGCACGTCGGCCGGCACGTCGGGGCACTCGACGGGCACCTCGAAGCCGAACAGCTTGTCCTTGCGGTACTTGACCGTGTCCAGCTTCCCCGCGAGCGCCGCGTTGAGCAGCGCACGGGTGTGTCGGATGCTGATCCGCTTGCCGACCCCGAACCGCCCACCCGTCCAGCCGGTGTTGACCAGCCAGCAGGTCGCCCCGTGCTTGGCCATCTTCCGGCTCAGCAGGTTCGCATAGGTGAACGGGTGGTGCACCATGAACGGGGCACCGAAGCATGCACTGAAGGTGATCTGCGGCTCGATGCCAAGGCCGATCTCGGTGCCCGCGATCTTCGAGGTGTAGCCGCTGATGAAGTGGTACTGGGCCTGCTCGGAGTTGAGCCGCGCGATCGGCGGCAGCACCCCGGAGGCGTCGCACGTCAGGAAGACGACATTCTTCGGGTGGGAGGAGGCCATCCGCTCGGGGACGGTGTTCGGAATGAACTCGAGCGGGTACGACGCCCGCGTGTTCTCGGTGCGCTCATCGTCGTCGAGGTCCACCCGCCGCGTGGTCGGATCGTAGATCACGTTCTCGAGGATCGTGCCGTAGCGCCGCGTCGCCTCGTAGATCTGCGGCTCGTTCTCCGGCGAGAGCCGAATGACCTTGGCGTAGCAGCCTCCCTCGAAGTTGAACACTCCCGAGTCGCTCCAGCCGTGCTCGTCGTCGCCGATCAGCCGGCGCGCGGGGTCGGCGGACAGCGTGGTCTTGCCGGTACCGCTCAAACCGAAGAACAGCGCGACGTCCCCGTCGGTGCCGACGTTGGCCGAGCAGTGCATCGCCAGCACGTCCTGGAGCGGCAGCAGGAAGTTGAGGACGGTGAAGATGCTCTTCTTGATTTCGCCGCCATAGGCGGAACCAGCCACGATGGCCATGCGCTGCGCGAAGTTGATGATGATTGCCGTCTCGGTCCGCGTGCCGTCCACGCGCGGGTCTGCCCGGAAGGACGGCGAGGCGATCAGCGTAAACTCGGGGATGTGCTTCTTATAGGCGTCCTGGCTCTCGAGCGGAATGAACATGTTGCGGGCGAAGAGATTCTGCCACGCGGTATCGGTAATGATGCGGATCGGCATGCGGTACTCGGGGTCCGCACCCGCGTAGCAGTCCTGCACGAAGAGCTCCTCGCCCTGCAGGAACGCCTGGAGTCGCGCCAGCAGTCCGGAGAACTGCTCGGTGGTCACGGGACGGTTGTACTCACCCCACCAGATCTTGTCTTGGGTCGAGTGTTCCTGGACGACGAACTTGTCGGCCGCCGCCCGCGCGGTCCACTGCCCGGTACTGACGACGAAGGGGCCGCCGAACGCCATGTGCCCTTCGCCGCGGAAGATCGCTTCTTCATAGAGCGCCGGGGTTGGCAGATTCCAGAACACGCGATCGAGATGCACGAGGCCGTGGTTCTTGAGGCCGTAGTCGCTCTTGAGATCGGTGGCTTGCTTGACCGCGGGGGTGTCGAATTCGAGGTACTTCGCCATGGTGTGTTCCTCTAGTCAGCCGTGAGCGGTGCCCGCAACGCCCGGTTGGACGCCCGGGTCCCAACCCACGATCACAGCCAGTCGCGAACCAGCTTCCGGTCGCCGATGTACAGTTCGTTCGGAGAATTCGGATCGAGCGCCCACTTGATGCGCTCGATTCCCTCTTTGACGTCCTTGATCGAGCCGCAGGTGGAGAGCCGCAGGAATCCCTCCCTGCCGAACTCGACACCCGGCACCGTCACCACGCGGACCTTCTCGACGAGCAGTTGTGCCAGCTTGGTCGAGTCCTTCATGTACGCGCTGAAGTCGGCGAAGCAGTAGAACGTGCCATCCGGCTTGTACGCCTTGACTCCGTCGAACGAGTTCAGCTGTGCCATCATCACGTTGCGGTTGTTCTCCAGCACGCGGCGCAGGCTCTCGACACTGGATTGGACGCCGGTGATGGCCGCGACGGCGGCATGCTGGCACACGACCGACGGTCCCGACGTCTGATGCCCCTGGATGTTCGTCATGACCTCGGCGAGCTTCTTGTTGCCGATCGCCCAGCCGATGCGGAACCCGGTCATCGCGTATTGCTTGGACACACCGTTGACCACCACCAGCCTGGAGTTCTCCGACAGGTCCTTGGCGAAGTCGTAGCAGTTGATCGGCCGCCTACCATCGAACAGGAGTCGATGGTAGATGTCGTCCATGATCAGGTACAGCCCGCGCTTCTCGCACAGCTCCACGATCGCGGCGATGAACTCCTCGGAGTACATGGCACCCGAGGGGTTGTTGGGGCTGTTGATGATCACGGCCTTGGTGTATGACGTGACGTTCTGCTCGATTTCCTGGATGCGGGGATGGAAGGAGCCGTCCTCCGGCCGCACCGCCACCGGGACCGCGCCGCAGAGCTTCACCATCTCGGGGTAGCTCACCCAGTAGGGGACCGGGAAGATGACCTCGTCCTGGGGGTTCAGGATCGCCTGGAGGCAGACCATGATGGCCTGCTTGGCGCCGCTCGAGGCGATCACGTGCTCCGGCTCGACCTTCCGGTGGTAGAAATCCTCGGTGTAGCGGATAATCGCCTGCTTGAGTGCCGGGATGCCGTCCGCGGGGGTATAGCGCACGTCCCCGGAGTTCAGCAGGGCCGCGGCGGCGACCAGCGCATCGATGGGTGCCTTGCTCTTCGGTTCACCCCCTCCGAGGTGGATGACCGGTTCCCCCTTCGCCCGCAGGATCGCTGCGGTCTCGTTGAGCTTGAGCGTCGCCGATTCGCCGATCGACTTGCCGATAAGACTGATACTCATTGCGGATCCTTTGACAGATACGTCACGCCCAGCCGGATCGCCGGCTGGCCCATGGTGGGTCCCATCCACACCGCGCCACCCATCCTGATGGGGGTCGCCTCTTGCAGCGTACGTCGCTCAAATCTACCGTTCGGGCACGCATCCGCTCAAGTTGGATCATCCCGCGTTCCTTGACGTGGGCGGGGCCGAGAGTACCCTTTTACACGTTACCACAACACCGGACCGGAGCTGCCATGACTCCTCCGACCGCCGCCGCGCCGTCGCCGATCGCCGCACTCCAGGACGTCCCGATGTTCTCGCAGCTGCGGGAGTTGGACCTCGCACGCATCGCCGGGCTGGTGCTCCGCAAGCGCGCTCGGAAGAACGAGGTACTGCTGCTGCGCGGCGACAGGGTCACGACGCTCCACATCATCGCCGCCGGTCAGGTGAAGCTCGTCGCCACCGGCGAGGACGGACGCGAGGTCATCCTCTCGACCCGCGGCATCGGCGACTTCTTCGGCGAGCTGTCGCTGTTCGACAACGAGCCGCTGGACGCCACCGTCATCGCCACGGAGGATACGGAGCTGTTGCTGCTGCGCCGAGAGGAGTTCTACCGGTGCCTCAAGGAGTGGCCGGACATCGGGATCGGGCTGCTCCGCACCTTTTGCAGCCGGCTCAGGCGGGCGGACACGCGGATCAGCACCCTGACGCTGCTCGGCGTCCCCCAGCGCGTGGCCCATGTGCTCCTCGAGCTCGCGGACGAGAACGACGGCGCGCTGATCGTGCAGCCGGTGACACATCGGTTCCTGGCCCAACTGGTCGGCACCAGCCGCGAAACGGTGTCGCGCGTCATGAGCCAACTGACCGACGCGGGCGTCATCGCCGTGACCCGCGAGAGACTGTCACTCCCAGACCGGCGGGCCGCAGTAGCCACGCCCGGCGCCACGGTGGAAGTGCAGCGCCGCGCGATCCGCATTCAGGACCGCGCCGCGCTGGAGTCGGCCGCCGGTCAAAGCTAGGCCCGGATCGCGGTCAGGGCCTCCTCGATCACGCCTCGGAAGAGCGGGACCTTGTAGCCGTTCCGCTTGAGTGGCTGGGCGTCGCGCATCGCCGCCTCGGCTGCCCGGCGGCACACGTCGGGCTCGAGTGCGGTCCCCTGGATCGCCTCTTCCACTTCACGGGAACGCCACGGGATAGGGGCCGCGCCGCTGAGCACGACCCGGCCGCCTGCCACTCGGCCGTCGGTGATGACGAGAGCCAGTGCCACGCCGGCCAGCGCAAAATCCCACGCGCCCCGTCCGCGCACCTTGCGGTAGGAGCTGCGCAGGCCGACCTCGGGCCGGGGCAGCAGGATCTCCGTGACCACCTCGCCCTGCTCGAGCACCGTCTCGCGCTCCACGTCCGAGCTCGGCGGAACGAAGAACTCGTCGAGTGGGACGGCGCGCCCGTCGCGTGGGCCCGCTATGCGAACCGTCGCCCCCAGCGCCAGGAGCGCCGGGGCGATGTCGGACGAGTGCACGATGTAGCAGCGCGAGCCCCCCAGGATGCAGTGGTACTGGTTCTCACCCGCCAGAGCGTAGCACGTGGTGCCACCCTTCCGCAGACAATGGAACTCGCCCCGGAAATACCAGCAGCGCGGCCGCTGGCAGATGTTGCCGCCGATGGTGCCCTGATTCCGCAGCTGCGGGCTGGCAACGGCGGCAGCCGCCTGGGCCAGCGCCGGATATCGCTCCCGGACCACCGGATCGGCGGCGACCTCGGCGACGGTCGTCAGTGCGCCGATGCGAAGCTGGCCGCTCGAACTATCCGAGATCCCGCGCAGCTCGCTCAGGTCCGCGAGACTGACCACCTTGGCCGCCTCGAAGACGCCATCACGCAGACACCCTATCAGGTCGGTTCCGCCGGCGTGCGCCCGCGCACCGGCGGCGGCCAGGTGTTGCACCGCGTCGTCGAGGGAAGCGGGCCGGACGTAGGAAAACGAAGGCAACATGGCTCACTCTCCCTTGCGCGGGCCGTCAAGCGCGGCCACGAGACGGGCGGGATCGATGGTCGTGTCGGTCATGCGAACGCCGGTGGCGTTGTAGACGGCGTTGGCCACGGCGGCGGCCGTGGGAATGGTGGCCGGCTCGCCGATGCCTTTCGCACCCGTCGTATTGGCCTCGTCGTCGGGCCGGTCGATCGGCACGCACGTCATGTCGGCCGGCACGTCGAGTGCGGTGGGCAGCTTGTAGTCGTGCCAGTTACGGTTGACCATCTTGCCGGTCTGATCGACGTCGAGAATCCGGACCTCGGTCATGCCGAACCCGATCCCCATGGTGATGCCGCCGAACACCTGGTTCTGGTAGGTGAGCCGATTCATCACCCGCCCGCTGTCGTGCGCGCCGAGGAATCGGAGTATCCGCACCTCGCCGGTTCGGGTGTCGACTTCCACCTCGCAGAACTGCGCGGCAAACGGGTTCACCGCCTTGCCGGAGGGGTTGGGGCCCCGGTAGCCGATGCCGGTCACGGTACCGCGAGACGCGAGCCCGCGCAGCTCCCTCAGGGGGACCTCCGTGCCGGGGTCGCTGGTGGATACGATCCGCCCGTCGCGCAGCGTCAGCGTCGCGGGATCGACCTCGAGCTGCTCGGCCGCGAAGGCGATGAGCTGGCGCTTGACGTCGATGGCCGCGGCCCGCACCGCTGGCGACTCCGTCGGCACCGTCTTGCTGCCGCCGCTCGAAGTCGCATACGGGGTCGTGCCAGTGTCCGCATGCTCGATATGGATCGCGTCGGGATCCACGTCGAGTTCCTCCGCGACGACCATTGCCATCACGGTCTTGGTTCCCGTGCCGATGTCGCTGGCTCCCAGATTGAGGTTGACGCTGCCGTCGCGCAGGACCTTGACGATCGCGGTGGACGGAGGACCGCCACCGCCCGCAACCCAGAGCGCGGCCGCCATGCCGACCCCGCGGCGGATAGGGGCGTCGGCGGGCTGCGCCGCGGTCGCGACAACCGCTTCCTGCCAGCCGAACGCCGCGGCCCCCTCACGAATGCAGGCCTCGAGCCCGGTGGTGGTGTACGGTGGATTGCCTCCGCGGGCCTGACTCACGGTCGGCACGTTCTTGAGCCGCAGTTCCGTCGGATCCATCCCGATCGCGTGGGCGAGTGCATCCAGCATCTGCTCCAGCGCCCACGACGCCTGCGGGTGACCGGGTGCCCGGAAGGGCCGGGCCGGTCCGGCATTCATGTAGACATCGGCCGTTTCGGTGCGGACGTTGGGGCAGAGGTACAGATCACGGATCAGGAAGTCGAGCGCCGACGTCCCACCGGCGCGGTAGGCCCCACCCGAGCCGAGCCCCGTGAACTCCAGCGCGGTCAGCGTGCCGTCCCGTTTGACGCCGGCCTTGAGCAACATGGTGGTAGGCGGCCGGTTGCCCACGGCGAGGTACGTCTCTTCGCGCGTCAGGAACAGCTTGACCGGGCGCGCCGTCTGCTTTGCCAACAGTGCGGCGATCAGCGTGTACTTGCCCGCGCGGAGCTTGCTGCCGAACCCGCCACCCATGTAGTGCCCGATCACGCGCACCTTGGACAGTGGCATGGACAGGGAGGACGCCGTCTGCGACTGGATGGTGAAGACCCCTTGCGTCGACTCCCACAGGGTAAGCATGTCCCCGTCCCACTTCGCCACGCAGCCGTGCAATTCCATGGGCGTGTGGATCTCGCACTCCGTGCGGTACTCCTCCTCGAGCACGACGTCCGCCTCGGCGAACCCCTGCGCGACGTCACCCCGCACGTATCGGTTGGGCTGAGCGACCCGGTTGCCGCTCGAGTGAACCAGCGGCGCGTCGGCGTCGAGAGCACGGCGCTCGTCGGCCACGAAGTCGTGCACCTCGTACTCGACCTCGATGGCCCGCAGGGCGTCCGCCGCGATGTAGGGGGTGTCGGCCGCGACGGCGGCGACCGCCTCACCTTCGTAGCGGCAGGGGTTCACGAACAGATCGTCGCGCAACAGCTCTTCGTGCGGTGCGACCGCCCGGTCGAACGGTCCGAACGCGCTTAGCACCGCACGGACACCCGGCAGCGCCGCCGCCGCGGACAGATCCACGCGACGGACCGTGGCGTGCGGATGTGGACAGCGCAGCATCGCGCCGTACAGCATGCCGGGGAGCGTGACATCGGACGGGTAGATGGCGGATCCGCTCACGCGCTCATAGGCGTCGACGCGCGGCCTGGGTGTTCCGACGACCTCGGTCGTGCCCCACGGAGCCGGATCGCCTTGCGGCGCGGGGGTTTCCGGGACGTCGGCCCCTTCTTCCCAGTAGCGCTCGTCAGGACGGTCGGTCATGCCGCACCTCCCATCTCACGCTTGAGCTCGGCGGCGCGCCGCGCGGCCTTGAAGATGTGCGCGTAGGTGCCGCAGCGGCACAGATTCCCGCTCACACCCAGCCGCACCTCGTCGAGCGAGGGGTCCGGATTGGCGCGCAGGATTCCCTCAGCGGCCATGATCTGGCCGGGAGTGCAGTAGCCGCACTGGAAGGCGTCTTCTTCCAGAAACGCCTGCTGGGTGGGGCCGAGCTCCTCGCCCCGCATCAGGCCCTCGACGGTCACGATCGGCTTCCCTTCCGCCTCGACGGCCAGCGTCATACAGGCGTAGCGCGGCACGTCGTCGATCAGGACGGTGCACGCACCACATTCCCCGCGATCGCAGCCGCTCTTGGTGCCGGTGAGACCAAGCTCCTCGCGCAGCACGAACGACAGCGACCAGCGCGGCTCCGCGAGCAGCTCGTGGCGCCGGCCGTTGATGTGCAACGCGACCTTGGTGAGCTCGCTGGCCTGCACCACCGTGCCACTGGGCGCAGCCTCTGCGGCGGCACTGCCGACGGCGGCCACCGTGAGGGCCCCGGTTCCGACGGAGCTCAAGAACCCGCGCCGGCTGACCCGGCCCGAGTCCCGCTGCTCACAGTCACCGGCGCCCGATACGTCCTTCGACATTGCATTCCTCCGTCGTGCGAGGAGAGGATCTGCGGGCGAGCGGCATCGGCATGCGGAGGGTGCGACGCCACTCCAGCGCCCGCTGAGCGGGGCGTCTGAACCCGTCTCTACTGCAGCATTGGATATGAAGGGGGGATGAAGCGCTGATGAAGCAGCCGGGAGGGGTCGCCGGCCTCGGATCGGCCCGGCCATCACGCACCCTGGACCAGTCGGAGCACCTCCGGCAGCAGTGTCTGCGTGGTGGCCAGCGCCTCGCCGGCGTGGATCGTCTCGGTGCCGCTCCAGTCGCCGAAGTTCCCCCCGGCCTCCCGCAGGATCGGCGGGAACGGCGCGCAGTCCCAGGCGTGCATCACGGGGTCGAGCGCCACCTCCGCCCGCCCGGTGGCGACGAGCAGGTAGGCGTAGGCGTCGGCCCATCCGGCGCAGAACCCGGCCGCCCGTGCCAGGCGGTGGAACGCGTCCGCCCGGCCGTGCTGCTCGAATGCCGCGACGTTGGCGTGGGTGACGATCCCGGCGCCGACGGAGGTGGCAGCCGACACTCTGGCCGGCCGGCCGTTCCAGCGGCAGCCGAGTCCGGTCGCGGCCGCGAGCATCTCACCGAGCGCCGGGAAGTACGCCACGCCCACGTCACAGCGCCCGTCGATCTCGAGTCCCAGCAGCACGGCGTAGAGTGGCACGCCTCGCACGAACGCACGCGTGCCGTCGATCGGATCGATATACCAGCGATGGCTTGCCTCGTCGGCAGGCTGCCCGCCGAACTCTTCGCCCACGATCGCGTGATCGGGAAACGCTGCGGCGATGTGTTCCCGAATCAGCTCCTCCGCCAACCGATCGGCGATGGTCACCGGGGAGTCGTCCGCTTTGCGCTCGGCGCGGACGTCAGGCTGCTGGTAGTAGCCGAGGGTGAGCTTGCCCGCTTGCCAGGCGGTGTCGATGGCGAAGTCGAGGTACGGACGCAGGTGCTCGGACATCGTGAAGCTCGCGGCAATGGGTGGACCGTGGGAAAAGCTAGTCGAACGTTCGGCTCGGTGTAGGTTATGGTACCATGGGCTCGGGGGCCGGACCACCGGTCGCGCGCCAGGACTCGCGCGGCCTGCTGCTGGCATCTCGTGCTCGCGGTGTGGAGGGAGACCACATGGCGCCGTTCCGGGAAGCGCGCAGATCGAAGCCCGTCACCGCCGACATCGATGTGTTCGGCCTGACCGACATCGGCCGGGTCCGGGATGAGAACCAGGATCACTTCCTCATTGCCAGCCTGCACAAGCTCCTCAAAGTGCAGCGCACGAGCCTCCCCGATCAGCACCTGACGGATCTGGTGAGCGAGACCCGCGGCTACCTCTTCATCGTGGCCGACGGGGTGAGCGGGCAGCCGGACGGCGACCTGGCGAGCGGC
The DNA here is from genome assembly GCA_039584325.1 of Gemmatimonadota bacterium. Classification (GTDB taxonomy): domain Bacteria; phylum Gemmatimonadota; class Gemmatimonadetes; order Gemmatimonadales; family GWC2-71-9; genus JAOTVV01. Next base: position 272,970 of record JBDGYA010000001.1, read on the forward strand.
ACCGCCCTCAAGACCGTCGCCGAGCACGTCACGCACTTCGTGGATCTGTACCGCCGGATGGACACCCGGATGGAGGAGGCGTTCCTGGCGGAGCTCGCCAAGTCGGTGGAGCGCAGCCACTCCGTGCTGCGGAAACGGATGTCCGGGGAGGCAGCCCACGAGCAGCCCGCGACCACGCTCACGATGGCGGCCGTGCTGTGGCCCCGGGCCTATCTGGTGCAGGTGGGGGACAGCCGGTGCTACCGGCTGCGGGACGGGACGCTGCAGCTGCTCTCGGAGGATCAGACGATCGCGCAGGCTCTGGTCGAATCCGGCGCGCTCACGCCCGAGGAAGCGCAGAAGTCACCGTTCCGCGGCGTTCTGGCCAGCGCGGTCGGCGGCCCCACCGCCGAGCCCATGACGACGGCGACGGACTGCCGGTGGGACGACGTCTTGCTGCTGTGTACCGACGGCCTCACTCGGCACGTGACCGACGAGGAGATCCAAGACGAGCTGCGGTCGATCGAGTCGGCGGAGCAATCGTGCCGCCGCCTGATCGATGTCGCGCTGGAGCGCGGCGGGCGGGACAACGTGACCGTGGTGATCGGGCGGTTGCGGCCGCAGGTGGAGGACGGTGAGGAGGACGGTAAGACGGTAGGGCGGATGGACGGTTGAACGACGGAACGGCGGGATGAGGGGGAAAGGGGAAGAGCGGAAGGGGAAGGGGAAGGTGCCGTTCGGCGTCCAATGTCCAACGTGCGACGGCGGGTGGTTGGGCGGTTGCGCTCGTACTCCACTTGGATATTCATCATTCCCCCAATGGCTATTGGATATTGTCCGGAGTTTCATCGCTCCGGCGCAAGTCTCTTCCCCTCGTGTTTAGGCGAATGCCAAACCGCCCGGCGCGGGGCCGTGGTGACCGGCGATCAGGGCGTTGTATCCGGCTTCGGGGAGCGACGGACCCGACTCCGTCGCCGACGAAGTTGTCGAGCACGAGAACGATGGGGGCAGGTGTCGTCTGGAATGGTTCGAAGCGTACCTTTAGTCGCTTGCACTTGGACCGTTCCGCAGAAAGGGTCGAGCATGAACAGCGCGGTTGCCCCGGTCGAGGCCTATCTCCACGCCAACGGCTACTTCACCGTCACGGAATACCCGATCATCGAGGCGATGGAGGGTGCGTCGTATCGCGTTCGCACCGATATCGACATCATGGCGATGCGCCTGCCGTACGCGCAGAGACTGATCCCTGGGCGCGGGCCGAGACGAGGCACGAAGCACACGATCTTCGAGCCCGATCCTGAGCTGCGCCCAACCGATGAGCGGGTCGACCTCTTGATCGGCGAGGTCAAGGAAGGCCACGCGGTACTCAACGAAGGGGCGAAGGAGCCCGCCGTGCTCCGCTCGGCGGTGAGCCGGTTTGGAGGCAAGGCGTCGGGGAACGTCGACACGATCGTGAGGGCACTGATCCGGCAGGGCGAGGCCGTCGTGCCCGACGGCCCGCGCGTCCGGGTCGTGGCCTTTGGGTCGCATGGGGCACCGCGGAAGTCCTACCACGTGATCACGCTTGGTCACATTCTGGAGTTCTTTCACCAGACGATTCACGAGCATTGGGACATCCTGCAGCACGCCCACTTCACGCATCCGGGGCTGGGCTTCCTCATGATGGAAGAGAAGGCGAGGAGGAGGATGGCGAACAAGCGGTCGAGGAGGAGATGAACCGGGAGCCTGACGCATGGAAGTAGTCTGGCTGGCCATTGCGTTTGGCCTTGGGTTCGTCGCCAGCGGGCTCAGGCTGCCCCCGCTCGTCGGGTTTCTCGTTGCCGGATTCGTCCTGAACGGGCTCGGTGCTGAAGGGGGAGACACCATCCAGACCATCGCCGATCTGGGTGTGCTCCTGCTGCTGTTCTCGATCGGCCTCAAGCTGCGGCTCCGGAGCCTCCTCCGCCCCGAGATCTGGGCCGGCGCCTCCATTCACATGCTCGTGACATCGGTGGCGCTGGGCGCAGGAATCCTCGGCCTCGGAGCAGCGGGGTTCTCCGTGTTCGGTGGACTGGCGGCAGGACCCGCACTGCTGATCGGGTTTGCCTTGAGCTTCTCCAGCACGGTGTTCGCCGTGAAGGTGCTGGAGGAAAAGGGCGAGATGGGCTCGCTGCACGGCCGAGTGGCGATCGGCATCCTCATCATGCAGGACATCTTCGCGGTCGTGTTCCTCTCCCTCACCAAGGGTGAACCGCCCTCCCCTTGGGCCTTCGGGCTCGTGGGATTGGTGCTGCTGCGTCCCCTCCTCCTGGCTGTGCTCAAGCGCTTGGGGCACGGGGAGCTGCTGATCCTGTTCGGCTTCGTGGCGACGCTCTTGGGCTACGAGTTGTTCGACGTGGTCGACCTGAAGGGCGATCTGGGCGCTCTGGTGCTGGGCATCCTGCTATCCGGTCACCGGAAGTCTGAGGAGCTTGCCAAGGCCCTCCTTGGATTCAAGGACATCTTCCTCGTGGGGTTCTTCCTTTCGATCGGGCTATCGGGCACTCCTAGCTTCGAGGGGCTAGGGATCGCCGCGCTCCTGACGCTCGTCGTGCCACTCAAGGTGGGCCTCTTCTTCCTCCTGCTCACGCGATTCCATCTCCGAGCCCGGACATCGCTGCTGGCGTCGCTCAGTCTTGCGAACTACAGTGAGTTCGGCCTCATCATCGGGGCCGTAGGTGTGGCGAGCGGCTGGATGAGCGCCGAGTGGCTCGTGATCATCGCCATCTCCCTTTCTCTGACGTTCGTCGTGGCCTCGCCGCTCAACGCCTACGCGCATTCCATCTACGACCGGCGACGCGAACAGCTGCGAACGTGGGAGACCCCCAGGATGCACCCCGACGACAAACCGATCGATCCAGGCGATGCTGAGATTCTCATTTGTGGCATGGGTCGTCTCGGTGCTGGTGCCTACGACGCACTGAGAGAGCGGTACGGCGACACAGTGATCGGTGTCGATCGGGACGATCGGATCGTCGGGCAGCATCGAGCAGCAGGTCGGAACGTGGTGTTGGGCGACCCGACCGATTCGGATTTCTGGGAACTGGCGAGTCCGGGAGTCATCCGGTTGGTCATGCTGGCAATGGCCGATCACCGGGCCAACATGATTGCCGTGCGCGAGATCAGGTCACGGCAGTTCGCCTGTCTGATCTCTGCGACCGCGCAGTACGAGGATGAGGTGAAGGCGCTGAGGGACGCCGGAGTCCAGGCGGCGTTCGACCTCCTCGGCCAGGCCGGCACAGGCTACGCCGATCACGTATCCGAACACCTCGACCGGGAACTGCGGGTCTCACATGGGTCGTTCAAGCGGTTGTGGGATTCAGTGGACGAGTGAGCGGACGTCCGACATCCAACGTCCGATCTCCCGGGAGCTCCGCCCCACTACAGGACGATGCTCGTCCCGACGATGGCCACGTCGCTGGTCCCGACAACGGAGGGGATGAGGTGGGCCGGTCGCCGGAAGGCCTCGGGGCCCAGGAACTCGCCGGGCCGATACAGGATCTCGCGAAGCAAGAGCTCCGGAGCCTCGGCCTCGGCCGGCAGGGAGAACTCCACCTCCACCCGTTCTCCCGGATCTCCCCAGTGGGCGAGCGGCCAGCCGGTCCGGTCCTGCCTCACCCCACTCCGTTCCAGGGCACGATCGTTCACCGCCAGGAGTACGGACTCTGCCCCCTCGGCCGGGCGAAGGTCCAGGACCTCGCACGCCGACGATTCCGCCGGTCAGCCAGTGCGACTTCTGTCCCGCACAAACGTCGAGTCGCGTCAGCGCCGAGACGGGAGACTTCACATGATAGAGCACCAGCGTGTCACCGCGGGCTTCGTGGTTGAGGAGTTCGATCGTGGGATCGTCGGATCGTTGGATCGTCATTCCTGTTGGCCCTCCCACTTGGACATTCATTATTCCCCGACTGGATATTGGATATTCCCCCGGCTGCAGTCGGGATCTGCGTGTGCCCGCACCCCCTCGCGCTCCTTCGGTACTCCGCCGGCCCAACGTATCATAGGGCGGATAGACGGGTGGACAGATCGACGGATAGTCCGGAGCGTGTACCGAACTCCCCTGCGCTCTACCCCATCCGTCCATCCGCCTGACCGCCTCGCCGCCTCGCTGTTGGCGCGGAACCGCATGGCGGACGCTCGGCAGCCAACCGGTGCACGTAGGGCAGCGGGCTCAGGTCGGCGCGGAGGAGGAAGAGGAAGATGCGGAACACGAGCAAGGCTCTGACCTGCGTTCTGATCGCGGGTGGGATGTCGACGGCCGCGAGCGCGCAGGCAGTTCCAGGTCACGGTGGCGATCAGGCGACCGTCTGGTACCTGCGCCATGCCGGCTGGGCGGTGCGCCTCGGCGATGCGCTGCTCGTCTTCGATTACCAGGAGTTGCTTGGGATGGAAGACGTCACGGACGCCACCTCGCGCACTCTCGAGAATGGACTGATCGATCCCGCAGAGATCGGCGATCTCGACGTGTTCGTCTTCGTGACTCACGCCCACGGTGACCATTACGACCCCGTCATCTTCGAGTGGCAGGGTGCGATCGAGAACCTCACCTACATCATCGGATGGGACGAAAAGCCGGCGTCGCACTGCGAACGTTTCGTTGGAGCCGACGCCGACTGCCACACCATGGGAGGGCTGCGGGCGATAGCCGAGCTGGACGACATACAGATCTCCACGATCGATTCCCACCACAATGACATTCCCGAGGTAGCGTACCTCGTCCGCTACGGTGACTGGGTTGTGTATCACAACGGCGACTACATGGCCGACCACGTGGATGATTACGCCTATCTGAAGACGATCAGCGACCGAATCGACATGGCGTTCGTGGCTGGACTTCCGGGCCACGAATGGCCTCATCTGGCTCGGGCCGTTCATATTGTTCGCGAGTTTGACGTGCCGGTGCTGTTCGCGATGCACTTCCGCGATCGTGAGATGTGCGAGACGTTCGTCGCTGAGGTGGCAGCCGAGGGTGTGAGCGCCGAGGTCACGTGCCCGACGGTACGGGGGCAGCGGTTCGCGGTGGCAAGAGGTGGTAAGGGGCAGTAAGTCGGCGGCCTGCTATCCCCTCGTCTCCATCCTACGGCAGGTTCGTCTGCAACCACTGCGCCAGGGCACCAACGTCCTCGTCGGTCGTAGCGCCATGACCGCCGGGTGTCCAGCGAATGATCTTCGGCTCGCGGGCGAGCCGGTGCATGGGGCGGATTGACGTCTCCGGGAGAAAGTCCCCGTCGTTCTCCGCGCTGAGGAAGAACACGGGGCGCGGACTGATACGCCCGATGTAATTCGCCGGGCAGGCAGCGGCGCGGTGGCCGTCCTCGAAGTAATCGAAATGCCCGCTATGCAGGATTGCGACCGCCGCGAAGCGGTCGTCGGCGCCACCGGCGATCGTGGCCAGGACGCCGCCGCGGCTCACGCCCACCACTCCGACCCGCGAGGCCGCAACGCCACGCTCCGCAACGAGAAAATCGAACGCGCGGCTCACGTCCTTCACAGTCTGCTGGACCCACCCGAGATACTCGGCGTCGTTATTGTAGAGCCGCGCGTGTTTCTCGACCTCGTCGAACGTGGTGAAGAATCCGTCGGCACGTTCGCCGAGGTGCAGCATGTCGATCGCGAGCACGGTGATCCCGGCCCGGGCGAGAAACCGGTTGAATGCAACGTATCGCGCCGTGTCCTTGCCCCTAGCAGTGCCGCCAGGGAGGGACACGACGGCAGGCGCCGCCTCCAGGTCCACACCGGACGGGTGAAAGAGCAGCGCGGTCACTCGCATCCCCGGTGTGCTCTGGAATGTCAGGTGCTCGGTGCGAACGCCCTCGTCGGTCGTGGCCGCCTCGACGTCGGCGGCGAACGGCAGGTCCGCGTCGTACGCAAAGAACTCGAGGTAGACATCGAAGGTGCCGCGGTCGACGGGGTTCGTGAGCCACTCGTCGGTGGGACGCTCCTGCGCACGCGCGCCCGCTCCGGTTGCGCCGAGCAGCAGGACGGCTACTGGCGTGAGGCAACCCCTCATTGGGGAACCTCTGTTCGCAACCAGTTGACCAACACGCTGAGATCCTCTTCGGTGATGATACCGTGGCTGGCATCGGTCCACCGGATAGTGCTCTGCCGGCCGAGCAGACGCTGCAGTGGTCGCACCGCAACGTCCGGCAAATAGTCGGTATCGGCCTCGCCGTTGATCATGAGAAGCGGCCTCGGGTTGATGCGGCCGATGTAGTTGCCACCACACGCCGCGGGCCGGTGCCCTGTCTCGAGTGCGTCGAAGTGTCCGCCATGCAGCAACGTCACCGCCGCCAGCCGTCGCTCGGCCCCGCCCGCGATCATCGCCATCTGCGCGCCACGGCTGCGGCCCACCAACGCCACCCGATCGGGAGGCACGCCGAACTCCTCGACCAACACGTCATAGGCGCGGCCGACGTCCTTGACCGTTTGGATGGCGAAGTCCAGGTACAACGACGGCTGATTGTACAACTTGTCCGCTTTCTCCTGCGCGCTGAACGTCTGGAGGAGATCGGTCCTCCGCTCGCCGAAATACAGCATGTCGATCGCCAGCACCGTCCAGCCCGCACGTCCCATCACCCGGCTGATGCTCACGACATTTGGCGAATCCTTGCCATTCGGCTCTCCACCGTGGAGAAAGACGATGCCGCCACGCGAAGCGGCCCCATGCGGTCGGTGGGTGCGGGCGGTGACCGTCATCCCCGGCGTGCTCTGAAACGTCACCCGCTCCTCGATCAACCCGTCGACCCTGTCGGACTCGGTGATCGTGAAGGCGAGGGGCAGGGACGACTCGTACGCGAAGAAGTCGAGGTACGTCTCGAAGGTGCGATCGTCGACCGGGTCGGTCACCCATTGGTCGGTGGGACGGTCGCGTTGCGCCCCGAGGCTGGTGGCAGCGCAACTGGCGAGCACTACCCCGATCAGTGCTCGATTCGTGAACCACATCGGCAGGCCCTTTCGACTCAGCGATTCGGCAGCGGTATCACGAGGCGGAAGCCCAGCTCCTCGCTCTGGAACCACGGTCCGAACGACTCGACGTTTGGCGAGTCAAACATATACGTGGGGGTCTGCCAGGAACCACCCATGACCGCGAATCGGGCAGCCGAGGGAGGCCCTGCCATCCACTCGCGCACGTTGCCCGCCATGTCATGTGCGCCGAACGGACTGGCACCGAAGGTGAACCTGCCGACGGGGCTCGTGGTCACGCCGCCGAAGTTCGACCGGTCATCGATGGTCTCGAGGTCGTTCCCCCACGGGAACCGGCTGCCCCCGTCGCCCAGCGCCGCGCGCCACCACTGCTCGGCGGTGGGGAGCGACTTCTCAGTCCATCGGGCGTACGCGGCCGCTTCGTACCACGTGATCCCGGTCACCGGGTGGTCTGCTCGGCCGTCGGCGAATCGCCCGCCGCTCCATCCGCGGGGTCCCGGCAGTCCGGTGCGGTCCACCAACGCGGCGAGGGCCGTCTCCCTCGCCATCCAGCCGTTCCGCGTGAGCATCGAATCGGGCCACACGTCGGGATCGCGATACCCGCCTTCCGAAACGAAACGCATGTACTGCCGATTGGAGACCTCGTGCCTGTCGATCAGGAATGCGGGAAGCTCCATGCCCTCGTACCGGGGGGCCAGCGGTCCCGGAATCGAACCTGCGCTGACGAGAATCATTCCCTCTGCGTCCCATGCTGCCGGGACCAGTTGTGGTGTCACCACGATCGTATCGCCGGCTGAGAGGCCGAACGTGAACTCGCCGGTCCTGTGGGTATCCGCGGTGACCGTGAGTCGATAGTGGCCGGCCAGCAGGACGCGGTGCTCGATCGGTGCGCGACCCAGCTCGACGACGCTCGTGACCGAGTCCAACGCTCCCAGTCCCCGGGCCAACTCGACAGCCGCGCCGGCAGGCTCGGTCGCGATGGTGATCATACCGCCGAAGGTGTCGGCTATCGACACGAAGGCGCCGTCGCCCAGGTCCCGCCTCGATGCCGCGAGCAGCACAAACGCGGCGTCGAGGTTGCCCGAATCCGCGGCGGCTCGCAGTTCAGCGACCAGCGCGCGTGTGGCGGAAGCGCCGCGCTGCTGAAAGAAGACGACCGTCGCGAGGAGGACGAGGGCCACGGTGATGGCGGCGTTGCGCCACAAGGATCGTTTGACCGGGGTCTGCCCGAGGGCTGCTCCCGAGATCGTCGTCGATGGCACCCCGCCACTCGGGGTCACAATGGCCTCGAGGTGTTGCAGCACCTCGTCGGTCTTCTGCCACCGGTCGGCTGGACGCTTCTCCAGGCACTTCATCACGACTGCTTCGAGGGCGGGCGGTGTGTCGGCGCGATGCTTCGAGACCGGCTCCGGTTCGGTGACCAGGTGCGCCGCCAGGATCTCCTGCGCGCTGGCTCCCAGGAAGGGCGGCCGGCCTGCCAGCAGCTCGTAGCCCAGCGCACCCAGGGCGTAGATATCGGTGCGGAGGTCGATGTTCGGGTCGGCCGCGGCCTGCTCGGGCGACATGTAGGACGGTGTGCCCAGCGCGATCCCCGCGGTCGTGAGGTGCTGCGGACCTGTTGCCGACGTCACGGCTTTGGCCACCCCAAAATCCATGACCACGGCGTGGTTGCCCGACATCATCACGTTGTCGGGCTTGATGTCGCGGTGCACCAACCCGTGGCTATGCGCCTCTGCCAGTCCGTCGGCCACGTCGCGCAGCATGCGTACCACATCGGCAATGGGGAGTTTCCCCTCGCGACTCAGCCGATCGCGCAGCGAGTCCCCCTTCATGTACGGCATCACGTAGTAGAGGACGCCATCCGCATCGCCCGAGTCGATGAGGGTGAGGATGTGGGGGTGTTCGATCCGTGCGGCGATCTCGATCTCGCGCAGGAATCGCTCGCCGCCCAAGACCGACGCGAGCTCTGGACGGAGCACCTTGAGGGCGACGTGCCGGTCGTGCTTGAGGTCGCGCGCCAGGTAGACCGTCGCCATGCCGCCCACGCCGAGCTCACGTTCGATCTCGTACCGGTCACTGACGGCAGTCCTGAGGCGCTCGAGGAGATCAGGCATCAGGGAGGAATATATGGCGGGAGGACAGAGGGACAGAGGGGAAGCGATGAGCTACCGCCCTGCCGCTCTGCCGGTGTTCGGGGCGACTCATCGGTACTCGGCCCGCCGAGCGTATCATGGGGCCGGTAGACGGATAGACAGCGGGACGGATAGTCGGGAGGGTGCTCGTTCCGTCCTGCGCCGTACCCCATTCGTCCATCCGGCTGACCACCTGTCCGCCGACCGGCCATATTCTCGGGACGGTCTCCAGCTTCGGGAGGGTCCATGTCCGTTGTCACGGTTCCAGCCAACCGGTCGAGGTGGTCGCAAGTGCCGCGCCTGGCGTTCCGCTTGCTCGTGGGTGCCGCGCTGCTCTCGACGCCGACCGCAGCGCAGGACTTCGATCCCGACCGCACGTACGCGGTCGCGGCGGTGCGGGAAGACTTCGCGCTGCTGCGTCGTGCTCTCGAGGAGGCCCACCCCAGCCTGTACCGCTACAGCGCGAAAGCGGCCATCGACCGCATGTTCGATGACACCGCTGCCCAGTTGCGCGCCCCGATGACCGAGCTGGACTTCCTTCGGGTGCTCGGTCCCGTCGTGGCCGGGGTCAACGACGGCCACACCGGATTCGGTCCGTCGCAGGCGATGTCGCAGTACCTCGACACCTTGCCGATCCTGTTACCGTTTGCGCTGCGCTTCATCGACGGGCACGCGCATCTCTTCCGGGACATGAGCGACGAGCCCACGATCGCAATGGGTGCGGAGGTGACACACCTGAACGGGACCGCCATGGACGAGGTCGTCGCGCGGATGCTGCCGTTCATCTCGTCCGATGGCCGCGTCGTCACGGCGAAGTTCCGGCGCGGTCTCGAGCGCGCGACCACGTTCGGGCGATTGTACACGATCGTGTTCGGGATCACCACACGGTTCGACGTGAGCGTGGAGCCGCTGAAGGGCGGCGCACCCGAAACGGTGACGGTGCCTGGGATCACCGCCGCCGAGTGGCGACGGCGGTTCGTGGAACGGTATCCGGCCGCGGCTCAGGATCAGCCCCCCATCGACCTCGCCTGGCACGACGGCGTTCCGCTCCTTACGGTGCGCACGTTCGGTCGGGGCCGCTACCAGCAAGTCGGGATCGGCTATCCGGCGTTCCTGCAGGATGCATTTGCCGAGCTGGCGGAGCGCGGTGCCACGGCCCTCGTTATCGACGTACGCGGCAACGGTGGGGGCACGGACGAATTCGGCAAGCTCCTGGCCGCGCATCTGCTGGATC
>JBDGYA010000096.1:0-18381 GCA_039584325.1 Gemmatimonadota bacterium
GCGCACCCTCGATCACCAGCTCGTCCGCGCAACGGAGCAACGCGTCCTGTCTGAGCGGCTCGAGTCCGGCCGGGAGCTCGAGTGCGAAGAGCGCCCGCTGCGCCTCCGCGCCACCGATCTCTCCGAGAGCAATGATGCTGGCCGTCGTCAGCTCGGTATCGGCAGTATCCACCAGGTCGACGAGGTAGGGGACGGCATCACGGTCGCGCCGCTGTCCGATGGTGCCGATCACGCCGATGAGCGCCGGACCCGACAGGTCGCCCAGCGATTCCCGGAGCATCCTGTCGACTTCCGGGGACTCGTGCCCCTGCATCGCGAAGCGGGCGTCATCGGTCAGTGCCTCATCGTGTAACAACCGGGCCAGGTAGGGGAGCGAACGATCGGACCCGACGCGGCGCAGCATGCGACAGACGAACTGTTTCGCCGCATAGGTGCTGTGGGGGTTCTCGAGGATCTCGAGCAGGCGGTCTTCGATCGCACTGTGGTGCTCCAGCGGTGCGTTGCGGATCTCCTCCTCGATGGCAGCCTGGGACAACCGGCTGAAGCCGAACTCCACAGGGACGAGTGTCGTGAAGGGATCGTCGACCGCTCCGGCGTCGGTCGTCAATGCCGGCCGCGGTGGGCTGGCGAGCGTGTTGGTCGGGGCGTCGTCCACCTCGAGGTCGCCCACGGCGTACTGGATCCCGGCGAGGTAATGACCGAGGACGCCCTCGTTCCTCAACACCTCCGGATTGTGCCCGAGCGAGCTGTAGAAGACCCGGCCCTCGCCGAACGGTTTGATCCAGGAGATGGCGAAGTCCCCGTCATCCCGCTTGATCCCCTCGACCTGGCGATTACGGAGGTTCGACATGTCGAGGCTCAACAGGACCCGGTGGGTGTCGCGGGAGTAGGGACCCGTGATCTGGTAGATCTCGTCCCTGATCAGAAACGCCTGCCCGTCGAACGACCGGTTGAGGGGATGGTCGGGCTCGTCGAGCTTCACCGCCCAGGTACCACCGGCTCCCCAGGGGTGACCGTCGAACAGCCCGCCCATCATCGCGGCCGCCTCGGGCCAGTCGTAGAAATTGTCGGTCGCGGCGTGGATGCCGATCACGCCCCCACCGCCGCGCGCGAACTCCAGCAGCGCCCGCCGATGACTCGGATCCTCGAACGCGAGCTGGGTGGTGTTGTTGAACAGGACGGCATCGAAGCGGGCGAGGTTCGCTGCGTCAAACGCGTCCATATCGGTCGCGACGGTCACCTCGAACGCACCGGTCTTCCGGCCCATGTACTCGAGGGCGACCTCGGTTGCGCCGATCACCTGGTGCTGGAACCCCTCGCTCCGTGAGAACACCAGGATCCGGCGCGTCGCATCGGGCTGCGCGACTGGTCGCTCGGGTACCGCGTCCCAGATGTCGGCGAATTCCCCTGCCGGTACGGGAGCGGTAGCCGATCTGCCGGCGGCCTGACAGCCGACCACTGCGATCAGGAACACGGTTGCGAGCGCGCGGTTGCGCGTCATCATCAGGCTAGACATCAGAGTATCCATGGCTTGCGGTACGATCGTCCGAGCAGTGCGGCGGCGCCCGGATCGTCGATGATCGTCTCGGACACGGGGTCCCAGCGGATGGGGCGGCCGGTGAGCATGGCGATCTCGCCCAGGTGTCCCACGCTGACCGAGCGGCAGGCTGTCTCGACCGGCGTGATCGTCTCCCGCCGGCTCCTCACGCAATCGATGAAGTTCTGGACGTGATCGTCACTGCGGTACAGCCGTGTGTCGCCTGGTCCGATCACTTCGTATCTGAGCCAGCCGGGATCGGAGGCCCAGAGGTCGCGCCGGTTGACGTGGATCCAGCCGTCGTCACCGTGCCACTTGGTGCCCATGAAGCCGATCGCTGACGTGCTGCCGACGACCATGGTCACGTCCCCTTCGTACCGGCAGGTGAACCGGTAGTCGGTCGGGGCATCCCACAGTCCCTCGGCGGGGTATGTCCCTTCGCCCGAGACCTCGTACGGCCCGGTCCGGTCGAAGCCGAGGCCCCAGTGGGCGATGTCGATGTGGTGGCCGGCCCAGTCGGTGAGCTGACCGCCGGAATAGTCCATGATCCAGCGCCAGTCCCAGTGGCAGCGGTTGGTGCCGAACTCGCAGTACTCCCGCCATGGCGCAGGGCCGAGCCAGAAATCCCAGTCGAGCGCCTGAGGCACCGGCCGAGGCTGCTTGATCCCGGTAGCGTTACCGGATGGGAGGCCGACCTCCACGAACCGGACCGTGCCGATACGACCGTTCTGGACCAGCTCACAGGCGTGGTGGAAATGACGCACCGATCGCTGCCAGCTGCCGGTCTGCCAGATCCTTCCATAGCGATGGACCGCGTTGCAGATGGCGCGGCTCTCCCTGATCGACCGGGCGAGGGGTTTCTCACCATAGATGTCGAGGCCGGCACTGGCAGCCATGATGGCCGGGATGGCGTGCCACTGGTCGGGGAGGGCCAGCGAGACGGCATCCAGTTCCTCCCGGGCGATGAGCTCGCGGAAGTCGGTATACGTCCGGCAATCCCTGTTGGCGTAGACGGTGTCCACCGTCCGCCTCGCCCGCTCCAGATGGTCCTGATCGACGTCGCAGACTGCCACGATCTGGACCTCATCCTTGTTCAGGAAGGTGTTCATGTTCCCGATGCCCTGTGAGCCGACGCCGATGCACCCGATCACGATCCGGTTTCCGGCTGAGGGACGCCGCTCATGTCCCAGGGCCGAGGCGGGGATGATGGTCGGGAGGGCGGTCATCATGCCGGCGGCTGAAGCCTGCCGTACGAACGCGCGTCGGCTGATTCGCGATCGGTCATCCATGCGTCTGAGCCTCCGGTGAAGGGCTACTGGTAACACCATCTTCCCATTCGACAACGTGGCGGCGGGACGCGCCGTCCCGCTCTGGGCACTGAACGCGTCGCAGAAAGGTCGCCGCCGGTGAACCCGCGACCCCCGGCCGGCCCCCTACCGCTTCGGCCGCATCAACTCCTGGAACGGCGGGTAGTCGCGCACGGGCTCGAAGTCCATGTCGCGGCGCACACGAATGTGGAGGCCCCATAACGGTGTCTGCTCGATTGCCTGTCCCAGCAAGGTCGTCGCCTGCTCGAGGTCCCCGAGCAACGCCGCGATCCTGGCACGGTCCAGCGGACGCTGGCCCTTGAGGTAGGGACGCTCGAGCCGTCGGAGCTGCTCGCTGACCGTCAACGCCCCTGCGGTATCACCGCGTCGTGCGGCCAACCTGCCAAGCTGGACGAGATAGTGCGTGCTCTCCGGGTGTTCCGCCGCCAGCGCTTCGTACAATCTCCGCGCATCGTTCCAGCGCTCGGCTTCATACAGCCAGTATGCCAGCCCCGCGCGGACACCCTCGGTGTCGTGGGGCAGCGACTGGAACCATGCGATCGTCTCATCGAACATCTCCTGGGCTGCAGCGCGATGGCCGTGCGTCCGCAGGGATACCGCGACCGTACCGAGGTAGTCGCCCAGTGGCTCACGTGAGCGCAGCGAGCGCCTCGCCTCCAGATTCGCTGCGACGGCGTCCAGGCGACCGAGCGCTGCGAGCGCACGAGCCTCGATGCGCTGGTACTTCGCGCTCTCCGGAAACCGCTGCCGCCCCTGCCGCGCGGCCTCCAACTCGTCCTCGTAGTTACCGAGCGTGTGGTGGAATACGGCGAGCCATGCCCAGTAGTCGCTCCATTGTCTCACGAGTCCACGGTCGGGATCAAGCTCCCTCAGGAGCGCAAAGGCCTCACGGGGGCGATTCAGTCGCCATGTGAATACCGCCAGTTCGCGCCTCGCATCATCCGAGCCGGGCGCTGCCTGCGCCATGCACCGCGCGGCATCATAGCCCGCAGACAGGCTCGGTCGAATGCCCAACGCCACCACGAAATCGAGTCGGCAGCGCTCGTAGCGACTCAACCGTCCGCGGGACGCGATGAGCGGCGCGAGGAGGGACTCCGCCTTTGCATACTGTGCGTAGCGGGGCGGTTCCAGCACGACGTAGCTTTGTGCGGCCCACAGCGCCGCGCGGGCAAAGGTGGGGTCGGCGGCCGCTGCGCGCTCGAAATGGCGTGCAGCCTCGGCATGTCCTTCTTCCCAAAGGTATGCTTCGAGCCCTTCACCGTATGCCTCGTAGGCCTCATACGTCGCTGGCTGTACTGTTGGCTCCCACGATCCGATATCCTGGTCCAGGAGGGAGGCAAGCGTCCCCACGACCTCCCTCCCGAGGCGAGCCACGAGCGCACCGTGCGCGCCAATGGAGCCAACGACAGGCCCGACGGTTTGCAGGACGCTGCCGTCACTGGCGTCGGTGATCCGGATCTGCATGTGAACGGAGTCGCCCGCGGCGTAGTAGCTGCCGGTCACGACGGTACCCGCTTGGGCGTCATCCGCCAGCGCCATGATGCCACCAGGCCCCGCGTCCCTCCCGGCCGCGGCCACGTTGTGCGACACGGCCACCGACGTGATCGGATCCACCACGTTGGCGAATCCCGCATCGGTGAGCGTCTGGATGATGTAGGCCTGCGCCATGCGACCCAGCGTCCTGGTCTCATCCAGCCCGCTATTGTCTGCGAACGCGACGACGAGCACGCGATTGGAGTCCAACGCAGCACCACGCCAGCGAGGTGCCAGCAGGGCGGCACCGATCACCGCGATGACGACTGCGGCCGCGGCCACACCGATTCGCAGCTTTCTGCTGCGCATCGTCGCAGTCCTGACGCCCCGCATGTCCGTGGGCGTCGAGAGGCTCACCTGTTCGGCGGTGAGGGCCCCATGCAACGCCCCTGCCGTCTGATACCGATCTGCCGGAGCCTTCGCGAGCGCCTTCGCAACGGTTGCGGTTACGTCCTCGGGTATGGCGGCTCGCCTGCTGTTGACCACGAGAGGCTCCGCCGTCAGGTGCTGGTACGCCACGCTCTCGGCGGTCGGACCAGTGAACGGCGGCTCACCAACCAACATCTCATACAGCACACACCCCAACGAGTACAGGTCACTTCTGCCGTCCAGCTCCCGTTCACCGCTCGCCTGCTCAGGACTCAGGTACGCGGGCGTGCCGATGGCGAGGCCTGTGTCAGTGAGCCTCGTCTCCCCCGCAGCAGTGATCGCACGAGCCACCCCAAAGTCCGCCACCACGGCGTGACCTTCCTCCATCAGGATGTTCGCTGGCTTGATGTCTCGGTGGATCACGTTGTGCCGATGTGCCGAGCCGAGTGCGTCCGCCACTTCGGCCGCGATCGTGAGGGCATCATCGATCGGAAGTTGCTTCTCACGGTTCAGGCGATCTCTCAGTGACTCGCCCTCCACGTACGGCATCACGTAGAACAGGAAGCCGTCTGCTTCTCCTGAGTCGAGCAGAGGCAGTATGTGTGGGTGAGTGAGCTTGGCCGTGATCTTGATCTCACGGAGAAAACGCTCTGAACCCAGGGCGGCGGCAAGCTCGGGGCGGAGAACCTTGACCGCGACCTGGCGTTCGTGCTTGAGATCGTGCGCAAGGTAGACCGTGGCCATCCCACCGCTACCAAGCTCTCGCTCGAGCCGGTAGCGGTCAGCCAGCGCGGTGGTGAGACGGTTCAGGACATCATCGGTCACACTGCACGACCTCCCGGTCCCAGCAATAAACTACGGGGCGTCTTTCGGTCGAGCTAGGCACGGTCCACGGACGGGAAGCGCCTTGGCGAGGATGTCGCTAATGAGCTCGTGGACTGGTTCAACGCGGTGGACGCTCTCGTCCAAGGCGAGCAACGCGACCAGCTCTCCGAAGATCTCGTCTGCCGAGTAGGATCGGGGCCCTCAACCCCCTTGGACCTTGCGCCGGGTCCGATGCCGAACCATGGGGGGTCGCGTGGTCCTCAGTGGGCGAGCCACAGGACCGCGAAGTCTCCAGGTGCCGAGCGCCGATGCTGACATCGCCTGCGTGCCTGCCTCACGCCCGCATGTGACGTCGCACGAACGTCCAGCCCCCTATCGAGAAGCATCCGACCGTGAGGAGCGCGATCGCCCCGAGCTCGAACCACACGTCACCCAGCCCACCGCCGGCCGTGAGTATCCGGTCGAACGCGGTGATCGAATGCGTGGTGGGGAGGATGTCGTTGATGTTGATGGCCCGATCCCCCAGGGTGAACAGCCGCACATCGGGAAGCGGGAACATCCCTCCCGAAAAGAACATCAGGACAAAGAAGGGGAAGGAGCCGATCGTCACCAGATCGAAGATCGTCCGGAGTGCGGCCGCGACCATGAGGCTGATCCCCATGATTGCCATGCTCGAGACGAGGCATACGACCACCGCGGCGGGCAGCGAGCCCAATGGCCGGTAGTCCAACGCCATCGCCGTCAGGAGCGTCAATCCCAGCGCCACCACTCCGATCACGCATTGGGTCACGCTGACGGCCGCGAGCCATTCGAACGTGGTCATGTTCGACAGGCGAAGGCGCACCAGGGTCCCCTTGTCCTTCTCCTTGATGATCGACGCGGCCGCGGTGAACATGAGCATCATGAGCGCGAGGGCGAGTAATCCGGGCACGTAGCGCCCGAATTCGTCCTGTGCCTGCGCCGTGCCGACATCCATTGCCTCCACGCGCAGGGGTCCCTCGTCACCGGTCACTCGGGCGGCGTACTCGTAGGCCAGGTAGTCGCTGAATGCCATCGCGAGCAGCGAGTTGACGTTCGTCCCGTCGCCGTAGCTCCGGATCACCGCCTGACCGACCACGTCTCCCGCGGCATGCGCCTCGAGCGCGCGCGTGAAGTCCGCGGGAATCTCCACCGCCAAGTCCGCCCTGCCGGCTCGCACACGCTCCCGGGCGGCGGCTGGCGTGGCCTCCTCGCGCACCCGTAGGATCTCGCCGCCTTCTGCCGAGCGCACGTCGCGGAGCTGTCTGACCAGCGCGGCACCGACCTGTCCCGCGTCGTGGTTCACGACCACGACGCGGTAGGTGACGGTCGCCTCGTCGAAGTAGAAGTACATGAGGAACACGAAGAACGGCGCGAACGTCAGCGTCATGACGAGGATCTTCCAGTCGCGAACGTTCTCGACGGCGGTCTTCCGGAGCAGGCTCAGGAATCTCATTCGCGAAGCGTGCGCCCAGTGAGACCGATGAACACGTCTTCCAGTGTCGTCTTGCGCACTACGACGTCTTCGACCGACAGGTCGTGGTCGGCGAGCTGCTGCAGCAGCAGTGGCAACCTCGTGAGGATTCCGCGTCCCGCCAACCGCCACACGTCGTCCGTGAATCCGAGATTGCGGACCTCGGTCGGCAATTCCGTTTCGAGGGCGCGTGCCGCCGCCGCAGCGCCTGCCGCCATTCTGATTTCCAGCACGTCACCCGCTTCCACCTGCCGTTTCAGTGCCTCCGGCGTGTCGAGCACGAGCAGCTGCCCATGATCGATGATGGCAATGCGGTCGGCGATTCGATCGGCCTCATCCATGTCATGCGTGGTCACGATGACCGTGACGTCGCCCGCGAGCGACCGCACGTACTCCCGGACCAGGACACGACTCTGCGGATCCAGCCCGGCCTGCGGTTCGTCCAGGATCACGAGCTTGGGACCGTGCACCAGCGCCAACGCGATGTTGAGTCGGCGTTTCATGCCGCCGGAGAGCGTCTTGGCCAACGCGTGCCGTCGGTCGGTGAGTCCGACCGCAGCCAACACCTCGCGTGCCTTGGCATTCGCCTCGCGGCGGCTCAGGTCGTAGAGGTGAGCCACGAACTGGAGTTGTTCGAGGCACGTGAGGCCGTCCCAGATCACGAGATCCTGTGGGCACAAGCCGATGTGCCGGGTGCAGGCGCGGTACTCGGTGCTGAGGGAGTGGCCGTCGATCGTGATCTCACCGGCATCGGGCCGTACGAGGCCGCAGATCATGTTGACGGTCGTGGTCTTGCCGGCCCCGTTGGGTCCGAGGAATCCGAACACCTCCCCGCGGCGCACGCTGAGCGCCAGGTCCCGGACGGCGAAGAGATCACCGTAGGACTTGGTCAATCCAACCGTGGTGAGAACCGTGTCAGCGCTCACGACCGTATGCCGCCAGCTCGATCCACTACACAATAGGATGTTGCCGGCGGTGCGACCAGGGGGCTGCGACGGCCGTGAGCCCGAGATCCTTTCGCCCGTGCGACATTCACATATGTTGAATCACCGTATGGGATTGCGAAGTATGGTCATCCAGACCGAGAAACTGACCAAGTTCTACGGCGCGTCGCGCGGCATCCAGGACATCGACCTCTCCGTTTGTCAGGGTGAGGTCTTCGGCTTCTTGGGCCCCAACGGCTCGGGCAAGACCACCACCATACGTATCCTGCTCGATTTCATCCGGGCCACCTCCGGCTCGGCACGGATCTTCGGCTTGGACGCACACACGGACTCGACGCGCATACGATCGCGCATCGGCTACGTCCCCGGGGAATACGGCATGTATGAGGACCTGACGGCAGCGCAGTATCTGCGCTTCCTGGGATCGCTACGCGGTGACAAGGACCCGCCCCTGCAACACCGACTCGTCGGACTCCTCGACGTGGAGACGTCCCGGCGGATCAAGTCCTTTTCTCACGGCACCAAACAGAAGCTCGCACTGGTCCAGGCCTTCATGCACGATCCGGAGCTGGTGGTCCTGGACGAACCCACCAGCGGCCTCGATCCACTCGTCCAACAGCGGTTTCATGAGTTCATCCTGGAATCAAAGGGGCGCGGCAGGACCATCTTTCTCTCTTCGCACATCCTCTCGGAGGTGGAACGGGTCTGTGACCGGGTGGCGATATTGAAGGAAGGCAGACTGATTGCCGTGCACGGGATAGCGGATCTGAAGAGACTCCGACTCAAGACCATAAAGGACGCCCACACGGTCCGGCTGTGGGTCGATGCGAACATCAACGGCATCCTGCGGATCCTCTCGCAGTATCCCATTGACAGGATCTCCTGTGGGGACGCACGCCTCGAGGACACCTTCCTGGAGTATTACTCCCAATGAGGATCTACTGGCGCTACCTCAAGAGTGAGCGTCTGTCCGCATTGCTGTATGCCCTGGCCTTGTTGGCGTGCGGCTATGTCATGGTCGTGATCTTCCCAGCGATCGCCAAGATCCAGGTGGCCCAGGAGTATTTCGATGCCATGCCATCGGTCATGAAGGCATTCATCGGTCAGGAGATCATGGACATCACCACCCTGGAAGGATTCTTGACCGTCGAGTACTTCAATACCACCTGGCTGCTCATCATGGGCGTATTCTCGTGTCTGTTCGCCGGGGCCCTGGTGGCCGAGGAGACGGAACGGAGGACCCTGGAGATCCTCCTCTCCACTCCGGTGACCCGAACGCGATTCGTCGCGAGTAAGGTCGCCGGTTTTCTCACGCTGCTGGTCCTCCTGGCCCTGGCGTCCTTTCTGGGCCTGTCTCTGGGAATGACCCAGATCGGCGAGCGCATCGAGGCCCGATTGATGGTCTACGCCTTTCTGACCGGAACGGTCTGTGTGGCCACCATTGGCAGTATCGCCCTGTGGTTCTCGTGCCTGTTCAATGGACAGCGGCGGGCCGTGGGTGTGGCGATCGTGATATTCCTCTCGCTGTATATGTTCAATGTGGTCGCGGTGTTGTTGGAGCAGTATCCGATCTTGGGCTATCTGTCCCTCATGCATTACTACGATGCCAGCAAGATCATCACGCAGCAGGCTATTCATTGGCCGGATCTAGCCATCCTCCTCGCGGTCTTCTCTGTGATGGTCGGTGCGTCCATCGTCACCTTCCGGCGAAAAGAGATCTACGTGTAGGCTGTGCCGGCCAGGCATCATGCCTCCCGCTCACACCTTTGAAGCGTACGTGCTTGTCAGCTCCTACCGCGGGTGAGGCGACTCGGATCTGCCCGTTCTGTGGCGCCGTGATGGCGTGTTGGGCGTGAGGCCGCTGCGCGGGGCGGTGTTCAGGACGGAGGAACCGCCCGGCGTCGCGACTGGTATCCGTCTGACAAGGTGTGCAGGAAGGCGACGATGTCCTCGATATCCTGGGTCGTGAGACCCAAGTTTCCCAACTCATCGCGATTCACGTTCTCAGGCCACTCCGGCGCTGGCCACGGAGCCACATCGCGGGTGTTGTAGAACGCCACGGCCTGATACAGCGTCTTGAACACGCCGTTGTGCATATACGGCTGAGTGAGCGCGACGTTTCGCAGTGTGGGGACCCGGAACATGCCGTACACGTCGGGATCGTCCACGACCGCGCCCAGACCGAGATCAACGTAGCGGTGTCCGTCCGGATTGAACTCGGGCGGTAGGGAGTAGAACGGGTTCTCCGGGTTCTTCGGGACCCCGAGGTTGTCGTACGTGTGATCCGTGAACAGCGGGGGCGAACCGTCGGCGCCAGGTCGGTTGGGGTGACAGGCAGCGCAATTGCCCTTCGCTTCCGACTCATAGAGGGCCATGCCGCGTGACTCTTGCTCGCTGAGCTGCACCTCACCAGCGAGAAAGAGATCGTACTTCGAGTCGAAGGGACTCAGCTCACTCGTTGCCTCGTACGCGGCGATCGCATCGGCCATGAGATCGACGGCTCGTGCCGCGTCGTCCAGCGCATCATTGCCAAACACCTCGAAGAACAGGTCACGGTACTCCGCGGCGCGGAGCGTCTCGGTGATGGTCTCGACGTCGGGGTTGGCCATTTCGAGGGGATTCAGCGGCGGCCCCTTCGCTTGCTCTGCCAGATCGGCCGCGCGGCCATCCCAGAACAAACCGCCCACCCACATGTCCTCGTCCTCGTCGAATCGGAGCGGTGGGATGAACGCCGCATACGCCGCGGTCAGATCGTTGCGATTGCCGAAGCGATCAGGATGCGCTCCACGTGAGACCGGCAGTTGCTGTACCGGGTCACCGAAGCCCGCATCAGGCGAGTGGCACGACGCGCACGACTGCCCCGGTGGCGTGGACAGGTTCGTGTCGAAGAAGAGCAGCTTGCCGAGTTGCTCCTTGGGCGTGAACTGGGCCTGCCCGCCGACAGCGTGCTCAGATTGTGGCGTCGTGCAACCAAGCGCGAGCGAGGCCGTGACCACGCAGGCGCAGGAGAGTGCGGTCCTTAGGCGGTCCAGCAGGTCGGTCATGGAGTGACCTCGGCGGGGACTGCACTAAGGTAGGGTTCGCCGTCGGGTTCCGCCAGAAGAAAGCCCCGAGCGCCGCATGACGCTCGGGGCCTTGTTGCTGCCGACAACGCGCTGTGAGCAACCTCACGCCGCCTTACTCATGCACAACACCCCACGAGAGCTTTCAGTGGAGCTTGCACTCACTCAACGCTCTAGACTCTCACGCGCATGAAGTGAGACCAACACGCCAGATGCGCCACTCACCGTTCACAAAATGCCACTGCAGGTTTGCGCGGATCAACATCCTGTCGCCGTCCTGATTCTCGTACCACTCCACCCAGACCCCGTTCGCGACGAAGTTTCCGTTCTTTTGAAAGTGGCGTTGGTTGTTCGCCCGGCTCTCGTCCGGGAGGATGGTCCACAGATCCCCGGATGTTTCTCCCCTCACTTCGTACCCCTCGAGGTACTCGACGTGGCTCCACTTCCACAGCAGGTTGCCGGAATTTGACATGGCGGTTCTGATCGTGAGGCGGTACGGACCGCTATGGTGGAGCCATTCCCCAAGACCATCATTCGCGCAGGAGACAAAGCCCCTCATGTCGTCGTAGCCTTCGAGGACGATTTCGCCGTGGGTGGCTGCGAATAGAGGGGAGGCGATATCCGGTGCGATTGGCTCGCGATCGCACGCCAGCAGCAGGGGGACGAGGACGAGGGTGCAGCTTGGAATACGCATGGTCCACCTCCGAATCAGGAAGAGTCACTTCCCCGTCGGCGGTCCAACGGTCTCGTCGTCGGTGGGCGTCCAACTGCAGGGCGTCGCTCGGGCGGCATGGCCGTCGTGGCCATCGGCAGGTCTTAATTCAACCAGCCAAGGTAGGGCGAGTCACCTGCAAGCCCAAGGACGGGAATTGTCCAGTTTGGAATCGTTGGGCCAAACGAAGCCCCGAGCGCCGCGCGACGCTCGGGGCTCACAGGCATTCAAGCGGCGCGGGGCTGACCGCTGCGCGAGATCACCCTGAACCCCATCTATTCTGGGCGTCTTAGGGTGAGTTGAGCCTGGTTTGGTCGAGTCGCGTTACCTCTTGCCATTCTCGGATTTGCGGGCCGCGTTCTCCCGCACGGTATGCCCCCGGCCCCGACGGCTACGTTCTCGTCCGGTATGACAGCGACGGTTGAGCTCGACGCCGAGAGTGCCGCTGCATCACTGCATCTCAGATGCGACGTCGGGGTCATTGGGGCATTCGTGCCCCGCACCCGATCGTGTGCGTGGATCGAACCTCTTCGGGCACCGCCGCTGTCGGCGGGGATCTTGTGCTTGGTCGGCAAAGAGTGTATGTGCAGGGAACATGCGGACAAGCACCAACTCACAACACCGTACACGTCGCCATGCTCGTCGCCATGCTCCCGATTCGCGCAGCATCCGTTCAGTTCAACCATCGACCCAGCGACAAGTCGGCTAACCTGGAAATCATCCGCCGCTTTGCCAGACTGGCGGCCGAGCGGCGTGTTGACCTCTTGGTGTTTCCCGAGATGTGTATCACCGGCTACTGGCACGTGCGGAAGCTCGCTTGCGATGCCGTCGTTGCGTTATCCGAGCCGGTTCCCGATGGTCCGTCAACGCAGTCGCTGATGGCCCTCGCCCGCGAGTCGGGCCTGACGATCGGTGCAGGGCTGATCGAGCGATGTACGCCAAACATCGGAAGCTGCACTGTTTCATCAGCCAGCATATGGCGTCCGGGAGCGAATTCACGGTCTTCGACATTCCTCAAGGATGCCGGGTGGGGGTCTTGATCTGCTACGACAATAACATCGTTGAGAATGTCCGGCTGACGGCTCTGCGTGGTGCCGAGATTCTGCTCGCTCCACACCAAACGGGCGGCTGCGATTCGCGCAGTCCCCGCGGCATGAAACGCATCGATCCCCAGCTTTGGCTCAGTCGCCGCGAGGATCCCCAACCGATCAAGGATGCATGCCGAGGCCCCAACGGCAGAGGTTGGCTGCTTCGCTGGTTGCCGTCTCGGGCGCACGACAACGGAGTGTTCGTGATCTTCAGCAACGGCGTGGGCATCGACGACGATGAAGTCAGGACCGGCAACGCGATGATTCTCAATCCGTACGGGGAGATCATCGCAGAATCAGAAAGTGTCGATGACGACTTGGTGGTTGCGGACCTCGATCCGAGCTTGCGGCACATGTGCACGGGAGTCAGGTGGATGTCGGCCCGTCGTCCCGAACTCTACGTGCCGCTGACGCAGCCGACCGGACGCGAACGCGACATTCGTGAGGCAAGGTTTTCCGATTCGTTGTAGCTGGGACTTGCGGGGCCGCTCTTCTATGAAGAGGAGAGAGGTATGTCATCCGTGATCTGGATCGCGGCGTTTGGTGCTCTGGGCGTGCTTGGCGGGTTGGCCCTGTTGCGGTGGGGAACACGTTGGGGATCGACCGCTGATGAGCGTGCTCGCACGTTGCCAGGTGACGAGTATCTGGAAGGTGGTCCGCGGGCCCGAGTGGCCATGACGCGGGCCGTCTCGATCGGCGCTTCTCCCGAGCGCGTGTGGCCGTGGATCTCGCAACTCGGGCGCGGCGCTGGATGGTATAGCATCGACTGGCTCGACAACGGGCGAAAGGTCTCCGCTTGGCACATTGTCTCGTGGATTCCGGAGCCTCGATTGGGCGACGCGACGGCAATCGGTTACCTCCGTCACATAGACACCGGACGGTCCGTCGCCTGGTGGACCGACGACTCGAGGATCCCCAGCGGCCGGGTTCGCCTGGTCACGTGCTTCGATCTCGGTGCCGAGGGGCAGGGTACGCGCCTGATCAGTCGGATGTCAGCCGACGCCACCGGGCCGATGGCACACCTCGCTCTCCTGACGTTTCGAGCTATCGATTCCATCATGGCGCGCCGTCAGCTGATCGGCATACGCGACCGCGTGGAGTACTGCGAGGAAGGTCCCGCGAGTCCGAGAGACCCCGAGACCGGAGATCGCGATCAGTACCAACTGTATGAGATTCTCTACGCCAGCGGGGATCGTGCGGGGGTCGCCGGGAAGGAGGAGGGTGCCAAGTGGCGTCAGTCAGCCATTCGAGACGGCGTGGTCGCCCTTTGACGTCACCACAGTCCTCCGGAGCCAGAAGCCCCGCATGGGGAGAGGAACGTTACGGCGGGTCGCCACGTGACGCTCGGGGCTTCAAGCATGATCTGCTTGTGGCAGGGGCTAGCGAGTCAACTCCGTAATCGAGGCCAGATGGTGGTCGTCGTGTTCCGCCACGAAGAATACGAGGTCGACCACCGTCATTGGTTGACGCAGGCGCGGATGAAGTGCTGACCTGAGGAGCTCGTTGTCTCCCATTGCCTCAACCCGAGCGACCATCTTTTCCCGCAGCGTATGGAACTCACTCAGGAGATCTCTGAGGCCCCGGGCGTTGTGGTCGGCCTCCCACGTCGCACGATTCTGCACATCCGCTGGCCGAAGCGTCGCTGTTCCGTCATCGAAATCGTCGAGTCGCCCCGCCCAGAGTGATTCAAGGTCAACAAGGTGGCCCACGTGCTCTTGAACGGACCACCGACCGGCAATCCTCCGAGTAAGCACGGCGGCCGGGGCTTTCGAGACACGCTCCTCGAGCCGCAGTGGTGTACCCCGGATCCTCTCTAGAACCTCGGGGAATGCCTCGATGGGAAGTCCAAGCTCGAAACCACGCTCAAACCAGATTCGACGTCGCATTGCGTTGAACAACCCGACATGAAGGGGAGTTGCTGGCTAACGGTCCGTGCCTAAGCTGCCTCGCACCGCTTGCGCTCGCAAGCTGCTGGCACGGGCACTGTCGTCCCTCTAATCCCCCCGTTGCTGCCACTGCGCCCCCCAACGTCGTGACGCTTCGGGCTGAAAGACGACACCGCCCGGAGCGGGGTCGGGCGGAACCGCGAGCGTCACGGACTTCTGGGGGCACCTGTACGTCGCTAGGCCTCTCGTGCGTAGAGGTAGCTCACCGAAAGCTTCGCGACCAGCGCTGCCCGCACGCTCAGACCGAGGACGAATCCCGACCCGTACACGGGGGATCGGGACGGAGAGACGGAGAGGCGGATGGACGGATAGGCGGATGGTGGGGGGCGCGCCCTGACGCCCTGCGCCGTATCCCATCCGTCCATCCGTCTGACCGACATCAAACTCGAGGTAGCCAGGCGCGCGAGCACGGCTCGCGCCTCTTCCACGACGGCGGCACCTCGGGATCAGCGTCCTTTCGGGGAGCGCCGAACCCCGGTGGTGCGCCTCCGGCTACGCTTCCCTCTCCAGCTGCACGGCTGTCCCGTACGCCAACAACTCGGCTGCGCCTGCCATGACCTGGGAGGTAACGAACCGAACGTTGATCACGGCGTCGGCCTTCATTCTCTCGGCCTGCTCCTCCATCCGCCGCATGCTCTCTGCCCGGGACTCGACGAGCATCTCCGTGTACTCCTTGATCTCACCGCCAAACAGGGTGCGGAGACCCGCTACGATGTCCTTGCCCACGTGTTTCGCCCGAATCGTGCTCCCCCTGGCGATGCCGAGGCACTTACCGACTCGGTAGCCCGGCACGAAATCAGTCGTCACGATAATCATGGTATCGCTCCCTTGGATTGGCGCTCTTCACGCCGGCTCATAGGTCGTCGTTGCGCAGGGACCTGTCATGCTCTGCGTCTTCCAAGCGCTCCCACATGATCGATCCTGACAGCAACAGTAGCCCGATGGCGCCGATCGCAACGCCTGCCTGAATCGGCCATGGAAGCTCACGGAACCAGGGCCACAGGAATCGAAGAGGCTTGATGAACCACACAAGGATGAGGAGGGTGCCCGCCCCCATCAACAGGAGACCCACGATGCGTATCAACCGGATCATTCTGGGAACTCACTCTCCGCTCGGTAGTCCGCGATACGTTCCACGATCAGGGACACCAGCACCAACACGAAGCCGGATAGCAGTAAACCCAGCCCAAGTTCGAGCTGGGTTGGGACGTCCACGAGCCGCAGAAGCCACCGAGTCGATTCAAACAGGGCCGCGACAGCGGCCAGCAGTGTACCGCCCCGCCAGAGCAGCGCCCCCACCATCTGAGTCTTATTCACCGCTACCCGCCCGATCCGGTGAGTGCATGTGAGTACATGCCGTGACCCTCTGCGCTCGGGTGCACGATGCCCGCCGCCCACTGCCGTTTGCCTCGCGCGGCCCCTTTCCCCTCAGATACACGGCCGAGGGGAACTTATTCGCAAGGACTCGCTGCGGCTGTTTCGGCGTGTCAGTGTCGGGCTCTTTCGACACTCGGCACGCCCCCCTTCGACATTCAGTATTCCTTCATTGGATATTGGATATTCCCCCACTGGCTATTGGATATTGCATACCGCTCCGCCCATCCGCCTTCGTTATGGTGTTCCTTCCGTCGCTCCCGGCCAGTCGTCGGTGCGGAACGGTGAGGCCGGCAATCCCTCGCGATTGAAGAGACTGATCACGGGGTTGTTGGCCCAGCCGTAGCGCACCGCAACCGGTGACGCGATATCCGGAGTCGACACGACGATGGACTCGCCATCGATGACGGCGTCGCCCCAGACGAACTCGCGGTCCGCGCCGGCAATGGCGAAGCCACGCAGCTCACCACCGGCCGCGACCAACCCCCCTCCCACATTGTCGAGATGCAACCGGATGCGGTTGCCTTCGACCGTCATGTCTCGGAAGGCCGGTCCGGAAGAGACGACGTCCTGCCCATACACGGTGTTCAACGCGGCGAGCGCGAGTCGAAGCCCAACGTCTTGCTTGTTGCGCGGGTGGATATCGTCAGCCTCTCCGATGTCGATCGTGACCGCCTGCGCCGTGTTCGGGAGCGAGAGGGCCAGCGACTGCGCCTCACGAAGCTCCGGCCAGGTCTCCGGCTCCACTGGGTTCCGCTGGACGGACATGAAGTTCGCCAGCTGAACGAAGAGAAACGGGAAGTCACCGCCTTGCCACTGGCGCCGCCAGTCCTCGATCATGGCAGGGAAGAGTGTCCGGTACTGGAACGCTCGACTGGCATTGGACTCACCCTGATACCAGATCGCGCCTCGCATCGTGACGGGCACGAGCGGGGCGATCATGGCATTGAAGAGCGTGGTGACCTGATGCTGCGGTGGAGTCGGCGGAGCCGGCACGTCTGCTGGCTCGACGCCGACCTTGTACTGCCACGCTCCCGCGATGGGAAACCGGCGGTTTCCCCGCGCGACATAGACGCTGTCCGGATCTCCGTGGATTCCTCCGGGACCCTGCGCATCGATGATCCGAACCGCCAGGGTGTTGGACCCCTCGTGCCACACCGCAGCGGGCACCGGATACCGACGCGGCGTCTGCCAACCGCTGGTGCCTCCAACCGGTGTACCGTTGACCCAGGTCGAGTCGGCATCATCGACCGCCGCAAGACTGAGCACGAGATCAGAATCACTCCAGCCACGCGGAAGATCGATGGTGGTGCGAAACCACACGACGCCGTCGTAGTCCGCGAGACCTCCCTCTCCCCACTGGGCCGGCACCGCGTGTGAGCCCCATTCACCAGTGTCGAGCTCAGGGTCCATCCACTGAACGTTTCCCTGCTGTCTTCCCATGTCACGGGCACTGAGCGTCTCAGCCCAGACTGACTGCATCTCCGCTGGACTTCGCGGCTGCTCCCCGCGAGCCGCATAAGCTTCCACGGCAGCGAGTCGGTCCGAGAAGTCAGGGATCGTCCTCAGGCCCGCCGCGCTCGTCCACGCCTCCGCCGGCGTTCCGCCCCACGTGGTTTGGATGAGGCCGATCGGAACGTCGAGCTCGTCCTGAAGCGCTCGGCCGAAGAAGTAGGCGACGGCCGAGAACGGGAGAATCGTCTCGGGTGAAATCGCGGACCAGCCCTCAGCTTCGATATCGGTCTCCGCTCGATACGACACACCGTGGGGGACTCGGAAGATCCGGATATTCGGATAGTCGGCAGCGTTGGCCTCCGCGACCGAATCTCTCGTTCTCGCCAGCGGCCACTCCATGTTGGACTGGCCCGACGCGATCCACACCTCACCCACGAGAACGTCGGAGAGCGTGAGTGTATCGGCACCGGCGACGGTGAGGGTGTGGGGACCTCCGGCTGGCATGGGCGGGATCATGACCTGCCACGTGCTGTCGGCACGTGCTCGGGTTTCGACGGCTCGACCGTCGATCGATACCGCGACCACTCCCCGTGGCGATGCCCATCCCCACAGGGCGAGAGGTGCGTCTCTCTGCAGCACCATGTGGTCACCGAACACGGCAGGGAGTCGCACGTATTCTGCGGGGCCTGACGTGCAGGCTGTGGTCCCGGCGACCA
>JBDGYA010000038.1:0-27817 GCA_039584325.1 Gemmatimonadota bacterium
GGCGTACCGCGAGTGGGAGTATTGGGGCGCGCCGGTGCCGGGGTTCGGGGATCCCGCGGCTCGCCTGCTGATCGTCGGGCTTGCCCCCGCCGCGCACGGTGCGAACCGGACCGGTCGCATGTTCACCGGTGACTCCTCCGGTGACTGGCTGTACGATGCGCTCCATCGATTCGGGTTCGCCAGCCAGGCCACGTCCGTGTCGCGCGACGACGGACTCGTCCTGCACGATTGCTTCATCACGGCCGGGGCGCGCTGTGCGCCACCAGGGAACCGGCCGACGCAGGAGGAGCTGGATCGGTGCCAACCGTTCCTGGAGGCAGAACTGCGCCTACTCTCTGAGGTGCGGGTGACTCTCGTGTTGGGCCACGTCGCGCACCGGCAGTGGCTCAGGGCCTCCGGATGGTGGGACGGTCTCGCTCCGGCGGCCCGCCCACGCTTTGGCCACGGCGCGTTGCACCGTCTCCCTGACGGTCGACGCCTGCTCTGCTCCTATCACCCCAGCCGGCAAAACACCAATACCGGGCGTCTCACCCGGCGCATGTGGTACGCGGTGTTTCGGCGAGCGCGACAGTTCGTCGACCGATTGTAGAAAGCGGATTGCAGAATGCAGATTGCAGAATGGTGGGTGGTGACCGATCACCTACGAGAGGTGCCCTTCATCAGCAAGCCCAACCTCCAATCTGCATTCTACACTCTGCACTCTGCACTCGTCATCGCTTTCCCACCCCCAGCCTCCTCAGCAGCGTCTCCGCGGGGCACCACCGCGTGAAGCTGGATTGCAGGAGGTTGAGGCCCACGAAGGCCGTGACGAGGTAGAACCACGGACTCACCCAGTATCCGAGGGCGAGGGACACGAGCACGAGACTGCCGGCCATACGCCGAATGATCATTTCCATCGTCAGAGTACCTCCACTGAATCGATCGTGTACGCTTTGAGGCCTTCCTCCGGTCCGGCCTTCCGCTGTAGCTCTTTCAGCCGGTCGCACAGACCCTGGCAGCCGTCGTCACCGATCCCGACGAAGTAGAGCGTGCTCGAGCCAGGAAACGCCCGGGTCCCGAGCTTCCGACCCGTCTTCCCCTTGCCGAGCACGTTCGGGAACGCGCTGTAGCCCGGTGCTCCGTGCTCGTCCAGGATCCGCTCAACGTCCTTGGCGTGGTCGCCATCGACGAAGATCAAGAGCAGCTTCATTTGTGCATCTCGTAGTAGAGGAGTGGAATGGCCACGAGGGTGAGCGCCGTCGCCACGACGGCTCCGCTGATCAGAGCGATACCCAAACCCTGAAAGATCGGATCGCGCACCATGACGGCCCCGCCGATCACGACCGCCAGGGCGGTGAGGATGATCGGCCGTGACCGGATCAAACCCGACGCGATCACTGCCTCACGGAGCGAGTGGCCGCGCTCGAGGCCCAGCTCCACGAAGTCGACCAGCAAAATTGAGTTGCGCACGATGATGCCGGCCAACGCGATCATGCCGATCATGGACGTGGCGGTGAAGAAGGCGCCGGTCAGTCCGTGCGCGGGCAGGATACCGATCAGGGTGAGCGGAATCGGGGCCATGATTACCAGGGGAACGGTGAACGACTGAAACCAGGCCACGACGAGGACGTAGATCAGGAGCAGCACGGCTCCGAAGGCAATGCCGAGATCGCGGAACACCTCGACCGTGATCTGCCACTCGCCGTCCCACACCAGGAACGGCTCCTCCGTCAGGGTAGGTGATGCGACCCAGTAGCGCTCGACGTCTGGAAGCTCCCGGTCAAGCGGCTCGCTCATCTCGATCATCGCGTACGCCGGGCTCTCGAGCCTTCCCGCGACATCGGCCGTCACGTACACCACCGGTCGCAGGTTCTTGTGGAAGATCGGTGTGAGCGCCCGAGCCGAATCGAGGTCGGCGAGCGTGCCCAGCTGACGCGCGCCCCGCGGCGTCGCGATCGGAAGCGTGGAGATGTCGCCGACCGAGCCCGCCGCAGAGTCCGCAATCCGTACCCGGATCGGCACCGGCTCGGCTGCCGACTCGTCGTGCAGCAGGCCGGCGCTGGCCCCACCCATCGCCGCGGCGATCGTCTGAACGATCTCCGTCGGGTTGGTGCCAGCACGCTTGGCTTCGGCCTGTGAGATCGCCGCCCGGATCTCTGCGTGATCCGCCTCGACGGTCCAGTCGACGTCGACCACACCGTCGGTGCGGTCGAAGACCTGCCGGACGCGGTCGGCCGCCGCAATCTGCGTCTCGTAGTCGGGACCGTAGATCTCCGCCGTCAGCGTGGCCAGCACCGGCGGCCCGGGGGGGATCTCGGCCAGCTTCACCGAGGCGCCGTACGCGCGGGCTACCGAGTCGACGGCGGGTCGCAGCCGCAGCGCGATGCCGTGACTCTGCTCCGATCGCTCGTGCTTCGGCTGCAGATTCACCTGGACGTCGGCGACGGTGGGCCCGCGCCGGAGAAAGTAGTGGCGCACCAGCCCGTTGAAGTTGAACGGTGCCGCCACGCCGGCGTAGGTCTGCACGTCGTGCACCGCCTCGTCCCGTGCCGCGACCATCGCAAGCGCCTGCGCGACTTCCGCCGTGCGTTCGAGCGAGGTTCCCTCCGGCATGTCGACGATGAGCTGGAACTCACTCTTGTTGTCGAACGGCAGCATCTTCACCGTCACCAAGCGCAGCGGGATGAGCGCGGCCGACAGGACGAGCAGGACCAGCATGCCGGCATAGGCGAGCGAGCGCCGCCGCGTGTCGCCGATCAGGCCCTCCATCATCCCGCGATACCATCGGGCGATGCGACCGGTCGGTATCTCCTCGTCGGTCGTTTCCACCGGCTGCCCTGAGGGTGGTTCGCCACCGTGGTTCTTGACCAGCCGCACGGCCAGATACGGTGTCACGATAAAGGCCACCGCCAGCGAGAACAGCATCGCGACGGACGCCCCGACCGGGATGGGACGCATGTACGGTCCCATTAGTCCCGACACGAACGCCATCGGGAGAATGGCGGCGATCACCGTCAGGGTGGCGAGGATCGTCGGATTCCCGACTTCGTCGACGGCGACGACCGCCGCTTCATGGGCGTGTCGGTGCTTGAGCCTGAGGTGCCGGGCAATGTTCTCGACGACGACGATGGCGTCGTCCACGAGGATGCCGATCGCGAACACCAGCGCGAACAGCGTGATGCGGTTCAGCGTGTACCCGTACAGGCGGTACACGAGTAACGTCAACGCGAGCGTGACGGGAACCGCGACCAGCACCACAGCGGCTTCTCGCCATCCCAACGTGAACCACACGAGCAGGACTACGCCCACGGTGGCGACGAGGATGTGGAACAGCAGTTCCTGCGACTTCTCGGTCGCGGTCTCGCCGTAGTCCCGTGTCACCGTCAGGCGCACGTCCTCGCTCAGCACACTCCCACGCAGCTCCTCCGCCCGCTCCATCGCGTGATGCGCGATCGTTGCGGCGTTCGTGCCTTCGCGCTTGGCCAGCGCGATGGTGACGGCCGCTTCGAAGTCGGTCCCGGCCCCACCGCCCGGCAGGAAGGCGACATACTGGTCGGGCTCGGCTGGCCCGTCCGTGATCGCGGCGACGTCGCGCAGCCGGATCGGACGCTCATTGATGACCGCGACGACGACCTCGCCGACCTGGTCGGCGCTCCGCAGCAGGTGCCCGATTCGGACCGGGATGCTGCGGTTGCCCGAGATCACGTCGCCCGCGGGCAGCTCGGTGTTGGCGGCTCCCAACGCCTGCATGACCGCTGCCGCGGACAGGCCGCGCGTCGCTAGCGCCTGCGGATCGAGCGTCACGGCGACCTCGCGTGGCGCACCGCCGATCACCCACGTCTCGGCCACATCCGGAATCCGCTTCAGCTCGGCCGCGAGCTCCACCGCCTGTTGGCGCAGGATGTAGCCGTCACCCGCATCGCTGCCGCCGGAGAGGGTGAGGGTCAGGATCGGGACTTCATTGATACCGTGCAGTGTCACGAACGGGGGCGTGGCGCCGACGGGCACCCTGTCCATGTTCGCCATGAGCTTGCCGTGCAGCCTGGTGAGCGCGATCTCCGGCTCCGTCCCGACCTTGAAGCGAGCCGTGACCATGGCACCGTCCGACTGCGCCGTGCTGTACACGTACTCGACGTCGGGCACCTCCCAGATGGCGCGCTCGAGCGGCTCGACGAGGCGGCGCTCCACCTCGCGCGGACTCGCACCCGGTAGACCGACCGCAACGTCGATCATCGGGACGCGGATCTGCGGCTCCTCCTCTCGCGGCGTCGTCATCACCGCCCCGATGCCGAGGACGAGGGACGCGGCAGTGAGTAGCGGGGTGAGCTTGGAGTTGAGGAAACGCTGCGCAATGGCGCCTGACGGTCCCGTCTTCATAGCACGATCCGGTCCCCGGGCTCGAGCCCGCTCAGGACCTGCACCCGCTCACTGTCATCCAGGGTTCGTCCGAGGCGAATCCAACGCACCGCCACACCCGCCTCCGTGACGACGCGGACGCCGGTGAGCTGACCGCGACGCACGACGGCGTCCGCCGGGATGGCCACGCCCGAGAACGTGCCGGCTGGCACCAATGCCGTGGCCGACACACCGGTTGGCCAGTCGGCGGGGAGTTGGGCGCGTACCTCGACCGTCCGAGTCATCGGATCCGCACCAGCCGAGACCGCTCGGATCGGTGCCATGGCGGTCCGACCGTTCATGCCTGTCACCCGGATCGTCATGCCACGCTCGAGGTGCTGCGCGATGTCGGCGGGAACCGCGAGCACGGCGTCCCGGGGTTCCGCATCCTCCAGCACGAGAATCGGCATGCCCGGTGCGGCCATGTCCCCCGGGTCGGCGAACCGCGCGACCACCGCACCGGCGAACGGCGCCCTGATCGTGGCGTAACTGGCGGCGGTCTCGACTTCCGCCAGTGTGGCCTTGCCGAGTTGGAGCTGTGACTCCGCCTGGGTGAGCTGCAGCCTGGCCTGGTCCCGCTGCACCTGAGCCACCACATCCGCGGCGTACAACGTGTCCATGCGCGCGGCATGCCGCGCCGCTTCGTCGCGTGCCGCCTGGGCTGCGGCGACTGCGGCCTCCGCCTTGGCACGAATGGCGGCGATGTCGTCGGCCCCGAGGCGCACCAGAATCGCGCCCGCCGGTACCGACGCGCCCACGTCGACCGGAAGGCTGGTGATGCGTGCCATCATCCGGGTCGTGATCTCGCTGCGGTGCCGAGCCGTCACCGTGCCCTCCACCGGCAGGGTGGCGGTGAGTTGCTCGGCCGTGACCGTCAGGGTGTTGGCCGGGATGTCCGCTTCGTGAGCCTCCGTCTCGGGCTCGCGGCCGCACGCGGCCGCACCCAAGACGAGTGAGAGGGTAGCCAGACGACGGATCATTGGTCGTACGCTCCGTATGCGAGGTCCAGGGCCGCGGCGGCGACGAAGAGGTCCCGCCGAGCCGAGAGGTGATTGAGCGTCGCAGCGGTCTGGGCCGACTGGACGTCGAGCAGCTCGGTGATTGGGGAGGCCCCCGTCTCGTAGCGCAGTCGCGCGTGATCGAGGGCTTCGTGGGCTTCCGTTTCGGCAGCGGACGCAACGGCGACTCTGTCCCGGGCAGCTTCGAGCATGCGGGACGCCTCCTGCACCTCCAGCAACGCCCGTCGCTCCGCAGCCTCCCATTGTGCGATGGCAGCGCGCTGCTCCGCCCGCGCGGCCTGCACCTTCCCCGGTCCGGCGAGTCCTTTCAGAATCGGCCACGAGAGCCCGATCCCAACCGTCCAGTTGCCGCTACCCTCGCCGAACGGTGCGCTCTTGGCATGGTGTGCCAGTGAGCCAAAGGCGGCGATCGAGGGAAGCTGGGACCACCAGGCTCGCTTGACCTGCAGGTCGGCCGCGTCGGCACCGATCCGGTACGCCACGAGGTCGCCGCGTGCCTCAATGGAGCAGTCGGTCTCGTCGGCGTCGACGCACGCCGACCGAGCATCCAAGAGACGCAGCGAGTCCGTGAGGACGAGTGGTTGTGAGTCGGGAAGCGCGAGCGTGGCGCGTAGCGCCGCGCGCGCATTGTCCGCCTGTGCCTGCGCTGCCAGCCGCCTGACTTGCAGTTCGGAGGCCCTGAGACCGGCGAGCCTGGCGTCGAGGCCCGTGACCATGCCTTGTGCACGCATGGCTTCCGCCCGCTCGCGATGCGCCTGCACGGCCACGAGCGCGCTGTCGAGCGCTTCAACTTGATGGGCCGCCAGTTGCGTGTCCCAGTACGCCCGGACGACGAAGAATCGCGTAGCTCCCTCCGCCCGTGCCGCACCGGCGGCACTGGCCTCCGCCGCCCGTCTGGCGGCGGCGTAGCCGTAAAGCCCTTCGGGCGCGAGCAACGGCATCTGCGCTGTCGCAACCGCATTCCAGCCGCCGTACGCGTCGGGATTGTTCAACGCCCCAATGTCGAAGTCGGGGGCAGTGAAGTTGGCCTGTCGGAGCTTGAGCCCGAACACGGCGACCGGGTCGTCCGTGCGCACACCCTGGAGCTGCAACTCGATCGTGGGCAGGAATGCAGGACTGGCCTGGGCGGGAAGGGCAGCGACGGCGTCCGCGGCAGCTCGCTGTGCCTGCAGGTCCAGGTTGGCCTCCAGCGCTCGCTCAACCGCTCCTGTCAGGGAAAGAAACGTCGTGTCGGTCGGAAGAGCCTGAGCGCCAGCGCTAAATAGTAGTATAGCAATTAACATATGTTATCCACCAAAAAAAACCCCTCTGCCTCGTTCAGAAGCTACATATCACAGTGCCGAATACAGTGCAGAATGTGATGCACCTTCGGCTCGATGATCCGGTAGAACACATGGTTGCCGTCCCGCCGGGCCGCAACGACGTTGCACCCGCGCATCTTTGCCAGGTGCTGTGACACGATCGCTTGCGGCATCTCAAGGATGTCCTGGATCTCGGAGACCGTGGCTTCGGCGTCTTCCAGCACCTCGACGATCTTCAACCGATCGGCGTGGCCGAGCAGCTTGATGATGTCGGCTGCGCGCGCCAGGGCATCGGGCTCGATGGACCGGATCAGCTCTTGGGTCGTCCGTGGCATGGTAGATAGCATAATAGCAATATTACTATTTGTCAACGGCTCTCACCACAGCGAGTACCAGCCGTTCGGATTGTATGGCAAGACGGCAGGGAAACCCCCTGCCGTCTCACGTCTTCGTGCCGCCGAACCGTCTATCCGTCCATCCGCCTATCAGCCCAGCCTCATATGTCCAGGTTCTTCACGTACTTTGCATTCTCCTCGATGAAGGCCCGACGCGGCTCGACCTCGTCACCCATGAGCGTCTCGAACAGCGTGGTGGCTTCGACGGCATCCTCCAGCTCCACGCGCAGCACGGTCCGTGTGGCCGGATCCATCGTCGTGCGCCACAGCTGCTCCGGGTTCATCTCACCGAGACCCTTGTAGCGCTGCAAGGAAACGTTGCCTTTGCCGCCGTTGGTGAGCCGCTTGGTGTACTGCTCTCGCTCGGCGTCATCGTAGGCGTAGAACTCCTCCTTGCCCTTCGCGACCCGGTACAGGGGTGGCTGGGCGATGTACACGTAGCCCGCATCGATCAACGGACGCATTTCCTTGTAGAAGAACGTCAGCAGCAGCGTGCGGATGTGGGCGCCGTCGACGTCGGCGTCGGTCATGATGATGATCTTGTGGTACCGCGCCTCCTCGATCTTGAACTCGTCCTCTCCGAATCCCGTACCGATCGCGGTCACGATGGCCCGGATCTCCTCGTTGGACAGGATCTTGTCCACTCGCGCCTTCTGCACGTTCAGAATCTTGCCGCGCAGGGGCAGGATCGCCTGGAACGACCGGTCGCGTCCCTGTTTGGCGGAGCCGCCGGCGGAGTCGCCCTCGACGATGTACAGCTCGCACATCGTCGGATCGGTGAGCGAGCAGTCGGCCAGTTTGCCCGGGAGCACGCCGTTCTCCAGCGCGCTCTTCTTGCGGACGAGCTCTCGTGCCTTGCGGGCGGCGTCCCGTGCCCGGGCGGCGCTGAGCGCCTTGTCGATGACGGCCCGCGCTGCCGACGGCGTTTCCATCAGCCAGTTGCCGAGGTGCTCGTACACAATCGTCTTGACGATGCCCTCGACCTCGGAGTTGCCGAGCTTCGTCTTGGTCTGCCCTTCGAACTGCGGCTCCTTGACCTTGACGTGCAGCACCGCCGTCAGCCCCTCGCGCACGTCGTCGCCGCTCAGGGACACGGTGTCTTTCTTGAACATCCCCTTGTTCTTGGCGACCTCGTTGACACAGCGAGTGAGAGCAGCCTTGAAGCCGGTGAGGTGCGTGCCGCCTTCGTGGGTGTTGATGTTGTTGACGAAGGAGAAGCTGTTCTCCTGATAGCCGCTGTCCCACTGCATGGCGATGTCGATCTCGACGTCGTCCTTGCTGGTCGAGAAGTGAAACGGCTTGGCGTGCAGCGCCTTGCGGTTGCCCCGAAGGAATTCGACGAACTCGGAGATGCCCTTCTTGTAGAGAAACACCTCCTCCCGCGGCTCGTCGCCACGCTCGTCGAGGAACGTCAGTTGGATACCCGAGTTGAGGAAGGCCAGCTCGCGCAGGCGGTTTGCGATGGTGGAATAGTCGAAGTTGAGCTCGACGAACACATCCCGGTCCGGCCTGAACGTCACCTTGGTGCCGCTGCGGCGGGTCTTGCCCAGGACCTCGAGCGGCCGGGTCGTTTTGCCGCGCTCGAAGGCCATGTGATGCTCGCTGCCATCGCGACACACCCACACGTCGAGTTGCTCAGACAGCGCATTCACCACCGACACGCCCACCCCGTGCAAGCCCCCCGACACCTTGTACGTGTTCTTGTCGAACTTGCCGCCCGCGTGGAGCATCGTCATCGCGACTTCGACGCCGGGCTTCTTCTCGGTCTTGTGCATGTCGACCGGGATGCCTCGGCCGTCATCCTCGACGGTGACTGCCCCGTCATGGTGGAGTGTAGTCTTGATCTTGTTGCAGAAGCCGGCCATCGCCTCATCGATGGCGTTATCGACCACTTCGTAGACGAGATGATGGAGGCCACGGGCTCCCGTGGAGCCGATGTACATGCTCGGCCGCCGCCGGACCGCCTCGAGGCCCTTCAGGACCTGGATACTGTCGGAGCTGTAGCTGTGATCGTTGCGTTTGGCCATAACCCGGGGGGTTTCGAGAACGAAAAACGGGGGCCAGACACGTGACCCCCGGGGGTCCATCCAATATACCTGGTCCCAGGGTCGAAATCAATCTCGGAGCCGTTCGCTAATCCATTGTATCAAAACATGTTACGGTGGTACGCGGGGTCCAGTGGGGAGGGATGTCGAGGAGTCCGCTGCGGGTCACTTGACGGCTGTTGCGCCGCGGCATCGCGGTGCTGTGCGGCTCCGAGCCCAAGGCTGGTCTCGTGGGGGGGGCGCGTCGGCATCGCGCGACGGCCCGCAACCGCTGCACGCCGGACCCCGATGCGTGCAGGCCCGCTAGCTCTCCACCCGCCAGACGATGCGGCGAATCTTCTTCCCCCGCTTGCCCAACTTCTTCAAGATCTCCGGGGACATCAGCTGCAGTTCCTGCATCCAGGCGGCCGAGGCCACGCCGACGAAGAGCTTGCCGTCCTGCGTCACCATGTACGGGATCGTGACGGCCGCGATCTGAGGCCCGACCAGTTCGGGCCACTCGGGGATGACGCTCGCCTGATCGACGCGCCGCTTGATCCCGGCCTTCCGCAGGTAGGCTTTCAGCGCCTCCTCGAGGGATGTGGCCGGGGGAGGCTTGCTAGTGCTCAAGGGTACCTCTCCGCATGCGCCATCGGGGTAAGTCGAGCAGTGAGGGTGGCACCTCCGATTCGCGAGGGGCCGCCACGATCGCCTGCCCTGGCAACGACACGCCAATGAGGGCAAGCAGACGCTCCTGCCGCCCACGGTCCAGCTCGGCGAACACGTCGTCGTACAACGCGATCGGCGGTGCGCCGGTGGCCTCCGTCAGACTCTGCGCTTCGAGGAGACGAAGCGCAATGGCCGCGGTGCGCTGCTGCCCGGCGGAGCCATAGGTTCGCAGGTCTCGACCATCGAGCAGGAGCTGCAGGTCATCGCGGTGGGGACCGACTGTGGTAACGCCCCGTCGTAGGTCCCGCTCCATCGCCGCCCCGAGCGCGTCGCGAATGTGCTCGGCGGTATCGCACTCGCGGTGGTGGTCGGGGCAGTACTGCAGCGTTGCCTCGTGTTCCTCGCCCAGGGCGGCGCTGAGCTCGCGGTGCCGCCCGCTCCAATGCCCCGCCCAGCTCCGCCGGGCGCGGGCCACCTCGGCCGCGGCCGTCGCGAACGGTGCGTCGAATGCCCGCGCTGCGTCGCCGCGCCCGCGCCTCAGGGCGGCGTTGCGCTGCTTGAGCGCCTGACGCATGGCGCTCAGCGCCGCCAGGTATCCCGACCTGGTCAGGGCGAGCACGATATCGAGAAATCGTCGTCGGCCCGCCGGCCCCCCAGCGATCATCGCGCGGTCCCCGGGTGAGAACGCGACGGCCGTGACGTGACCTACCCCGTCCGAGAGCTTCTGGAGTTCCGCCCGGTCCACCGTCACCTTCTTCCGCGTCCCTGCGATCTCGTATCCTACGGTGACCCGAACGCTGGCCTCCCCGGCCAGGAAGAACCCCGTCTCTCCGAACCGCACCAACTCGCGGTCCTTCGCGCCCCGGAGCGAGCGGAACAGTACGAGGTAGTAGACGGCCTCGAGCAGGTTCGTCTTGCCGTGCCCGTTCTCGCCGAGCACGACGATCCCCTCGTCGGGAAACCCCACATCCAGTGACGCGAGATTACGAAAATTGCGGGTCGTCAAGGACGTCAGTCGCACCGCGTCTACTGCAGGACGAAGGCACGGCCGGCCGTCGTCCTGTTCTGCGCCGAGTCGGTCGCGACAACGCGGAGCTCGATCCGCCCTGACGGTCCCAACGGTGTCGAGATGGGATACGTTGCCTCGAAGATGGTGTCGTTGGGGAACACCGTCTCGAAGCCGAAGGTGACCAAGCCGAGTACGCTGGCTGCCACCGACGTGATGGGTGAGCGATCGTGAATCCGGACGCCGACGAGGATCTGCGTGCCCGTGTCGAATACACTGTCCGCCGGGGCTGGCGTCAGAAACACGACTGTCGGGGGTGTCGTATCGGGCAGGACGATGTCCAATCCGAAATCCGGGCGCTCGGGATCCCCGCAGGCGGTAGCACCCAGCGTGCCCAGCATCAACAGCGCCGCCCACGCGAGCAGTCGCAGAGGGGAGCTTCCATGCTCGAGCGAGAGCAGCCGTCGCTTGAGGCTGAGTCCACCGCCGTAGCCGCCGAGTCCCCCTCGCGCCGCCACCACACGGTGACACGGGACCACGATCGGGACGGGGTTCCGCCCGTTCGCCCGGCCGACAGCCCGTGCCGCGCCCGCCCGGCCCAGCGCACGGGCGATCTCGCCGTACGTCCGGGTGGCACCGTACGGTATGGCAGCAACCATCTCCCACACTCGGCGGTCGAAGTCGGTGCCGGCGAGGGCGACGGCGAACGTGAATGTGCGGCGCTCGCCCCTGGCGTATTCCTCCAACTCGCGGGCGATGCGACGCTCCGTGTCGGTGCCAGCTGCCCTCGTCCCCCGGGCGTTCAGCCGAATGCCCGTCACGGCCCCCTCGTGCACGGTGACGGCGAGATCCGCCATCTCGGTCGCGACTGTGAAGGCACCGTTGTGTGACATCATCCACTCCGAGCTCGACTCGCCCGACCGGCGGTCGGTGATTCCCTACGCTGAGAATAATAGCAGCGACACGTGCGGGTCCCCTCCATTCGGCTGGCATCCTTCCCTCGTGGAGGCTCGGGCCACATCTTGTGCGGAACAGCGTGCAGAGGGTGGACGGCCCCGGGCGCGCGGTGCCCGTGGCGAGATTCGGCAATCGAGTCGGAGGGAGGAGGTGCGGATGACGCGCATCAGCGAGCGCATCAGCGCGGCCATCATGGGTGTGAGGTGTCCGGGGTGCAGCAAAGTCGTCGTGCCGATGCGCCCGGAGCAGTCCGGGGCGACAGCCGCGCCGCCGGAGGGCAGTGGCAAGCGGTGGTCCTTTGTGTGGCGTCCGCCCAGCGGTGACGTCTGTCCACAGTGCCACTTTCCGTTGGGGCGGTACGCACGGCGACTCAAGTGGATCCGCCTCTTCGTCGCGGGCATCATGTTCTTGGCCGTTGACGGGTTGTTGGTCCTGATCGGCGCAATCCGCGAGAGCCCGATGCCGCCCGGCCTCGTGCGGGCGCTCGGACTCATTGGGGCGATTGCACTGATTCTGGGTCTGATGGGATTGATCGTCGGTGGGCGCGGGGATGTGGATGTGGGCTCCGCCGGGAGCTGAAGACCTGTTCGGCGCGTCGCCAGCGCCGCGCGTGACGACTGTGAACTGTCCTTCATACGCACTTCACGCCGGTCAGAGCGGCGTTTGCCGACCGTTGCGGCCGAACTGATATAGAAGCGCTCGCAATACCGATTCTCCTGAGGGGGCTCCGTGCGGATACCGCAGCAAGTTCCCCGGTTGGCCCTGGTCCTCGTCCTTGCGGTCGTGGGATTGGTGGTGGCGCGGGGCGTGCTGGTTCCCGATACCTTCGGCGACGTGGGGCACTATCGCGCGGCGGCGCTCGATCTCGTCGCCTCCCATCCGATCCAGTATGCGGGGCAGCAGGAATGCGGTGTGTGCCACGCCGACGTCGCGGGGGCCAAGGCTGAGGGGAATCACCGCGGGTTGTCGTGTGAGGTGTGCCACGGACCCGCAGCGGCGCACACCAACGCTCCCATGGATGTCAAACCGGTCGTGCCGCGCGGGCGTGGTCAGTGCACCCTGTGTCACGCGTACAATCCGTCGCGACCGACGGGGTTCCCCCAGATCGATTCCGTCGCGCACAACCCGAGGATGCCCTGCCAAGGCTGCCACACGCCCCATGCACCCGTCCCGCCTGTTACACCTCGGGAGTGCTCCGCCTGTCACGGGCAGATCTCGACCCAGAAGGCCGTCTCGCACCACGCGGCCCTCGAGTGCACCACGTGCCACGAGGCCCCGGCGGAGCATCGAGAGAACCCGCGGCTATTGCGGCCAACCAAGCCGACGAGCCGCAGCTTCTGCGGTGCATGTCACGCGGGTGGACTTGCGGATATTCCGCAGGTGAGCCTGGACGCACACAACTCCGGCTACCTGTGCTGGCAGTGTCACTATCCTCACCATCCCGAGGCCCGGTAATGACGGACTCGCGCGCGCTCGACTCCTCGACGGAGGCGCCGACTGGGGCAGTGCCCGTGGCTCGACGGACCTTCCTCTCCGACCTGGCATCGGCGTGTGCGGGCACGCCGGTGTTGCTTGGGGTCGTCAAGATCGGCGACGCCCTCGCGCAAGATGCGCCCGCGGGCACCTACGATCCGAGTGAGCACTGGTACGGTATCGGTATCGACGTCCAGAAGTGCATCGGCTGCGCCCGGTGCGTGGTCGCCTGCAAGACGGAGAACGATGTCCCTCCCGAGCCCCACTTCTTCAACACGTGGATCGAACGGTACGTGATCCGGAACGACGGCGAAGTGGGGGTGGAGAGTCCCAATGGTGGAATCGACGGCTTTCCGCCGATCGAGGATCCGGCGTCCGTTCGTCGAACCTTCTTCGTGCCGAAGCTGTGCAACCAGTGCGAGAATCCGCCGTGCGTCCAGGTTTGCCCGGTCGGCGCCACGTTCATCACGGAGGACGGGGTCATCCTGGTGGACGAGGAGTACTGCATCGGATGCCGCTACTGCATTCAGGCCTGCCCATACGGCGCGCGCTACATGCACCCCGACAGGCACGTCGCCGCGAAATGCACGTTCTGCTACCACCGACTGCGCCGCGATCGATTACCGGCGTGTGTCGAGATCTGTCCGACCGGCGCGCGGGTGTTCGGGGAACTCACCGACCGGCCGACACCGCTCGCGCGGTTCATGCGGTTCAACGACCTGCAGGTCCTCAAGCCGAACCTGAACACCAAGCCGAAGGCCTTCTACGCCAACATGGACTACGAGGTGAGCTAGGCCGTGCAAGGCTACATCTACCCGAACGAGTTCGAGCTTCAGTGGGGCCTGCTGATCGTCCTGTACCCGTATCTGACCGGCCTGGTCGCCGGGGCGTTCATCCTGGCATCCCTCGAGCGCGTGTTCAACGTGAAGGAGGTTCAGCCCACCTACCGGCTCGCTCTCCTCACGGCCCTGGCCTTCCTCATCGTCGCCCCGCTGCCGCTCCTCGCCCACCTCGGACATCCGGAACGCTCGTACGAGATCTTCATGACGCCCAACCGCCAGTCGGCCATGGCGATGTTCGGGTTCGTGTACGCCTGGTACCTGATGGTGGTGTTGCTCATCGAGATCTGGTTCGACTATCGGCGGGATATGGTCCTGTGGGCCCAGCAATCACGGGGATGGAGGCGGTGGCTCTACTATGCGTTGACCCTCGGCTCGACGGACCTTTCGCCGCGGGCCGTCAAGTTCGATGATAGCGCGGGGCGCTGGATCACCGTCATCGGGATCCCGTCGGCGTTCCTGCTGCACGGCTACGTCGGATTCATCTTTGGCTCGATCAAGGCGAACCCGTGGTGGAGCAGCGTGCTGATGCCGGTGGTGTTCCTGTTCTCGGCCATCGTGTCGGGCATCGCGCTGGTGCTGGTGCTGTACATGCTGAGCACGATGTTCCGCTGGCGGCGGATCGACATGGCCTGCCTGGACAAGCTGGCGCAGTTCCTGTTTTACGCCCTGGTCGTCGACTTCTCACTCGAGGCGCTCGACTTCATCCACCGTCTCTATGAAGCCGAAGAGTCCATCGAGATCCTCTCGTTCATGATCGAGAATCGGCTGTTCATCAGCCTGATCATTCTGCAAGTGCTGATGGGCACGGTCATCCCGCTGGTCATGCTCGCCTTCGTCTCCCCGGGACTCCGGCGGGGCGGGTTCGTGAAGACTCCGCCGGAGCTGCGCCAGCTGATCTACCTGGTGTGCGCGGTCATGATCCAGATCGGCATCTTCAGCATCCGGTGGAACGTCGTCATCGGCGGACAGCTCTTCTCGAAGAGCTTACGCGGCCTCACGGTCTACAAGGTTGAGCTCTTCGGCATCGAAGGCCTCGCCATGACGATCGGATTCCTGTGCCTGCCGTTCGTCATTCTGTGGGTGTTGGTGAAGATCCTGCCGCCGTGGCCGGACTCCGTGCCGCAGGTGGAGGCCGAAGTGTCGGAAGCCGCGGCGGCATCCCGCTAGGTGACCGAGATCGGTGCACCGATCCGAGGTGAGCGTCACCACCTGGGGCCGGCGACGGGTGTGGGTGCTCGAAGGGCCCCATGGGCAAGGGCAGCTGTTCGTAGTGTGTCGTCCTTCGAGTGGGCGACGTGCGATTCTCCGCTCGAGCGCTACGCACGTCGTGCCCCGCACGGATAGAGCGAGTCTCGCAGCTGGGGCGTTCACGACACCTCCTGGTGCATCCCTCGGCATGTGCCTACGTTCATGGTCATCTCACACTCGGATCGGAACCCGGTATCCATGTGGGTCAACACCGCGCGCAGGATACGATGGTCCCCAGCCGTACTGGCGCTGCTGGCCATCGCCGGAGTCTCCAAAGCCCCGGCCCTGTTGGCACAGGAGGCGGAATTCGCCGCGCAGAGCGTGCAGGCGGGTGCTCGGCTGTTCCGCACCAAGGGGTGCCTGGATTGCCACAGCCGGGGAGGTGGGCTCGGGCCGGAT
Organism: Gemmatimonadota bacterium; assembly: GCA_039584325.1. Taxonomy (GTDB): domain Bacteria; phylum Gemmatimonadota; class Gemmatimonadetes; order Gemmatimonadales; family GWC2-71-9; genus JAOTVV01. Next base: position 15,708 of record JBDGYA010000038.1, read on the forward strand.
CTCCGCGCCGTCGAGGGTGATCGGACGGTGTTCGGACTCGCCGCCAGTCTGTGGAACCACCTGCCGCAGATGCAGGCGGTGATGCAGGCCGAGGGTGCGCGGGCGCCCAGGCTCACCTCCTGGGAGGCGGGCAATCTCATGGCGTTTCTCTTCTGGCTGGACTACTTCGACGAGCCGGGAGACTCGGCGCGGGGAGCGGGGCTGTTCCAGGAGAAGCAGTGTGTCGCGTGCCATCAGGTGCGCGGTGTCGGCGGGGTCATCGGCCCCGACCTGAGCGTCGAGGCGTCGGGGTCGCCGATCATGCTGGCGGCGGCCATGTGGAATCATCTGCCTGCGATGACCCGAGCACAGGCCGAACGACGGGTGGGCTGGGTCGCCATCACGGGGGCGGAACTACACGACGTCATGGCTTACGTCGAGGGGGATCAGGCCAGCCTGGTGAGAGAGCCGCTGGTGGTCATGCCGGGCGAGCATGGCCGAGGGCGCCAGGTGTTCGAGGACAAGAGATGCCTCGCCTGCCACAGCGTTCGGGGTGTGGGCGGGACGGTGGGTCCGGATCTCGGCAGCGATGTCCGCTACGAGACCGTGATGGATTTCGCCGCGGCTTTGTGGAACAAGGGGCCGGTCATGCTGCGACTGATGCGGCAGCGAGGAGCCGATCCGGTGATGGTCGCGCCTCAGGAAATGGCCGACCTGGTCGCGTTCTTCTACGCGGGCCGCTACTTCGGGGATGCGGGGAGCTCGTCGCAGGGCGCGGCGCTCGTGCGCTCGGACCGCTGCGCGTCCTGCCACGGCCCGGGTAGAGGAGCGGGGGAGATCCGAGGTGCGACGGCGCTCGGCTCTCCGACCGGCGTCGTGGCAGCCGTGTGGAATCACATCATGGCCGATAGCACCGCCGGGTGGGACGGCGAGTGGCCGCAGGTGACGCCGGGAGACTTGGCGAACTTGTCGGCCTACCTTCAGAGCGTGGGAGGTTCGCGGTGATCGATCGGCGAAGTCGACGACGTTGGGCGGGGCTCATGACGCCGCTGGCACTCTGGCCGCTGTTCGCGTTCCAGTCGGCGCACGCGCAGGAGCCCGATGTCGACACCTGTGTGGCGTGTCACGGGGTACTCGATGACGAGCGCCTGTCGGCTCCCGTCTCCCGGTTCAGCGGCGATGTTCACGCCGCCCGGGGGTTCGGGTGCGTAGCCTGCCACGGTGGTGATGCGACGGCCGCGGGGTTCGAGAGCATGGACCCGTCACGAGGATTCGTCGGTCGGCCGCGCGGACGCATGTTGCTCGACGTCTGCGGACGGTGCCACTCCGATGCCGGGTTCATGCGGCGCTACAACCCATCCCTCCGAGTGGATCAGGTTACCGAATACCTTACGTCCGTCCACGGACAGCGGTTGAATCAGGAGGGCGACACGTTGGTGGCGACCTGCTCGAGCTGCCACCCGGCGCACAACGTTCGGCCTCCGACCGATCCCCAGTCCAGCGTGCATCCGTTGAACGTGGCCGGACTGTGCGGTACCTGCCACGCCGATCCCGATTACATGGCATCGTACGACGTCCCGACCAATCAGCTGGAGCGGTACGAGACGAGCATTCACCATCGGATGCTCGTCGAGGAGGGCGATCTGTCCGCCCCTACCTGCAATGACTGCCACGGGAATCACGGGGCGGCGCCGCCGGGGTTCTCGTGGGTCGGCAACGTGTGCGGCCAGTGTCACGCCACGATGGGCGAGTTGTTTCGCGGCAGCCGCCATGCCGAGACGTTCACAATGTTGGGCGTGCCCGGGTGCGCCACCTGCCATGGCAACCACGCGGTGGTCGACGCGACCACGGCAATGCTGGGCGTGAGTGAGGGAGCTGTCTGTGCGCAGTGCCACGTGCCGGATGATGCCGGAGGCACCGTCGCGGCGACAATGCGCCAGCTCATCGATTCGCTGGATGCGCGTTTCGATTCGGCGCATTACCTGCTCGATCGCGCGGAACAGGCAGGTATGGAGGTGAGCCAGGCCATCTTCGAACTCGAGGCGGCCAACAACGCCAGGATCGGAGCGCGCACGGCCGTGCACGGTTTCGACCTGGTGGCAGTGGCGGCCGATGTGGAGGAAGGCCTCGTCGTGACGCAGTCAGGGATCGAGGCGGGGGATCGGGCTTTGGCGGAGCGAGATTTCCGCCGCCTCGGCCTTGCGGTATCCACGATCATCATTCTGGCGCTGATTGCCGGACTCGTGCTCAAGATCCGGGAGATCGATCGCCGGGTGTAGGTGCGCCGATCGCGCAGGCCGCGAATGAAGAGGAGTGTGTAATGGACGAGGGACAGACCTCGGGAACGCCATCTCGCCGTGGATTCATCGATTGGATCCTGAGCCGTTCGGTCACCACGTGGCTGCTCAGCACGAGCTTCGGTGGCTTGCTGCTCGCCGTCTTCTATCCCGCCGGTCGCTATCTCGTGCCGCCCCCCGCGGCTGAATCGGCAGCGGCATCCGTGACGCTGCCGTTCACTCCTGACGAGATCGCGCCAAACACGGGTCAGATCTTCAAGTTCGGAACTCGACCCGGCATCCTCGTCAAGACGCCGGCCGGCGAGTTGCGAGCATTCTCGGCCGCGTGCAGCCACCTCGCCTGTATCGTCCAATACCGGGAGGACATCAGCCGCATTTGGTGCGCGTGCCACAACGGACACTTCGATCTGAACGGCCGCAACGTTCAGGGACCCCCTCCGGGGCCCCTCGACGAGTTCGAAGTCAACGTGCGCGGCGATCAGATCGTGGTGAGCAAAGGAGCCTGAGGATGGCGCTGTTCCGGCAGGGTGGCGCGGGGTGGACGTGGCTCGATTCCCGATTGGGCCTCGGGGACATTCAGAACCTGGCCAAGAAGAAGGATGTTCCGGTTCACAAGCACACCATCTGGTACTACCTGGGTGGGATGACCCTCTTCCTTTTCATGGTGCAGATCGCAACCGGCATCCTCTTGCTGTTCTATTACCGACCGACGGCTGACGAGGCGTACGAGTCCGTACAGTTCCTCATGGCGGAAGTGCAGTTTGGCTGGCTGATCCGGTCGATCCATTCGTGGTCTGCCAACCTCATGATCTTCGTGCTGTTCCTGCACTTCTTCAGCGTCATGTTCGTCAAGGCCTACCGCCGCCCTCGCGAGCTGACGTGGCTCTCGGGCTTCGTCCTGTTTGCCCTGGCGCTTGCCTTCGGCTTCACCGGATACCTGCTGCCGTGGAACGAGTTGGCCTACTTCGCCACGCGGGTGGGGACCGAGATCCTGGCCGTGGTCCCCCTGATTGGGGAGTCTCTCCTGCGTGTGGCGCGGGGCGGGGATGACGTCACGGGGGCCACGCTGACGCGCTTCTACGCGGTGCACGTTGCCGTGTTGCCCGCGATAGCTGTCGGGATGCTCGGGCTCCACCTGTTCCTGGTGCAGAAGCACGGCATGAGCGTGCCAATCGGTGAGGAGCAGCGTGGGACACCGCGGCGATCCATGCCGTTCTTTCCCAACTTCTTCCTGCGCGACCTCGTGGGCTGGCTCGCGGCGTTGGCCGTACTGGCTGCGCTCGCCGCCTTCTTCCCCGCACACTTGGGAGAGAAGGCCGACTCCTTCGCCCCCGCGCCAGCCGGCATCAAGCCGGAGTGGTACTTCATGTACATGTTCCAGACGTTGAAGTACCTGCCGGCGCACATTCTGGGAGTGGAAGGCGAGGTCGTCGGGATTTTCGCGTTTGCCATCGGCGGGCTGCTCGTGTTCCTCATCCCGTTTCTCGATCGCCCGGCGCAGCGCGGGGAGTCCAGCCGACTCGTCACCTGGCTGCTGATCGTGCTCATCGTCTACATCCTGGTGTTGACGTATCTCGGATACACGGCCGATCCGGCCCAGTGAGGTCAGGGACGTTCTCGGGAGGTGGCATGAACAGACTGAGTCAGCGCGTCAGCAACGCTCTCGCCGGAGTCCGGTGCCCCGGGTGTGGGAAGTTCGTGGTCCCGACCGCCCCGCCCACCGCTGCCAACCCGAGTGCTGACGCGACGGCACCCGGAAAGCGGTGGTCGTTTGTCTGGCGCCCGCCGAGCGGTCGAGTGTGCCCCGAATGCGAGTTCCCGCTCGAACGATACGCGCGTCGGCTCAAGTGGATTCGATTGATGGTGACTGGAATCGTGCTTGTCACCTTTTCCATCCTGCTCGTGGTGATGGGGATGTTGGGGGGAGGCCGTGGCTGGGGACAGCTGCTCCAGCGGATCGTCGGCGTGACGGGGTTCGTCGCCTTCCTTGTCGGATTCCTCGGCGTCGTCGTCGGGGGCCGGAGCAAAGTGGAGTGAGCTATCGGCGGGCGGATGTGCCTTGGGTCGTACGGGGATGAGCCGACCTGAACGCAGCCCCCTATCGCGGTGCGGTCGGATGCATTGCCCAAGGTCGTGTGAAGGTTCCTTTAGCTGTACCGAGGACGCTGTCGCGCGGATGCGTCATTTGCTATAGTTGAGGTCGGTTCACCGCCGATGACGGTTCTCTTGAAAGGGGGAGGTGTGCGCTGGAATCGGGTTTGTCTGCCTCGGGCGCAGCCTGGTGTTTGGATCGTGATGGTGTTGGTGGCCGCGGGATGCAGTAACGACATCGTCTATAAGGAGCGCGCCCCGTTCAATCCCCCTCCGGACGCTGCTGCCGGTCTCCTCGGCTACTACGATGCCACAGAGGGTTTCACCACCTGCGGCAACTGCCACGCCGACCTCCAGGCGTCGTGGGCGCAGACCGATCACGCGGGGGCCTGGGAGGGGTTGCAGGGCTCCGGCGGCGCGCAGTCGTTCTGCGAGCCGTGCCACACGGTCAGTCACAACGGCAATGCGGCGGCCGCGCCGGCGGGATACGCGGCACTGACGGCCGACGCCGAAGCCCAGCCCGACAGTGCCCAGCTGGCGGTGTACCACGACGTGCAGTGTGAGAGCTGCCACGGGCCCGGTGCGGACCACGTCGCGGCTCCCAGCGCAACGCGCCCGCTGGCGAACGGACTGGTCACGCCGGATGGGTGCGGAGACTGTCATGCGGACACGCACCACCCGTTCGTGGAGCAGTGGTCGCAGTCGAAACACGCGATCGGGTCGGGATTCGGTTTTGGCGACATTCCGAGCTGTAACGAGTGCCACAACGGCAAGGGCGCCCTCGTCGAGCAGTTCCTTGTGACGTCGGACTATCTGAACAAGGACGACGGCGAGGTGATGCCGCACACCTGCATCGTGTGCCACGATCCACATCGCCCGGCCCTGCCGGGGCAGCTACGCGCGCCAGTGACCGAAGCCTCACCGCGCAACCTGTGCATCAAGTGCCACAACCGTCGATCCATCCCGGATGGCGGGTTCCGCGGTCCCCACGCAGCGCAGGGGCCGTTGGTGCTGGGCGAAAACGTCGCCTGGTGGCCTCCGGGCTTCGAGTGGCTGGATGGGCTCACCGGTACGCACGGTGACGTCTCGGCCAATCCGCGTCTCTGCGCGACGTGCCACGTCGAGATGTTCGAGGTCACGGATGCCGAGAACAACTTCGTATTCCAGAGCGTCGGACACCTCTTCGAGGCGATTCCCTGCGTCGATGCCGAGGGTATCCCGGTGGCCGGAGGCAACTGCGCGGTCACCGAACGGCGATTTACCGCCTGCGTCGACTGCCACGGATCCGAGTCGGCGGCCCGCGGGTGGTACAACTTGTTCCGCACTCGGCTGAACGGTTGGCTCGACCAGATCTGGCAGGACCTGAATGGCAACGCCGTCATCGACGCCGCGCCGACGGATGCCGGGGTGCTCGCGCAGATTCTCCAGGTCACGGGCGACCCCAAGCAGATCGACATGCAGGACACGCTGTTCACGTCGGCGGAGGGGATTCTGTACAACGCGCAGCTGGCGGCAACGCACGATCGCGAGGTATTCCTCGACGGTGCAACCATCGTCGGGTCCGACACCGTTGCGTTCCGGGGGCATTTCTCTGCGGGAAACGGCGTACATAATCCGCCGTTCCTTGAGTCACTGCTCATCGCCTCGATTCAACACGCGGTCGACTTCTACGGACTGCCGGCACCACAGGGAGTCGACCTGACGCTCCCGGCGGCGGCGCTGGCGAGGAAGCCGTAGCGGCGCGCGCCTCGAGCGGCGGGGCGACTGGATGACGGACGCGGACCGGCCTCGCCCTCACAGTGAGAGCGGGGCCGGTTCCACGAGCGCTGTTCTACGGATGCTGAAGGCCGCGGTTGCGGCGGACGCTGCCGTGGCGGGTCAGGAGTCATGAAGGAGGTGTAGGCTGAGCGCAAGCGAATTCACCGGCTCGACGGCCCCGGAGGGTGGCACCGGAGGGGCGGGTGCAGGCCGGTCGCTGGGGTTCAACGAGCTCCTGTTGATCAGCGTCATCGTCCTCATGGTGACCGGGGCCGTGTTGGTGGTTGCCCTGTACGGCCAACCGGCAGAGCGACTCGCTTCGCCCGAGGCAGCCCCCGCGGTGCGCGTGGCTCGGGAGGACAACTATCCCGTGGGTGCCAGTCGGACGGTGCGCCTAGGCGCCACACCGATTCTCGTCGTGCGGCTCGACGACACGCGGTTCGTCGCCGTCACGGGTGCGTCGCCCAGCGACGGATGCCTGTTGCGCTGGGAAGAAGAGGCATCGCGGATCGTGTCACCGTGCAGCTACCTCGTGTACGACGTGGATGGGAGCGTGGTTGCGGGTCTCTCCACCACCCCGCTGGTGCGCTATCCCGTCTTCGTTCGCGACGGGGTGGTGTATGTCGCGAGGGGGCTCACATGATACGACGTCTTCTTGCGGCGGCCGGGCAGTCGGTGCGTGGTGTGTGGGAGGACATCAAGGCCAGCACCGACGCGAGCCTCCTCGGCGTCATGCGCTTCGTCGGGCTGCTGTACGGTCCGATCGACCGTCGTCTACGGATCGACGAGGCGTTCCACAAGGCACTCCGCTACCGACTGCCGCCGCACGTCGGCTGGCGGCACGCCCCCGGCGGGATCACCTATCTCCTCTTCATGGTCCTGGTCGTCACCGGGGTTCTGCTCGCGGTCTTCTATCGACCGTCGGTCGAGGAGGCGTACCCCAGCATCCAGCACATCGTGTCGGCGCGGCCGTTCGGTTGGCTCATCCGGGACGTGCACCACTGGTCTGCCAACCTCATCGTGATCGCCCTGCTGGCGCACATGGCGCGGGTGTTTTTCGAGGCGGCGTACAAGCCACCCCGCGAGACCAATTGGCTCCTCGGTATCCTGCTCCTCGGTGTGGTGCTGGCGTTCGGCTCGACGGGATACCTCTTGCCGTGGGATCAGTGGTCGTACTGGACGGTGACCGAGGTCATGAGCGCCGTCGGTCACTGGCCGATTGTCGGCCGCGCGCTGTCCGACCGGCTCATGGGTGACGTGGTCGTGTCGGGCGCGACCCTCAGCCGATTCTTTGCCCTCCACGTGATCGTGCTGCCATGGGTGGCCTTCGTGCTCCTCGGTTACCACTTCACCTTGGTACGGAGGCGCGGCATTGCCCCGCCGATGACAGAAGCCTCGGAACGGCCCCGCTGGCGCAAGAGCGGGTTGTTCAGTCCGGAGGACGAGCCGGAGGACGGCATTCCGTTCTTCCCGAACCACCTGCTGCGCTCGTTCATCGTCGGCACGCTGACGCTGGCGGTGACGGTCACGCTCGCGATCATCTGGCCGCGGGCGGTCGCGCCACCCGCGGATCCCTCAGGGCTCCCGGACCGGCTCGTGTCGACGTGGGTACCGGTCGACGTTTCGCTCGCCTTGATTCGCCTCATTGGACCGTGGGGCCTCGCCGCCTTTCTCGTGCTCGGCGTGAGTCTGATCCTCATCCCGCTGGTGGATCGCGGACCGGAGCGTCAACTGCGGCGACGGCCGGTCGTCGCGGCCGTGGGCCTGACGTTCTTCGTCGGCTACGTGGTGCTGTTTGCGATCGGGCGGGTCATCGGGTCGGTTCCTCCTTCCGGGGATCTCCGGCAGCACGGAACGAGCGAACAAGCGGTGCCTACGGGACCCGACGCCCTCGTCCCGCTTCCCGAGCCGGCCGGGTCCGAGGAATCCGTCGAGTCGGCCCCGCCCGACGTGCGCGGAGGCGAGCGATGACGTGGACTCGACGGCCCCTGGGGCTCGCCACCGCGCTCGTGCTCGTCGCAGCACCCGCGCAGTCGCAAAGCACCCGACAGGAGGCGACGGCGGTCGACTCCACGTACGGGTGCACGATCTGTCATGCCGACAAGCGTCGCGCCTTTTCGCAGGGCGTGCATGCCGAGCGGGAGATTCGCTGCGAGCGGTGCCACGGAGGCGATCCCGCCGCCATAGAGATCGCGCCGGCCCATCGAGGTCGGTTCCTGGGAACGCCCACCAAGCTCGAGACCGTAGAGCTGTGCTCGGAGTGCCACGCCGATCCGGACCAGATGCGTCAGTTCGGATTGTCCGCGGATCAGCGCGCCGAGTTCCGCACCAGCCGACATGGGCAGCTGCTGCTCGAACAACGGAACGACGATGCCCCGACGTGCACGGACTGTCATGACGCGCATCTCATACGGCGCACCGCGGATGCGCGCAGCGAGGCGCACCCCACCAACATCCCGTCCACGTGCGCGGCGTGTCATGAGGACGAGGCGCTGATGGAGAAGTACGCGATTCCCACGGACCAGCAGGAGCGCTTTCTCGCCGGTGCCCACGGGATCGCGGTGTTCGAGAAGCGAAACTTCGCCGCGCCGACCTGCATCGGCTGTCACGGCTCGCACGCGGCGCTCCCCCCGCGGGCCCGGGAGGTGACCGACGTGTGCGGTCACTGTCATCAGACTCTGGCCCACAGCTTTTACGAGGGCCCGCACGGCGCAGCCGCGCGGCGGCAGGCGCTCCCCGGGTGTCTGGCCTGCCACACCAATCACGGCACAGAGAGAATCGCCTTCGACGCCATTGCCGACCTGTGTGCCTCCTGCCATGGAGAGGAGAGTCCAATGACAACGGTGGGCCGAGCGTTGCAGGAAGAGGTGCTGCGAGCCCAGGAGGAGTTGCACCTCGCCGCAGAGGCGATCGACGAAATGGCCGCCAGCGGCCGCCCGGTCGAAGACGAGCGCTTCCGGTACGTCGCTGGGTACACGGCGTTTCAGCAGCTCGCCGCCACACAGCATTCGCTCGATCTCGAGCATGCCGAGGAGCTCGGCCGGCAGGTCCGGTCGAACACAGGCGTGATCCGCTCGACGGCGGAGGCCCATGCGGAGGAGCGCTGGGAACACCGGCTGTTGCTGATCCCCATCTGGTTCTTGGCGCTGTCGGCCGTGATCTTCGCGGCCTTCAAACTTCGCGAGTTGAGAGTGGGGTAGCATGGCAGAAGTCGGCAAGAGCAAACGGTGGTTCCGGAACCCTCTCCGCCTCGCCGTGCAGGCAGGTGTGCTGCTGATCATCCTGGGTACCATCGGTGCCGTCGGCTTCATCGAGTACAGTGCGCAGCCCAGCTTCTGCAACAAGTGCCACATCATGACGCCGTACTACGAGTCGTGGGCGACCTCGACGCACGGCGACGTACCCTGCATCAAGTGTCATTATGCGCCCGGCCTCAAGGCTGAGGCGATGGGCAAGTTCCAGGCGGCGAATCAGGTCGTGAAGTACGTCACGGGTGCCTACGGCACGAAGCCCTGGGCGGAGATCGAAGACGCGGCCTGCCTGCGGTCGGGGTGCCATTCCCTGCGGAAGGTCGAAGGCACCGTCAGCTTCGTCGGACCGACCAACCCGGGCATCGTCATTCGGTTCGATCACACGCGGCATCTGGGAGAGCTGCGACGCGGCAAGCAGTTGCGGTGCACCAGTTGCCATTCCCAGATCGTGCAGGGGAATCACCTGGCAGTCGAGACGGTGACCTGCAATCTCTGCCACTTCAAGGAGCGTTCGAGCGATCCGGTCGCCGGATGCGTCGCATGCCATAATTCCCCGCCGCGCATCGTATCTCCGGCCGGATTCGTCGTCGATCACGAGCAGTACGTGAGAGACCTGGTGTCGTGTACGTCGTGCCACGACCAGGTGACGGACGGATCGGGGTACGCCGACCAGGCCCGATGCTTCAACTGCCACAACGAGCCCGAGCGGATCGACGAATTCGAAAACACACCGCTGGTCCATCGCGTCCACATCGCGGAGCACAATGTCGAGTGCACGCAGTGCCACACGCCGATCCAACACCGCTCGGTGTCCGTCAGCGTGGGGCAGCAGCTCGAGTGTGCAGCGTGCCACCAGCAGGTACACGAAGCCCAACAGCAGCTCTACGCCGGCATAGGTGGCCACGGAGCAGAGAACACGCCGAGCGCGATGTTCCTGGCTCGGGTATCCTGCACCGGGTGCCACGAGCTGGGCAGGCAGATCCGGGGACACGAGCGCGTGCAGTCCGCCGGGGAAGCGTCCTGTCTCTCGTGCCACGGCATCGAGTACGCGAACATCCTGCCCTCCTGGCAGCGGGAGATGGACCGCAAGGTGCGGGAGGTCGAGCGGGTCCTGCGCGGTGCATCTGCGGTGAGTGGCTCGGCTCCGGTACGGGCGAGGGCGCACGTGGACAGCCTCCTCAACCTCGCAGAGGCCAATCTGGACTTCGTGCGTCGCGGCAGGGGTGCCCACAACATCGCGTACGCCGATCGGCTGCTACGCACGAACCTCGACATGATCCGTGAGGCGGTGCGCATCGGCGGACTCCCGTATTCCGTCCCCAGTGTGGACCTCGGTCCCCCCATCGGTGAGAACGTGTGTCTGCAGTGTCACCTGGGGGTCGAGCGGCAGCAGGCCAACTTCGCGGGTAAGGCCTTCGACCATCAGCGCCACGCCATCACGGCGGGCCTTCAGTGCACGACGTGCCACACGGCCCTCGAGGACCACGGCAGGACCACCCTGACCTCGCCGGCGGACTGCGCGGCCTGCCACCACCGGGCGGTCGAGGGGATGAACTGTGCAGCCTGCCACGAGGGACCAGGCGGCGCACCGGACGCACCCGTTGAGCATCCCGTCGGGTTGTTCCCGCACGCGCCGCATCGCGAGCTGGGTCTGCCCTGCGCCACGTGCCATGAGCCTCCCGATATGCGTACCGCGGGGGTCGACTGCGCGCAGTGCCACGGCATGCACCATCAACCGGAGGCCTCCTGCCTGTCGTGTCACAGGGACGACCCCAAGGCGAGGCACGACGTGTCCTTCGCCCATCTCCAGTGCGGCCAGTGTCACGGCGAGAAGGTGTCGGGCATCGGCGAGTGGAGCCGTCAGGTCTGTACCGTGTGCCATCAGGACAAGGTCGACCACAACGCGCCGGCGGCGTGCCACCTGTGCCACGAGATGCCGGCCCTCACGTCAGAGGGGGGCTGAACAGAGGCCGGAAGGTCGGCGCGACGCGTCGACGGCGCGGTCGCCCTACGCCTGAATCGGGTGGTCGGAGGGGTAGCGGTGCCGCCAGAGCCGCTGAATTTCTCAACACCCCGCTGTGGTGAATATCTACACCACGGTCCCCCCAGCATCGCTGCGGAATTCCCCAATTCTGACCTTCTCGCCGGCATCTGAGCGTAGATATTCTCAACGGTTCACCGCCGCCGTCGTCTACGGACGGGGTCGCCGTTTTATCACATAAGTCACGAAATAGCAATTAGTTAGCGCAACGCCGTTCAACGTGCAGCGTCCTGGCCCTCCCCTTGCCTTAAGAGCGGGCGCGGTCGGCTGCCCGGAGGCGAGGGGGGCATGGCCGCCAACGACGTCAAGACTCGGGCGAGGAGTGACAATGGTTGCGCTACTGGTGATCCTCTCGATCGCCGCCCTGATCGCTCTGGACTACTTCGTTTTCCGGAAGCGTCGGGTGGACCGTGAGATGATCGAACGCATCGAGGTGCCGGGGCTCAAGCCGCTTTCCGACGTTGTCCGTCGGCTGCCTGGAGGGGTCTTTCTCCAGCCGACGTACACGTGGAGTCGGATTCGGGAAGACGGGGAGATGCTGATCGGCATCCATCCCATGCTGTACGGCCTCATCGGAGCGCCGTACCAGCTCGAACTGGTGGGTGAGGGCACGCACATCGACAAAGGGGCGCCTCTGGCCCGGATCGGGCGGGGCGACCGCCGGCTCACGGTACGGTCGCCGATCGCGGGTGC
>JBDGYA010000039.1:0-27760 GCA_039584325.1 Gemmatimonadota bacterium
CCGCCCTACTGCACGCACATGCCGTACGGGTCGGGCCTCGGTTTGTCCACGACCACCCGGTGGTCGAGATTCGCCACCCGGTCGGCCACGTCTCTCACCAGCCGCGAGACCTGGGCCAGCTTGTCGTAGTCGATGTACTCAGCCTCGTCGGTCAGCTGATGGTATCCCGGATGACTGCCGGTGGTGAGGAAGACTATGGGGATGCCCCACCGGGCGTACTGGTAGTGGTCGCTGCGGCAGTAGTACTGCGACGGGTGTCCCTCGGTGTCGTACTGATAGTCGAACTCGAATCCCAAGGCACCGTCCCGGTTGACCTCCTCCACGAGATCACCCAGCTCGGTGGAGAGGCGTCGCGAGCCAATGAGCTGGACGTAGCCGGGGCCGCCGCCTTCGATATCCTCCTCCATGCCGCGTCCCACCATATCGAGGTTGAAGTGGGCCACGATCGCATCCCGTGACACCGTCGGGTGCTCGGTGAAGTACTCAGCGCCGTACAGGCCCTTCTCCTCTGCGGTGTGCCACACGAAGAGTATCGACCGCCTGGGTCGCTCCGGACTCAGGGCAAAGGCCTCGGCGATCTCGAGCACGGCGATCGAGCCCGAGCCGTCGTCGTCGGCGCCGTTGTACACCGAGTCGAGACGGGCTGGACGCTCGGCACGGAGCGTGTCGATGATGCCTTTAATCTGGGTCCATTCCTCGTCAGTGGGCTCACGCGGCGGTGACTCCGCCCCGCCCGGTTGGATCACCTGCTTGAACGCCCAGACTGAATCGTGATCGGCCACCGTTTCCGTGAGGCCGACGTGATCGTTGTGTGCGCCGATCGCCACGAACTCCCGCTGCAGCACCGGGTCGCTGCCCCGGAGCACGGCCACCACATTGCGGGCTGGATACTCCGGCGGTGCGAACCGGAACATGAATGTTCCTCCGATTGTGGCACCGCGCGCCCCGACCTCCGCTCCCTCCAGTGGCTGACCGAGCAGCAGGGCAGCTGCGGTGTCGCCCACCAGCATACCCAGCGGGCGCGGCTCGGCCTCCTTGCCGACGAGGACCTCCTGCGGTCCTTCCAGGAATCCCTGCACCATGTCCGGAGGGGTGATGTCGAGCGAGGCGATGGCGATGCCGGCCGCCCCGTCATATCGATCGAGGCCCCCGACCATCCAGAACTGCCACTGGGGCTCGCCCTCGACGAACGGTGCGGCGAGCAGGACGAGCTTCCCGGCGACGTCCTCCGGATCCAGCTGTGGGGCGGAATCACCTAGGCGACCGCCGTACACCACCTCCACCCCGTCGAGGCTGCCGCTCGTCCCGAACGGCAGGAACGAGCCGATCGAGGGTAGCGGTGCGTAGTCCTGCCACAGCTCGAGGGGCGCGCCCGCCACGGTGAGCCTGGAGGCTTCGTCCACCGTGCGTGTCTTGAGCGGAATGACCTGGAAGAACGTGCCGCCGGTTCCGGCCGGCTCCAAGCCCAGCGCCCGGGCTTGGCGAGCCAGGTACTGGGTCGCCCGGTAATTCCCGAGCGTCCCTGCCTCGCGGCCGAGCATGGAGTCGTGGGCGTAGGCGTAGAGACGCGCTTCGAGGTCGGCTGCCGAGATCTCGGCAGCCCTGTCGGTCTCTGGGCTGGGCCCTTCAGCGGGTGGCGCCGCCGAACAGCCGGCCATTGCGGCCATCCAGGTCAGCGCGGCAAGAATCGTCGTCGTTCGCACCATCAACCTCGGGTTTGTGGACTCGCATGAGTGGGGAGTGCACCCGTGGGGACGAATCCCCGATCCCGTATGAAACGGTCCGAAAGCCGATTTGCCAAGGGCTGCCGAGATGCGGCTACGGCCGATCCCGCGGCACGATCCGGAACCGCATGATCGTGGGGACGTCCAGCTCGTCGCGCGTAATCGCCCAGACGTAGTCACCGCGTGTAACCGGCTTGGGGGATACCCGGAAGTCTGAGGGAGTCCGCACGACGCCAAGGTAATTGCCGTCGCTCTCAAAGACGTCGAAGACGGCCGGGGTTCGGTAGCGTGTGACCGGTCGGCCGGACCGATCTTCCTCTTCCCGCGCTTCCGCCCCGGTCATCGTGGGTACGCCCGTGTGCGCTACCTGTACCCAAATACGCCCATCGTTGCCGGCGAAGATGTCGGTGAACGGGGGCTTGGTGTCCGGGATCGGTTGCCCGTTCCAGCGCCACCCTGGGAAATTCCCACGGAAGTTCTCCGTGATCCGCCGTTCTTGCTCAGCCTTCTCCTCCGCCAGCACCGGCACGGGATCCCAGGGCCGCTCGATGCGGAGGACGTCACCCGGACCACGGTACAGATCGATGCGATAGTCGGTCGTCAGGGCACCCAGCATATAGCCGTGCGGGCTGAAGCTGAAGATCGTCCTGGGACTGAATGGAACCGGTGTCGAACTGGACGAGCCCTCTCGCTGTCCAGTGACCCGCGGGATCTCGTACTCCCAAGTCGGAGCGGGGATTGTGTCGAGGAGCTCGCCGCTCATGTTCATGCGTGCGAGTCCATACGTCCATTCCCAGGGGGGAAGCCCCGACTCGAGCAGGATCATCGCGTAGCTGTATCCGGCCGTGTCCGCGTAATACCGATGGCTGGTGTTCCAGCCGCCACGGTACGGCCACCCGCCAGCCGGTTCGCCGTCCGGGTCGAACACCGCGATGCGTGCATTCCCTGGGTCCTTCACGAGCACCCGCCCGTCGGGAAGCACGGTCAGGCCGTCCGGGTTCTTGTACTCGCCCGGCCCACCACCGTCACGACCCACGTCGTAGAGATGCACACCGTCTGGGCCGTACGCCCGCACCACAGGCACTTGGCGATCGAGCACGTAGATCGTGCCGTCGTCCGCCACAGCCAGCTGCGTAGGATTGCCGAGGATGTACTCGTCCGCGCCCTCCATGGTGCCGATGCTGATCTCGGCGACCAGGTCCGCAGTATCGCCCCAAACGCTGCCGGCCACGGTGCGAACCGTGATCGTGTCGCCCACGGTATCGACCAGCGCCTGGACGCCCAAGCGCCCCACGGCGTCTGAGCCGCCGCACGCAAAACTGGCGAGTGTTCCGAGGGCGATGAGTGCGGCAACGGATGATCGTAGCATGGCCGGCGCTCCGGTCTGGACAGTCCTGGAACGAGTCTGGAATATCGGGAGTTTCCAGCTTAGACGGCGAGGGGCAGCCAATGGTTGCCCCTCGAGCCGGAACTCAGGACAGCGGCGGTCGCGGCTACGGTGTGGTGGCGCTCACCGACACCGCCTGCCGGGTGAGGAGCTCGACCATATCCGAATTCCCAGCCAGCTCGGCAATGAGCAACCGGGTTGCCGGTAGTCCGGGCTGGCCATCGGCGATGAGAGATCCACCCGCGGTCAGCAGCGCTCGGGTGACGGCGGTGCCGCCGCGGTATGCTTCCGCGAGGAACGCTAAATCGGTTGGACTGGGCGATCCCGACTCCCTGCGAGCCATTGGGTCGGCTCCACGGGCGAGCAATTCGCCGACGATGTCCACATGCAATCGGACTGCCGCCAGGTGCAGCGGTGTCAGCCCCCGCGCGTCGGTGGCGTTGGGAGCCGCGCCGCGTGTGAGGAGCAGGGTCACCGCCGCCCCATGCCCTTCGAGTGAGGCAATGTGAAGCGGCGTTGCACCCGACGCGTCGGTCGCGTGCACGAGGTCACCGTCGCAGGAGAGCAGTCGTTCGAGCCGTGCGACGTCACCGTCGTGCACGAGCCTGTGAATCCGCTGCGCCGCAGTGGTTGCCGGCGCCAGCAGAACGAGCGCAGCAGTAATGATCGCCCTGGACGAGCCCATCGTAACCTCCGGCCACAGGCGTACGGCGCCAGACTTGCATTGTCTATGAATCCAATCTATATGTATCATGTGGACATGTCCAGTAGCCCTGTCCTTCGTGGATGGCTCGGTCTGGCACTGCTCACCGCTGCGGTCACGGTCCTTGGCAGCGGTGCTGCGGCCCAGGACAGCGTCCATGTCGAAGCTCGCCTCCAAGCCCGGCTCGAATTTCTCCGGGAGCAGAGCGGTGTTCCCGGGGTGTCGGCGGGTGTGGTGCTGGCCGATGGCTCGGTATACGGCGTCGTCGCCGGCCTGGCCGACACGGCTGAGATGCAGCGGATGGAGCAGGCGACGCTCCTGTTGCAGGGGAGCGTGGGCAAGACGTATGTGGCGGCCGTCGCGCTCCAGCTGGTGAGTGAGGGGGTGCTGGATCTCGATGCGCGCGTGTCTGCCTACCTCGGTGACGAGCCATGGTACGGCCGGCTCCCCAACGCCGCCGAGGTCACCGTGCGCCAGCTGATGAACCACACGAGCGGCATCGTCCGGTACGAATTCAACGAGCGGTTCATCGAGGATCTCCTGGCCCAGCCCGACAAGGTGTGGCGACCGGAGGAGCAGCTCGCCTACCTGTTCGACACGGAGGCGCCGTTTGCTGCTGGGGAGGGGTGGGACTACTCCGACACGAACTACATCATCCTCGGCATGATCATTGAACGGCTCACGGGAAGTACGTACTACGATGAGCTGCGGCGGCGCATCCTCGAGCCAATGGGGCTCGCGCACACCGTACCGTCCGATAGGCGCCGCCTTCCCGGGCTGGCACAGGGCTACGCGGGGGCGAGGAACCCATTCGGCCCCAGTGAGATGATCGAGGACGGCGTGTTCGCGTTCAACCCACAGTTCGAGTGGACCGGAGGAGGCATCGCCTCTACGGGTGAGGATCTCGCCCGATGGGCCTGGGCGTTGTACCGCGGCGAGGTGTTCGATCCCTCGCTGTTACCGGTCATGCTGGACGGTGTGCCCGCGCGGTTGGGACCGGACGCCCGCTACGGGCTCGGGGTCATCATTCGGCCGACGTCCCTGGGGGAATCATTGGGGCACAGCGGGTTCTTCCCGGGCTACCTGGCCGAGGTGGCGTACTTCCCTGAGCACGGGGTGGCGGTGGCGGTGCAGGTGAACACGAGCGATTTCGCGTCGCTGCGCATGAGGCCCTGGACGATGCTGCTGGACCTCGCGGAAGTGGCCGCGTCGCGCTAGCGGATCGAAGATCGATAAGTCGTTGCAGTGCGCAACGAGCGTAGCGGATTGCGGTCCGTGATCGAGCTTGCCAGGAGAGCGAACTGTCGGCATCGTGATGGGTAGGAACATGGGGACGGAACCGGTCCCGGCCGGACGTCGTTCCTGCACGCAGCGCCAGCAGGGGGCACCATGAATGCCAGATTGTCATGCACCGCTGCTATCGCGGCCGCCGCGCTCTTGACCGTAGCCTGCGCCACCGGGCAGCGCCAGGAAAACCGGGCCAGCAACCTGTCCGGCCAGTACGTGACGACGGAACAGATCCGGGCCACTGGCGCGACGACCGCGTGGGATGCGCTGAAGTACACCGTCAAAACGCACCGCTTCAACGACTACCGCGGTGTGCCGGTGCGCATCCACTCCGACCGCGGGCAGGGCAGCATGATTCTGCGGGAGGACCCGATGGTCTTTCTCGACGGAGTGCGCCTCACCGACATCCTCCTGCTGCGGATGATCCCGGCCGACAACCTGTATTCCATTCAAGTCCTCACGGGTCCCGACGCCACGACGTACTACGGCACCTCGGCGGTGGCCGGTGTGATTCTCCTTGAGACCACCCTGGGAGGTGAGGTCGAGGAGGACACCGTCGCGGCGCCCGACACCACCGCCTCCGATACAACCAGCAGAGGGCGCACGTAGCGTCGTCAGGTCCGCAGCGGCGCAGGAAGGAGCGGGTACTACAAGCGAGGGGGCGCCCCGTTCGGGACGCCCCCTTTCGACTGCTTGTCCTGGAACCGGGGTTACGGGTTCCGGTCCAGACACTGTGTGAAGTTCGGGTTGTTCTGCTCGGGCTGCGGTACCGGGATGTTCACGTCGGCGCCGTACGAGCCACCCTTCATGTACGCACCGGTCGGGAACACGCTCTCCGCGCTGCGGCCGTACTGGCGGATCAGGCGCCGCAGATCACCGAGCCGGTGCCCCGTGTTGTACAGCCAGTAGGCGCGCTCCGTGAAGAGCAGATCCTCCTGTGCAGTGGCCGAGCCCGGATCCGTGAGGGCCGCCAGTGTGCCCGACGGTGGGTTGTCCGGATACAGCAGCGGACCGAGGGTCGCGAAGTCTGCCCGCAGGTCGTTCAGGATCGTGAGCCAGTTCCCGCCACCCTGCAGCGCGGCCTCGGCCTCGATCAGCCTGGCCTCGACCCCGCTCGCCAGTGGGAAGCGGTCGGACCGCGTCTGGTACACGTCGAACTGGTACAGCGGCGTTTCGCTGTCGAAGCCGACGCCGATGTCGCTCCACGGCACGCGCGGATCGCCGCTGCTGCGGAACGGCAGTCCGGTGCCACCTTCGCCCTCGGCCACCGACCAGCGGCCCGCCTCCGGGTTGAGGTGGTACGTGCCTAGAATCGTCCTGGGTGGCGCCACGTTCGAGTGCCAGTTGTACCACACCCAATCGTCCGGCACGACCCCAACGGCAGCGGCCGCCTCCGTCGCCCGATCCAGACTGAGCAGGGCCCGGCCCTTACCGATGCGGGCCAGGTACTGGATGTCCGTGCTGGCGGCCGGATGGCCGATGGCGGCATCGAAATGCGCCACCGCCTGCTCGAGCGTCTGCGTGGTCGTCAGCGGTTCGCCGAACAGGATCGAGTCGATGGTCTCGCTGAACGGCACGCCGGAGCAGTAGTTCTCGCCGAACCCCACGTAGGTGAGACCGGCGTAGGCCAGCATCTCGGGGATGCGGTCGTCGGCGTTGGGGTCGGGTACGGACCGCTCGATCTGTATCGCGGCCCGCTCCAGATCAGCCCGGGCCCGCTGCAGCTGGAAGAAGATGTTCTCCATCGTGCCGTTGCCGACCACCTGGATCTCCCGCCGGTCTACCTCCTGCCGGGTCGGGAAGGTGCCCGAGTGCATCCACTCGTCCGTCATGAGCCCCGAGATAAGCGCGATCCCGCCCGAGTTCCAACCGCCTGCCGACCACGCTTGCTGGAAGTTGCTCAGCGCCCCGTTGCGCAGGGTCTGGAGCCCGAGCTCGTCCTGCAGGTTGTCGGGGGTGACGATATCGGGATCGTTCACCTCGAGGAGCTTGTCGCAGCCGGCCAGGGCCAGGACTGCGGATACTACCAGCGCCGCCGGGAGGACCCGGCGCGCACCAAGAATCGTGTGCTTCGTCATGGTCGGTTCCTCTCCGGTCAGAAGGTGAGCTGCAGGCGGGCGGTCCAGTACCGCACCTGCGGCTGCGTCAGGAATTCACGAGAGCCGAAGTTGCCGGCGGTTTCCTGGATTTCCGGATCGAGCCCCGTGTAGTCGGTGATCGTGAGCAGGTTGCGGCCCGAGATCGTGAGGCTCGCCCGGCTGGCGCCGAGCTTCCCCGCCAGGCTCTGCGGTGCGAAGAACGTGAACGACAGCTCGCGCAGCTTGATGAACCACGCATCCTCGACATAGCCGGCCCCCGTCTGACGGGAGGTGAGTGCCGCGGCCGTTGCCCGAGCTTGACCTTCGATTGGCGTGTTCTGGTCGTTCAGCTCCTCACAGATTCGAAACCGGCAGCGGAACGTCTCGGTGAAATTGTACAGTTTGTGGCCGCCGCGGTAGTCGAACAGACCGCTGATGCGCAGCCACGAGCCGATGTCGAACGCGTTGAACAGCGCGAGCTCGTACCGCGGACGCGCGTAGCCGAGGTACTCGGTGGTGTCGCCGACGGTGACCTCATCGGTCGTGATGAAGCCGTTCCCGTCGGTGTCCTCGTACTCGAACGGGAAATCCCAGTACGCGCCCAGCGGATAGCCTTCCTGGTGCTTTTGGTTGCCAAAGACGATGGGCTCCACATCCTCACCCAGCTCAAGGATCTTGCTGGTGTTGGTCGAGCCGGTCAAACTGAGGTCCCACGTGAGGAACGAGTTCCGCATCAGCGTACCGTTGATCCCGCCTTCGATGCCGTAGTTCTTCGTCTTGGCGATGTTCTCGAACCGGGTCGTGGTGAGGCCCAGCGACGGTGCCAGCTCACGGCTCACCAGGGCGTCCTTCGTGATCCGGTTGTAGTACGTGAAGTCCAGCCCCATCCGGCCGCCGAACAGCCCGACCTCGAAGCCGGCTTCCCACTCCTGCGACTTCTCGGGCTTGAGTTCGGTATTGCCCGGGTTGGAGATCACGACGCCCGTCGCGTCGCCGGTGGGCTCGGCCAGTGCGATGCCGGTGAAGTACAGTACGGCGTCGTTGGTGCCCGGCTGGACACCGGAGGCACCCCAGGCGGCGCGCAGGCGGACGTTGTCGAACAGCCCGCCGCCGCGGTCGAGCAGGAGATACGACGCGCCGATCTTCGGGTAGACGGTGTAGTCGAAGTCCTGTCCGAAGGCACTGTTGTCGTCACCCCGGATGGCGCCGGTCACGAACAGACGGTCGTCGTAGCCGAACTGCTGCTCGATGTACGTGCCGAGCGTGCGGCTCTCGATGAACGACTCACCGATGAACTGGTCGGTGGCCGAGGCGTTGGAGCCCGCACCCGGTGGCAGCTTTTCCCCGGTGGTGAACACGGTCTCCCGGTAGCTGCGGAAGTACTGCACGCCTATCGACGTCCGGGAGGAGATCCGGTCGCTCGGCTGGAACTGGGCCGTGCCACCGAGATCGAAGGTGTACTCCCACGAAGAGATCTTGTCCGAGACCCGCTGGCCGTCGTCCTTCAAGTTCGAGAAGTCCGGCCCCGTGCCGATGGCCTGGAAACCCACGTTGGAGATGCCCGCGTAGTCCACGCCGCCGACGGCGCGGAAGTCGAGCCAGGTGGTGGGTGTATAGTTCAGGCTCGCCGACTGGGTGAACCGCTGGATGTCCTGCCTGTTCTCGATCCAGAACACCTCTTCGGGCGTGAAGAAACCCCACCCGCCAACAGAGTTGCTATCGGTGCCGCCCAGCAGCCCACTCGGCAGCATCCCCATCACGTTGTTGTCGTTCTCGGGCAGGAAGATCTTGCCGTCCACGTACCCGGTGTTGACCTGGACGGTAACCGTGTTGCTGAGCTGCGCGTTCAGGTTCCCGCGCAGGCTCACGCGGGTGACCTGGTTCGGGTTCAACACGGAGCTGGGGATCTCGTACCCCTCCGGCCGCTGCTCGAGGATCGAGTCGCGGGTTAGGGTGGGCAGCGAATAGATGCCGTCTTCCTGCTCGTACTCCGCGGAGAGGAAGTACTGCACGTCGGTCGTCCCGCCCGCCACGTTCCCGCCAAGCTGGTAGCGACCGCCACCGGTAATTGGAGTGGTCGTCTTGCTCTCGAGTGGGTTGGCGATCTCGAGTCCGCTCTGCTGGCACGTGCCGGCCGCGACATTGTACATACGGCATGAGCTGTTGTCCGACGCGATGCCGCGGTAGTTGTTGGGATAAGCGTTGCGGTCCGAGACGACGCCGGCCTCACCGTAGATGTTGAACACCGGCGTGCCGACCCGGCCTTTCTTGGTCTTGATGACGATCACGCCGTTGGCGGCGTCGGTGCCGTACAGCGCCGCGGCCGACGGGCCCTTCACCACCTCGATGCTCTCGATCTCGTCGGGGTTGAAGTCGTTGATGCGCGAGATCGTCTGGCCGCCGACGTTGCCACCGCCGTCGTTCTGGCGGTTGTCGACCCGGATGCCGTCCACGACCAGGATCGGCTCGTTGGTCAGCGACATGGAGCTGGCGCCGCGGATCCGGATCTTGGTGCCGGTGCCCGCGGTACCGCTGGAGTTGATGATCTGTACGCCGGGCGCCCGGCCCTGGATCACCGACGCCAGCGAGACCGGTGCGACTTCCTCCGCCGCACCTGCCGCGTCGATGCTGGTGATGACGTTGGGCACCTCAACGGCGCGCTGCTCACCGGTGGCCGTCACCACGAGTGCGTCGAGGCTCACCGCCGCCTGGGGAAGGGCGAAATCCTGCGTGACCACCGCAGCCGCGGCGACGGCGATGGTCGCCGTCTCTGCAGCATAGCCGATCGTGGCGGCGCGGATCGTGATGTTGCCGACCGGAAGCTCCGTGAGCTCGTAGTCGCCCGACTGGTCCGACCGCACGGAGCGGTTGGTGCCTACCACGGACACGAGCACGCCGACTATGGGTTGTCCGGTGGCCTGGTCAGTAACCTGACCACGGATCGTGCCCGTCTGCGCCTCGAGTGGATTGGTGGCCAGCAGCAGGAGCGCCGCCACCGCGAGGCCAAACCCAACACGTAATCCTCGCATGTTCATCCTCCTTGAATCCTGGTGCAAGAGTCCTACACCTACGGTCTAATGCGACAGAACTCCCGGATCATCACCTCCTCCAATGACGCAGCCAGCCCGAGGGCGCGGGCGGCTGGATGGTGTTGTCGGAGACAGTGAGTGGAGCAGCCGCGCGGACGGGTGTACCCGCCAGGGTAGCACGGTGCTCCACGAATCAACACGCGAAGCTGTGCGAAGATTTGTGAAGATGTGGTGAAGAAAGACTGAATCGAAGAACACTGAGCCGGATTGTCAGTGACGATCCCGACGGCACAAGAATCGTGCGGAGCCCGGTTCGAGACCGGACCGAGAGTGGTTCCGACCTGCATGCCGTGATCCTGAGATTGATCTGTCAGCGCCGCGTCTGGACCAGAATCGCTCCGCCTCGATGACCTGTGCCGAGGCGGGTCGTGGCATCCGGCCCGCTGAGGTAACGGATCTGCTCGATAATCTCGACCGAGATGTACGTCAGGGCCTGCGTCCCGCCCCGCCGGGCGGCATCCACGTAGACGACCAGCTCGTCGGCCCCGCGCGCGGCCCGAGAGTGCAGCCAGTTCGGTTTCAGGCGCCGGATAGCGTCCAGCGCATTGCTCACACTGAGAGACTCGATCTGCTCCCGGGTGATGACGTTCGGGTCGCTCCCCATCGCACCCTCGGGCGGCGGGTTCGTGGCGCAGGCTGATGTCAGGACGAGACCTGCGGTGAGGCATGCGATCGCTGGGCTCCGCATTGACGTCTCCTCGAAGTCGTCCACGGCTTCCGCCCGGGATGTTCTGAGGTGATCTGGTCGAGAGCGGAAGCTGCAGAGCGGCCATAGGCGCACCTCCTGTGGCCGCCGGCTGCCGCCCTGCTCGCCACCGGGCTCGTCGAGTGGTCGGGGGACGGACACCGGCGACTGGAGCGCAGTCGGGCCGACCGCCCGGGACCTGCGCTCCGGCGGTAACCAACAATCTCGAAGACCCATTCTGAAGAAGTTATGAGTATTACATGAATCGATTGTCTACATATCTATTCGGGGTTCCGCGCTCGGCACAACATCGCGTTCATCGTGAACACCTATCTCATTCCCTTGCTGTCACTTACGCCAACTGCCGGCGGTGGACCTCTTTCACCGCGGGCGAAGTTGCCGGCTATCTGGTGGAAGGCGATGCAACCGGCACGCACGGGGGCGTGCACGGTCCTGACCCGAGCGGAGGATCGAGCTGAACAGCGAGGGAGTGAGCGACTCGGGCACCGGCCAGAACGCGCCGAGCAGAATGCAGACCTGGTCGTCGCCACCGGCCGGCGCTGATATATTGTGACCACTGCGAATCGGCGCGCCCCGTCGCTCGCCGAACTCACATCGGTGCGACGCTCAGCCGCATGTGGAGGAGCTGACAGATGGCGAAGAAGTACGTCTCCAACAAGGATGTCTCCGTTCGGATCTTTCGGAACGGCGTGATGGAGTGGTTCACGCACGTGCACCCGACGGTTCCGCACGTGCTGTACATACCGCTCATTCTCATCATGCTGTACCTCAGCTCCGTCAACGGCGTCGGCGCGGGCCGCATGGGGCTGTTGTTCCTCGGCGGGGTGATGCTGTGGACGATCGCAGAGTACTTCGTACACCGCTTCGCCTTTCATGCGGGTCCGGAGATCGAGGACGAGGTGCGGCAGATCGTCGAGAGCCTTCCCCCTGGCACGCCCGCATTGGGGGCGCTCCGGAACTTCCGCCAGAAGCACTACTTCCTGGCGCATGGCGTGCATCACGACTTCCCGAACGACACGCGGCGGCTGGTCATGCCACCGTCGGTGAGCGTGCCGCTGGCCGTGGTGTTCTTCCTGCTCTTCACGCAGCTGCTCGGGATGGGCGATGGACCGGCCGTGTTCGCGGGATTCGTGCTCGGGTACCTCATTTACGACACGATCCACTATGCCGTGCACCATTTCTCCCTGCACGGCCGAGTGCTGCTGTTCCTCAAGAAGCAGCACTTGCGGCACCACTATCAGGATTCCACGAGGGATTTTGGCGTGAGCAGCCCGTTGTGGGATGTGGTGATGGGAACGTTGGGGAGGGCAGCCAAGTAGTCAGGACGCCACCGAGTTGGTCCGAGTATATCGCGTGCCCCCGCTGCTTCCCTTCGCAACCTCCGAGGCAGCGGGGGCTCGTCGCATGTTGACGTGACCACGACTCCGGAGTCGCCAATGACGGACCCGACCCCCGCACAGCAGCGCTTGCGCCTGACCTGGGTCATCCTCCTGACGATCGTGATCAGCCTGCTGTTCTTCACGCTGATCCGGCCGTTCATCGTGACGGTGCTCATGGCGGCCATCTTCAGCGGGATGAGCCACCCCCTCTACGCCAGGATCCGCGACAGTCGCATGCTCAAGCGGCTGCGCCAACCGCGAGCCACCGCGGCGCTGATCACGCTGCTCGGCGTGCTCGTCCTGATCGTGGTACCGCTGGCGGGCCTGATGGGGATCGTGGCCGAGCAGGCGGTGTCGGTATCGGGCCGAGTACGGCCCTGGGTCGAGCAACAGCTGAGCCAGCCCAGCCAACTGGACGCGCTGATGCAGCGGTTTCCCATCTTGGAGCGCCTGGAGCCTTACAGTGACCGGATCACGGCCAAGTTGGGCGATTTCGCCGCGAACATCGGTCAGTTCCTCGTGGCGAACCTCGCCAACGTCACCCGGGGGGCGGCCGCGTTCTTCTTTCACCTGTTCATCATGCTGTACGCCATGTTCTTCTTCCTCACCGACGGCAAGCGAATGCTGGACGCGTTCCTCCGGATCCTGCCGCTCGACGACGCGGATGAGCAGGCGATGGTCGGGAAGTTCGTATCGGTGTCGCGGGCGACGATCAAGGGGACTCTTGTCATCGGGGTGGTACAGGGCGTGCTGGCGGGAGCGGCCCTGTGGGCCGCCGGCGTCGGGAACGCGGTGTTCTGGGGCACGGTCATGGCGGTCCTCTCGATCATCCCCGGCGTCGGCACGGCGCTCGTGTGGGTGCCCGCCGTCGTGTATCTGTTCGCGATCGGCAAGGTCGTGCCGGCCATCGCGGTCACCGTGTGGTGCGCGCTGGTGGTGGGCACGGCCGACAACTTCCTGCGGCCGCTGCTCGTGGGGCGCGACACCAAGATGCCGGATATCCTCATTCTCCTCTCGACACTGGGCGGACTGCTGATGTTCGGAGCGTTGGGGCTGGTGCTGGGCCCGGTGATTGCCGCCCTGTTCCTCACGATCTGGGATATCTTTGACTCGACGATGCGCGCGGCGGTGGGAGGGGAGCCACCACCGGTCGAACCAGCATAACTCGCGCTCGGAGTCACTCGTGAGCTCTCACCCGGGACGCTGCTGAGCGCCGTACCGGGACCAACGCCTATCCCTTCACGTTCTACGCGCCCGAGACCGGCTTCGCGTTCGGAGGCGGGGGGGTGGTCAGGTTCTACACCGGCGAGGGCGAGTCGCTGCGCCCCTCGAATGTGACGGTTGCGGGCTCCTCTCCGGCGTCGGCGCGATCATGGTGTTGGACTCGCGGGAGCATGTCTTCTTCCCGACACGAGGGATGTTTCACCAACTCCGGTCGATCTTCTTTCCCTCGTTCCTCGGCAGCGCATACGGCTTCACGAGCTACGAGATCGACCTGCGGTGGTACTTCCCGTTACGGCCCGACATGCTGGTGGCGGTGCAGACGTACGGTGAGTTTACCACCGGGCACGTCGGACGTCGGACGTTCGACCTTCGATGTCCCTTCCGGATCGTCTCGCCGCAGGGAGGGTAGCACGTCGTAGCACTCTCACTGTCGTTCCGTCCGCTGAGTCACCCCGGTATGGAGGCCCCCATGCTCCCTCCAATCCACGAGCCGCAGGCTGCCAACGCCGCAATCACTCGCCGGGACTTCGTGCGGGCCTCAGCCATTGCGGCCGGCAGCGTCGCGGCGGGAGCGTGTCTCGGATCCGCCACGAGTCCGTCGACGCCGACGGCACAGGTAGCTGCGGTTAGCGGCACCGACCTGGGCACGATGACCCGCGACGTGCTCGACGCCATGGGCGGGATCCAGACCGTCGTGCACGAGGGCGAGACGGTGTTCATCAAACCCAACATGGTCACCCTTCCCGCGGCGGGGCAGAGCAATGTCTTCGCCGCCGGCGAGTGCACCAAGCCCGAGGTCGTGGTCGCCGTGGCCGAAGCGTGTCTCGAGGCGGGTGCGTCCGCGGTGACGATCGGGGACGGGTCGCATCAACCCGTGCTCAACTGGGCGCACGCGACGACACTTGACGGGTCCCGGAACCTGGCCGGCGAGGCGGCACGTTTGAGCGCCGCGTACGGCCGGCCGGTGCAGGTCGCCTCGCTCGAGGTGGACTCTCCGACGTGGGTGGAGGTGCCCTCCGGTACGTACCTGGGCACGATCGCCGTGTCGAGTCTGGTCGCTCGCGCCGACCGCGTGATCTCCATCCCCGTGGCGAAGACCCATTCCTGGGCGCAGCTCACGCTGTCGCTCAAGAACTTCGTCGGGGTCACGCCGCTCGAGCGCTACGGCGATCCGGCGAGAGGGATCTGGGATCGCGGAATCGGGCTCGACCACAGCAGCCCGGGTGCGATCGCGGCCATCTATCTCGACATCGTCCAGGGTGTGCAAGCCGATCTCGCGATCGTCGATTTCTCGATCGGGGTCGAGGCCGACGGCCCGAACCTGCACCATGGGGGACGCACGGTGGACATGCGGGACCGGCTGGGCTCGTGGTTGCTCCTGGCCAGCACGGATCTCGTTGCCGCCGATGCGACCGCGGCGCGCGTCATGAGCCACGATCCGGCACAGATGGTCCAGCTCGCGATGGGCTATGAACGGGGCATGGGCGAGATC
The DNA here is from genome assembly GCA_039584325.1 of Gemmatimonadota bacterium. Lineage (GTDB taxonomy): Bacteria > Gemmatimonadota > Gemmatimonadetes > Gemmatimonadales > GWC2-71-9 > JAOTVV01. Next base: position 15,070 of record JBDGYA010000039.1, read on the forward strand.
CGCGAGGATCGGATCGAGGTGCTCGGCGAGAGACTGGACGATCTGCGCGTGTCCTGGGCGGCGGCCGGGCTGAAGAACCAGGTGCAGTCGAGCCACGGCGGGTGTCCGATGCGCTCCCGCGTGTCGCGTTCGCTGCACGTATAAGGGTCCGGCACACCTACCCCCACGAGACGAACGCCGGAACATCGACCGTTCAGCGAGGAACGCCGAACCCGCGCGCTCAGGGTTCGGCGTTCGTTTCTCGGCGTTCGTTGTTCAACCCCGGAAGGGTGGAGGCAATGCGCCTGACAGGATTCGAACCTGTGACCTTCGGCTCCGGAGGCCGACGCTCTATCCAACTGAGCTACAGGCGCGCGACGGACGGTAGGAACTCAGGGCGGTACGGTGGTAGGTCTCGGTACGACCCGATTGCCGCATACCGTCTTACCGTCCTGCCAGCATACCGTCCGTCGAGTCGGGGCGACTGGATTTGAACCAGCGACCTCCTGCTCCCGAAGCAGGCGCGCTACCGAGCTGCGCTACGCCCCGTAGGTCGGTAGGTGGGTATGTCGGTAGGACAGTAGGGGCGTATCTTCGGCCATCGTTGCCCTACAACCCTGCCGTCCTCCCGCCCTACCGTCCTTCGCCATGCGCCCAGGAAGACTCGAACTCCCAACCTCCTGATCCGTAGTCAGGCGCTCTATCCAATTGAGCTATGGGCGCTCATCAGACGGCCCGGCGGACGGCCGGTACCACGTCCTCCCCGACCCACCTACCGTCCTACCGTCCTCCGAGTGGGCGGTACAAGACTCGAACTTGTGACCTCCACGATGTCAACGTGGCGCTCTAACCAACTGAGCTAACCGCCCAGAACGACGGTAGGACGGTACGAAGGTAGGACGGTAGGCCGCCTACCGTCTTACCGTCTGACCGTCCTACCGCCAGTAGCGGGGGTGGGATTTGAACCCACGACCTCCGGGTTATGAGCCCGGCGAGCTACCAGACTGCTCCACCCCGCGCCGCTTCAGTCGGTAGGTGGGTACGTGCCGTAACCTGTTCCCTCGTACCATCCTACCGTCTTACCGTCCGTCGAGAGCGGGAAACGGGACTCGAACCCGCGACCCCAACCTTGGCAAGGTTGTGCTCTACCAGCTGAGCTATTCCCGCGTGTGACCGGCGGGTGGCTGGCCCGCCCCGCTATCAATCTACCTACGAGATGGAGGCGAGGGGAATCGAACCCCTGACCTCGTGAATGCCATTCACGCGCTCTCCCAACTGAGCTACGCCCCCGCTATATTAGACGCCCTCGCGGGACGTCCCGCTGGGAACATGGCAAGCTATCCGAGGCCTTGAGGGGTGTCAAGCCGAACCCGCCCTGAGCGTGAACTTCGGGCCGAGGTCGGGGTAAAGCACCACAGGTAGTAGGAATTCCGCAACCCTCCCGCCGCACCGTCCCTGGCGGTCTGGCGTACAAGGTGTATATAAGGACGTCATGGCAGAGCGCACTCGCAAGAAGCGTCGCCGGGCTGCCCCGGCGATCGCGGTCAACGAAGACGATCGAGATCTGCTCGATCAGTACCTCTACGAGGTCAGCAAGACACCGCTGCTGACCCCGCAGGAGGAGATCGACCTCGCCAAGAAGGTGCGGGCCGGCGATACCGAAGCCATGCAGGAACTGGCGAAGCGGAACCTCCGGTTCGTCATCTCGGTGGCGAAGAAATACCAGAACCGGGGGCTGCCGCTCACCGATCTCATCGGAGAGGGCAATGTCGGGCTGCTGACCGCGGCGCGGAAGTTCGATCCGGATCAGGGCGTGAAGTTCATTTCCTACGCCGTGTGGTGGATTCGGCAGGCGATTCTGGCGTCGCTGGCCCGTCAGGGCCGCACGGTTCGGGTCCCGCTGAACCGGACGGCCGACCTGTCCAAGATCGTGAAGACGGCCGAGGCGCTGCGGCAGGAGCTGCGGCGCGAGCCGACGCCGGAAGAGATCTCGGCGGCCACAGGCCTGTCCATGGAGGTCGTGCAGTCGCTGGCGGCGCTCAACACGGGCGAGGTCCGGCTCGACGCGCCCCTCGATCCAGAGGGTGACCGTGCCCTCATCGAGCGGTTCATCGCCGAGGACCTGCCGGACACCGAAGATCAGACGATGGAGCGGTTCCTGAGCGACGAGGTCGAGGAGGCGCTCCAGAGCCTCCCCGCGCGGGACGCCAAGGTGCTCCGGCTCTACTTCGGGCTGGACGGCGGGCGTGAGCACACGCTCGAAGAGATCGGCGGCATCCTCGGTGTCACCCGCGAGCGCGTGCGGCAGCTGCGCGACCGGGCGCTCAAGCGCCTCCGCGAGGGCGATATCGGCAAGGCGCTGCAGAGCTTTGCCGCGTAACCGGCCCTGAAACCTGAGTACGTCGAGGCTGGGGCACACGCCCTAGCCTCGGTCGTTTTGGGGCCGTAGATTCGCCCCGTGCTCCAACACCTGACCCGTCGAGTGGACCGATGGATACGGGTGCTTGGACGCGGGGCGCAGTTCCTGGGTGATGTCGGCCGTGCGCTGAGGGAGGTGGACACCTGGGGTGCGCTCACGGCGGTGCAGATGCGCCGCATCGGCGTCCAGTCCCTGCCCATCGCCCTCTTCATTGCTGTGTTCACCGGGATCGTCCTGGCGCTGCTGTCGTCGTACAGCTTCACCGGTGCGGTGCCCCTGTATTTCGTGGGCACGTTCGTGGGCAAGGCGATGATGCTCGAGCTCGCGCCGGTGCTGGTCGGGCTCGCCCTGGCGGGCCGCGTCGGCGCCAACATCGCCGCCGAGCTGGGCACCATGCGGGTCACCGAGCAGGTGGACGCTTTGGAGACCCTCGCCTACAACCCGATCGCCTATCTCGTTGTCCCACGGGTACTTGCCGCGACGCTCATGTTCCCCATCGTGGTGGCGCTCGCGATGGCGCTGGGTATCGTCGCGGGCTGGTTCACCTCCATCAATCTGCTGGATCTGTCGACGTCCGATTTTGTGAAAGGCATCCGGCTGTTCTACCAGTTCAAGGACATCTGGTTCGGGCTCCTCAAGAGCATGTCGTTCGGACTGGCCATCGCGCTGATCGGCTGCTACCGCGGACTCGGTACCCAGGGCGGCGCCGAAGGCGTCGGCCGGGAGACGACGGGCGCCGTGGTCCTGAGCGCCGAGATGATCCTCGTGCTCGACGCCTTCTGGGCGGTGACGGTCCTATGATCGTGTTCCGCGACGTGCAGAAACGCTTCGGAAGCAAGGAGGTGCTCCGCGGCTTCTCCCTCGAAGTCCGAGACGGCGAAACCGTGGTGATCATCGGCGGCTCCGGCAGTGGCAAGAGTGTTGCACTGAAGCACGTGGTCGGGCTGCTCGGTCCCGATGAGGGTGCCGTCGAGGTCGACGGACAGGTCGTCCATGAGCTGGAGCGCGATGCCCTCAGGACGCTGCGGGCCAAGGTGGGCTTCGTGTTCCAGTTTGCCGCCCTGTTCGATTCGATGTCGGTGCGCGACAACCTCACGCTCGGGCTCAAGCGCCAGGGGCTCGACCGGCGGACCATGGACGACCGTGTTCGCGAAGCGCTGGCCATGGTGGATCTCGAGGGGGTCGAGGACAGGTTCCCGGCGGAGCTGTCCGGCGGCATGCGCAAGAGGGTGGGGCTCGCCCGAGCGATCGCGCTTCGTCCGCAGTACCTTCTCTATGACGAGCCGACCACGGGACTGGACCCGATCACGTCGGCGGTGATCAATCAGCTCATGGTACGCACGCGCGAGAAGCTCGGCGTCACGGGGATCGTGGTCACGCACGACATGACCAGCGCCTACGCCGTGGGCGATCGGATCGCCATGTTGCACCGCGGACAGGTGCGCCAGGTGGGTACCGTCGACCAGATCCAGCGGACCCACGACCCGATCGTGCGACAGTTCATCGAAGGGCGGCCCGAGGGAGCGGCGGAGGACACTCCGTCTAGCGAGGTGAGCGGATGAAGCGACGCGACGAGCTAGTGGTCGGCGCAACCATCGTGTTCGCGTTCGCCGTTGTCGTCGCCGGAGCCCTGTGGCTGTCCGAAACGAGGCTGGGATCGTCCACGGATCTCCACATGGCGCGATTCCAGACCGTTGGGGGGCTCGGCGTCGGCAATCCGGTGGTCTACCGGGGCGTGCGCGTCGGTCGGGTAGAGGAGATCCGGCTCGGGGACGGCGGGTGGGTCGAGACCGATTTGCGCATCTACGAGGGTGTGATGCTCCCGGAGCGGGCTGGCATCATCGCGGCGTCGCGCTCGTTCTTCGGCGAATGGCAGGCCACGATCATCAGCCTGGACGAGCCGCCCGACGATCCCAACGTGCGGGTGCAGCTCCAGGCCGTCATGGAGGAAGGCGATGACGCGTGGCCCGGTGCAACGTTGCCTGACGTCGGCCAGCTGACGGCACAAGCCTCACGGGTGGCAGGTGACATCGCGTCGATCTCCTCGCGCGTGGAGACGGTATTCGACTCCCAAGCGGTGGTCGAATTGCAGGAGGCGATTCGTGACTTCACTGGCATCGCCTCCAGCATCAACGAGTTCACGGAGAACCAGACGGAGCTGATGGGCGACGTCGGTGTCAACCTGCGGCAGGGATCCGATGTACTGGCTGACGCGGCGCGCCGCCTCCAGGCGTCGCTACTGCGGGTGGACGAAGCGACCGATCAGGGCGAGCTGGAGACCATTATCACCAACAGCCTTCAGGCGTCGCAGCAGGCCAGGGACGCACTGGAGGACTTCCGGGCGATGGTCGGTCTCGCCCGCGAGAACGATTCCACCCTGGTACGGCTGATCCAGGGGGCTGACTCGCTGATGACGCGGCTCGAGGCTGGGACGGGGACCATCGGGATGCTGATCAGCGATTCCGTGCTGTACCACGAAGCGACGCTCGCCGTCCGGCAGTTGCGGGAGCTGCTCGCGGACATTCAGGCAAACCCGCGCAAGTACTTCAAGTTCTCGGTATTCTAGGCGCGTGCGCGCGCGCAGAGGAGCATGAGCGCGAATGGGTCGACCAGTAGCGATCGCGACGCTCCGGACCTGGCCGGCGTCGAGGTGCTCGTGACACGGCGTGAGCGGGCCAAGCGCGAGACGTCGGCGGGCGGTGTCCTGTTTCGATGCGACGATGACGGGGTGCGGTTCCTGCTGATCCTCGACGGGTACGGCAATTGGGGGTTTCCGAAGGGGCACATCGACGAGGGCGAGATCCCGGACGTGGCGGCGCGCAGGGAGATCCTGGAGGAGACGGGACTTGGCGAGCTTGTCCTTCGGGCCCCGCTGGGCATGATCGACTGGTACTTCAGGTTCAAGGGCAGGTTGATTCACAAGTACTGCCACTACTACCTGTTCGAGTCGCCGGACGGCAGTCCCAGTCCCCAGGCCGAGGAGGGCATCACCGACTGTCGGTGGTACGCGCTGGACGAGGCACTTCGGACCATCTCCTACGACAACGCCCGGGTGATCCTGCGCAGCGCCGCCCGACTCGTGCCGCAGTTCTGCAGCCGTTCGGGTTGAGCTGGCAGGGGCGAGCAAGGGGTGGCCGTCGTCCCCGTCTTGCATCGGAGTGCCGCCCTGCGGGCGACCATCCGCCGTGGGCTGCCGCGCCGTGGGTGGCGGGTGGAGCGCTGTTCATCCCCCGAGCGTCTCGAGTGGCTGTTCGACCGGCGCTTGATCGATGGCGTCGTCGTCAACGTGCGTGACGGATCGCTGCTCCCCGCTCTCGATCTCATCCCCCGCTATCCCCGCGTGCCGTTCTTCGCCACCGGTGCGTTCCGTCCGAGTGATGCCGGGCTGGTTCGCCGCTGCCGGCGAACCGGTGTCGCCGGGATTCTCGTGGAGGGTGTGGATGAGGATGCGGCGGGGGAGATGATCCAGGCGCGATCGGCGAGCCACCGCCGTCGGGAGGAGCTCTCTGATGCCCCGCGGCTGCTGCGCCTGACAGAGCCGATTCAGCGCCGGGCGTGGGACGAGGTGCTCGCCCGAGTCGAAAGACGTACGACCACGGCGGACATCGCGCGAGCCGTACGTCGGACGCGCGAGCACCTGTCCCGCGAGTTCGGAGCCGGTGGCGCGCCGAATCTGAAACGCGTGATCGATCTGGCGCGCATCGCCTGGGCCGCCGACCTGCTGGCCAACCCCGGATATACCGTGGGTTCCGTCTCTGGGTTGCTGCACTTCGCATCGGCGAGCCACCTCGCGGCGTGCAGCCGGCGCGTAGCCGGCGTGGCCCCGACGGGCCTGTCCGCGCTCGGTCCGCGAGGCGTCCTGCTGCGGTTTGTCCGAGGGCGAACACGCTCCCGGCTCTGAGTGGAAGTCGGGCTGGTATCACGCCCCGCACCCGGCTAAATTGCGCAGTCTTTACCAGATTCACGCACTCCAGACGACCATCGAAACGACATCATGGCCACAGATTCCGTGTTGCGTCCAGGGGAACTCAAGGAGGTCCTGCTCAGGGAAATCGAGGCGGCGGATCTCCAAGCGCTCGACACGCAGGAGATCGGGTCGATCCTGGAAGTGAAGGACGGCACGGCCCGCGTGTACGGGCTCTCCTCGGCCATGGCGGGGGAGATGCTCGAGTTCTCCGTCTCCGAGACCGGCGAGACGGTCACCGGCCTCGCACTCAACCTCGAGGAGGACAACCTGGGTGCGGTCATCCTGGGTGACTATCTCCACCTCAAGGAGGGGGACGAGGTGCGGCGCACCGGGCGCGTGCTAGAGGTTCCGGTCGGGTCGGGACTCATCGGTCGCGTCGTCGATCCGCTGGGCAATCCCATGGATGGCCTTGGACCGATCAAGGCAGAGGCGCACCGCAAGGTGGAGTCGCAGGCGCCAGGGATCGTGGCGCGGCAGCCCGTGAAGGAGCCGCTGCAGACGGGGCTCAAGGCCGTGGACTCGATGATCCCGATCGGCCGGGGGCAGCGCGAGCTCATCATCGGCGACCGCGGAACCGGTAAGACGGCCATCGCGCTCGACACGATCATCAACCAGCACGGCGGCGATGTGATCTGTGTCTACGTTGCCATCGGTCAGAAGATGTCCACGGTCGCGGGGGTGGTCGAGCGGCTCAAGGAGACGGGCGCACTCGATTACTCGATCGTTGTCGTAGCCGGGGCCGCCGATCCAGCGCCCATGCAGTTCATCGCGCCGTACGCTGGCTGCGCTATGGCGGAGTTCTTCATGTATGAGAAGAACGGCCACACGCTCTGCATCTATGACGATCTCTCGAAGCACGCGCAGGCGTATCGTCAGCTGTCGCTGGTGCTGCGGCGGCCTCCGGGCCGCGAGGCGTACCCCGGCGACGTCTTCTACCTGCACGCACGACTGCTCGAGCGTGCCGCGAAGCTGTCGGATACCCACGGCGGCGGCTCGCTGACCGCGCTCCCGGTCATCGAAACGCAGGCCGGCGACGTTTCGGCCTATATCCCGACGAACGTCATCTCGATTACCGACGGACAGATCTATCTCGAGAGCGACCTCTTTTACTCGAACGTCCGGCCGGCCGTCAACGCGGGCATCTCGGTGTCCCGGGTAGGCGGCAACGCGCAGATCAAGGCGATGAAACAAGTGGCCGGGCGGCTGCGCCTCGAGTACGCCCAGTACCGTGAGCTGGAGGCGTTCGCGCAGTTCGGCTCCGATCTCGATCAGGCAACCCAGCGGCAGCTGGCGCGCGGACAACGGATTGTGGAGGTACTCAAGCAGCCGCAGTACAGGCCCGTGTCGGTGGAGAAGCAGATCGCGATCATCTACGCCGTGACCAACGGGTATCTCGACGACGTCGAGCCGGGTCGGGTCAGGCAGTGGGAGACTGATTTCCACGAGTACATGGATGTCAAGCGGCCGGAGGTGCTCAAAGCCATCAGGAAGCAGCGAGTGCTCGACGACGGCATCATCGCCGACCTCGAGAGCGCGATCGACGCCTTCCGCTCCATCGAGTAGGGCAGAGTCATGGCCAAGGCACGCGAGCTGCGGAGACGGATCAAGTCGGTCGAGAACACGCGTCAGATCACCAAGACGATGGAGATGGTCTCCACGTCCAAGCTGAAGCGGGCTCGGGACCGCGTGGTGGCGGCACGTCCCTACGCGGAGGCGCTGTCGAATGTCATCGGCAGTCTGTACGATCCGGGCCTCGCGGAGCGGTTCCCGCTGCTGCGGCAGCCCGACCACGGGCCGCGCCGCGTCGCGCTCGTCTGCATCACCAGCAATCGCGGGCTGTGTGGCGGGTTCAACGCGAATCTGATCCGGAAGGCCATGACCCGCGCCATCGAGCTACGCGCGGGGCGGCACGAGGTCGAACTGCATGCCATTGGCCGCAAGGGAATCGGGTTCTTCCGGTACGCGGGTGAGGAATTGGGGTCGGCGCGTGAGGACATCGGCGATCGGCCGACCGCGGAGCATGCCGCCAGTGTGATGGGGCCGCTGATGGAGCGTTTTGTCCGGGGCGAGATCGACGCGGTCGACGTGGTGTTCGCCAAGTTCAACAATCCCATGTCCACGCCGCCGACCCTCCTACCGGTGCTGCCGATCGATCCGACGGCGGACGCGAGCGCGGGTGACGGGAGGGTGGCACCCTACTACCTGCTCCGTCCCTCGGCGGAGGCGATCCTCGAGGTCGTGCTCCCCATGTACGTGCAAAACCAGATGTACCGGGCGCTGGTCGAGACGGCCGCGTCGGAGCAAGGCGCGCGGCGGACCGCGATGAAGAGCGCGACGGACAACGCGGGGGACGTGATCGACTACCTGCGCCGCACGTACAACCGTGCCCGGCAGGCGCAGATCACCCAGGAGATCGCCGAGATCGTCGGCGGAGCGGAGGCCCTGAAAGGGTAGACATGGCACAGGCCAAGCAGAACACCGGGAAGGTCGTACAGGTCATCGGTCCCGTGGTCGACGTGGAGTTCGAGCCGGAGGAGCTGCCGGAGCTGTACACCGCGCTCGAGATCGAGGATGAAGGCAACGGCCGTCCGGCCGTGCGGGTCATCGCCGAGGTGCAGCAGCACATCGGTCGCAACCAGGTACGCGCGGTGGCCATGAGCGCAACGGACGGCCTGGTGCGGGGCATGCCTGCCGTCGACACCGGCGGGCCGATCACCGTGCCGGTCGGCGAGGTGCCCCTCGGGCGCATCCTCAACGTGATCGGCGAGCCGGTGGACGAGGGTAAGCCGATTCCAGAGGACGTCGAGCGGTGGCCGATCCATCGGGAGCCACCCGAGTTCGTCGACCTCGTGCCGAAGACCGAAGTGTTCGAGACCGGGATCAAGGTCATCGATCTGATCGCCCCGTTCGTCAAGGGCGGGAAGATCGGCCTGTTCGGCGGTGCCGGGGTGGGGAAGACCGTGATCATCATGGAGCTGATCAACAACGTGCAGAAGGGACACGGCGGCCGGTCGGTGTTCTGCGGCGTGGGCGAGCGCACGCGGGAAGGGAACGACCTCTACCTCGAGATGAAGGAGAGCGGCGTGCTCGACTCGGCCGCACTCATCTACGGTCAGATGAACGAGCCGCCCGGCGCCCGCCTACGGGTGGGGCTCACCGGCCTGACGGTCGCCGAGTACTTCCGGGACCGCGAGGGGCAAGACGTCCTGGTCTTCATCGACAACATTTTCCGGTTTACTCAGGCGGGCTCGGAGGTATCGGCCCTGCTCGGCCGCATGCCGAGCGCGGTGGGCTATCAGCCGACCTTGGGCACCGAGATGGGCGACCTGCAGGAGCGGATCACGTCCACCAAGAAGGGGTCGATCACCTCGGTGCAGGCCATCTACGTGCCCGCGGATGACCTGACCGACCCCGCGCCCGCGACGGCGTTCAGCCACCTGGATGCTACCGTCGTGTTGTCGCGTGCGCTCACCGAGATCGGCATCTATCCCGCGGTGGACCCGCTCGATTCCGCCAGCCGGATCCTGGATGAGCAGTACCTCGGCGACCGGCACTACGGCGCGGCGGTGGAGACGCAGCGTATCTTGCAGCGGTACAAGGAGCTGCAGGACATCATCGCCATCCTTGGGATGGACGAGCTCTCCGAGGACGACAAGCTGTTGGTGAGCCGCGCGCGCAGGATCCAGCGGCTCCTGTCGCAGCCGTTCCACGTGGCCGAGGCGTTCACCGGAACCGCCGGGCGCTACGTGAAGCTGGAGGACACCATCGAGAGCTTCGAGCGCGTAGTGGCGGGCGAGTTCGATGAGCTGCCCGAGCAGGCGTTCTACATGGTCGGCGGCATCGAGGAGGCCGTCGACAAGGCCAAGGCGCTCTAGGGTGGCCGTGTGATGCGAGTCACGGTGATTTCCCCCGAGCGGGCCGTATTTGACGGCGATGCGTCCGCCGTCACTGCGCCGGCGTACGACGGCCTGGTCGGGATTCTGCCCGGCCACGCCCCGTTCGTGACCTTGCTCGGTGCCGGTGATCTGACGGTCCGCACCGATGGGGGAGACCGGGTCTTCTCCGTCCAGCAGGGGTTCCTGCGGGTGGTCGATGACCACGTGCGAGTCGTCGCGGAACATGCAGCCGTTGCGAGAGGTACGGAGAGCACATGAAATCGCGTGTAGTCACATTGGTGGGCTTGAGCCTCGTGCTCGCGGCGCCGGCCGCAGTGGGGCAGGCGACCTTCACGCCGTCCTACAACGCGCCGTTTCGGTCGTTCGAGCACAACGAGTTCGGCGGGACGTTCAGCTTCCCGGATGGCGCTCGGGAGTATGCCGTCGAAGGTCAGTTCCGTTTCGGGTACCAGAAGTTCGATATCGGCCTACGCGGCGGCATCCTCGGATTGGAGGCGGCTGGTGTGTCCAGCACCGAGGTCGTGCTCGGTGTCGAGGGCCGCGGACGGGTGTTCGATCACACGCAGGGCCAGATCCCGCTGGACGGCGCGATCGTGATCGGACTCGGAACGGCGGAGTTCGACAGCTGGACGGTGCCATCCGCTGGGCTCTCGGTGGGCCGGCGCGTGAACCTCGAGGGGTTCAGCTTCGCGCTCTATGGGCAGCCAACCCTCTTCGTGTTCAGCGGGGGTGGGAGTACCGACCTTGAGTTCGGGCTGGGACTCGGGGCCGATTTCAAGGTCGGACAGGCGCTGGACCTCCGTGTCAGCGCCGGGTTATTCGACGGTCCCGAGGGGCTCGCGGTGAGCCTGGTCTGGGTCCGATAGTCCACGTTTCACGAGCGAGATTCCAATGCGTCGAGCAATCATTGCAGTGGGGATCGCGGTGTTCGCCGGCAGCGCCGGGCTGTCGGCCCAGAGTACCGGCATGCCGTCCTTCAATGCACCGTACCGAGCCTTCGAGCGACACGAGTTCGGCGGGACCCTGAGCTTTCCAGAGGGGGACGTGACGGGCCTCGAGGGCCAGTTCGGGTTTGGCTACAAGACGTTCGACTTCGGTTTGCGGGGAGGCATTCTGGACGGGGAGGGCAGCACCGCGGCCCTGCTCGGCGGCACGGGCCGCGTGCGCGTCGTGACCCACAGCGAGACGTTCCCGCTCGACGGGGCGGTGGTCTTCGGTGCCGGGACGATCGACTTCGACAATCTGATCATTCCCGGGGCGGTCTCGCTGGGGCGCCGGGTGGACTTCGAGAACTCGAGCGTCAGCATCGTGCCGTACGGTCAGCCCACGCTGTTCCTCATCTTCGACGACAACGACCTCAACGACACGATCCAGTTCGGGCTGGGACTGGGGATCGACGTGCGGTTCGGCAACGCGTTCGACATCCGGGCCAGCTTCGGCGTCGGCGACGTCGAAGGCTTCGCCGTCAGTGCGGTGTGGGTCCGCTGAGCGGCGTATTGCACCACCCAGGGCCAGATCTGGGTCACGAAGGACGGTTCGCAAGGAAAGGGGGTGCGGTGGTGTAAGTCATTGTTATATAATTGTTTACGGATTAGCAGCAGCAGTGCAACGTAGGTTGAGGGGACTGCGCAACGGTGATGTCGGGTATTGACGTAAGTGCATCAGTCACTAACCTTTATGCGCAGTTTTTCAGGAGGCACCCCGGCCCGGCCTTTGGGGCGGGGCGACAATGGAGAATCCAATGACTCTCAAGGAGAGTGAGATGAAGAAGCTGATTGGTGGTTTGGCGTTCGTCGCAGTCATGGGTGCCTGGGCCGCGCCGGCCGTGGCGCAGCTCAGCAACATGCCCGTCTACACGTCGCCGGCGGGGTACATGGGTGTGCGGATTTCCGCTGACTGGGGCATGGGCCTGAACGACGACACGAAGTGGACCGACAGCTCGCCGATGGCGTTCGGCGGCATGATCGGGTTCGGTACCGGCATGTTCAACATCAACGCCGGCGCCGCGTACGTGAACCCGAAGTCCGATCTCCTCAAGAAGCCGATCTCGTTCGGCGGCAACGTGGGCGTCACGGTGTTGCAGCCCGAGCAGTCGCCGGTGGCGGTCAACGTGTTCGCGGGAGTCGGGTACACGGACTACAAGGAGGACGTGACCGACACCTCGATATGGAAGCAGCTCGACATCCCGTTCGGCGTCGGCATCGGTATCACCCCGCCGACCTCGGGCAGCGTGGGATTCGAGATCTGGGCCGCGCCGCGTGGCGCCTACTCGAGCGTGGACGTTGGCACAAAGTTCAACCGGTTCGGCTTTGGCGTGTCCGGCGGCGTGAACGTGAACTTCGACATGGGCTTCGGCATCCACGCCGCGCTCGACTGGAGCACGTTCAGCGAGAAGACGGTCGACGGCGATACCCTTGAGAAGCTCTCGCC
>JBDGYA010000040.1:0-28690 GCA_039584325.1 Gemmatimonadota bacterium
TCCACCAAGACCGCCACCGACGCCCCCACCTCCGCCGTCCCGCTGATCGTCGGCGTGTTGTCATTCGTCGTACTGCCCTCCGCCGGCACCGTAATCACCGGCGCCCCCGGCGCCTGCGTGTCCACCGTGATCGTCACCGGGCTCGACGCCGGACTCTCGTTGCCACCCCCGACCGTCGCCACGGCCGTCACCGTGTGGCTCCCATCCGTCAGCCCCACCGCCGGCGTCAGCGCCCAATTGCCGGCCCCGTCCGCTGGCGTCGTCCCCAGCGACGCCGCACCGTCAAACACTTCGATCGTGACGTTTGGATCGGCCGTCCCCGTGATGGTCGGCGTGTTGTCATTTGTGACCGCCCCATTCGCGGGGGCTGTGATCACCGGGGCTGCGAGCGGATTCACCTGATGTCCCACGCCCGGCGACGTGGTCGGTGCGAAGTTCTCGTCGCCGGCGTACGAGGCGGTGAGGGTCTTCGCGCCCGTCGTGGTCGGCGTGAGCTGGCACGTCCCGGCGGCCACGGTGCCCGCGCAGGCGTCCGTGCCATCGCTCACCGTCACGTTGCCCGTGGGGGTACCGGCCGTCGAGGTCACCGTGAAGTTGACCGTTACCGGCTGTCCGACCGTCGAAGGATCCGGGGAATCCGACGTGATTGTCACCGTGCTCGGTGCGCGAGTGACTTCGTGTGTGGTCGATCCGGAGCTCGATGCGTAGTCCGCGTTCCCCGCGTACGTCGCCGTCACGGTCTTTGTACCGGCGGACGCGAATGTGATCACGCAGCTCCCAGCGGTGACCGGGCCGACGCACGACGCATCGCCGGTGCTGACCGTAACCGACCCGGACGGCGTGCCCCCGCCGCCACCCGAGGCGGTCACCGTGTAGCTGACCGTCGCTGATCCTCCGAACACCGTCGGGCTCGGCGTGATGTCCGTGATCGAAGTGGTCGTCGGAGACGCACTGACCTGATGTGGCTCATCGTCACTGCTCCCAGCGAAGTTCGCGTCGCCGCCGTACGTGGCTGTGAGGTTCTGCGCGCCGGCGGAAGTGAGTGCGAGCTGGCAGCTGCCTTGCGAGACGCTGGCCGAACAGGTGTTCGTCCCGTCGCTGACGGTGACCGTCCCTCCAGGTGTGCCGGATCCCGGTGGCGTGGCCACGACGGAGAACTGTACCGTGACGAGTTGACCCGTCACCGAGGGATCGGGCAGATCCGACGTGATCGTCGTGGTCGAGGCCGCCTTGCCCACCGTGTTGGTGACAGCAGGGGATGTGTTGCCGTTGAAGTCCGAATCTCCCGCGTACGCCGCGGTGATCGACTTCGTGCCGGGTGTCGCAAAGGCGAGGCTGCAGGAGCCAGCCGCAACCGTGCCGATGCAGCTCGCGGTTCCATCGCTCACCGTCACCGATCCCGTCGGGGTCCCGGCCCCGGGGCTGGCAACCGTCACCACATAGGAGACCGACACCGGCTGCCCGACGACCGAGGGATCGGGAGTGTCGCTCGTGATCGCTACCGTCGTGTTCGCCTTGTTCACGAGGTGCGCTTCGGCATCCGAGCTGCCCAGGTAATCCGCGTCCCCGGCGTACGTCGCCGTCAGAGTGATCGATCCAGCGCCGATCGGCGTAAGCTGGCAGGTTCCCGCAGCCGGTGATCCGGCACAGCTCACCTCACCGTCCGAGACGGTCACGGTTCCTCCCGGCGTCCCACCACCCGGCGACGTCACTGCAACAGTGAAGATCACGGTGATGGGTTGACCCGTCACCGACGGGTCCGGGGTATGAGCGGTGAGCTGGGTTGTTGTCGCCGCCGGGCTCACCAGATGGCTCACGGGTGCGGACGTGCTGCCACCGAAGTTGGCGTCGCCGGCGTACGTTGCGGTGAGCGACTTGGTGCCAGCGGTCTGGAAGGTGATGACGCAACTGCCCGCTGCTACGCTGCCCGAGCAACTGTCCGGCCCGGCACTCACGGTGACCGTCCCGGTTGGCGTCCCGCTTCCAGGAGCGTTGACACTCACCACGTACGAGACGGTCACGGACTGGCCGGTCACCGACGCGGTCGGGTTGCGATTGGTGATCGTCGTGGTAGTCGCCGCCGTCGTGATATTGAACGGCGTGCTCGACGTACTCACCAGACCCGACGCCAACGCGGTGAGCGTGTAGCCCGTCCCTGCGGCGCTGATGCGCAGACCGTTGAAGGTGGCCACGCCGCTCACGGCGTCGACGGTCGTGGGCCCCGACAGCATCCCGCCTGACGGATTCGTGCCGATGACCATCGTGATGGCATCGGTTGCGCTGGTCACCCGATTGCCGGCGCCGTCCTGCACCTCGACCTGCACCGCCGGCGTGATCGCGGCTCCGACCTGTGCGCTGCTGGGCTGGACCACGAACGCCAGCCGATTGCCGGTGCCCACCTGATTGTCGAATGCCGTGCTCGTGCGGTTGGGCAGCCCACCACGGCTCGCCACCAAGGTGTACCCGTTACCTGCCATGTCGATGCTCAGGTCTGCGAACTCCGCGACACCGTTGACGGCAGTCCTGGTGAGCGTCCCGCTGAGCGTTCCGCCGGAGGGATTGGTGCCGATAGCTACGGTGATACTCGACGCGTCGGTGGTCACCGTGTTCCCAAATGCGTCGCGAACGGCAACGCGCACGGCCGGTGTGATGGGCTGGCCCGCGACGGTGTTGCTGGGCTGCTGCGCGAACACGATCACGCTGGCGCCAGCGGGCGTCACGGCGAAAGTGACACTCGTCGCCTCGCCCGTTACGCCGTCCGCGGACGCCGTCAGCGTGTACCCGCTTGCCGCCTTGTCGAGCGTCAGGTTAGCGAACGTGGCCACGCCAGCAACGGCAGCGACGGTCCGCGTCCCACCGAGCGTCGCTCCTCCGGGGTTGGCTCCCAGATCCGCCGTCACGGAGCCCGTGTATGCGGTAACGACGTTACCGTTCACGTCTCGCACGGCTACGGTCACCGCCGGACTGATTGCCGCTCCGGCGACGACATCGGTCGGCTGCTGTACGAAGACGACGTCGGCTGGCGTTCCCGGATCCACGTCGAAGGCCGCACTGGTGCGCGACAGACCACCGGACGTCGCAACCAGCGTGTAGCCCGATCCGGTCTTGTCGATCTGCAGTGCCGGGAAGGTCGCGACACCGTTGGTCGGTGTTACGGCTCCGCCTCCGGTCAGCGTCCCCCCGCCCGGATTCGCACCGATCGCGAGCCCGACCGCGGTTGTGTATCCCGTGACTGTGTTCCCGCTCGCATCGCGCACCGTGACGGTCACCGCCGGGCTGATCGCGGCACCGGCCGTCACATCCGTCGGTTGCTGCGTGAAGACGAGCTGCGTCGCCGCACCCGGCACGATGTCGAAGGGATTGCTCGCCGCTCCGCTCAGGCCGGTGGCGCCCGCCGTGAGCGTGTAACCAACTCCCACCTTGTCGAGTCGCAGGTCGTTGAACGTGGCGACGCCGTTCACGGCGTTGCGCGTGAGGGTCCCGGCGAGCGTGCTACCGCCGGGATTGCTCCCAATCGCCACGGTGATGGCATTCGTCGCCGTCGTCACGCGGTTGCCGGCGTCATCCTGCACCTCAACCTGCACGGAGGGGGAGATCGCGGATCCGGCGGCCGTGTTGCTCGGCTGGGTGATGAAGACCAGGCGGTTGCCGCCCCCCACCACCACGTCGAATCCCGTGCTCGTAGCCGCCGGCACCCCGGCGCCGCTGGTGCTGAGCGTGTAGCCGGTCCCCGCCCGATCGATCGAGAGGTCGGCGAACGTTGCCTCGCCGGCAACTGCGTTCACGGTGGTGGTGCCGGACAGCGTGGCGCCAGCCGTCCCGGTCCCGCTGGTGATCTCGATGGTGAGTGGCGCCGTCGAGGACGTCACGGTGTTCCCGAACGCGTCACGCACGGCCACCCGGACGGGAGGGCTGATGAGGTCGCCCGCCACCGTGGTTGTGGGTTGCTGCACGTACAGGAGGGCCGCCGGCGCTGCCGGGACGACGGTGAAGAGCGTAGTCGTGGCGCCCGTGGGTACGCCCTGCCCGTCGAAGTCCAGCGAGTAGCCGCTGGCCGCCTTGTCGAGCCGCAAGTTGCTGAAGGCCGCGATCCCTGCGACTGCGGACACCGTCAGCGTACCAGACAGCGTGGCTCCGCCCGGATTGGCACCCAGCGCCGCCGTCACCTGCCCCGTGTAGGATGTCACGGTGTTGCCGGAGGCATCCTGGACGGTGGCCACCAGCGGGGGCGTGATCGCCTCACCCGCGATCACCGTTGCCGGCGGCTGCTGGGTGATCACCAGTCGGTCCGGCGCGCCAAGACCCACGGTGAACGCCAGGCTCGTATCCGGGGTCAGCCCGGTGGCGGTGACGCGGAGCCGATACCCGACGCCCGCCTTGTCGATGCTGAGGCCGCTGAAGGTCGCGATGCCGTTGACGGCATTGCGTGCCGTCGTCCCGGACAGGGTCCCGCCGCCCGGATTGTCCGCGATCTCTACCGTGATCAGGTTGGTGGCTGTCGGAACCGTGTTACCCGCGGCATCCTGCACGGCCGCCTGGACCGAGAACGGCGCGCCGGCCGCGACGTCCTGGGGCTGGACGGTGAACGCCACTTGACTCGGCGGTCCAACAAGGATGTCGAACTGGCCACTCCTCGCGGTCAGCGTCCCGGATGTCGCATCGAGCCGGTACGCACTCCCAGCCAGCGCAATCGACAGGCCGGGGAACGTCGCCAATCCACTCACTGCGGGCCGCGTGGTCGTTCCGGCAAGGACGGCGCCCGCGGTGCCAGAGCCCGGCGTGATCTGCAGCGAGACGTTGGCGCTGAACCCGGTCGCCAGGTTGCCGAACTGGTCCAGCGCCCGGATCTGCGGGGCCGGCGTGATCTCCTGCCCCGCCTCCGTATCTGGAGGCCGCGCCACGAACACGAGCTGCGTAGCGGTTCCGGCTGCCACTGCGAACGCGCCGCTCGTGTCGGGCGTGAGTCCACCTGCCGTCGCTGCGACGCGGTATCCCGTGCCCGCGCTGTCCACGGTCACATTGCCGAACGCCGCGACCCCGGCGCTCGCGGTGACGGACACGTCACCCAAGAGATGGGCGCCGGCGGTCCCAGATCCGGCCACCACGCTCAAGGTCACCGGGCTGGCGTACGAGGTCGCCACGTTGCCGAACTGATCGAACGCTGTGAGCGTCGGCGGTCCCGGAATCGGCTCGCCCGCAACAGCGTCCTGTGGCTCCGTCGTGTACTGCAAGCGGGTGGCCGGACCTGGGATGACGGTTACCGTGACGTTGGCATCGATCAAGACGCCGTCGACCTCCGCCGTGACCACCTTGTCGCCGACAACCGAAGACGCGAGCGTGCCGACCGCCTCGCCGTTCGCGTCGGTGACCGTCGCGGGTTGCGTGAGGATGTTGCCGCTCCCCGTCGCCGACAACACGACCGGTACTCCGGGAACGGGATTGCCAGCCGGATCGCGCGCGCTCACCGTGATCGTGCTCGTGATACCGCCGGTACTCGCGGGTAACTGCTGAGGCGATGCCGCGATGAGCGACTGCTGTGCCGACACGGCTCCAGCCGTGATGTCGAATGTCGCGCTGGTGGCACCCGTCACGCCGCCGCTGACCGCAGCCGCGTTCAGGCGATAGCCAGTCCCCGCCAGATCGATGCTCAGGTCGGCGAACGTCGCGACGCCGCTGACCGCTGGCTGCGTCCGCGTGCCACTCAACTGCGCACCCGCGGTGCCGGTGCCAGCGGCGATGTCGACAATGATGTCACCCGAGAATCCCGTGACGGTGTTGCCGGACCCGTCCTGGACCGCCACCTGCACGGCGTCGAGAATGGCTCCCGCCGACGTGGTGGTCGGCTGCACGACGAAGGCCAGTCCATTCGCCGCTCCCTCAGTCACGTCGAATGCCGCGCTCGTGGGACTGGGGAGTCCCGTCGACGTCGCCTGAAGCCGATATCCGGTGCCGACCGAGTCGATGCTGACACTCCCGAACGCCGCCACGCCGTTCATGGCGCTGATCGTCGTGACACCGCCGAGCGCAGCCCCAGCCGTCCCCGTCCCGGCCGCAATGGCCAGCGTCACCGGATTCCCGAACCCGGTCGCCACGTTGTCGTACGCGTCGAAGGCCGTGACTTGCGGTGCTGGCGTAATGAGATCGCCGGCGGCGACGCTGGCGGGCGGCGTCCACGTGAAGCGGAGATCGACGGGCGTGGCGGGCGCGATGTCGAACGGAGCCGAGACGGCGTCCGTGAGTCCGGTCGAGCGAGCGGTAAGCGTATACCCTGCCCCAGCGACGCGAATGCTCAGATCGCTGAACGTCGCCACTCCGCCGACGGCGTCGACACTCGTCGAGCCGAAGAGCTGCGCCCCCGCTCCACCCGTGCCCGCCGTGATCTCGACAGCGACCGTGCCGGTGAACCCCAAGACAAGATTCCCGACGGCATCTCTGGCAACGACCTCCACAGCCGGAGCGATCGTCACTCCCGCGGTCGTCGTCGACGGCTGCGCCCGGAACGCAAGCTGTGTCGCCCCACCTTCCGACACGGAGAATGGGACGCTCGTCGCGCCGGTGAGCCCGGTCGCAGACGCGTCGAGCGTGTAGTCGACACCGGCACTGTCGATGACGAGGTCCGGGAAGAGAGCAACACCACTCTGGGCTGCAACATCGATCGTGCCGGTGAGCTGCGCACCGGGCGTACCGGTTCCCGGTGTGATCCGAAGCGTGACCGTCCCCGCAAAGCCCGTCGCGACGTTGTCAAACGGATCGACTGCCGTCACTTCGATCGGTGGGCTCAAGGCATTGCCAGCCGTGCCGTCCGCCGGTTGCCCGGAGAAGAGCAGCCGAGCGGCCGGCGCCGGCGAAACGGAGAACGCGACGCTCGTATCGGGGGCTAGCTCGGGGCCGAACACGACGAGGCGATACCCCTGCCCCACCTCCTGGATATTGAGGTCCGCGAAGATCGCCTGCCCACCCACGGCGCCCACGGTCGTCGTTCCCTGCAGCGTGGCGCCAGGCGCACCGGTGCCACTCACGATGGCGATCGTCACGTCGCCGGTGAAGTCGGTGCTCAGGTTCCCCTGGGCGTCCCTCGCGGCAACCGCGATCGGCGGGTCGAAGGTTTGGCCGGCCACGACGTCGCTGGGCTCCTGAGTGATGGCTAGGAACGTGGCGGCACCCTCGGTGATGTCGAACGTATTGCTCACCGCGGACGTGAGGCCGGGTGAGGTCGCGGTCAGACTGTACCCGGTACCGCTGCTGTCGATGGCCAGATCCGTGAACCGGGAGATGCCGGCAGTCGGTACCAGCGAGGTGGTGCCAAGCAGCGTGGCCCCGGGTGTCCCAGCCCCCGTCGTGCGCGCGAGCTGGACGGCTGCGGCATAGGCGGTGTCCACGACACCTGAGGCCTCGAGGGCAGCGACCTCGACGGCTGGGACGATCGTCAGCCCCGCCGCAGTCGTAGTGGGCTGGGATCGAAACTCGAGCCGCGTCGCCGGCACGGCGACGGCGAAGTCAGTGTCCGTCTCAGCGTTGCCCCCGAAGGACACCCACCCACTGGAGAGGCCAGACTGATCTGTGGTTCGGGCGCGCCAGTGATACTCCGTGTCGTCGGGAAGGCCGGCGATCGTCGCCGCCGCCGTCTGGCCACTCGTTACGGGCACACTCGAGCCAGTCGGTGTTCCGGTGAACGGCGTGCCGACGGGCCGCACTTCGACTTCCAGTCGCAGCTGATCACCGGCATCCACGTCCTGGAGGACACCGGAGAACACGAGGCTCCCTTCGGGTACCACGGCCCCCAGCGCGACTGCCGTCGTGCCATCACTGCGCAACTGACCGAGTCCGGCCGGCGTCGACGGGCCCTCCGGCACTGCGATACGAAAATCGGGTGCGCTCTCGCCGTTGCCGCCAAACGCGACCCAGGGGCTGGTGCGTCCGGTCTCGTCCCGCGCCCGATACTGCCAGTGATAGCCCGTATCGTCTGTCAGCGGTCCGGTCGTGGCGGCCGCCTCTTCACCACTCTCCACGTACCCGCTGGAATCGGTCGGCGACCCCGCAAACGGAGTTCCGATCGGCTGCACCTCCACTTCGAGACGAACCGAGTCCCCATCCGGATCGCTGATCAGGGCAGCGAGAACGGCACCGGAGTCCAGCACGGTCGCCCCAACCGGGATGCTCGCGCCGCCGTTCGTCTGCCGCTGTGCGGGCTGAGTCGGAGCATCGGGCGGACGCGGCAGCGAGAACGTCAGTGAGAAGACGCCGGTCTGACCGGCGGTCGACGAAGTGACCTCGACGACGTAGTCTCCGGTCTCCGGCAGCAGCAGATACGGGAGGCACGCATCCCCTGTCACGCCGCGGCAGTTGTCCTCCTGAGCGAGCGGCACGCCCGTACCAGATGCGGACGAATCCACGATCAAGAACCCATCGAACGCCGTCGAGGACAGACCGATCGTGACGGAGTCGCCGACGTCCGCGGAGAAACCGAACAGCCGCGCGAACCGACCCACCGCGTGCGGGGCGCCGCACGAAGACGTCGTCAGCGAATCGTTGAGCGTTGCGCCGGAAGTGAGCGACTCCACACGGCACGGGACGATGGTGAACTCAACGGGAATCCGCGTGAGCTGAGCGCTGCCACCTGCGGCGGTGAGCAGGATCGTGTCGCGGTGCGTGCCGACAGCCAGCCCCTGCGGATCGAGCGTCGCGGAGAGCGAGGTGGGTGCGGTCCCACTGCTCGCACCGAGCGTGAGCCACGCACTTCCGTTGGCGAGGGTAGCGGTCCAGCTCAGCGTGCCCGGCCCGGAGCTGCCCAACTCCAGCGCGGTGGTTCGCGCGGCGGCGCTGCCAACCGCGGCGGAGTCCTCGACCGCGTTGATCGAGACCGTGAGCGAGCCGGAGGCCGGCGGACCCACCAGCTTGTCCAGCTGGCAGGTCGTGAGGACGACCGTCGACACGAGCAGTACCGCGACGCGGCCCCATCCCGTTGTCGCGCCGCGCTGCCCGCCGCCGCTCCGCCCGCTCGCATCCGTCACACCGTGCGCTCCCGAGCCCTGTCCGGACTCATTCCGCTCACGACTCATCTCAAATGTGATCGGCAACACACATGCCACACTCCACGACGCGCGAACCCAGACACGCCGATGTCGGCGAAATGTAACATCAACTATTTCAACTACTTACCTCTCACCACCTCATGTTGCGTCAATGCGCGTCGACTCTCCGTTGCGCTCACGCAACAACCCGCCTTGCGCAGCGGACACGGTCTGTACCGGCTCTGGCTTACGGCTTCCGGGCCGAGACCGGCCGATCTCTCTCCCGATCGACCACGCAGAGGAACCCGAGCGCCTCGCCCAGGTCGGCCCGGAACTGATGCACTTCGTTCGGCGCGACGTAGACACAGTCGAACGCCTGCACCTCATGGTGCTCTCGGTCGAGCACGACGGTACCGCGCCCGCGTATGACGACGACAGCATGGGGGTGCTGGTGATACTCGAGTGACGTGTGCCCGCCCGCCTCGACCTCCAAGTAGCGCGTTTCAAAGCTCAGCGCTGCTTGGTCCGGAGCCCCGCCGAGCAAGAGGTGCCTGGTGACACCGCCGTGGGAGTGCCCGGCCTCCTTGTAGACGCGGGGCTCAACTCCATGCCAGCGAAACCCACGCGATCGTAGCACCTTCACGCATCACTCTCCGATCCGCCGTACCGCACCACGGCCACCAACCGGCGGGCCGCCGCTTCCAGATCCCCCTGAGCATACAGGCTGCCGCCGACCAGCAGCCCGACGTCCGGCCCAAACTCCCGGGCCCAGCGCGGCGCAAGCCGCACGTCGACACCTCCGCCGAGGATCGGGAGCGCCGGCCGCTCCGTACCCCGGGGTTCGCGCAGGCTCCGGACGATGTCTTCAACCTGCGCTTCGCTCACCGGAAACCTCCCCTTCGCACCGATGACGATGACTCCGTCGGCGCCCAGCATCCGAAGCAGCGTGCCAAACACGAGTCGCGGAGCCATGCCGCGACCGGGGGCTGAGACTGCGGCGGCGAAGGCGGGGTGCGTCACCACCGCCATGCGTTGAGTTTGCGCCAGCCAGCGCAACGTGTCGAGACCCGTCAGGAAGGGACTCAGCACGACAGCCTCGCAGCCGAGCGAGCGCGCTCGCTCGACTCGCCCGGGGAGCTCCTCCACCGGAGCGGTGACGTTCGGCAGATAGAGCGCGCGCCCCCCCGTTTCCCGATTGGCGCACTCCACCGCCTCGGCGCAGCGCGCAACCCGCTCCTCAAAGGGCGCGGTCGGCTGGTTCGACAGCCCGTGGTCGTCCTTGATGAGGTCGATGCCGCCCCGGGCGAGTGCGCCGCATCGGGTTGCCAGCTCCTTCGCATCCAGGCCGATCGGCTTCGCCGCTGAGCAGAGCAGCGGCCCATCCCGGCCGACGAGGCGGCGCAGTCCCTCGCTACCGATGCGCGGACCCGGGAGGGTAGCGCCGAGTGCCCGGGGTAGCCGGACGTCGAGGACCTCGACCCCCGCGAGGAGGGAGGCGTTGCCGAACACCAGGTTCAGCAGCTGAGGCACTCCGTCGGCGAGCCACGGGGCGTAGCTGACGACCGCCTCCCAGCGCGTTCCGGTCCGGGACACGGATTCGACCACCCCCACGCTCGCTTCCTCGATGCGAGGCGGGTAGCTGCCTTCGGGAAGCTCTACCGTCTGCTCGAGCGCCAAGCGGCGTGCGAAGGCCTCGGGTACCTCGCCCACAGGGGGCTCGATCCGGTAGATGACCTCGATGCGGTCCACCGCGTCCCTCACGCTCCCTCGTGCTCATGCTCGCACGGTTGTATCTGGCCCCTGCCCGGCCCAGCCACGACCGGTTACGAAGGGAATGTATCCGCCGGAGCGCCCACCGGCGCCAGCTACCGCACCTCTGTGGGAGACACGGGCACAAGAGAACACCGCCCCGTGGGGGTCACGGGACGGTGCGTCCAGCTTCTGTCAACTGCGCGCTCGGTCAGTATCGCCGACTCCGGAGCGGCCTCGTGCCGCCTCGGCGACCTGGAGCATGCTGCATTCCGAACCGACCAGTGCCACCGGGACGCCTTCCACGCATAGCGGCCCCCCGGCGCATCCCCTCCTGTAGGCCCCGGACCTTGCCGAGCTGTTCGTCGCTCAGACTGCTCCTGGCTTTGGCGCCCGCGTCGAGGCTCGCCAGCTCCATCCGATTCCGGGCCTCCATCGACTCGGCCGTCTTCTGCTTGATGAGATCCGCGTCCGGTTCGTCACTCCGCCAGGCTTCCCGCAGCTCATCCTGACGGGCACGAAGCACCTCGCGGGCCTGGTCCTGCTGCGCACGCAACTCCGAGTCGAGCTGCTCGAGCGTTGCCACCTGCTCGTCGCTCAGGCCGAGAAACTCCCGCTGTCTCAGCAACGCACCGGGGGAGGCGAACCCGAAGCCCGCCACCCGCCCGCGGGCACCGATCTGCCGGCGCTGTGGGACCATGCCCTCCTGGAGGCCGGTCCCCGGCACATGCTGCCGCATCCGGGCCCGCGGTGGTGTCGGCTCCGGCTGTGGCTCCTGTGCCGTCGTTGCCCCGGCTGCGAGTGTCACAGCGACCACCGCACCGAAAAGAGTGTGCAATGCCTTCATGAGGTACTCCTCGCGTTGTCGTCTTCAGCTCCTGCCGCAAACCGGCAGCTACATGAGATCAGACGGTGAGGGTACCGAAATGTTAAGCGCAGAACGCGATGCGGCCCGCGCCGGAATCCGGAGCGGGCCGCGAGACAGGAGACGGGACGTGGCTACTCGGCAGCGCCGCGACTGGCCATCTCCCGGTCCATCATGAGCATGGCCGGTCCGTTGCTGCCGACCAGCTCCAACTTCGAGATGATGTCACTGGCCGTCCGCTCCTCCTCCTGCTGCTCAGTGATGAACCACTGGAGCATCAGTTGCGCGGGGTAGTTCTTCTCCTTGATCGCCATCTCATACAGCTTCGTGATCGAGGCGGTGACCTTCTTCTCGTGCCCCAGCGCCTTCTTCATCACATCGAGGGGACCCTTGAAGGTGGCCGCCGGCTTGGCGATCTGCGACAGTGCCACCTTCTCGCCGGCCTCCAGCAGGAAGTCGAACAGTCGCAGCGCGTGACTCACCTCCTCCTGGTACTGCATACGCATCCACTGCGCGAACCCGGGAAGGTTCTCGGACTCGAGGTAGGCGGACATGGACAGGTAGAGATGCGCGGCTGAAAACTCCATGCCGATCTGGTCGTTGATTCCGCTGATGACGCTCTTGGCAGGCATGTGCAGCTCCGTTGTGTCAAGGTCGATGATCGCGATGAAGATACCTGTGCGGCGGCCGTCGAACCACGGTCGCCGAGCCACGCCGACCCCGGCACCTGGAACTGCAGCAGGATTCCCGCTAATACTATCTTGAGGATCGGAATTGCTCGGCTGACCCGCCCCCGCAATCGCGAGCAGCTTCACCCTGCATCATGGCCAGAGAACGGACCCGCCGCCCATGAACAGACCGAGACCACCCAGTGCGCCTGACGCGCGCGGAGTACTCGCCCGCGAAGTGCGCGACTCCGTCGTTATCCGGTTCGCCGGCGACTCCGGAGACGGCATGCAGCTGACGGGGAGCCAGTTCACCCTCGAGGCGGCCCTGGCCGGGAGCGATATCGCCACGTTCCCGGACTACCCCGCCGAGATTCGGGCACCGGCCGGCACGACGTATGGCGTTTCCGCCTTCCAGATCCACTTCGGCGGCGATATCGCCACCGCCGGCGACGAGCCCGACGTGCTCGTGGCCCTGAATCCTGCGGCGCTCAAGGTCAACGTTCGCGACATCCGGATCGGCGGCCTCGTGATCGTGGACACGGGGACGTTCACGAAGCGGAACCTCGATAAAGCGGGCTTCGCAGCCAGTCCGCTGGAGGACAACACGCTCGCACCCTATCAGCTGCTCAAGCTGGACATCTCCCGTCGCACACTAGAGGCGCTGGAGGAGTACGGCCTGTCCCAGAAGGACGCGCTCCGCAGCAGGAACATGTGGACGCTGGGCCTGATGCTCTGGATGTTCGGGCAGGACCGGCAGGCGACGGCCGACTGGATCGCCAAGAAGTTCGCGAAGACACCGACGCTGGCGCAGGCAAACGTGGCGGCGCTGAATGCCGGCCATGCGTTCGGCGAGACTGTCGAGATGCCGTCTGACGTTGTCGGCTACACGGTGGCCAAGTCCGACGTGGCCCCGGGCGTGTACCGTACCGTGACCGGCACCGAAGCGACGGCGTGGGGGTTGGTTGCCGGCGTCCGGGCTGCGGAACTGGACCGGCTGATGCTGGGCACCTATCCGATCACTCCTGCCACCCCGCTGCTGCACGTGATGGCTCGACTCAAAGAGTACGGCGTCGTGACCTTCCAGGCGGAAGACGAGATCGCGGCCATCTGCTCCGCCATCGGCGCGTCCTATGCGGGGGCTCTCGGGGTGACGTCCAGCTCGGGGCCCGGCATTGCGCTCAAGACCGAGGCCCTGGGCCTCGCGGTGGCGACGGAGCTGCCCCTGGTGGTGGTGAACAGCCAGCGGGCCGGGCCGTCGACCGGTCTGCCCACCAAGGCCGAGCAGGCAGATCTGTTCCAGGCCGTGTATGGCCGAAACGGCGATGCCCCGTTGCCGGTCGTGGCCGCCGCCACGCCGGCGGACTGCTACGAGGTCGCCATCGAGGCCGTTCGGCTCGCGGTCACCTACATGACCCCGGTGATGCTCCTGATCGACGGATACCTCGCCAACGCAGCCGAGCCCTGGCTGCTACCGGATCCGGATGACACTCCCGCGTTTCCGGTGCGGTTCCGGACCGATCCCGAGGGGTTCCACCCCTTCCTCCGCGATCCGGAGACACTCGTGCGCCCGTGGGCGGTTCCCGGCACGCCGGGACTCACGCACCGGATCGGGGGGCTGGAGCGCGACTTCGACTCGGGTCACATCTCGTACGACCCGGACAATCATCAGCGCATGACCGACGTGCGGCGAGACAAGATCGCCCGCATCGCCAACGACATCCCCGAGCAGGAGACCCAGGAGGGACCGGCGAGCGGGGATGCAGTGCTGGTCGGCTGGGGGTCGACGTATGGTCCGATGTACCAGGCCGCGAAGCAGCTCCGGGCCGACGGTCTCGCGGTGTCGCACGCGCACGTGCGGCACCTCTTCCCCTTCCCAAAGAATCTCGGTGATTTGCTCCGCGGCTTTCGCCACGTGCTGGTGCCGGAGATGAACGGCGGCCAGCTGGTGCAGATGCTACGCAGCACCTACCTGGCTCCCGCGGAGGGCATCAACAAGGTGACCGGCAAACCGTTCAAGGTCGCCGAGCTCGTCGAGGCCGTGCGCTCGCGGCTGGAGGTGTAGCATGATCGATTCGACTACTCCGGTACAGCTCACGCCCAAGCAGTTCGCTTCAGACCAGGACGTGCGGTGGTGTCCGGGATGCGGAGACTACGCCGTCCTCAAGGGCGTGCAGAAGGCTCTGGCCGATATTGGCACCCCGCCGGAGCGCACGGTGTTCGTCTCCGGCATCGGCTGTGCCGCACGCTTCCCGTATTACGTATCCACGTACGGCTTCCATACCATCCACGGCCGGGCACCGGCCTTCGCGACCGGCATCAAGCTCGCGAACCCCGACCTCGACGTGTGGGTG
Source organism: Gemmatimonadota bacterium (assembly GCA_039584325.1). GTDB lineage: Bacteria > Gemmatimonadota > Gemmatimonadetes > Gemmatimonadales > GWC2-71-9 > JAOTVV01. The sequence goes on from JBDGYA010000040.1 coordinate 14,645, forward strand.
ATCACGGGCGACGGCGACGCACTGAGCATTGGCGGCAACCACATGCTGCACGTGCTGCGGCGCAACGTGGATCTCCAGATCATCCTGTTCAACAACGAGATCTACGGGCTCACGAAGGGTCAATACTCGCCGACGTCGAAGCGGGGGACGCGGTCGCCATCGACGCCGCTGGGATCGGTGGAGTCACCCGTGGTGCCGGCCTCCGTGGCCCTCGGCGCGCGCGCCCGGTTCGTCGCCCGAACGGTCGACACGCAGATGCCGCACCTCGTCTCCACGCTCCAGGCGGCCCATGCACATCGGGGAGCCTCGTTCGTCGAGGTGTTTCAGAACTGCGTGGTGTTCAACGACGGAGTACATGCGGCCTTCACCGGCAAGACGGTCGCCCCAGACGCGCAGGTCCATGTGAAGCACGGCCGTCCCCTGGTGTTCGGGCGCGACCGGGACCGGGGACTGCGGCTCCGCCCCGGGATGCTCGAGCTGGAGATCGTCCCGGTCGGCGGCGGCGGCGTTCGTGAGGAGGAGCTGCTCGTGCACGACGAGCGGAACCCGAGCCTTGCCATGCTGCTGGCCCAGATGCAGCCACCCGAGTTTCCGGTCGCTCTTGGCGTCCTGCATCGGGATCCCCAGCCCAGTTACGAGCAGGCGGTGCTCGAGCAGGCAGCGGAGGCTGGAGCCGCCCCCGTGCGGGAAGCGGACCTCACGACGCTCCTGCGCGGCGGTCGCACGTGGACGGTGGAGGAGTGAGGGTAGAGTGCAGAGTGCAGAGTGAAGAGTGAGGGGTGAAGAGTGGAGGGACGAGGGAGGAGGGTGGGGTAAGGAGAGGACCGCGACGTGCAGCGTGCAGGTCGCGGCCCGAAGACCGCGCGCTGCGGCTACTGCATCCGGGTCGCTACCGCGAGCGCGAGCCGCCGTTTTTCGGGTCCCCGCTCCAGCAGGAGATACAGCGCCGGCGTCACGGTGAGCACGAAGAGCGTCGAGCTGGCGAGCCCACCGATCAGGGCATACGCCAGCGCGTTCCAGATGTTCTCGTCGGCGTACTCGCTGAACAGCACGAGCGGCAGCAGGCCGAAGATGGTCGTCGTGCTGGTCATCAGGATCGGTCGGACCCGCTCGAGCGTGCCCTGGAGCACGGCCGTGCCGAACGCCACGCCGGCCACGCGTCGGAGATAGTTGATGTGGTCGACCAGGAGAATGGCGTTGTTCACGACGATGCCGCCCATCATGATCACGCCGATGTACGCCTCACGGGTGAAGCTCGCCTTGGCATAGAAGAACATCAGAAAGACGCCGACCAGCGCCATCGGAACGGTGAGCAACACGCAAAGCGGCTGGCGGATCGACTCGAATAGCGCCGCCGTCACCATGAACACGAGCACGAGGGACACGGCGAGCACCAGCACGAGCTGGCCCTGTTCCTCGGACGACCAATCCCATTCCTGCTCTCCCTCGATCTCATACCCCTCGGGTAGCCGCGTAGCCGCGATGACCGCGTCACGCGTCCGGTCGCCGAGCTTGGTCGGGCCGCGAAACTCGTAGCTCACAAATCGCTGATACTGCTGGTTCTCCCGCACGATCCGCGTGAGCACGTCCCGCTCGCCCAACGTCGCAACATCGCTCAGCCGCACTCCCTGGCCCGACGGCGTCTGAATGAACAGCTCTTGGAGCTGGATGACGTCGACCTCTTCGTTCCCGGCGATCTTGACGTCGAACAGCACCTCCTCGCCTGCAACGCGGATGCTGCCCTGGCGGACCTGTCCCCACACGGCCGCCGCCACCTGATACACCACGTCCTGGGCCGTGAGGTCGTGCAGGGCCAGGCGCTCCCGATCGAGCCGCAGCACGAACTCGCTGGCCTTGTCGCGCGTGTACCAGCCGCCGGCCGAGTTCACATCCACGTCCTGGATCCGCGAGAACCGCGTCAGGCGTCTCCCGAGGTCCTCAGCGATGTCCCGCACCGTCTCGTAGTTGAAGCCGAGGATCTTGACGGAGTAGTTTGGCGCTCCTCCCCCACCGCCGTAGAACGACGGGCCGTACCCGTACACACGGACTTCCGACCCTCCGAAGAGGTTGGAATACGCCATCATCTGCTCTTTGATGGCGACGGGGATCCACGTCGTCTCGAGCGAGTCGGGGAAAGTCGCTTCGATGCGGGCATACTGCGGCCACACCCGCGACACGAACTGCTCCACTTCGGGCGTCTGGCGCAGCTTGGTCTCGAAGTAGCGTGCCAGCTCGTCGGTCCGCTCGAGCTCCGCTCCCCTCGGCAGCCGAATGATGACCTCGATGTACGTCTGCTGACCCCACCACGAGCGCCACAGCACACCACGGGTCACGTACTTGTCGAACAACCTCCACGAGCCGAACAGGACGACCGCCGCGACGAGCACCGTGACCACCGGAAACCGCAGCGTGCCGCCGAGCAGCCAGGAGTAGACGCGCACGTAGATCGGGTCGCGCGCCGGCGTCCCCGGGCCACTGGGCCGGCCGCCCCCGCGCCGCACGCCTCCCAACACTTTCGCCGCCAGCGCCGGAATGAACGTGAAGGCCACGAACAAGCTCGCAACGAGACTGAGGCCGACGACGATGGCGAGCGGCACGTAGTAGATCCTGAGCTCGCCTTGCAGATAGACGAACGGAATGAACACGATGATGGTCGTGAGGGTCGCCGCGAGGATCGGGAGCACGACCTGCCGCGCGCCGCGCTCTGCGGCGGCCGTCGGAGTCACGGCCCCCTCGTCGGCGTCCGGCGCTGCACGCACTTTCCGGTAGATATTCTCCAGCACGACGATCGCGTTGTCCACGATGAGCCCGAATCCCATCGCCAGCCCCATCAGCGTGAGCACGTTCAGCGTAAAGCCGCCGAAGTAGATCAGGTTCAAGGCGATCAGGATGGAGAAGGCGATCGTGGCGAAGACGATACCCGCGGAGCGGAACGATCGCAGGAACGCCAGCAGCACGAGAAAGATCACGGAGGCCGCGATCAGGGCGCGGTACCGCAGGTCGGTGAGCTGGGTCCTGATGGCCTCGCTCTCGTCCTCGTCGAGGATCAGGCGCACCCCCATCGGATGAACGGGGGCGAGCCGTGTGAGGCGCGCCTTCACGCGGTCGGCCAGCTCCACGGTGTTGACCCCGATCTCCTTGTGGACCTCGAACGACACGGCCGGCTGCCCGTCGATACGGTAGTAGTGCTGGGCCTCCTCGTACGTGTCGTGCACCGTCGCGACGTCGGCGACGCGCACGATCCGGCCGCGGTCGATCAGGAGTGGTGCCTGGCGGATCTCACTCGCCGACTCGGTGCGGTGGCGAATGGCCAGCGTGCGCATGAGACCACCCTGCGCGACGATACCGGCCTCGCTGACGTACTCCAGCTCGGTGATCTTCTGCCACACGCGATTCGCATTGAGCCCCAGTGCGTTGACCTTCTCTTCGTCCAGCGCGATCTCGATGAGTCGATCGCGCCCGCCGCTCACTTCGACCCCCGCCACCCCGTCCACCAGGAGCAGCTCGGGCACGATGTCGTCGTCCACGTGTGCCCGCAGGGCCTCCAGTGTGTAAGGACCGGTCAGGGTATAGCTCAGAAAAGCCCGCTGCTGGCGGCGGAACTCCTCGGGCACGTACGGCTCGATGAGCGGCGCGGGCACCTCGGGTGGCAGCTCGTCATCCAGCGCTGCGAGACGCTCGGACAGGTCGAGCCGCGCGAAGTCCATGTCGGTGCCACGCGTGAACTCGACCGTGATGTTTGCCTGCGCGACGCCGAAGCGCTCGCTCGAGACCGACTCCACCCGTTCCACACCACGCACTTGCTGGACCGCGGCCTCGAGCGGTGCCGTGACGAACGCCTCCAGAGCCTCCGGAGACGCCCCGCGCCACTGCGCGGTCACGTGCAGCTGAGGAAGCTGGGTCTCCGGCAGCAGCTCGATGGGGATGTTGCGCCACGCCGCGACACCGAGCAGCGCAACCGCGACGTAGGCCATCGAAACGGCAACGGGCCGGCGAATCGCAAGGCGGATCACGAGCGCCTTCCTCGCCCCTCGTGGTGGGCGGTCCGGTACCGAACAGCCCCCGGCTTGCTACGCATCGCTGTCCACCGTCACGATCCCTTGTCGAGCGCGTACAGCCGCACGTGCTGCACTTCGAACTCGTCCTCAAATACGCCAAGCACGAAGGCCGCGCCGATCTGGGTGACGCGGAAGCCGGCGGGCGTCGTGACATCGCCCAACATGCGGCCTTCCGCATCGAACACCGTCCAATGCCGTTCGACACCCGATTGCCACGCATACTCGCGCACCCACAGATTCCCAGCGGCATCCATCTCGATCTCGTCGTACGGCGGCATCGTCGCCGGCACGGGCATCTCGTCGAGCCTGCGCTCGAGCCGGCGTCGCGCATTGTCATCGTCTGCGTCGGCCAGCCGCCGCTGCCTGTCGCCTGCCACATCGGCCGGCGTCACCGGCCGGGGAGGCACACTCCGTCGCACGATCCGCTCGAGCGTCCCATCGGCGCCGAAGCACCGCACCTCGTACGTGTCGCTCGACCCGAAGCAGAAGTGCATCCCGTGAGCGGCGAGCACCGAGGTTCGCCCGAACGGCGGCTGCACGAGCATCACCATGAAGCTGTCGCCGTCTCGCGCGGTCTCGATGAACTGCTCCCCTCCGGGAAACGTCCCGACGCTGTCCAGGAACGCGCCGCTTGTCGATATGGTGTAGTGGTCTTCGTCGCGCCGCTGCGCACCCTCGGAGAGCCCGCCCTGGAAGAGCTGCGGCGACCGGATGATCAGCGTGCCGTCGGAAAAGGCACCGACCGCGAACCCGAAGCCACCTTCCGTGGGTGGCACGACGCGGTACGACCGCCCGAACGTGCCGTCAGCGTCGAACACCGAGGCTCGCGTCAGGTTGAAGTCGTAGGCAAGCAGCGAGTCGCCCGGAAACGGCCGCAGGATCCCCAGGCCCTCGAACTCCCCGGGGCCACTCCCCTGTCGGCCCACGCTGCGCAGATGCGTTCCCTCGTCGTCGAAGAAGCGGACCTCGTTCGTCCCCGCATTGGCGACGACGATCCGCCCGTCCGGGAGCCGCAACGCGTCACGCACCTGGAACAGCTGATACTCCGGCTCACCCTCCAGCACGCCGATGTCCACCGTCGGCTGCGCCGCGAGTTGCCACGCGGTCGCCTCGGTCCACGAGCCCGAGACGTTGGTCACCACCGAGACCCCGGCGCTGTCTACCATGGTGTATTCGGCACCCGCCCCTGCCTCCGTCGCGCACGCGGCGGCGGAGAGCAAGAGGGCACAAACTCCCACGATCACCCTTCGTTCTTCACTCTTCACTCTTCACCCTCCACTCTCGTCAGCTCACCCTCCGTGATCGGCAAGCGGCGATGGGCGATCTGCGATCTTCACCCTTCACTCTCCACTCCGGTCGAGGCGATGCACCCGCACGTGCTCGACGCCGAGGCCGTCTTTCCAGGTCCCCAACAGGTAGTCCTCACCGATCTCCCGGACCACCACCCCCGCCGGCGTCTCGACAACTCCGAGCCATCTCCCCTCCCGGTCGAACACGCTCCAGCGCCGCGGCTCGTCCGTCGGCGGGCTCGCCTCCATCACCCACAGGTGCCCCAACACATCGGCGGCGAGGGCATCGAATGCGGGCAGCGTAGCGGGAATTGGCATGTCGGCGAACAGTCGCTCGAGGTTGCGGCGCCAGTTGTCGTTCGGCGCGTCTTCGAGCCGCTCCGCCTTGACGGCGTCGATCTCCGCCTGGCCGACTGGAACCGGCGCCTGCTGCTTCCGCACGATCATCTCGAGCGCACCCAACGGCGCATAAGCCCGGATGTCGTAGCGGTCGTTGTCGCCCAGGTAGATGCGCTCCCCCCCGACGGCGTACTGCGTGCTCCGTCCAAACACGAGGCTCGAAGCAGCCGCCCGCCGCGCGTCACCGACGACGAAGAACTCCACCCCGGGGGAGAGCCCCAGTGTGTCGAGGAACGCGCCGTCGGGCCCGAGCAGCATGTAGGGCAGCGTGTCGCGCACGACCATCGACACCTCGCTCGGGCTGAACGCGAAGCTCTTCGTCACGAGCCAGCGACCGTCCGGCAGCGCGTCGAGCACCCAGGACGGATCGCCGCCCGGAAGCTCGACGCGGAACGACCGGACGAACTCCCCTGCCGAGGTGAAGACCGAGATGCGACTGAGCGAGTAGTCGTGCGCGTGCACCGAATCGCCGACGATCGCGAGATTGCCGACGCCCTTGAACTCGCCGGGCCCCTCCCCCTCGCCACCGGCCGCGTGCAGATACCGCCCGGCGGCGTCGTAGAAGCGCAGCTCCTTTGAGCCGCTGTTCCCGACGACGATCGTGCCGTCGCCGAACCGCGCCACATCCGACACGTCGAACAGCTGGTAGGTCTCGTCGCCCTCCAGCACGCCGATGTCCACCGCCGGCTGCGGCTCGATCCGCCACAACACCCGGTGAGCGTCGGACACCAGGTTCTCGGCGATGGTAACGCCGGCGCTGTCCACCGTGGTGTACTCGGCCCCGCCCCCGTCCCCCGTCGCACACGCAGCGACAGCGGCGAGGAGCAGAGCCCACGCAGCCCCACTCACCCGCATCACGTCACGTTTCACGTTTCACCTTTCACGCTTCCCGTTTCACCCTTCACGCCGCGCCACGCGGGCATCCGACCGGCCCGTGTGGCGCACGAGACCACCGAGCCCGCGTCGCACGTCCTCGAACAGGTCGTACGCGACCGGGACGACGACGAGCGTCAGTGCCGTGGCGCTGATGAGCCCGCCGATAACCGCGATCGCGAGCGGCGCACGCAGGTCGGCGCCGCGGCCGAAACCGAAGGCCATGGGTGTGAGCCCGAGGACCGTCGTGGCCGTGGTCATCACGATGGGCCGCAGGCGCACGCGCCCGGCCTCGAGAATCGCGGCCCGCAGCTCGAGCCCCTGCGCCCGCATCTGGTTGATGAAATCCACCTTCACGATGGCGTCGTTCACAACGATCCCGATCAGAATGACGAGGCCAATCAGGCTCATCGTGTTCAGTCCCTGCCCGGTGAGCAGCAGCGCGAGCGCCGCGCCGACCGTCGCAAGCGGAACCGACAGCAGAATGGTGAACGGGTGGATGAACGACTCGAACTGTGCCGCCAGGATCATGTACACCAGCAGGAGGGCGAGCCCGAAGGCGAAGGCGAGATCGCGGAAGCTGCGGTCCCGCTCCTCGTTGGCTCCCCCGATCTCGACCCTGAGGCCCCGCGACGCGGGTACGGCCACCAGGGCCTCTTGCACCGAGCCTACCGCTGCATCGAGGCCACCGCTTGCCACGTCGGCGTACACCGTCACGACCCTCGCCTGCTCGAGACGCCGGATCTCGGCAGGGCCCACCTGCTCGTGCGTGTTCACGAGCTCGCGCAGCGGAATCCCGTTCACCCGAAGCAGGCGCAGTGTCTCCAGCGAGCGGCGCTCGTCTTCGGGCAGCCGCACCAGCACCGGGACCTTCTCGTCGAAATCGACGAACTCCGTCGCGATCTCGCCGCGCATGTACTGCTCGACCGTCGTGGCGATGGTGCGCGGCTCGACGCCGTACGCGGCGGCCCGCTCACGATCGATCTCCACCCGAATCTCCGGCTGTCCCTCCTCGGTGCCGAGCCGCACGTTGGTCAGCGACGGAATGTCCGCGATGCGCCCCGCGACCGCCCTGGCATGGGCGTACGCCGCGTCCAGCTCCTCACCCCGCACCCGCACGGCGAGGTCGGCCTCGGTGCCGCCCAGCAGCTTGCCGAGGGCCGTTGCGGTGCCGGTCTCGATGGTCAGCGCCTCGGGCGGAAAACCCGACAGGCGGGGCCGTACGCGGCCGAGCACCGACTGCGTACGTGCGTCTTGCTTGAGTCGCACATCAAGGGCCGCTGTGTGCAACCCGCTCTCCTCATCGCTGACCCCTGCCACGGCTTCCTGGCGTCCGACGCGCGTGAACACGGCCTCGACGTCCGGATCCGCGAGGAAGACCGCCTCGACCCGCGCGGCCGCCACGGCAGTCTCCTCGATCGGCGTCCCGCGCGGCAGATCGAGCCGCACGGTGAACGCGCCCTGATCGACGTCCGGCAGCACGTCCCGGTCCAGCACCGCGCCGAGCAACACCCCGACCGCCAACAGCGCGGCCGCGTACCCGACGACGCGACCGCGCCGGTCGAGCGCCCGCTCCAGCACACGGTGATACCACTCGGCGAAGCGGAGGAAACGACGATCGAACCAGCGGAGTGACGGTCCGAACAGCGTCCCGAACCCCCGCGCGGCCGCCCCAAACCCCACCCTCAGGACTTGCCGTGCCATCCCCCCCGGAGTACCCGCCGTGGCAGCGACCCAGCGCGCCGCCGCGACCGGCAGCAGTGTCAGGGCCACCAGGAGACTCGCGAGCAGCGCAAAGGCCACGGCAAAGGACAGGTCGCCGAACAGCTCGCCCGCCACGCCCTCGACGTAGATGATCGGTCCGAACACGCTGATGGTGGTCAGCGTCGATGCGGTGATGGCGCCCTGCACCTCCTCAGCCCCCAGCACGGCGGACCGTTCGGGTCCCTCACCTTCCTCCCGATGCCGGAAGATGTTCTCGAGCACGACGATCGAGTTGTCCACGAGCATGCCGACGCCCAGCGCCAGCCCACCGAGGCTCATGATGTTGAGCGACACCCCAGCGAGATCGAGCAGCGAGAACGTGGCGATGACGGAGATCGGGATGGCGAGCGCCACGATCACCGGATACCGGGGATCGCGCAGGAACAGAAAGAGCACGAGGAAGGCGAGGAGCCCCCCGAACACCAGCGCCTGTACCACGTTGGCGATCGCCTCGGTGATGAACCCCGCCTGGCTCGTGGCCACGTTGATCGACAGGTCCCGATACTGCCCCCGCAGCTGGTCCAGCACGACGTGCACCCGCTCGGTCACCCGCACCGTGTTGGCGCCGGACTCCTTGAAGAGGAGCAGACCGACCGACTCCGCGCCGTTGTAGCGGGCCATCGACTCTCGGTCGCGGAACCCGTCTTCGACGGTGGCGACGTCCCCGACGGTGACCACGGCGGCCGCGGTCGTGTCGCTGACATTGGCGCGCACGATGGGCACCGCGGCGATCTGCTCGACCGTCTCGAACTCGCCGAGTGTGCGGAGCGCATACCGGTAGCGCCCGCGGAGAACGGTGCCGCCGGGCGCGGACTGGTTGGCTGCGGCCAGCGCCCCCAGCACGTTCTCCGTCGTGAGCTCGTAGGTCTCGAGCAGCCGGGGATCCACCTCGACGTGAATCTCGCGCTCGAGGCCTCCCGCGATGGCGGCTTCGGCGATCCCGTCGATCTGCTCCAGCCGGCGCTTCAGCACCGACTCCGCGAGGTCCTTCAGCGCGCCGAGGTCGGTCGTGCCCGACACCGAGATGGCCATGATCGGCTCGGAGTTGGGATCGGTGCGCAGCACGATCGGCCGCCCCGCCATCTCGGGAAGCTGATCCCGCAGGTTGTCGAGTTGCTCCCGGACGTTGAGCGCAGCGAAGTCCATGTCGGTGCCCCACGAGAACCGCAGGGTCACGAGCGAGATGCCTTCGCGCGACACGCTCTCGACCCGCTCCACACCTGGCACGCGACTCACTCCGCGCTCCACCGGCTCGGTCACGAACCGCTCGACCTCGGCGGGGCCGACGTCCGGGTACTGGGTGTAGACGACCAGGCGCGGGTAGGCCACGTCCGGCAGGAGATCGATGGGGATGCGGACGTACGAGATGACGCCGAGCACTCCGATGGCGAGGAACAGCATCGCGACGGCGACCGGACGCCGGACCGAGCGGGAAGAGATCGACATGGCGATCAGGCGGACCAGCGGACGAGCGGACGGGCAGTCCGCTGGACCGCCGGACCGCCGGACCGACGACCCAGCACCAACGACGGAATCACCGTGCAGCCTCCAGGGAGCCAATGCCGCCGAGCTGTTCCTCGAGCGTCACCAACGACCCGGCGAACTCCAGTTCCGCATTGATCAGCTGACGGGCATCCTGCGAGCTCTGGGTCACGATCTGCTGGAAGTCGGTAAAGCCGATCGTGCCGAGCTGGTACTGCTCCTGTGCCATCGCGAGCCGACGGCGGCTCAACTCCACCGAGCGCTGCGCCAGCATGAGCCGACGATACGCCGTCTCGAGATTGATCTGGGCTTCCCGCACGCCCCGCTCGAGCCGCAGCTCGGCCTCCCGCAGGCTCTCGTCGGCAATCGTCGACTGCGCGACCGCCTGGGCAACGGCATCCTGCGTCTGGAACCGGGTGAAGATGGGGATCTGGACGGTGAGCCCGAACCCGAGGCCCCGGTTGTTCGCCGGATTGATCGAGAAGAACGAGTCGAAGCTCTGGCTGTTCTCGGAGCGACTGAAGCTCGCGCTGGCCGACACGCTCGGCCAGTAGCGCCCCTTCGCCGCGCTCTCGGCGTAGGCCGCGCGTGCCGCCGATGACCGGGCGCCGGCCAGCGTCGGGCTGTTCCGGAACGCGATCGCAACCAGGGAATCGGCCTCTATCTCGGCCGGATCGAACGGTGCGGGCAGCGCGCCGTCGACGGCGAATTCCGCCCAGTCACGCAGCCCGATCGCCTCCGCGAGCTGCAGGAGCGAACGGCGGCCGTCCCCCCGCGCCTGCTCCAGCGCCTGCTCCTGCTGCGCCACCTGCACCTGCGCCCCAAGGACGTCGATCTCGTCTCTGGCCGCAACACGGAACAGCCGCTCCGTAGCGTCGAGCTGCCGGCGGGACACGTCGAGCAGCGCCTCCTCGACGGTAGTCAGCCGCTCGGCCTGCACCACGCCGTAGAAGCGCCTCGTCACCTCGGCATCGACCGCGGCCGCCTGTTCCTCGACGCCGGCGTATGCCGCGTCCGCGGACGCCTTGGACGCGCGGTAGCTGTTGAGGTTCTGCAGCCCGTCGAAGAGCGTCATCGAGGTCGAGATGCTCTGCGACGCGGAGCTGCTCTGGAACGTGAGCGTCGAATCGCCCACGATGGGACGGCCAAAGTCGTCCTCGCCGATCGCGGTGGTGTTCCGGCTGCCGTTCCAGCCCACGTTGGCGTTGAGGTTGGGCAGAAACGCGCCGAAGCCCGCGCGCACGCCGGACCCTGCGGCGTCCGCCTGCGCCAGCGATCGGAGGTACGCGGGATTCCGGCTGCGTGCCAGCTCCAGCGCCCGCTCGAGCGTCAGCACCTGCGGCACCTCCTGCGCCGCGAGCGGAAGCGTTACGACGAGAAGCAACCCTACAAGGAGGCCTACCGCCGTCCCGCCGTCCCGTCGTCCCGCCCGTCCTACGCCCATACCACCATACCGCCCTACCGCCCTCATTGCGGCCTCCCCCCTTCCAACACCACACTCTCCACCAAGCGCACCCGCGCATCGTGGATCAGCGTGTAGTGCCCGTCGGTCAGCACCCGCTCACCCGGCTGCACCATCTCCGTGTCCGGGTTCTCGACGATCTCGACCACGGAGTCGTTCGCGAATCCGGTCGTCACGTAGCGCCACTTCGCGAACCCCACGTCGCCCTCGCCTTCGAACACGAAGAGCATCGAGCGGCGGTCTCGCTCGAGCACCGACGACCGCGGCACGAGAATGCGGTTCGGGAACTTCCGCGCCTCGAGCGAGACCCGGGCGTACATACCCGGCAGGATGCGGCCGTCCGGATTCGGAATCGTCACGGTGACCCGCGCCGTGCGCGTCTCGCGCTCGACGACGGGGTTGATGGTCTCGATCCTGCCGAGAAACATCTCTCCGGGAAATGCCGCAAACCGGATCCTCGCCTGGTTGCCCGCCGAGAGCAGGCCGATCTCTCCCTCGAGCACCTGCACCTCGACCCGCAGCGGATCGAGATCCACCACCGACAACAGCTCGTCGCCCACGCGCGCGTTCTGTCCCTCGGCGGCCTTCACCGAGGCCGCCCGCCCGGTGAACGGGGCGCGGATCGTCGTCCGCTCGAGCTGGATGAGCGCTTCCTGGAGGGCGAGCTGAGCGTCCTCGAGCCCGCTCTTGGCCCGTGCAATTCGCTCCCGCTCCGCCCGAATCTCGGTGTCCTCGATCTGGTCGTCGAACAGTGTCAGCTCACGGAACGTCGCCTCGGCTTTCGCGAACCCCGCGCGCGCCCGCGCGACGTTCAGGGCGTACTGGGTCGTGTCGATCTGAATGAGCGGCTGCCCGGCCGCGACCCGCGCGTTTTCCCGGACGTGGACAGCCCGCACCCACCCTTCCACCTGCGCCAGCATCCGTGCCAAGCGGTCGGCCGCCGCCTCCGCGGCCGCCGACACCGAGATGACGAGGGTATCCCGCACTACCGTCGCACCTTCGACCGGAATGGGGAGGCTCGTGTCGAACGTCCGGGCGGCGCTCACCGAGTCGGACCCTCCCTCCGGCACGGTCGCAACCGCGGAATTTCCCGAGTCGCCGTCCTCCGACCCGCGAATGCGCAGGTACACACCGCCGACCAGCGTCCCGACGATGACGAGAACCGCAGCAATTCCAAAGATCTTTCTGACGTTGGCCATGGTGATGCTTCCGGGACCTAGGGGCGCACTGCCAAGGGACCTCCCCGCACACTACCAGCTCGGGGGTGGTGCCAAATGGATATACTCAATATACAGCGACGCGAGTATCGTCGTCTTCCACTCCATGGTCGTCCTCTATGACGTATGACGAGTCCGTTTCGTTGCAGGAGGCGGTCAAGTGCAGGTTTTTGTGTACTTCTCTGGGCGCGTGCTCGATTCAGGCGCTCCGTCGCACCGGCTCCTCCTCTTCGATGAAGGTGGGTTCCACGATCCAGCGGTGGTGGCGCAGGCGCTCCGTCGCACCGGCTCCTCCTCTTCGATGAAGGTGGGTTCCACGATCCAGCGGTGGTGGCGCCACCGGTCGTTCTGTTCGATTGCCAGTGCGGTGAGCAGGCGCAGCAGGCTCGCCTCGTGCGGGAAGATGCGGATGACTCGCGTGCGGCGGCGGACCACTTGGTGGTGGCACTCGACGGCATTGGTCGAGCGGAGCTTGCGCCGCACGTCGTCACGGCTCAAGGCGTAGCAGGCCAGCGTCTCGCCGTGCGTATCGGCTAGCCAGTCGGCCACGCGGGGCGTGGCGGCCCGGAGCTCGGCGATGACCCGCGTGACGCGGCCGTGCGCTTCCTCCCGAGTGGGAGCACTCCAGACGTCCCGCAGGGCGACCCGGATCCGCTCGTGCAGCGCGTCGCTCGAGACCTTGCTGAGGGCGTTGCGCAGGTAGTGGACCTGACAGCGCTGGTGCACTGCGTCGGGGAAGTAACGCCGCAGCGCGGCGCGCAGGCCCACATGGTCGTCGGAGACGACGTAGGTGACGCCGTGCAGCCCGCGCTCGGTGAGGTCGTGGAAGACCTGCGCCCAGCTCGCCTCGCTCTCGCTGGCGCCGAGCCAGATCCCCAGATGTTCCCGATACCCCTCCGGCGTCACGCCCACGACCCACAGCGCGGCGGTGGCGCGCACATGCCCTTCGCGGCGCACCTGCTCGACGTGGGCGTCGACCACGAGGGCAGCATACGGGGTGTCGAGCCGGCGCTCCCGCCAAGCGGTGAGCGTCGTGTCGAGCTTGCGGGTGAGCGCACTGACCTCACTGGCCGAGATGGCGGTCCCGCACAGCTGCTCCACGATCGCGGTCACGTGGCGGGTGGAGACACCGTGGAAGTACATCTCGACCATGGCGAGCACCAGCGCCTGCTCACTGCGTTCGTACTTGGCAAACAGCGAGGGGCGGAACAGCCCCGCGCGGTCCCGCGGCACGGCCAGCTCGAGCCGCCCCACCCGGGTCGTCCAAGTGCGGGGGTAGCTCCCGTTGCGGTGGCCGCGTCGGTCCGGCGTGCGCTCATACGGCGCGGCTCCCACAAAGCGGTCGAACTCCGCCCGGAGCGCCTCCTGCACCACCGTCGCGAGCAGCTGCCGCACCACCTCGGCCGGCGGCGCTTGTTCTCCTGCCGGTCCCGGTCTACTCTTCTCGGGGAAGGCCATCGACTACCTCCTCTGGGTCGGGCGGGGCGTGTACCCCGCGGTTT
>JBDGYA010000041.1:0-27374 GCA_039584325.1 Gemmatimonadota bacterium
CGCTCAGATTGCCGTGGAGGACGGCCGCCTCTACCTCATGTTTCCACGCTATCGCTCTGAGATCCTGCCGGAGTCGGACAGCGTCTTCTTTGCACGCGAGGACGGTGACCGGTATACGCTGATTCGGGAGGGTGGGCAGATCGTCGCCATCGAGCGCTGGGGAATGCGGGCGGTGCGCGTGAAGTGAGCGCCAGTACGGCGGACGGCGACCCGGATTTGCGCCCCCCGGCGCGAGACCTCGAAGTTTCATGGGTCACATCGGCAACGGTTATCTCGCACTACCGAGCACGGGGACATGACGAGGGGGGCACCAGATGAGTGTGAAAGCACGCCAGAAGTCGAATTCGAAGCTGGACCTGCACCGGCTCCATCGTGACGAGTACGCGCCGGCGCGCGAGCCGATCATCGTGGATGTGGGCGAAGGGCGGTATCTGGCCGTCGACGGCCGCGGGGAGCCGGGTGGTCCCGAGTTCCAGGACAGACTCGGCGCGCTGTACGGGATGGCCTTCACCATCAAGATGACGCGGAAGCACGCCGGTCTTGGGGACTACGTCGTCGCGGGTCTCGAGGGTCAGTACTGGCCCGACCCGGGCGTGTCTGCACTCGATGCTCCACTCGATACCATGAACTGGCGGCTGATGGTCCGGACGCCGGAAGCCGTTACCGAAGACGACCTCGACGCGGCACGGTCAACGCTGAAGCAGAGGGACCGTGGCGCGTGGGTCGACAACGTCATGCTCGTCTCTATGGCCGAGGGCCCGAGCGTGCAGATGCTGCATGTCGGCCCGTACGAGGCGGAGCCGGCAACGATCGGCACAATGGTGGAGTTCGCTCGAGCGCAGGGATTCGAGGTCCACGGACACCATCACGAGATCTATCTCTCGGATCCACGGCGCGTTCCACCCGAGCGCTTGCGAACGATCCTCCGGTTGCCGGTGAGGAAGGGCGGATAGGCGGCCGGGTGGATAGACGGCTGGACGTATAGACCGATAGACGGATGGGGGCGGCCGCGGGAGCCTGAGCCTATCTGCCGATCAGCACGGGCATCCGCCTGGCGCCCCAGTCGCCGGGGGAGTTCTCGAATACGCCGGCGCACTGCGTTCCGCAGTCCCGGCATCGGCCATCGGGTGTGAGATGCCAATCGTGTAGCACGTACCAGTCGCGCACGATCAGCGCTCGGCCACAGCCATGGCAGACCGTCGTGCCGCCGTCGGCGTCGTGCACATTCCCGGTGTAGGCGTAGCGCACGCCGTTCCGCCTCGCGATCTCACGCGCGCGGGTCAGCGTTCGGCCCGGAGTCGGCGGGACGTCGAGCATCCGGAAATCCGGGTGGAACGCCGTGAAGTGCATCGGGACATCGGGCCCGAGGTGCTCGACCACCCACTGGGTCATGGCGTCGAGTTCATCGTCGCCGTCGTTCCAGCCCGGGATCACCAGGGTCGTGAGCTCCATCCACACGCTGGTCTCATGCTTCACGTACTGCAGCGTGTCGAGAACCGGCTCGAGGTGTCCCTTTGCGAGACGATGGTAGAAGCCGTCCGAGAATCCCTTGAGATCGATGTTCGCGGCGTCCATGTGCGCGTAGAACTCGCGCCGCGGTTCCTCGCACACGTAGCCCGCCGTCACGGCGACCGTCTTCACACCGCGTTCCCGGCACGCACGCGCCACATCGATGGCATACTCGTGGAAGATGACCGGATCGTTGTACGTGAACGCCACGCTCCGGCACTCGAGCCTCACGGCCGCCTCGGCGAGGGCCTCGGGAGACGCCGAGTCGGCAAGCGTATCGATCTCCCGGGACTTGCTGATGTCCCAGTTCTGGCAGAACGAGCAGGCCAGATTACAGCCGGCGGTCCCGAAGGAGAGCACTGGCGACCCGGGTAGGAACTGATTCAGCGGTTTCTTCTCGATCGGATCGATGCAGAACCCGCTCGAGCGTCCGTAGGTGGTGAGCACGACCTCGCCACCCTCGCACATCCGCACGAAGCACATGCCCCGCTGGTCCTCGCGCAGCTTGCAGAACCGGGGACAGAGATCGCACTGGACCCGGCCGTCATCGAGCCGATGCCAGTACTTCGTGGGAACGGTCGAGGTGATGGTCTCGCCCATGATCGCGTCGACCTGTGTATGCCGGCGTGTCTGTCTTCGAAGTATAGGACAGCCGGCGGAATGCGAAAGGCGACGTGCGTATCGCTGGAGCTGGCAGGGGAGATCGCGTCCCCGGGCGGTCAGTCCAGGGATTGCGCGATCGCATCCTCGATGGCGGGAAGGGTCAGATCCGCCTGGAGGCGCTCGCGCAACTGCATGTATCGGCGCCGGTGCGGGATCAGAGTGGGTGTTCCGGTCGGTCCGCGCAGTAGATGCAGTCGGTGTCGTTGCAGTGTCGCTCGAGCCAGCTATTGCAGGACGGACAGAACGCTGCCTGCCGGAACAGCTGGAAGACGGCCAGCGTCGAGCAGTCGCGGCAGCAACGCTGCTCCATGACGAACCCGGGCAGGATGCGGCCTTCGATCCGCACCGTTGCGTCCGATCGATTCTCCTGAACGGTCACGTGCATGGCGCTTCGACCTCTCCTCATGAGCAGCGTCGCGGTCCTCCTACTGGTAAGGCGCAAGACGGCGCCTGCAGCGCTCACCAAGCCGCTGGCACCCACTCGCCGGCCGGGTTTCGAGGGGGTATGCTTGAGGAGTGCACCCAACGAGGACCCGCCATGACGACCCGTCCCCCACCAGATGCTTTCGTGAGCGTGTACGAACGGCTCGGACCGGGTTCGAGCGATCTCCTCGGTGGCGAGGCCGATGCCGCGGTGTTCGAGGCGTTCAAGGCGGTGCGTGATGCTGCCCACCCCGACCGGATCGCGCGCATGCAGCCCGTCGACTACGTCGGTCGCGGGCTCCTGGCCCACGCGCTCTTCCTGGACTGGCGGGAGCGACGGGAGGCCGAGTTCCTGCTCGATGCGGTCCGACAGCAGATGCTGGCACAGCTCCGGGAGGACCGGCTGCCCCACCCGGACGTATACCGGCTGGGCGAGGCCCTCACACGGTTCTGCGAGGCGTGGCGAAAGAGCGGCGAGATTGAGTGAGGTCAGTTCATCGGGCCTTTAGGGTGACTTCATACACTATGCGATATAGTGAGGCCCATTGGCACGGATGTCTTCCAACCTGAGACGATTCATCCTGTAACAATTCCCCAAATGAGTGAAGGTGACATGACTCCTACACGTATCTCCCGACTCGCCGTGGTCGTCGGTGCCGCTGTGCTGGTGGCCGGTCTGACCACGAGCGTGACGGCGCAGGAGGGGACCTCATCGACCGGATTCATGAAGGAATTCGGGACGATGTGGACCTTCGACGCGCCGCCCCTGGACTACTGGCAGGCGGCCTACGGATTCCAACCGGATCAGGCCTGGCTCGACCACGTGCGTCTGGCTTCGGTCAGGCTTCCCGGATGCTCCTCCTCGTTCGTTTCGGCCAACGGGCTCGTGATGACCAACCATCACTGCGCCCGGGGCTGCATCAGTGCCACGTCCGTGCCCGACTCGAACTACCAGGAGACCGGCTTCGTTGCCAGGACCATCGAGGAGGAGAAGGTTTGCTCGGGCTTGTATGTGGACCAGCTGCTCTCCATCGCGGACGTCACCGAGCGCATCCGTCAGGCGGTGACCGCGACCGACGAGGGTCAGCAGATCGAGCAGCGCAACGCCGCCGTCGAGGCCATCGAGAGCGAGTGTGAGACGTCGCCGGAGTTGAACTGCCAGGTCGTCCGATTCTATCAGGGCGGCATGTACTCGCTGTACACGTACAAGCGGTTCAGTGACGTCCGACTGGTCATGGCGCCGGAGGGACAAGCCGCGTTCTTCGGGGGAGACCCGGACAACTTCACGTATCCGCGCTACGACCTCGATGTCACGTTCTTCCGGGTGTACGAGGACGGCGCGCCGCGCCAGACGGACCACTATTTCACCTTCAGCGAGAACGGCGCCGCCGAGGGTGAGCCGGTCTTCGTGACCGGGAACCCGGGTTCCACCGGACGGCTGCTCACGATGGCGCAGATGCAGTACCTGCGCGACGTGCAGTACCCGGCCTCGCTGGCGGCCATCGAGCGCAATCTCGAGATCGCGCGCATGCTCGCGGCCCGCAGCGAAGCCGATCACCGGCGTTACCAGAACCAGATCTTCGGGTTGGAGAACAGCCACAAGGCGATCAGCGGATACCTCACGGGCCTCAACGACGCGGAGCGGATGACGGCGAAGGCGCATTTCGAGCAGGACTTTCGCACGCGCATTGCGGCCGATCCCGAGCTGCAGCAGAAGTTCGGTGGCGCGTGGGACGCGATCGCCAAGGCCCAAAAGGAGCTGGCCGCCTTTGCCACCGAGTCGCGCTGGTACGGATTCGGCGGCTCCCAGCTGCTCGGGCTCGCCGGCAACATCGTGCTGCTACCAGAGATGGAGGCTCTTCCCGAGGATCAGCGCTTGCCCCAGTGGCGCGGGGACCGAGTCGAGCGGTACCGCAACCAGATCCTGCGAGACAGCGAGTTCGACATGGAGGTCGAGCAGCTCAGGCTCACGGCCCAGTTCGAGGCCGCCGGCGCCGAGCTTCCAGCCGGTGATCCCCTCCTCCAGGCACTTCTCGCAGGCCGCACGCCCGAGGCTGCCGCCGCGGCGTTACTCGAGGGAACCCAACTGGCGGACCTGAGTGTGCGTCAGGCGCTGGTCGAGGGCGGTGCGGAGGCCTGTGCCAACTCCACCGATCCCCTGATCGTCGCGGCACGCAAGATCATGCCGCTCATGCTCAAGGTGGCGGAGCGTGCCGCGCCGCTCAACACCACGATCTCGGCGAGCGCCGAGCTGGTGGGCCAGGCGATCTTCGCCGCGTACGGCAAGTCACTGCCGCCCGATGCAACGTTCACGCTGCGTATCAGCGACGGTGTGGTGAAGCGGTATCCCATGAACGGGACGTACGCACCGTACAAGACGACGCTGTACGGTCTGTACGCGCGCGCCGCGGAGTTCGATCATGAGGATCCGTGGGTGCTCGCGCCGCGCTGGAAGGAGCGGATGGACCAGTTGGATCTGTCGACGCCGATCAACTTCGTTTCGACCAACGACATCATCGGCGGCAATTCCGGCAGCCCGGTGATCAACCGCAACGCCGAGGTCGTCGGGCTGGTATTCGACGGCAACATCCAGATGCTGCCCAACCGGTTCATCTTCGACGACGCGATCTCGCGCACGGTCAGCGTGCACTCCGAGGGCATTCTCGAGGGACTGCGCAAGATCTACGACGCCGACCGGATAGCCGACGAACTCGAGGGAATGCGGTAGGGCACAGCGGCAGGAGCGGGAACGACAGAGGGGGCGGGAACGCCCCCTCTCGTCTTGCTGGGATCGCGCCACGGGCGCAGCTGCTTCACCGCCCCCCTTGCGCCTCGAGTGCGGCTTCGGCGATGCGGGTGCGCGCATCTTCATCGCACTCCAGCCACTCCGCAGGATCGCCTCCATGCCCGGAATCCGCGTCGACCACTGCGTAGCGGTGCCGGCCACCGGGGCCGAGCGCGTTGATCACGACGCTCTCGTTGCCGTCCGTATCACGGGCGGAGTGCAGGTCATACGCCACGTCGCTGCTCTGCCAGCTGAGCACGTGTGTAAGCGACTCCAGGTTCTGCATCCGCACCTCCAATCCGAGGTGAGAAGTTGCGGCGTCAGGTTGCAGGGCCGGTGCCAGGCCCGTGTTCCGCCGTTCCACAGCCGGCAAACCGCACACTGGCAACGTCTTGGCTTGGTGTGTGAGCCACATCACACACCGCGTTCCCCGCCGGATCGACGCAGAAAGCAAGGAACCGGAGCAGCCCGCGCATGTCCTCGCGGCCGCATTAGGCAGAGCATATGGTGATCCGTTGGCGCCGCTGAGAGGCATAGAACCCCGGCCGAGACCATCCCACCCGTCTTGCCTGTCCCGTTCTCGCATCCCGGCTGCACGATCTTCGCGATACTATTCCGGTGACCGAACGCGGAGCCCGTTGCCAATGATGCCGCATGCCACCAACCTGACGCCGCGCGAGCGCACCTACCGCATCATCTTCGAGCACGACACGCCCGTCGGCAGGGCGTTCGACGTCGCGCTCATCGTGACGATCGTGCTCAGCGTGATCGTGGTGATGCTGGAGAGTGTCGCGTCGATCCGTCTCGAGCACGGTGCACTGCTGCGTGCGCTCGAATGGGGCTTCACGATCCTGTTCAGTGTGGAGTATGGCCTGCGCCTCTGGTGCTCGCCGCGGCGGATGCGTTATGCCCACAGCTTCTTCGGTATCGTCGATCTCGTCGCGATCCTCCCCACGTATCTGAGCCTCATCCTGCCGGGTGGACAGGCCCTGCTGTCGGTGCGGGCGCTCCGACTGCTGCGCGTGTTCCGCGTGCTCAAGCTCGCCCACCACGTGCAGGAGTCGCGGGTGCTGATGCGCGCGCTTCGGCAGAGCCGCGAGAAGATCACCGTGTTCGTGGCGGCAGTGCTGACGATCGTTGTGACCATGGGCTCTCTCATGTACCTCATCGAGGGTGCCGCGCACGGATTCACGAGCATTCCACGCAGCGTGTACTGGGCGATCGTCACGCTCACGACCGTCGGCTACGGCGACATCGCCCCGCAGACGAACGTTGGGCAGGCGCTCGCGGCCGTCATCATGATCATGGGGTACGCGATCATCGCCGTGCCAACCGGCATCATCACCGTGGAGCTTGGCAATGTCCAGCGTCAGGCGGCGGCTGAGCGCACCTGTGCGGCTTGCGGGCTGACGGGGCATGACCGGGATGCGGAGCACTGCAAGCGCTGCGGCGGCGGGCTGGAGCGATGATCGGCCAGTGAATGGAGACCCGGGGTTTCACTGGCGATCGTTGCGCGCCAGCATGGGTTTCGCTGACCCACCCGAGAGCGCAGTCCTCGGGCGTACCCGAAGTCGATGGTCGGCGCCAAGCCGACAGACGCGCGAGTCCGACGGCCGGCGCCAACCCCAACAGTGAACATCACGCCAGAGGGCGCAACCTCCTGTCCCTCTACTCGATCGATGTCGGCGACGCAATCGCGCGATGCTCTGCCACGTGACGCACACCCTTACGGCACCAATCCATTGTCGCGAATGTAGGACTGGTAATCGTAGGCGCTGCCTTTCCAGATGCGTTCCTGCGTCTCGAAGTCCACGTAGACCAATCCAAAGCGCCGTTGAAAGCCAAAGATCCACTCGAAATTGTCGAAACACGACCAGAGGTAATAGCGCTTGAGACTCACCCCTTGCTGGATAGCTCGGTGTGCGGCGCCGAGATGGCGTTTGATGTAGTCGCGGCGCAGGGCGTCGTCTACCTCGCCATCGACGAGACTGTCGTCCGCCGCTCCGAATCCGGCGCCGTTTTCCGTGATGTAGATGAGCGGCTTGCCGTACTCGCGATCCACACGCACGAGCAGATCGTAGAGCCCATCGGGGTACACTTCGCCATTGAACGCCGGCCGTTCGTCCGGGTTGGGGAGATGCTCGATGCCGAAGTGGGGTGACGCGGGAGCCGACCTGACACGGCTGGGCGCATAGTAGTTGACACCGAGAAAATCGATACGGCTCTCGCTGATCTGCTCCATATCCCCATTCTGAATCCCCACATTTGCGTGAGTGGAATAGAGCGCGAGAATGTCATCCGGATACGAGCCTTTCAGGACGGGATCCAGAAACCAGCGATTGTGCAGCCCATCGGCCACGTAGGCCGCCGCTGAATCGTTCTGGCTGGTCGTCGCCGGATATGCCGGTGAGATGCTGAGAGTGATCCCGATCCTACCGTCGAGCTGCAGCTCACGGTAGATCTGCACCGCGCGTGCATGCGCGAGCATCACGTGATGGCTGACCATGGCCTGACCGGCCTGCAGTGCCGCGGGCATGGAGAGGAAATCCTCAACAGGTTGGATGTCGGGATCGAGGAAACTACGGATGGCTCCGCCGATGACAAACGCGTCGATGAACGGTTCGTTGAACGTAATCCATGTGCCGACGCGGTCACCGAGGGCCGCGAACATGGTCCTGGCGTAGTTGGCAAACCACTCTAGCGACTCACGGTTTTGCCAACCGCCCCGATCGGCCAAGGCCTGTGGGAGATCCCAGTGATACAGGGTGACGGCCGGTTCGATACCGGCCGCGAGCAGCTCGTCCACCAGGCGGCTGTAGTACTCGATACCGGCCTGGTTCACCTCCCCCGTCCCCAGGGGCAGCACACGACTCCAGGCGATGGAGAATCGATAGCTCTGGATGCCCATCTCTTGCATCAATCGGACGTCCTCGGCATACCGATGATATTGATCGATCGCGACGTTGCCGTTCTCTCCCCCTGCAAGGTTGTAGACGTTTGTGTAGGTGTCCCACACCGATGGGCCCTTCCCGTCTTCCTGCCACGCCCCTTCGACCTGGTAGGCAGACGTGGCCGTACCCCACACGAAGTCACGGGGAAAGCGAATAGTGGATTCGGCTTCTGGGCTCATGGTGCACGCGAAACTCAGGCACGCGGATAAGGCGAACACCGACGATCGTCCTATCATGCCAAGCGCTGCAGGCGGTTGCTTCCTGAGTAATGTGATGTACATGACCACTCCTCATCGGAGGTGCTTGTATGCCCGGCTTCTGCTCACGGTCGTTCGAGCGTCACCGCTCCGGTGTGCGGTGCTGTGGATAGAACAGGCCCACGACTCCGAGGGCCGCACAGCTGCTCCTAACGCTCCGCCGGTGATGTCTCGATCGCCACGCCAATCCCACGTTCGGCCACATTGAAGGCCTCGGCGAGATGGGCGGGATCCACCGGTCCGTCCCCACCCCACAGCCACACAAACCCCGTGCCGAGCGGCCCACCGTAATGCTTCACCCACGCGCCGGCACCGCCGTTCTCGGAGAGGGCCAGCACCTCGGTCACCTGATCCGCTGCGATGCCGCTCCCACCCATCCACCACGAGACCAAACCCCAGCGGCGGCCGGAATCGGTGGGGTACACGGGGTACCGGTCTCCATGCCAACCGGCGAAATCCACACCCAGCACGGCCGTGGCCGCGTCCCGGTCGATCCCGACCGGCTGCCCCTCCGCATTGCGCGTGACCACGAGCGGGGGGAAGCCAATCCACACCGCCTTGCCGCCCGCGTCCAGGTAGCGACGACCCACCAGCGTGTCGCTCGGTGGAACACCGGCCTCGTGCGGGAAATCGTCCATGGCGAACACCACCACGCTGGGCGCATGGTCCTCGATCCGCGCTGCCATGAATGCGAGCAATTCTGCGCGACCGGTCACCGCGTACCCGCGAGCGGCAAAGTGATCGCGTACCGCCTCGTGACTGGGGGACAGATTCCACGGCAGCCGCGTCTCGTCCCAATAGACCACGCGCAACGGTGTCGGCGCGTTCGACAGACGGATCGCATGCACCGCGCCACCATCTGTGCCGACGTACAGCGTGCCGTCCGCGAGTTCCGGAGACGACAACACCTCCGCGCCCAACGGTAGCGACCAGCGTCGCGCTCCGCTCGCGACCTCGATGGCATCCAGAGCCCCCGTGTGACTCCCTACGAACAGCACGTCGCCCGCAGCAGCCGGTGAGCTGAACACTCGGGCCCCGGTGGGAATCTGCCACACCAGCTCACCGGTTGCGCGGTCCAGGCACTCCAGGAACTGGCCATCCGATCCGCCGACGCACACGCCGGCGTCCGTCAACGCGGGTGAACCCACCACCCACGAGGTCTCATGGCCCGTGCGCCACACGAGCGACCCTGTGGATCGCTCCAAGGCGTAAACCCCGCCGTCGCGTGATCCGAAAAAGACCCGCGCGTCGCTCACCGCTGCCGTGGACTGAATGGATTTGCGATCGAAGCCGAATGTGGCGGCGTCGTGCGCCACCCCCTCGGTCTCGTAGGTCCAGTGGACCGCACCCGTCGCGAGGTCGAACGCGTAGAACACCCCGTCCGTGCTGCCGACGTACACGCTCGAGTCAGCGACCGATGGCGACGCTCGCACCCGGCCGCCGGTGGACCCCCGCCACCGTTCGGTGCCCGACCGGGCATCGAACGCGTAGACGTTGCCGTCGCCCGAACCCACGATCACGAGATCGCCCGCCACCACCGGCGAGGAGGTGAAGTAATCCCACCCCTCGTGTCCCCATGGCCACGGCACGTCGGCACCGGTCTCTACCGTCCATCGGACGCTGCCGCTTGCGAGGTTCACCGCGTAGAACCTGTTGGCCCGGTCACCGACATAGGCCAGGCCGCCGTCGACTGCCGGTGACGAGGTGACGGGACTCCCGACCTCGAAGCGCCAGCGCTCCGCCGCGCCCTCCCTGTCGAGGGCGTAAAGGAACCCGTCACTGCTTCCCACCAGCAACAGATCGCCGGCCACCACCGGAGACGATCGTACCGCGCCGCCGGTCATGAAGCTCCATGCCACCATGCCCGAGGTCGCTCCGGGTGGTGGTGGGTACGCGCCGCTCCGCCGAGCGTCCAGACGGAACATGCGTGTTCCGGCATCAGGAGCGGGCTCAGCACACGCGACGAGCATCGCGAGCCACACCGCCGCCAGCACGAATCCGCGCCCGGGGAGCGTGGCTTGAATGGCGAGCAAGAGACGGTTTGGGCCCGCTGGGGCTTGAACAGTCGCGCGTAAGACGGTCATCGTCTCCTCAGATCCGATGCACGGCGGCATCAAAGGCAGTTAGCCGCGCTGCCCAACGGCCAGTAGGTCAGCTGCGGGCGGTCAGTCGCCAGCAGCACGGAGCCGCCATCGCCGTTTCCATCTCGTCGGGTAGCCACGAGTACGGACCGTGTTCGGTCAACGTGCCTCCCCGGACGCGAGCGTGCGAAGATAGGGCAAGACCGCATCAGAGTAGTACGGCTCCTGTGTCCCCCAAAAGAGGTAATCCAGCCGCAGGGTGTCCCGGGCGAAACCGTACAACTCGCTGACTGTCACCTGCTCGCCCGTGGTGGGGTCCCGGTCCTCCAGGTTACCCCATTGCACAGCAACGCCCGCCACCGTGGTTGGGTTGCGGGCCGCGATGAGCGCGTAGCTGTGAATCCGCTGCCATCTGCGATGCGGCAGAAGATCGGGCCCACCGACCCCTGCCCTGATTCGGTCCGCGTGCTCGTAGACGCCACGCAGGTAGCCGTGGTCGTTGTCCGGTAGCCACTCCCCGGGCATGAAGTTGGCGTACTGAATGACATGGGAGTCCGCAAACGCCGCCCGGGCAGCGGTCATGTTGGCCCTCACGCTCTCGTAGTGCACAGGAGTCGAAACGTCAGTTCTCGAGCTCGAATCCATAGAGCGCCACCTTGGGTTCGAGGGTCCCGGAATCCTCGATCGACCCCAGGACGTAGTCGCTCCCGATCTCGAGCACCCGAAGGTCTGCCGGGACCCGTACCTCACCGACCACCTCGCCACTGAGGGTATGCGCGCGCAGTGCGGTCGTCGGGTCACCCGGAAACGAGATCAGCACCCAGAGCCTCCCGACCGGATCGAGGTGAATACCGTTGTGGTAGGGTAGGTAGTCGGGCCGGGGCAAGTCCATGAACTGGTCCACGAATCGGGCACGGCTGGCGCGATCCGCGATGAACGCCGTCCGCTCCTCGGCGTTCCGGCGGACATGGCTGTCAGTCGGTGTCCGTCGTACCAGATCCAGCGTCACGGTGCCCTCGAGACGGCCACCCAGGTCGTACGCTTCGATCACGGGAGAGTCGGAGCGCGCCACATAGACATGCGACTCAAAGATGGCGAAGTGCGTGGTCATCGATACGGGCCGGTACATACGCTCGTCGTTGATCCACTCGATGACGGGAGCCGACCCATCGAGCAGCGTGGGCACGCCAGCAGATGACATGATGTACAAGGGCGCGGTGAGCACGCTGATCTCGCGACCCGGGATTCTCTCGCCGCCGAGTCTCAATAGCAGCGCGATATGTCCTGTTCGCGAGCACGCGAGGAGGGCAGGTGGTCGCGGAACATCGAATCGATCTTCCAGCCTGCGTTGCTCGACGATCTGGCCGATGTCGTCGATACTCGTGAAGCGCAAGAGGCTGAAATCCCATACGGTCGCCGTGCGCTCCCCACAGCGCCCCATCCAACTCAACGTTGCGAACTCGCCGGGGCCTTCCCCCTCCCTGCCGACGGTGCCGGTGAATCCACCGTCCGCATCGAAGAACCGTATCGCGGGAGCCATCCCATCGGCCACCGCGATTGTGCCGTCAGCGAAGCGTGTAGCGCCAACCGGTTGCTCGAGATACACGGAATCCGCGTCGGATTCCCGCGGAACCCGGGTGATCAGGCGGGCCTGCACGAATTGGCCATCCTGCTCGCGCCGGGACTCAACCAACGGAGCCGAGCCGAGGAACAGGGCCACGGCCAGGAGACCGATCAGTCGGTGCAACTCGCCCGTAACCACCATGAATGACCTCGTATCAACGCCATCGGCACCAACCAACATCCTCCACTCATAGACTGGCAGATTGGATATCCGTGGATTCCAGGTGCTGCTTCCGGACAAGCTGGAGAAGGAAGCTGTGCAATGAGCGCAAGGCGACCTCAAGCGATTCATCGGCGGCCAGTCCATCGGGATACTGAGGTGGGAATATCATAACGGTCACTTCGACACTGCCTGCCTCATTGGATACCCGAAACAAGTGCGGCACCAGCGCGGACGTACCGCTGACCGCGTGATGGCCTAGGTCGTGAGCGACTCCGTTCAACCGTCTCATCGGCGGGACATCCGTCAGACTGACAATAGGCTAACCAGCGTATCTCCACCTCAGGCTCGGCCGCCGCGGCGCGTTAGGCACTGAGCTGTGCCCTTCCATCGCCAGAACGACTCATTCTCAGCGAACAAGTCGAACGCCGGTCAAGGGCCGTAGCGTTGTTGCGCTTGGCGGGCGCTGCTGCCTAATGCGAGACGGGGCCGTCCCGCTGTCGAGAGCCTTGAGGCCGCTTGCCCTCCCATGCGCGGGTGCGCCAGTCGCCCGCAAGCCTTGCGCGGCGCTCGGCGGCTGGCTCCTTGGCCCTACGGGACACATATTCATGGTGGAGCCGGTGCACGTCTGCGGCACCGCTCGTCTCGAAAGGAACCGGTGATCCACGATGCCGAAACGGACGCGCGTGAGCGGGTTGCTCACCATCAGGACCGTGTGCTTTCCCACGCTTCCCGATGGGAACTGCTTCCCCGTCGGAGGCACGCCGGGTAAGGGATGCTTTCCATCGACACGGATTGAGAGTCACCGAGCACGTGCACGGCGGTTGCGCCGCAGAGTGCGCCGTCGGTGATCCCACGAGGCACCCCCTGGTCCGCGGCGGCCAGCAGGACATAGGTCGGCGGAAGTACTTTCTTCATCCCGGGAACTCTCCGTTGCCATCGAACCGTCAGCGCACGGCCTGCGGGCGGATCGCTCGCCAGGTCCATGCGCCGGTTGGACTGCGCCCGTGCAGGGTCATTGCCTAGGCAGGGCGTGTACGACCGTCCGAGAAGAGCCAGACTCGTCCAAACTGGTTCGGGACCACATCACGACCGGTGGTCACGTAGTAGTCGAGCCCGCGAAGCACCGCGCCGAGGTAGCGGCGAAGCAGCGGTACCAGGAACCAGCGTTGTAGAGCCCACCTCAGGGCGGAGGGGTAGCCGACGAAGGCGGTGGGCCAGATGCTGATCGTGAGCTCGCTTGCTTCCGCACCCGTGGCCACGAGCTCCCACCGGACGTGGCTCACCAGCCATGTAGCGTTGCCGATCTCAAGCGCGTACCCATGTCCCTCATCCCAGGCCGTGAACCGTCGGTGGAGCACCACACCGCTCAGATAGTGGATCGTGTCCTGCGCGCCAACACCGGGCCAGGCAGCGACCGGATTGCCGGAACAGAACGGATGATACCGTGCAACGGCTCCCGGGGTGGCCATGACTTCCCACACCCGTCCGGCGGCGGCCTGCAGCCGACGCGTCACCACTGCAGATGCGGCCAAGGCGCTGGCATATCGGGCATCGGGGTTCGACTCACTGCGTTTCGCCGCGCGGTCTAACGGTCAGCAGGTACGCTGCGGGCGATCGTACGCCGGCAGCAGGGAACTTGCCGTCATACTCGATTCTGTCACGCCAGCAGTCCGTCCGCCAGATCGCCCGCCAGCTTCTCCGGCAATGGCCTCGACACTCAGTATCCCCGCCAATCCCGGAACGCCTGCTCCTTGCGTCGCTCCTCGGCCCCCGCAGTCTCTCGGCACCAGCGAGCTTCCCACTTCCGACGACGCGCGAGGATGATGCCCACGCCGATCGGGCCAAGCGCGGCACCGAGCAGGAAGCCGGTGCCGGCACGGTCGTCACGACTCAGCAGCCCCGCACCAACGAAACCGCTGACCAGCAAGGCGCTCAGGAGGGCAACGACTGCTAAAGGCATCGGCAATGGAGCAGGCTTGGCAACGGAGGTCCGCGCATTCTGCCCAACGTTGCCGCGTTCGAGCTGCGGCCAAGTCGCCGCAGAGCCGCCCGCGATCCTCGCACGCTACCGGTGCGACTGGAACGTCTTCCCGACGATGCGCCAGCTCCCCTCGACGGCGTACAGCAGAAAGAAATCGGTGTATACGTGCTCGCCGTCGAAGTAGACCTCGGCGCGCACGGCCGCGGCGTTGCCTTCTCGCGAGAGCACCTGAATGTCCGCCGTTGCCTCGCGGCTCGGCACGGTCCCTTCAGGCGGCAGCCGACTGATCCACTCCTCGATCGTCACCCGGCGGACGCCATCGTCGGACCGCACGAACATCACGAACTCGGGATGGAATCCCGCCCGCACCTGGTCATGACCGGCGTTCATGTGCAGGCCCTCGATGTACGCGCTCTGCACGACCTGGCGGATCGCATCGTCGTCGTTATGCCCACCGTGCATCTGGGCCGCGGCGGACGTGGTGAGCGCAGCTACGGCAATCAACGGAAGCACGGCGATACGCCGTGCGTAACGGGTGGCTTTCATAGATCCCTCCTGGTGTGCGTAGTGGCAGACCTGCGGTGGTCGCCGACCGGTGCTCGGCCCATTTCGGTTCGGTGAGCCACTGATGGCCCTCGATTCCAAAGAATGATCGTACCGTTGTCGCCGTGACACCGAGTTCGGCCAGCCGATCGCGTGCTTCGGCCCATTAGTACTGTTGCCCATCCAATGCGCTCGCGAGCAGTGGATCGGTCACAGGTCTCCAACACTACGTGGTGTGTGCCGTCTCACAGTTCGGGGTCCGATGGGCTCGCGGCGCAGCTGACGGCGACGAGCAATAAAGTTGTGGAGCGACGCGTGACCTGCAAGGACGCTTCAGTGCCCCTTCCCAGGCAGGTACTCCGCAAAAGCCGCTCTGTCCGTTGACGAAAGCTCAGCGAAAGCACGGACGAAGTGCTCGGTGCGGGTCGAGCCGAAGCGCCGCGCGCCCGCCTCGAGGTACTGCAGCACCTCGTCGAGCTGACGGATTCCTCCGGCGGCCTTCACCTGGCACCTCCCCTTCACGACCCGATACATGAGACGGACATCGTCCACTGTAGCGCCGCCATCCGCGTAAGCTGTCGAGGTCTTCACGAAGTGGGCGCCCGCCTGCGCGATCCACTCGCACGCGCGGTGCTTCTCCTCCAGCGTCAGGTAGCAGTTCTCGGTAATGACCTTGACCGTTGCCCCTTCGGCCGCACTCACCACGCCCCGGATGTCCCGGATGAACAGTGCTTGCTCACCGTTCTTGAGCGCAGGGATGTTCATCACCATGTCGATCTCCTGGGCCCCCAGGTCGAGCACTTCCTTGGCTTGATACTCCTTCATCGAGGGCGTTTCGTTGCCGTGCGGAAAGCCGACCACCGTTCCGAGGAGGACCCCGGAACCCCGCAACTGTTCAGCGGCAAAGGTGACGTAGTAGGGCTGAACGGTGAGCGTGGCGGTCCCCAACCTCGACGCGTCGCTCGCGAACTGCGCTACGTCGTTTCGCAAGGCATCCGGACGGATGATCGAATGATCGAAGAGCTTGGCGAAGGCGGTGACGTCCATATCCATGCGCACTCCCAGGCGACTTTCTTGTTGCGAATGTAGGACTGGTACTGGTACTCGTAGCCGCTGCTCTGCAGATGCGGTCCTGCGTCTCGAGGACTACATAACTTAAGCCGAATCGCCGCCCAACGCCGAACACCTACTCGAGATTGGCCAAACACGACCAGAGAGAGTAGCACTCTGAGGTTGACGCCCTGCCGTATGGCCCGGCGTGCAGCGGCAAGGTGGCGTTCGATATGGTCGCGGCGCAGTATCGCTTCGATTTCGCCGGTGACGAGACGGTCGCCAATGGATCCGAGCTCCGCGCCATTCTCCGTGCTGTAGATAAGCGGCTTGCCGTAGTCCCGGTCCAGACGCACCAGCACATCGTAGAGTCCGTCGGGGCCTTGAGCTTGGAAGCAGTACGAATACCGCTGTGAAGGAGCGCACCTCAGCGCGCAGTGTGCGGCGAAGACCAGAACGGAAAGAGTCGGTCAAACAGCACCCAGTCCACGAAGGCCGCCAACATCACTCCAGCGGCGAACATCACGAAGTCAAGCGGGTCAAACGTTCGTCCCAACAGGGGGACCCCGAACGCCTGGAGTACTTCGGTCAAACACGCGACGGCCAAAACCAACAGGGCTTTCACCCACCAGTCTCTCAAGAAGGGGACGCTGATGTCGCAGAGGAAGAGCAAAAAGTACATCCCAAACGGAACGACGATGTCTGAGAAGTAGCTGTAGTAGAGCGTGAAGAGCGTGCCGTCGAAGTAGGTCCCAACTCTGAAGACGTGAATCAAAGCAACGACCACCATCACACAGACCACGACCACGGTCCTGCCAGGGACAGCCTTTGTGTCTGAGCGCACGCTAGACATGCCTCGACTCCACCACTACCTCCGCTGGCGGCCTCTTGACCGCGGCCACGGAGGTGCTCTCTGACGCCAACGACGTACGCGTCTCGAACAATCTCGCGAAACGCGCCGTCAATGTCCTCGACGAACGCGTTAGGCCGCGACCCGTTCGAAGATCACTTCAACGTACTGAGGACTGGCCCAGAGCCCGCCTGCGCCAGGCGCAAATACCTGTACCAGACGCCAGCCATTGCGGGCATAGTCGGCAACGGTCTGCTGATAGTCTTTCGTCGCACCTTTGGTGATGCGCACAAAGGTGTACTCATAGGTCTGGCTCATTGTCGCTCCCATCGCACGCTGAACCGGGTTATCTCATTTCAACTTCGCCTGTTGCGCTACTCTTTCCGCGTAGCCGCTTCTGGCGAGGAAGGTCGGGTAGTCGGTGACCGCCATAATCTCCTGCGCGGCCGAGTGTTTGTCTGGGGCATTCTCGTAGTACGTCTCTACGATTCGGGCCCCCATGGCATAGCCGACATCCTGCGGCTGTTCTGGATTGGACGCCCTCCGCCAGAGCCAGTCGCCAGTATCCTGACCCAGCATTTCCACCTGGAAGGCCTGCCACAGCTCCGCTTCATGTGCGAGCAGGTAATCGCGGGCGCGATTCTTGTGCTCACTGCCACCGGTGATCAGCTCCGCGAAGAACGTTGCAGCACCTTCACGAATCGAGAGTGCTAGCAGAGTGCGGTCTTCCCCTGAAAAGATGTCGAAGTAGGCTTCGTGGACGGCCGCGAGCTGTTCCATGTGAACCATTTCATGAACCAGCGTGGCGTGCAGGTCACGCTGAATCGACTCGGGTGATTCCTTCTCAATCGAGATGAGTGGCCCCTCGATGGAGCCGGAACCAATGCCCCGGTGCCCCGCCACCAGGAAGTAGGTCGGGGGGAAGACAGCATTGGGTAGTACTTCTTTGATGCCGGCATACGCGTCCCTGAAGACAGACTCGTGGGTCTTGATCCCTTCTACCGTCTGATCAAGACGCGCATAGGCTGCGGAATGCTCGTTCATGGCCTTCAGCAGCCGGTCGACGGTGAGATCGTACTTTTCGATGAACATCAGCAAGCCGGGTGATGCGCGATCGAGATACCTGGCCTGGAGTGCCTCAGCCGGATCTTCCCCAGAAGCGATGGCACGGGTGGCACTGAGGAAATTCTCCACATCACGGTAGACGAACACCGCCTCTTCCGGCTCGCCGACTACGTTGGCGGTCAGACGCTGCTGGGCCGTTGCCTCCGTAGCTCCGGCTGTGGCGATCACGGTGAGCATCCACAGCGTCAGGGTAGAGGGCATGCAGCTTCTCACCGCTCGATGTGTGGTTGTACTCATTGGCTGCAACTCCTAGTCTACTTTGGAGCACGTTCCCGCATGCGACGTTCCAGTCCGCACTCAAGATATCACCAGGCCAAGCCCTATCACCTCTCGTCCCCGGACGACGGCAAGACCGCTGGGAGCACGAATTGCTGCAAGATCGCATCACCTCTGCTGACCCGGATGGACCTGCGAAGCCCGATCGGTGGCACCCATATCAACGGTTTCCTTCAATATGCCCGTGTCAGGCAGCTACTAACGCGTGTTAGACGTCGTGCGCCGCCTTCGCCATCGCATGAGGCGTGGGATGAACATCGGCACCCGCTTCCTGTAATCCACGTACGAGTCCCCAAATCGCCGCGTGAGCTCCGGCTCCTCGACTCGCTTGAGCTCGATCCAGTGGAACAGCACATAGGCCGGCGTACAAATGAGCGCGATGCCTATCGAGTGGAGAATCAGGCCGAGCCCAAACAGCGCCCCAAACACGCCCGTCACCATCGGATTCCGCACCCACCCGTACGGCCCACTCGCGATCAGTTCGTCCGGCGGGTTCATCGGAACGGGCGTTCCGTGGGCCTTCCAGAACCGGACGACGCACCACCCGCAAAGGAGCGCCCCGGCCGCCAAGATGGGGCCACCGATGGCCGGGCCGAGCAGGCCGGGGAAGAGCGCAGGAAGCCGCAGCACTCGATCGGTAATCAGGCCGCCAGCAATCACCATGACGAGCGTGCCCCCGAAAGCCAGGAGCCCAAGGGGTGTCAGGAGCACTCGCTGGCGCTTGGGACCGGTCGCAGTCCTGTGGAAGAAGTCGGCGAGACTCATGTTCCTACTTCTCCAGCGCGCCGTCTAACGGATCTGCGCGCAAGCCGCGAGTGTTGACCCGCCACCCGCGTGTCTTGGTGAAGGTGCTCGTATCAACGTCAGGTGCACAATCACAGCCAAAGTCACAAGTCGGGCTCGCACATGACGTCACGATGGCTTCCGTGCAACGACACACCACACCCGATGCTCCACCACCATGGGGTCGGGGTATTTGCTACTCAGGAGGCGACCCAAAGCATCATCGAAGCGCAGCACCTCCGATGGAGAGAGGCCGCCAGAGCCCACCCCGTTGCTTGTCCGTATTCTCCCGCGCCAACGAGCATGCGAGAACTCTTCATCATGGTTGTAACAAAACTCCTCGACCAGTCTGAATCCGCCGTGGATGACTTCGTCAATCTGCTCGGGAAAGAGCCCCGTCCATCCAGCCATGGTCCATGACGGATTGAACTCCAGAATCAGATCCTCAGTGTCGCGTGCCACGGGGGTGTGCTCTGCCAAGTACGAATAGTGAGCGATAGCCAGTACACCGCCCGGACGAAGGACACGTTGTATCTCCACCATCACCGCGCCACGATCGAACCAATGCCAACACTGGCCGGCAGTCACCAGGTCAAACGAGCTCGCATCCAGGCCGGTATGCTCCGCGCTGGCGGTCCTGAAGTGCACTCTGTCCTCCAGGTTCCGGTCCCTCGCAACGCGCTGTGCCGTAGCTATCTGTTCCCTAGATGTGTCGATGCCCACGACAGAGCTGCCACGCGCACCAAGCTCTAACGCGATCGTCCCTGGGCCAGTGGCGAGGTCGAGCGACCGAGACTCGCGAATACGTGTAATGGCGTCGATGCGCTGATAGAAGGACGCGGGATATCCCGGGCGATAGGCCGCGTAGTCCTCGCTGTGTCTTCCGAAGTCTACTTTACTCATGAGTTGCTAGAGCATATCAGATGGCGGCTTTCCGGCGCCGGCGGCCAGGCCGCCCAGCAGCTCCTCGGTCTTCTCCCAGAGCGCCGACCCGACAGTGGCGTTGGCCTGCGCCCACACCGGCTCGTTGCGCTTGAGCTTGGGCCCGTAGAAACCTCCTTCGTAACCGCCCGCAGCCAGCTTGGCCATGTCCGCACCTGCCTGCTCCGGCGAGCGTGTGAACAGCCGCCCGATCGACTGAAAGAAGATCCGCGCCATCGGCGTCGCCATGGTCGTTTTGGTACGCACCAGCCCAGGGCCATAGTTGTAGAAGGTGATCCCCGTGTAGCGCTGCGCCTGCTCCTGTGTGAGCAGCTCGTTGAGCGCGGCAGTCTTGCCGATGAGGCGGAACTTCTTGTAGTCGCGCTCGCTTTGCAGGTCGTCGAGGTCGAAGTCCTTGGCGTAGGTGCCGCCACCGGCGACCGCCATGACGAGCGGATCTTTGGATGCGCGCAGATGATCGAGGAGCTCCTTGGTCAGAACGTAGCGCGACAGGTACTGCAGCATGAAGGCGACCTCGAGGCCTTCCTCGGTTTCCGTTCTCCGCCACGGGAACGTCCCACCGGCGTTGTTCACGAGCGTATCGACGCGGTCGAGCCGCCGCTGGATCTCGGCCGCGGCCCGGCGCACCTCGCCGACGGTCGAGAGGTCGGCCACCACGTAGTCGACCTGCTGATTGCCCGACTCGGCGATGCACTCAGCCTTCACCGCCTCGCAGCGCTCAGGATTTCGGCCGATCAGGAGCAGTTGCACACCCTGACGTGCCAGCTCCTTGGCCGCCTCCTTGCCCATGCCGTCCGTCGCGCCCGTGATGGCGATGTTGCGCGCAGTCGTGGCGGTTTGGATCTGACGGGAAGGATCGTTGCTGCTGGGCGGGTTGGTCATGGTCTCTGCCCTTTGGATAGTGTGCGCTACTCCGCGCTGCAGCACATCTCGAGATAAGAAGTGACCTCATTCGCC
This sequence comes from Gemmatimonadota bacterium, assembly GCA_039584325.1. Lineage (GTDB taxonomy): Bacteria > Gemmatimonadota > Gemmatimonadetes > Gemmatimonadales > GWC2-71-9 > JAOTVV01. The sequence goes on from JBDGYA010000041.1 coordinate 20,963, forward strand.
ATGGACGTCGTGGTTCGTCGCGCGGGCTGAGGGTCAACGCTTGGGCTGTGGGCAGCGCACCTTAGTCCTCCTCGATCGGGAGATACAACTCGAGCACGAGCTCCCGCTCCGGTGCATCGGGATTGAGGAGGTGCTCGAGTTCGTGTGTGGGGCGCCAGCGATAACCGTGTTCTTCGGTCCACTTCACGAGCTGCTGCCATACCTCCGGCAAGGACCCATGGGGGTCCCCGTGCAATCGGCAGGTGGTGACGGCATACCGGCCGCCCGGGAATCCCTTCCGCTCGAGGCCAGACACCGCAGCAGTGCCTGGATCGACTCTGATCCAAACCTCGTAGCCGTACATCGGCTTGTCGGGTTCCGGGGACGGATTGTTGAACCCGAACAGCGGGTGGGCGGCGGGATCCTTCAAGAGGCCGGCCGGTTCGGCCCAGGCGGCGAGCTTGCTCCACGCATCAGCCTCCGGTTGGGCACTGGTAACCTGGGCGGCGATCACCGACATCGCGGGGAGCTTTCGCACTTCAACGGTCAGGGTTGCCATGGGAGCACCTCCCGCAATGAGGTCAGATCGCGCTGCCTGACAGTCAGCGCTTGCTGCGGGCGTGATCGATCATCCTGGGAAAAGATGCTATTCGAACCGTGCCACCGTCCAGCCGCACCAGTACAGCTTCCTAGACATCGTGAGCGCCCGGCAGCTTCAGGCACGAGCTAGGCGGCCGCGGTTGACCGCTCAGTTCGCCATCTTCGCCGCCGCCAGCTTCTGTACGACGGCGACATCCTTCTTCGATCGTACCTCGAGGCGCACCGCCCGACCCTCGGCGTACTTCTTGGCACCATCTACGATGGCACGCACGGAGGAGGGAAGATTAGCTCGATTCGCAGCCTCCACCGCCTTTTCCCCAAGTGCAAAGCCGGCAATGAAGTGCCGACGGCAGGGCGTCAGGTAGACCACGGTCCGCTTCCGCTGCTTCAGTTGAAGCGTCCACCCCCACTGCTGGCCTCCATACTTCCAGTTCTCACTCAGTGGCGGGTATTGAGAGGCCAGTGCTGAGACGAGTTCCCCCCAAAGCCGCCACGCCCGGCCAAGGACAGCCGCCAACTGCTCGGCCTGCGGTGGAGAGGACTTATCGTCAAAGGCGCTCGTTGCCACTCCCAGCCTCCCATGCAGCCGTGAGGTTGAACCAGCGCTCCCCAACGGTCAGCACCGATGTAGCTCGGCGAGAGATCATCGATCTGACCAGACCGCCAACTCGTTGCCGCTCGGATCGGTGAAGTGAAAGCGTCGTCCACCCGGAAACTCAAATGTCTCTCGGACGATCTCCCCCCCGCTCTCACTGACTCGCGCTTTGATCTCTGCCAGGTTCGTGGAATAGAGCACGACCAGTGGACCGCCTGCCGGCACTGTCGGCGCTACGCTGAAACCGCCGGCTAATCGACCGTCGGTGAAGCTCGTGTAATCCGGACCATAGTCCGTGAACTCCCAACCGAAGACCTCTGAGTAGAACTTCTTTGTCTCCTCAATGTCTGTGGCCAGGAACTCTATGTAGTCTACACGACGGTCCTGTTCCGCTTGGCTCATGAGTTCGTCTCCCCTCGAGGTCTCCGGAGGCTCGCTCTGCGTGGTGTTCCGACGACGGTCAGGAGCTTCACCACATGCCAGATTAGCAAGCATCGTACACATCAACGCACAACGAACGGTGATTGTCGCCGTCATCAATCGCTTCCTTTGAAAGCGTACGCGCCCACCACGTGCGTGGACTCGTCAGGCTGCAGTCCCACTCAGATGTGGAAGGTCACGTACCCGCCAAAGCCCGAGTGACTTGTCCGCGAAAGCCCCATTCTGTTCAGTGCACTGTTCCCGGAGTAGCTCCACCGGCCGAGGGAAGGAAAACGGAGGCGTCTCGAGATTCAAGGGCCGCCAATCACCAGTCACGATGTCGCGAAATCCGGATTCTGCCGTGAATGTCGTGGTCAGCAGGTACTCGATTGTGCTCCTCCGGACATTGTCTATTGCCTCTGCGATGTCCGTATAGGACAGATGGACGAGACAATCTCGACACAACAAGAGATCGGCCGGCGGAAGCGGCGAGCGAGTCAGGTCCAGCACCAGGAACCGTCGTTCCCGCGTACCATGCCGCCGCGCCGCTTCGGCAACAACTTCAGGCACGATGTCGCCTCCCGTGTACCGAACACCGGGCAAGGCGACTCTGGCCATCCAATCGGCACTCCCACATGGAACATCCAGGAGCGAGCCGACATCGTATCGCTGACATAGTCCCGGAAGGGCATGGGCTATCGCTTTCGTTTGTGCAACGCTGGACCCGGCACCGGATGGAGTTTCGGCACCGCGCCAGAGGTTATGGTGGTAGGCGTACCGAAACGCCGTCAATGCATCAGGTGGGCCGTCGGCTGCCGCGCTCTTCGCGAAATGATCCGGATCGAACGCCACCAACTTCCGCCGATCAGTCATGGCGTGATCCCGACTCTCGCCGGTGCTGCCTAACGGCCCTGCGCCTAGGCTGCAGGCGCTGACTCACGAGCTGCATGAGACATTCGGTCATTCATCCGTAATCATCGTTCGCGCAGCGCCTCGGCAATCGCCCTCTCCACCAGAGGAGCCATCAGTTGAGAGTACCGGAAGGCCTGCCCGGACACGAACGCAAAGCGCTACCTGATTGGTGATTCCGGGTCGGCGGCAATCGCATGTTCGGTCACTGGGCTTGTGCAGTCGGCTATTCCACGGTCCGTCAGGTGTGGAGCACATCGCCGATCTTAGACCATTCAAGGAATGCGCGATTCAACCTCCGCGCTCCATGATGAGACAGAAACTGCCGAGCCATGTCCCTAAAGAATGTCCTCGTCCAGGACCGTCTTCATAGCCGAGCCATGTGGGTAGTGCGTGCCACCTAACGACTTTGCGCTCAAGCTGCGGCGCAACAGCTCACCTTTGGCTTGAGCGCGATGCTCCCTCATCCTGATCTGACCAGAGCGCGGATCCCAGCACGCCCCAGCCAAAAGCGATAGTCAAGACCACTGCACGAAAGGACCCTACTTGCGACTGAGAGCCGGAGAGAAGAATCAAAGCCACTCCACTCACAATCAACAGAGCTAGAATCACACCAAAGCCGAACGGTACGGCTCGTCGCCAGCCCGAAAACACGCCGGCCTTGAGAGTGCCGATCCCCAAGAAGAGCAGGCCGATGGGTAGGAGCAACAACCCCACACCCATCATCTCCCAGCCGGGCTCCTGGGTCCCGTACAACGGGTCAGACACCCAGAATTCGATGATGTTGCCCAGGAGCATGGTTCCGAGGCCCAGAAGGCAGATTACAACTCCGCTCTTGGCTAAGCGTCCCGATCGGTCAGCTTGCTTTGCATGGAAGCCTACGAGCCCAGCCATGAAGAAGAGCATTGCAGGATTCAGTAGGAGTGTACGCCAGCCGCGTTCTGACAAACCGAAGACATCTTGCGTGCCACCCACCGTGAAGGCGACAAGAATCCATGTTGCAGTCCACAGGATGCTCCCCAGCACGGCCAGGAGGCCGCTCCATCGGATCAGGTTTGGCGACAGCATTGTTCTCTCTGCATGCTTGGAACGGCGAATCGTCTTCCGTTCATTTTGCTGGCCGGCTCAAGTATGACGCCTTGTCAATCGTGGCACCTAACGTGTTTGCGTTTCTGCTGCGCACCCATGATCCCGAACCCGGAGCACGAGGTGCGAGCCGAGGGCTCCGCACCCCAGCTCACACGGCGACAGGCAGCAAACGCCAGTTAGGAGGTTCAGCTCTCGGCAGTACACCTCTTGCCCACTCACCAGACAGACTCTGCTGCATCGACGATGGCACGCAACTCCGCATCGAATTCCGGATTGGATTGCGTGGGAAGGAAAGCACCTACGTCCTCCCACCACCCCCGGAGCAAGGCCTGCAGTTCGGCGAAGGTCTCGGGCTCCCGGTCCACCAGATTGACCGACTCACTCACGTCGGTTGAGAGGTCATACAACTCCCACCGGTCGTCTTCGAAGAAATGGATCAACTTGTAGTGACCTCGACGTACCGCGCTCGCCGGCGTCGTGCGCCAAGGCCCGGGCATGGTCGCGTACCGCTCGAGGTAGGCAGGAAAATGCCAGAACAGCGGACGATCGCGCAGCATCTCGGTTGTCCCTTCGTCCCCTTCGACAAGTGCTGCGAAGCTCACTCCGTCCAGCAGCTTGCCCGGGGGGGGCTTCGCGCCCGCGATGTCAAGAAGGGTCGGGTACAAATCGGTCCCGATGACGGGCACGTCGTAGGTCGTGCCAGGGGCCGAGTGCCCGGGCCAGCGGACGATGAGCGGCACCCGGATACCTCCCTCGTAGAGCATCCCCTTCGAACCTCGAAGAGGGGCCATCGAGGTCACCGGACCGAAGCCACCGTTATCCGAATAGAAAACCACGACAGTGTGATCGGCGATGTCCAGGTATTCAAGTGCATCGAGAAGGCGGCCAACACCTTCATCGACACTCTCGATCATCGCCGCGTATGCGGGATTGCCCTGATCACCCACCTCCGACCTGCTCTCGTATTTCCCGATGAGTTCGGGCTTGGCCGAAATCGGCGTATGCACACTGTAGTGCGACAAGTACATGAAGAACGGCCGATCGCGGTTTTCCGTCATGAAGCCGATCGCTTCGTCCGTCAGCCGATCGGGGAGATACTCACCTTCGGTTCCGGACTCGAGTCCCGGTATGCCCACGCCGTTCCGCCGGTACGGGTAGAAGTACGCCCGAGGTTGACCCGTCGCATCTCCCGCCACAGCCCAGTCGAAGCCCTGATCGGTCGGGAGGTGGCCCACACCGCCCATGTGCCACTTCCCTGCGTGGCCTGTCGTGTAACCGGCTCCGCGAAGCGCTTCGGCCAGTGTGATGACGTCTAGGCTCAAGGTCGTTTCGTTCTCGACCGGTATGAGCCGTCGAAGCACCGACTCGCCCCGGGCTGCAGACCCAACTGTGTAGACACCGGTGCGAGGCGCGTAGGTGCCCGACATGAGCGCGGCCCGGCTCGGAGCGCAGTTAGGGGCGTTTGCATACGCGGTCGTAAAGCGAACACTCTCGGCGGCCAGGCGATCGATGTTCGGGGTCTCGTAGAAGCCGCTCCCATACACGCCAGTATCGCGCCACCCCAGGTCGTCGACGTACACGAACAAGATGTTAGGGGGGGACGACGGAACGGAGGGAGTGCAGGAGATCACGCCCAAGCCTACGGCCCACGACGCTGCCATCCGGCACAGTCGGCGTACACTAGGGACGGGGATCAACCCTACCGCCAGAATGGCTCGGGGTCATGCCGCTCGCTCCAATCTCCGCGCTGAGCCTTCGAACGGTCAGCGCATGACCTGCGAGCGCCTCGCCGGCCACGCGTAAGTCTCACCGAGTTACCGCATATCGACGCCATGCGGCGAGGGTGTAAAGGATCAGCCTAGAACAAAGTGTCAAGGATCAACCCGGCCGTTCAGCGCAACGGCCCCTCCTTGCTCAAGGCTGGGGCGCGTTGGCTCGCACCAATGTTGTGTCACCGTAACAACCATACAGGCATCGGCGGCCAAAGAGAGAGAAAGACATCGCGGCAATCGACTGGGGATCCGGCGGCACATCGGCGGGCAGCGGATGCGGGATCCTCAGGTTCATCAGGTGGCTCCGGATGAGGTAGTCAACGACGCGGCGCGCGAACTCCAGTTCCTCGGTAGCTGGACACTCGATATGCGTGACCCGGAGACTGCCGCGCTCAACCGTGACCGTCGCGCGATAGACCAGTTGGCCACTCCAGCTGCGAGTGAAGAACAAGTAAGGACGATACAGATAGATGTCCCACTTGTCTTCCATCTGCTCGGCCTTGAATAGCGCACCGTCACCGACCTCCCCCGTGTACGAGTAGGACAGTGCGCACTGGCACGTGTGGGCGTCGGCAACAGCCTGTCCCCGATGCTCGGTACCTGTGGAGCCGCGCAAGACGTTGAAAGAGACGGCGAGGTGCAGATCGCCGGTCGTCGAGATCATCGACTGCGTAAAGGCGCTGCAGTCCCAGATCTCGACGCCAAAAGCGTTCTCTCCTGCGGGAAGTCGCCGCACGCCCGCGAAATGGGGTGTGCTCTCGTCAGCACCCCGCTTGCCGCGCAACCATTCTCGAAGACCCATTGAGATCTAGCTGGCTTGCGCCCTAACGGTTCGCGCATGACCTGCGAGCGCTCGGCCCGCCACGCATGCGTCTCATTCGGGTACCTCGTATCAACGCCATGCGGCGACGCTCCTTCCGTAATACCACCGCGCTCGGGATCTTCCCTCGGTTTTGTAGACACGCCAGTTGCTTCACTGTATTACGCCGCACGCGATTCGTAGTCAACGGGTGACCGGTAGCCGAGCGCGGAGTGCCGCCGCCGTCGG
>JBDGYA010000042.1:0-41715 GCA_039584325.1 Gemmatimonadota bacterium
GCTCATGACCGTGGGGCTGACGTTCGAGGTCGTGGGGAGCTTCGGGATCGCGATTGCGCAGTACTGGGGCGTCTACGAAGGGCTCGACTACCAGATGGATCATCTCGAGATCTTCGGCCTGTCGTGGGTAGCCGCGTGGGTCATGTTGTTCAGCATCGTCATCCCGGCAAAGCCCGGCAAGGCCCTGATAGCCACGGTCGCATCGGTGAGTGCCGTGCCGATCACGATTGGGTTGACCATGAAGTACGGCGGCACCACGATCGTATTGACACCTGGGGAATTCGTCGTCGGACTGATCCTCCCGTACGTGCTGATCATCCTCATGACGCACGTTGGTGCGCGCGCCATCTACCGGCTCGGGACCGATGTGTCGAAGGCACGGGAGTTGGGTAGCTACCGGCTCGTCGAGCGGTTGGGACAGGGAGGGATGGGTGAAGTGTGGCGCGCGAAGCACCGGATGCTGGCTCGCCCGGCTGCCATCAAGTTGGTGCGCTCTGCCGAGGGAACCTTCTTCTACGTGATGGAACTGCTCGATGGATTCGATCTCGAGACGCTGGTGCAGAAGTTCGGCCCGGTGCCTGTCGAGCGGGCTGTGTACCTGATACGCCAGGTCTGTCACTCGCTCGCGGAGGCACACGAGCACGGACTGATTCACCGGGACATCAAGCCGGCAAATATCTACATGTGTCGCTACGGCCGTGACCTGGACTTCGTCAAGGTGCTCGATTTCGGGTTGGTCAAGTACAGGGGCGAGCGGGAGAGGGACGTCAAGCTGACGGCGCCCGACGTGGTGGGCGGGACCCCGGGGTATCTCGCCCCCGAACAGGTGGCCGGTGACCAACCGATCGACGGCCGGACCGACATCTACTCCCTCGGCTGTGTCGCCTATTGGCTGCTTACCGGGCACTTGGTGTTTCACGCACCGACCGCCATGCGCACCATGGTGATGCACTTGAACGAGGAGCCGGTCCCACCGTCGCGAAGGACGGAGATGGACATACCGGCCGCGCTGGAGCAGATCATCATGCAGTGTCTGGAGAAGGACCCGGCGCGCCGTGTGCAGACCGCCGACGAACTCTCGAGGGCCCTCGCGGCGTGTGAGACACGGCCGGTGTGGGATCGGGAGCAGCAGGCTCGGTGGTGGGAAACCTATCAGCCGGCGCCGGTGGTGGCGCTCTCCTAACGGTCCCAGTCATCCGTCGAGCGCCGGGAGCGAGGAATACCTCTTCAGGATTGTGTCGCGCGTGGATGCGCAGGGGCACCAGAGGGAAGCGGCCCAAACGAGGGGAGACGGAAGCTCTGGAATCGACCGCTTGCGTGGACAGTGGGTGTAGGGAGGCTCTCTTGCGTGGCTGGACACCGCCAATGACGCAGGAGATACTTGTGAGGCGGGGTTCGAATTCCGATTGTGAACGGGTCGAGGGATGGTGAGCCAACTCGTCTATAGAATAGAGCGCCGACCAGATCGCTCGGTGGTGCTGCGTCGTGGCCCGTTCCCTGGCCGAGCGGGTCCGGCCCTGTTGGGACTCACGGTGGCTGGAGCCGTGGTGGTGGCGACACCACTGGTCTTGGGCGCGGGTCTTGTCGTGAAGTGGCTGTTCGGATCGGAGTGGCTGCTGGAACACGGTGCCACCGTAGCGATCGTTGGGCTGGGTGTGGTGGGTGGGCTCTACGCGTACATGCGGCATTTCCGCCGGCCCCAGCAGATCGTGTTCGATTGGGTACGGGAGGAGCTCAACCTCGGTCGGCGCGCCTCACCGGTCTCGTTCGAGGACCTGGAATCGATCTCTGTTACCGAGGGATGGACGGACGAACACGATGTCCCGTTGTACGACGTGGTGGTTCGTGCCGAGCGCCGATCCGTGATCGTCGGTGAGTTCGGCACTCGAGGGGAGGCGGAGGAGTGGGCGGCGGAGCTGCGGGAGCACGTTGGGATGCCTGTCGGCTGCGAGGAACGCTGATTGCCACGATAGCCCCGTCGATTCCGGCCGCGACAATGCGTGAGCCGAATCAGTCGTCGGCGTGTTCAAGAGGGAAGTGAGTCCACGTCGGGGCCTGCGGTGCAGCCTCGAGGACGTCGAGTTCGCCACCTTGGAATGGGTTGCCTGGTTCAACCACCGTGGCCTGCTGGGGCCGATCGGGCATATGGAGCCGGCCGAGCACGAGGAGGCATGCTACAGCCGTCAGCAGGCTCCAGGCTGGCGGCACTCACGGAACAAACTCTCCGGGGCGGTTCACCGGTGCCCCAAGGGTCAGAGTCGGAACGGCTCCCCACACGCCAATTCCGAGGAGGCGGCATGTCGATTCGAAACCGCCCGCCGTGCCAGCCACAACCCGTCGCCATCGGATGGCTGTCGGCGTTACTCCTTCTCGTCGCGTACGCGACCGGTTGGCCACAGGAGCGAGAGACGGTCCTCGACAGCATCGTCACGCTGACGGACACCGTGTTCGACGTCGTTCCCGAGACGCCACGCTGGTGCGACCGGTTGTCCTTGGCGTCAAGACGGGTCGACGTCGGCTCGGCAATGCTGCATATCGAGGAGGACGGTGAAGGAGTGCCGCTGGTCTTGCTGCACGGAGGACCAGGGGCCACCCACCATTACTTCCATCCCTGGTTTTCGCGTGCTACGCAGTTTGCACACGTGATCTACGTCGATCAGCGCGGGTGCGGCCTTTCTCAGTATGCGTCCGGACCGGATGGGTACTCGGTGGACCAAGCTGTGGACGATCTCGACGCGCTCCGAGCGAGGCTGGGATTCGACAAGTGGGTCGTGCTCGGGCACTCCTATGGGGGTCTCCTGGCGCAGTACTACGCGACCCGGTATCCAGAACGCGTTGCCGGCATGGTGCTCGTGTCGGCGTCTCCGGCCATGTGGGTCCGCTTTCGTACCAGGGAATACACACGCATCATGCGAGAGGAACTCGAACGGATCGAAAAAGTGCGGGACCACCTGCGCGAGTGGGCAAGCAGCGGTCGCATCCCACACGATCAACTCACGCCCCTCAGTGTGTACAACGCATTCCTGAACGGCGATTGGAAGCGGCAGAGTTTCTTCAGGCCGTCGAGAGAGAAGGTTGCGCAGATTGCCTTGTACGAGTGGCGTCATGACCCGGAGGGCTTCCGGACACAGATCGGTCGATCGCAGCAGATGATCGACCTACGCGGCGCGTTTGCGGAGAGCCCCATCCCCACGCTGATCGTGGAAGGAGAGCACGATCTCACGTGGTCTGCGGACAAGGTGCCCGCCCTACACCACAACCACCCTGGAGCCGAGTTGGTCGTCCTCCCGCGTGCTGCACATGAGCCGTTCGCTGATGCGCCGGAGTTGTTCTTCGCCCGCCTACGCCACTTTGTTGAGTCGCTTCCGGCCGTGGCGCCGGAAGCTCTCGCCAAGTACCAGACCGACCTGGCTGCCTGGGATGCAGAGCGAAGGACGTCGGCCGAGTTCCTCGTGCGGTCTGTCGGCGACGAGCGCGACGCGAACCACGAGCTCGTCGGGTACTACAAGCGGGCGTGGTTGCCACAACTCTCAGGTTCCTCCTACTACTTCCGATACCTCCAGAGAGTTGGCTTCGCCTTGTATGACGTGGAGCAGTATGCGGAGGCTCTGATCGTGTTCCAGGCGGTTCAGGAAGCGGCGGGGCAGCGCGAGGGCCAGGAGATCCCTCGCTACGTCGCTCTGGTGTGGCAGGGCCACGTTCTCGATCTGCAAGGAGAGCGAGCCGCGGCGGTTGCGCGGTATCGTGCGGCAGCATGCATGCACCTCGCAGGTTCCTGGTCGCATCCTGAGTTCGGGATGCAGTTCGAGTTCACCGCCTACGCGGAGCATCGCATGGAGACTCCGTTCACCCGGATCGAGTGGGACCAAGGAAGATGATTACGGACAGTGCGGTGCCCGCGACGTACGACGGAACGCCGTGAATCGCGCCACATTGGAGGCTGGATTTCGCCCGACGAGTTGGACCGTCTGACTGCCGGTCTCGCCGACCGGTGCTGTCAGGCGTGCATGGTGCACGGACGCCGTAGATGGAGAGATCAGACTATGAGGAAGTCCACGTGCAGGTGGCCCGCCATCGTCGCCGCGATGGCCGTGTCTCTTGGAGCGGCCGCGTGTTCCGCCGCCCCACGTGCGAGTACCGAGGGAGCCGGTGAGCATGCGAGCGCCGAGGCAGCGGGTGATTCGGCCGCGACGCGCGAGGGAGCCGGTGAGCCTGCGAGGACCGAGGGAGTCGGTGAGCATGCGGGGGCCGAGGGAGCCGGTGAACATGCGAGGTCCGAGGGCGGCGATGAGCATGGTGAGGGCGGAGAGGGTGCCGAGCATGAGCATCGTGAAGAGGGAGAGGAGTCGAGCACGTACATCGGGCCGGACGAGACCTGGGATGCGACACGGAACGGGGCGAGGCTGGTGTTGGCGTTCGATCCCGCGTCCAACCACTTCATGGGGACGGTGGAGAACACCACCCGAGAGACACTCTGTGCCGTTCGAGTCGAGATCCACCTGTCTACCGGTACCGAGCTGGGTCCGACGGAGCGAACGGATCTCCTGTCCGGAGCAACGACCGCCGTGGAGTTACCGACGGCGGGAGAGGCCTTCGAGAGTTGGACCGCCCATCCGGAGGTCTCGCCCTGCATCGGCGGGTAAGGCAGAACGGTCTATTGTCCGCGGCGTGCTGCCGCTCGCTCTCGTTCGGGCCGCTGGTTGAACGAGGCTGACGGAACGCGACTGCCCGGTTCTCAACGCTCCAGGAAGTACGGTGGCGCCTTCCAGACGGGACGCGCTGTGTCGTTGGCCAGCGCGACTCCGGTGCGGAACGCCAGGCGCGCGATCCTCTCCATGGTCCCGTAATCGATCCTGTCTGCCTCGTCCATAGGCGTGTGGTACTCGGGGTGGAAGCCCGAGAAGAAGAACATCGCCGGTACCCGATTCGCGACGAAGTTCAGGTGGTCCGAGTAGTACAGCATTCGAAACTCCGGCCACGGAATGGGCATGGCGGTGACACCGACCTCTGGCGCCAGGCCGAACCCGATGGCCTCGAGATCCCCCATCTCGAAGTCGTGGAGGAAGACGGTGTCACCCGGCGCGCGGCCCACCATGTCGAGGTTGAGGTTCGCCACCGTCTGTGTGAACGGGACGGCGGGCTGATCGGCGTAGGCACTCGAGCCGAACAACCCGAGCTCCTCCCCTGAGAACCACACGAACGCGGTGGACCGCTTCGGCCGCGCGTCGTCCGGCAGCGCAGCAAGACTCCGAGCGATGGCGAGCAGCGCGGCGCTTCCCGAACCGTTGTCGTCGGCACCATTGTAGATCGAGTCGCCATCCAGCGGGTGGCCCGTTCCGACGTGGTCGACGTGGTCGACGTGGGCGCCGTAGACCACTTATTCGTCACGGAGATCACGATCGCTACCGGGGAACACGGCGACGAGGTTGCGCACTGACGCAGCCTTCCCCGCCGACGTGATCGACAGCTCGAAGCGCGAGTCGGGAATGGCGAAGCCCACCGACTCCATAGGTCCACACCAAGATCGCCTGCCCAACGTCTGCTCGGCAACTCGCCGGGAGGTGCGGTTGCTCAGCTATGGACGCTTCCTCTCTCGAGCCCTATCATCGCAGGTGAACGGGAAGGGGGCTGAAATGCGAGACACTGCAGCTGCGATGTCATTGGCCGTGCTCGTCGCGAGCACCGCTTCAGGACTTGCCTCGGCGCAGGAGGCGTCTCGACCCCGAGCACGAGATATCGGTCTCGTCGTCGGTGTCTTCCCTAGCGGTGAGCACAACGCCATCACCGATGTCGCAGGGGTCCGGGTCGGTCACGCTACGGTGGTCGAAGGCGACAGCATTCGTACCGGCGTCACCGCGATCATTCCGCACGAGGGGAACCTGTACTGGGAGCCGGTCCCGGCATGGATCCACTCGGGGAACGCGTACGGCAAACTCGTCGGGGAAACCCAGGTGCGGGAGTTTGGCGAGATCGAGACACCCATTCTGCTCACCTGCACGTTGTGCGTGTGGTCCGTCGCGGAGGCTCTCGCCGACTATCTCCTGTCGCGCCCGGGCGAGCGCGAGCACACGATCAATCCCATCGTCGGCGAGACGAACGACAGCTGGGTGAGTGACATGTGGGCCGATCCCGTCCGGCCGGAGCACGTCCGCCGGGCGCTGGAAGACGCCACGGGGGGACCGGTGGAGGAGGGATCGGTCGGAGGAGGCACTGGCACATCGGCGTTCGGCTGGAAGGGCGGTATTGGGACCAGCTCGCGGGTGCTGCCCGATGCACTGGGCGGATACACCGTTGGCGTGCTGGTCCAGACCAACTTCGGCGGAATCCTCACCATCAACGGTGCTCCGGTGGGACGCGAGCTCGGCAGCTACAGCTATCGCCGTCAGCTGGAGGGCGCACCGGGCCATGAGCCAGATGCCCCTGACGATGGTGGCTCGATCATGATCGTCGCGGCCACCGACGCACCGCTCACCCCGCTCAACCTCGGACGCTTTGCGGAGCGCGCCATGTTGGGTGTGGCCCGCACGGGATCGTTCGCACACAACAGCAGCGGTGACTACGTGATCGCGTTCTCCACTGCACAGGCGGTCCGTCGCGTGCGCTCGAGTGACACACCGCGGGCGATGGAGGCACTGCTCAATCCGTCGATGTCTCCGCTCTTCGCCGCAATCGTGGAAGCGACGGAGGAAGCCATCTACAACGCCATGTTTAGGGCAAGGACGATTTCCGGCCGCGGGCACACGCTCGAGGCGCTTCCCGTAGAGCGGACACTCGGAATCCTGAGGAAGTACAACGTGCTGCACTGGGATCGCACGCTGTCACCGGGGAGAGTCCCCTGACGGGGAACCGCCTGTCCGGCCCCGATTGTCACACGGCCTTCGGGGCCTGCAACATACACAGTAATCGCTTGCCGTGGTGAAGACCCCCCCGCAGCTTAGGGGCAGAGGTGGTAGGCCACACTGAATCGCCACTCCGAACTAGGATCGATCCGCCATGCGTTCCTCACTCCCCAGCTTGATCATCGCGATCGCGACGGTGCCTCTCGGGTGGACGGGTTCCGCGGCGCAGACTGCACGCGATGCCGACGTGATCACGACCTACCCGGTCGACTGGCAGATGGTGGCCCGCATCCGCGAGGAGGGACTCCAGCGTTCCCAGCTCGCGAACACCCTCTCCTACATGACCGACGTGCTGGGCGCTCGTCTCACGAACTCCCGCGACATGGAGCGCGCGCAGCTCTGGGTCGTAGAGGAGATGCGGCGCATCGGGTTGGTCAACGCGGTCGTCGAGCCGTTCATGGACTATGGCGTGAGCTGGGACAACGAGTACGTCTCACTGCACCTGGTTGAGCCGGACTATCAGCCGATGGTCGGCTTCCCCGTGGCCCACACGCCGGGGACCGGGGGCAAGCAGGTGCTCCGCGTCGTCATTGCCCATGTCCGTACCAGGCAGGACCTCGAGCGGTACCACGGCCGGCTCCGCGGGATGGCCGTGCTCGCGACGCCTCCACCCACGGTCGACCTGGAGCGGTTCGCCAGGGGTGTGCCTCGCCGGACGGAAGAGGAGATGCGGCAGCTCGAGCAGGCCGTGGTGCCGCCACCGGCGCGCCCGGTTCCCCGCGTGTATCGGGACCGGCCGGTGAATCCGGACCTGCTGAATGCCGAGGAGCGGCTGACCTTCTTCAAGGCCGAAGGGGTCGCGGTCGTTCTCGAATCCACGAGCGGCTGGCCGGGGGCGGTCCGGGGTTTTGCCCGTCCCGGTGCCAAAGCCGATGGATGGGCACGCGAGGCAACGCTCGGCTCGCTGCCGGTCGTTGCCGTGACGCCCGAACACTACAACCGCATGTATCGCATTGTGGCACGCGACATTCCGGTGACCATCGAAGTCGAGGTCCGCAACCGGATCGGGGAATCGGTCGAGCAGGCGAGCAATGTGCTGGCCGAGATCCCCGGCACCGACCTGGCCGACGAGATCGTGATGTTGGGTGCACACTTCGACACCTGGCACGCCAGCCCCAACGCCAGCGACAACACGTCGGGTGTGGCGGTGATGCTCGAGGCCGCGCGTATCCTGCGGGCCGTCGGTGCGGTGCCGCGGCGCACCATCCGCGTTGCACTGTGGTCAGGCGAGGAACAAGGTCTCTACGGCTCCCGCGCGTACGTCAGGAAGCACTTCGGCGATCCGAACGACACCACAGTGGGTGTCACCGCCGCCTATGAGAAGTTCTCGGTTTACTTCAACCAGGACTACGGCCCGGGGCAGTACCGGGGCATCTGGCTGCAACGGAACGAGCATGTCCGGCAGACATTCGCGGCGTGGATGGAGCCGTTCAGAGACATGGGGATGACGACCCTTTCGATTCAGAGCGTCGGGAGCACCGATCACGTGCCGTTCGACAATGTCGGGTTGCCGGCCTTCCAGTTCCTTCAGGCCCGAGTCGGTGGCACCGGCGGTCACACCAATCTGGACTTCTTCGATACCCTGCCGATCGAGGACCTCATGAAGAACGCCGTTATCATGGCCTCGTTCGTGTACCATGCGGCCATGAGCGATACGAGGATCCCGCGCAAGGGCGACGAGGAGTAGACCCTCAGCTTCCGCGAAGCGCTGCTCCACCTTGGCGTCGAACCGCTGGTTAGTTCACCTCGTTCAAGCGATCGAGATCGGCACGATACGTAGCATCCACTGCGTTGAGCCAGTCGCTGGAGTCGGAGAGGCGGTTCGGCGGATGCACGGATGCGGTACAGAGCAGAGGGTCGGTGCGGCGAAAGCTGGCCCACCTGAATATCCTGCCGCTGTTTGACAGCGGCAGGGATCGATGGATTGAGTGATCGGGGATGACCAGGATCGCACGTCTGCCTCCCTGAAGCGCTCAGGTCGAAACGTACCGGCGTCGGTTACTGTCGATAGGCTGAGTAGACGTAGTCACTGGCTTGTCGAGACTCGTGACAGGAGAGACACTGCTCCCGCATGTCGGTCACCAACCGCTGGCGCGGATCGCCCTCTTTGAAGTCCTCAAAACCCCATCCCTCCGTTGCTGCAAACCGGTCGGGGTCCTTTTCCATCACGCCGATCACTTTGCGAGCTCCCTCGGTAATGGCTCCGTTCCCCACCGTTTCTTCCAGGAGGTCGAAGACGAGAACGGCGCCCTTTGGAAAAAGCGTGCCTTCCTGCAGTGCCCCGACGGCCTCGTCGTTGGCGTACACGTGATGGATCCCGCCGAAGGCACTGTAGTTGACGTGGCCCTCGAGGATCACCGCCGATTTCACGTGGGTCCAACTCCGGTATCCCTTCGGAAACGCAACCCGACCCGCGGTCTGTGCCATGAGCATCCCGGAAACCAGAACGCCAGCAGCGAGCAGGGTGCCTGCCAGCCCGGCGGCGGTGATGCGCTGCTTCATTGGTGCACCTCCCGTTGGTTGCAGCGACTCGGATCGCACGCGCGGCTCCCGAAGGCCAACGGTACGCCGCGCGGTTCGCTACCGGCGGCCTTGCAGGGGGTCCGTCATGGCTTCCGGGCTTCTATCAGCGCCGAGATCACGTAGTCCTCCAGCTTCCCGCCGGGGGAGTACTCACGGATCAACTCGCGTGAGCCGCTCAGTGGGGTGATACGGCTGTCGACGAATCCTGCTTCGGCCAGCAAGGACTCGATCTGCTCCGCGACGGCGGCGCCGGACACGCAGCCGGCGTATGCCTCAAGGTCCTGCTTCGCCTCTTCTGGCAGGGGTGCTGTGGCGATCACGTCGGCCACCGCGAGACGGCCGCCCCGCCGTAGCACACGGAACGCTTCGTGGAACACCTGCGGCTTCTCGGGCGAGAGATTGATCACGCAGTTCGACATAACGATGTCCGCCGACTCGTCGGCCACCGGCAGGTGCTCGATCTCGCCCAGCCTGAAGCTCACGTTCGCCACCCCAGCTGCACGGGCGTTCTCGCGTGCCTTCGTGATCATCTCGGGTGTCATATCCACACCGATCACCTCACCGGACTCCCCCACCTGGCGGGCAGCGAGGAAGCAGTCGAAGCCGGCGCCCGAGCCAAGGTCGACTACGATCTCACCTGACTTCAACGAAGCGATCGCGTGAGGATTGCCGCAGCCCAAGCCAAGATTGGAACCCTCGGGTGCGTCGGCGATCTCCGTGGCCGAGTACCCCATCACGCTCGCCAGCCTCGTCGGTAGCTCGGTTGCACTCGCATCCCCACTGCAGGAGCAGCCGCAGCCGGTGCGCCCCTCGCTAGCAATCTGCCCGTAGGCATCTCGGACAGCGTCTCGGAGTTTGTCAGGTGCAGGGCTGGTCTGGTCGGTCATCTTGCTTCCTCCTTGATCGCAGGCTGCGTGGCGAGGAGAGCCGTGAAGAAGCCCCCCAACTCCCGCAGCACTGCCGGTTCGACCCAGCATCGGACTTCGCGACCACAGCGCTGGGTTGCGATGAGGCCCGCACGGGTCAGTTCCTTCAGATGGTGCGACACCGTCGATGGTGCTATGTCCAGCTCGCTCGACAGCTCGCCCACGCATCGGCGCAGAGACTCCTCATCGGCACAGGCAGTTCCCGGAACGCAACAGGTGGCCAGCTGAAGGAAGATCTGGAGCCGATGCGGGTGCCCCAACGCCTTGAACGTCGACGCGGTGTCGTTTAGGTCAATAGTTCGATGATTCAACATATATCGGATATTAATGGCTTTCCACCATCTGTCAAGTGTGCTGCCGTGGATGACGCGTAAGTGATTGCTTTATAGCACTTTAGAATCGTCCATCAGACTTCTCACGCATCGCCGTGCACGCACGTCCCCTCTATCAGGGAGGACCACGGATGATCACGAGACTCCCGTATTGCGAAATACGTAATTTGTAATTATTGTGTTGTCCGACGCCGCACGGGTCACCGCACGCGTCCTGTGGAGGATCGTATGACTGAGATCAACCCTTCCCAGATATGGGAGCGCATCCGCCGGGAGTTGAAGGACAAGGGGATCGACCTCGACGCTGGGTGCTGCGATACCGAGTACGGTTCCCCGCTCAAGGTCGTGTGCATGGCAGGTGGGTTATCTGACTCCCTCAGGGAAATGGGGAGGACGACCCGGGACCAGGTCGCGATGGTCCGGATCGACGAAGACACCAGCAGGAAACTCGACCAATGGGTCGAGACGGGCGCGTTCAAGAGCCGCTCTGAGGCAGCGGCGCTGTTCATTCGCGAGGGGCTCGCGATCCACGCCCGAGAGCTCGACGAGCTGGACGAGGCGCTCGATGGAATGAAGCAGGCAAGGGATAACCTTCGGCAGAAAGCCCGCGAGATCTTCGAGCCGGAGGCCGAGGAAACTGACGACGGTTGAGTGGCGCGACCTCGTGCGCGTTTGCGGGGAGGACACCGATATGATCGGGAACTGCTGCAACGATTCGGACAGCCGGTACAAAGTTGTCGTGGTCGTCGGCGCCTTGCCCGTCCTGCTCGCTGCTGGCGCTGTCTATGGCCTGCTGAAGCTGGTCTGGGGGGTCGGCCAGAACCTGGCGATGCCGTCCGCGGGATGGATTCCGCTACTGATGGCGGCAGCCGCCGTAACACTCTGGGGGCTCTGGCTCGGCTTCACGGTGCATGGGCGCGGCGAGCCGCTCTCAGTCGGTCTGTTCGGCCTGTTGGTGATGACCTTCGGGTTCTTCTTCTTCACGCCGTTCGTTCTGCTGGGCGTGCTCATCGTTCTGGCGGCGGCGGTGTGGAGTGCCACCGCCTGCGTCGCGTGCGGTGGTTCGATTGGGGCCGGGACCGTCGAGACGGCGTGTGCATGCGATCCTTGCAGCTAGCGCTTGAGCCCGGGTGGAAACGGCCGCGCCACGTGCGGTGGTTCCTGAGTCGGACCGGCGATAGATGATGTCGACGGTCGCCGAGACCACAGTACGGTCCGCCGTCACGCCTACGACCGGCACGCTCACGCTGGCGAACCGCTGGGACCACTTCCTGGCGCGCGTCGGCTGGAGGCGCAACAGGCACAGGGTCGAGCCGGGGCTATACGCACTGGGCCACCCCACTGCCGACTCGCCGGTCTTCGTGACAGCCAACTACACGCTCTCATTCGACGCGCTTCGCTCGGCACTCGTCGGGACTGACGGATACATCCTGGTATTGGACACGAGGGGCATCAACGTCTGGTGCGCTGCCGGCAAAGGGACGTTCGGCACCGACGAGCTTGTTCGTCGGATCGAGTTGACGCAGCTGCGTGACGTAGTCGGCCACCGGGTGCTGATCCTGCCCCAGCTGGGCGCTCCCGGAGTTGCGGCGCACGAGGTGAAGAAGCGGTCGACCTTCAAGGTAGAGTACGGCCCGGTGCTGGCGGCCGATCTTCCCGGTTACCTGAGGACGCACAAAGCCACGCCGGAGATGCGTCGGGTGCGGTTCCCGCTCAAGGACCGTGCGGTCCTGATCCCGGTGGAGCTCAGCAGCCTCCTGGTACTGTTCTCGCTGCTCGTGTTGCTGCTGCGGCTCGTCACTGCGGACGCACCGGCGGTGCCGAGCGCGGCCTTCCTCTCGGCGATTCTCGGAGGGGTCGTGCTGTTCCCGCTGTCGCTGCCGTGGATCCCGACCCGCGACTTCAGTAGCAAAGGGTTCGTCCTGGGTGGGTTGGTGGCGCTGCCCTTCGTCATGTGGAGCCTGTTGGAGGGTGGGGGCCTCGAGTGGTGGAGACAGGTCGCTGGGGCGCTGTCAGTACTGCTGATCGGCACGTCGATCACAGCGTTCCTGGCGTTGAACTTCACGGGCGCGACGACGTTCACGTCGAGGAGCGGGGTCCGACGCGAGATCTTCACCTACATCCCCATCATGGCCGGGCTTGGTGGGATCGGAATCGTCTCGAGAATCGTCCTGTCTCTCGTTTGAGAACCGGGAATCGTCATGATCAACGCGTCGTCGGTGAACACACTCAGATACGAGCCCGATCTCTGCATCGGCTGCGAGATGTGCGCCGTCGTCTGTCCGCACGGAGTGTTCACGATGAACCATCGTGTGGCGCAGCTCGCTCGACCCGACGCGTGTATGGAGTGCGGAGCCTGTCAGCTGAATTGCCCGACGGCGGCCATCACAGTAGACAGCGGTGTGGGATGTGCGAGCGCGATGATCTTCGCGGCTCTGACCGGCAAGAAGGAGAGCGCGGCCTGCTGCGGGTAGCGCTGGTCCCGCCGGTGCACCAACGCGGGGTTGGTGCACGGCTCGAAGAAGAGCCCAAGTCTGATGTCTTGCGTCAATCAGCGTCCGCCGGCGTCGTTACAGGGTGGCCGACACTCCCTTGGGCCATCACGGCTTGCGGAGCTGGTACCTGCGGAGATACTCCACGTCGAGATCGTCGCGCCACACGCCCAGCACGTAGTCGTCGCCGATCTCGAACACCCGGAACCGTGCCGGGGTGGTCAGCTCGCCGAGATAGCGTCCGTCGGGATCGAACACGGACCAGCGGGTTGCCGAGCCCCGTGCGATCTCGAACGCCGGCACCCATACGTTGCCGGACCGGTCTCCCTTGAGCCCGGGCGCGTACGCCGGCATGGTCTCCGGATACTCCCACTCGTCCGCCTGGCGTTGCAGGGCCTGCTGACCAGCCGCGTCCCGCGAGTTATCCAAGAGGGTACTCTTGTACGCCGCGATGTCGTCTGCTGTCACTGGATCGTTGGCCCGATCGAGTCGGACAATGGCACGCAGCGTTCCATCTGGCTCGAAGAGCTCGAAGGAAAACGCGAACGGTGTGCCGATGGCGATCCGCGCCCCGGCTGGCGTCACCGACGTGCTGTGCCCGAACGGCCGGTCCGCCATGGCCATGCCGACGAACTCGGCGGTGCGTCGGACGATCGTCGTCGCCTCCCACCCGTGAAACGTGCCGAGCGAGTCCTGCAGGCGGCCGTCGGTCCCGTACCGGTAGAGCGGCATCGGGGCCAGGAGCGGCCCCTCGACCCCCCCGTCCGTTGGGATCACGCGGCCCGCCATCAGGAGAGACCCGTCGCTGAGCGTCCCGGCAAGTGCCGCGAACGCCATGCCGGCACGCCCTTCGATCTCGAGTCGCGCGGACCGCACGAACAGACCGGCTGGGTCGAACACGGAGAGGCGGCGCAGCCGCACGTCATGGGCAACGATCGAGTCTCCCGGGAGCAGGCCGAGTGCCACCAGTCCGGAGAACTCTCCCGGGCCCTCCCCATGCCTGCCAGCGCTGCCCACGCGGACCCCTGCCGCGTCGTACCAGCGGAGCTCCTGGGATCCCCCGTTGGCGACCACGACACGCCCGTCGGACAGAGTCACCGCCCCGACGACGCGGTGGAGTTGGTGCTGCGGCTCGGCGTCGAGCGCGCCGATCTGCAGCACCGGCTCTGCCGAGAGCGACCATGCTGTCGTCCGTTCCCATCCCACATCCCGGTTCTCGACGATGCGGATGCCCGCGCTGTCGCGGACCACCGACGCAGCCGGCTGGCTTCCGCCCTCGCCGCACGCCGTTGCCAGGGCGAGAGCCAGAGTCGCTCCCCGTCGCATGTTCACCCTCCGTCAGTCAGATTCCTCACGTGCAAGTGCCTATCTGGCTTTCGTCGCCAACGACTTGGGACCCCATCTCAACAAGATGAAGGCTGCTGCAAGAATCACACAGGTGCGCATCACGGCTACGACTAACTCCGAAAGAACAAGGGATGCTTGACTGACGACAGTCCAACACGTGTGCCACAGCACCGCCATCAGCGCACTGCCACCGGTGCTATTGTACAGGAAGGTGAGCCAGACTGCCCCGGCCGCCAGGCCAACGAAGAAACCCACCACCATTCTTATCCCAAACTCGAACCGGCGGGCCGCTGCCCATCGAGAAGCCCAAGGCATTGCCGGTGAGATTGCAGCGGCGCTGAGCTACGCGCACGGCCCTGGCGCTGCCTTGGGATCATCCTCAGACACAACTGATTGTGCTAAAAGTACTTACAGCATCTTTCGGGCGTTTCTTCCCCCCGATTTGAAGCTTCTTCTCGTCGAGAATGCTCGTCGAGAATGAGCTTTGTCTCACCGCGCAGAGGCTTCTTGCGATCGGGAAGGAGCTTCTTCTCATCGATTTGAAGCTTCTTCTCGTCGAGAATGGCCTTCGTCTCACCGCGCAGAAGCTTCTTCCCGTCGATTTGAATCTTCGCCTCGTCGAGAATGAGCTTCTTCCCGTCGACGTGAATTCTTCTCGTCGAGCACGGGCGTCGTCTCATCGCGCAGCAACCTCTTCGCGTCGAGAACGAGCTTCGTCTCCTCGGTGGCACGCTCATCTTCATCGAGAACGGGCTTCGTCTCGTCGAACGGAAACTGCTTCACGTCGGAGATGGGCTTCGTCACCTGCGTCCGAAGCTCCTTCCCCTCGAGCACGCACGTCGTCCGAGCGTGCCCTGCCCCCGAACCACTACAGATAGAAGGAAAGGATCTCCCCCATCAGCTCATTCGTCCACGTGTCGAAACCCTCATTCGCGAACACCCCTCCGTTGGAGAGGAACAGGTAGGTGAAGCGCTTCGCCGGTACGCGAACGACGTAGTTCAGAAAGCCGGTGCCAAATCCCCCATGGCGCAGTGACTTCGAGCCACGATGACTCCCCACCATCCAGCCGTATCCGAAATCGTTCTCGCCGCCGGTATGTCCGTTGTAGGCGAGTTCTAGGGTGGATTGCTGGACGATGTCGCTGGTGTACAACGCCTGATCCCATTTGACGTAGTCCGCGAGCGTCGTATAGATGCCCCCCGGGCCGTAGGTGTAGAGGGTGTACTCGTACAACTGGTTGTCCTCGTCGTATGGCAGCGCCGTATTCGAGGGAAACACGACCGACTCGTCGCACACGAAGGTCGAGGTCATCTCCAGCGGTTTGAAGATGTGCTCGTGCAGGAAGTCGGCATAGCGCATACCGGCGAGTCGTTCCACCGCCATGGCCAGTACCAGGTATCCCGTATTGCTGTACGACGCCTGGGTCCCCGGGGGAAAATCGAGAGCGGGATCTGCGAGCACCAGATCCAGCGCATCCTGGTTCGTCAGACCATCGATGGCGGCCGGTGCGTCCCCGGTAATGTCGGTGTAGTTGGGTATCCCCGACTGATGCGTCAGCAGATGATGGACCGTGATATCCGACCACTCCGTTGGGAGCTCCGGGAGGATCGTGAGGATCGGCGTGTCCAGGGCGAGCATCGTGCGCTCGTGGAGCACGAGCACCGCCATGGCCGTGAACTGTTTCGTGAGACTGGCTGCATTGCTCGGTGTCGTCGGAGAGAAGGGAATGCCGGTCTCGATGTTCGCCATGCCCCACCCTCCGGCGAAGGCGACGGCGCCGTCGTGGATGACGACGAACCCGAATCCCGATCCTGCGGGGTCCATATGCTCGGTGACGTACGCGTCCATGCGGGCCCAGAACTCGGCTTCCGTCTCGGACGGGCCCAGCGAATTACATCCTGGAACGAAGGCGGAGAGTGCCAGTAGGAGAGCGGCGGTGGATCTCGGACGGTCCATGGCGGCCACCCCGCTGGGGTGAGGGTTTGCTTCCATTACGAATCGGTGCGGGGGGGCTGTCCGTCGCCGCTCGCCGACGGCTCGGAGTTTCCGACTGCCTCGGTGCTCAGGGACGCCAGGAGTCGAGCACATCCAACCCGGTGCTATGCGTGACGCGCACGAGTCCCGTGCCGTCCGCGTCCATCAGGTAGATCTCCGCATCGCCGTCGCGGCCGCTCGTGAACCCGATCCGGTGTCCGTCGGGGGACCACGTCGGATAGCGATCGTTCGTGGGATCATGCGTGAGTTGCATCTCGTTCGTACCGTCCGCGTTGATCACATAGACGTCGTAATTGCCGTCGCTCAAGGCGTCGAACGCAATCCTGGAGCCGTCCGGCGACCACGCCACTGCGCGCCCCTCGAACGCCGTGTTGTGCGTGAGCCGGGCCACGTCCGACCCATCCGCCCGCATGGCGTAGATCTCGCGGTTCCCACCACGCTCAGACGCAAACGCGATTCTCGAACCGTCGGGCGACCAGGCACCACCGATGTCGGTTTCGGGGTTCCAGGTCAGTCGGGTCGGGTTCGCACCATCCGCATCCATGACGTACAACTCCAGATTGTCGTCCCGAATGGACGTGAACAGGATCTGCGAGCCGTCGGGCGACCACCGCGGAAACCCGTCACGACGCTCGTTGTGAGTGAGTTGCTGAAGCCCCCGACCGCTGACGAGCATGACGAAGATCTCGTAGTCGCCATCGCGGTTCGACATGAACGCGATCTTGAGTCCATAGCCGTCGGGGTACCAATCGGCGCTGTGATCGGCGGCCGGATCCCTGGTCAGATACCGCTGACTGCTGCCATCGGACGGCATGAGAAAGATGTCGAAATTGCCGTCCCTCTCCGAAGTGAACAGGATGGGGCTGCTGCCGGTCGCCGTCAGCCCTGTCGGCCGATCGTCGGTGCAGGAACTGGAGAACAGGAGGATCCAGGCAACGGAGAGGAGACTTCGACGGAGCCGCACGATGCCGCGCCGCATGCATGCTCGTGATCCCGGGAGGCACACACACGCCCGTACTGCTCGAGCGGGCCTGAGCCGACTGAACGCTTGCATGCTGCGTCGAGCCTAGGTTGAACTGGAGTGGACGACGGCGAGGGAGCGCAGCACGGTTGGTGGCCGCATGTGGAACCTCCCTGGGGACGGCGAGGGGTGCTGCTGACCATGGGCTTCGGTCGTCGGGCGGGCGTCCGGCGCGGCGCCGGACTGCCCGCGGGCCGTTACCCGAGTCGCCGATGAAGCACAAACATGAAGAACGTGCTCGTGTTTCCGCAAGAGTGAAGGGACGCACCAGTCGTGCGCAGCTGGCCTCGCGCTGGCAGCTGACTCTCCGTGCTGGCGTCCGGATTGTTGCCCTCACTCCGCCGGCTTGCCAGTTTCTCACTATCCTTGCCGGAGGCCTGCACGTGCGGCCAGTCCTGGGGTTCGGCTTGCTCGGCGTGAGCTTGTTCATGCTCCTGGGGTTCTTCAACGCCGACCTTTCCGGGGGGACCCTTGCCACGGTGCTCGCCCTGACGGTCGGTGTCGGCATCCCTGGTGTGGCCGGCGGCACGTTGCTGGTGCAGCATTTCGGGCGCCGGAAGCACCTGGCAGGCCGCCGCGAGCAGCTCACCCAACAGACGCAGGAAGCCGAGGTCCTGCGGCTCGCCGGTGCGCACGGCGGTCGGCTGGCCGTCGTGGAGGTGGTACGCGAGCTGGCGCTGACCCACGCGGATGCCGAGGCCTTGCTCCGAGCGATGGCCGTGCGGGGCGTCGCCGACATCGAGGTGACGCAAAGCGGTCTCTTGGTCTACACGTTCCCCGACGTGCAGCGGCTCGACGAGAAGTCCTCGAGCCGAGGGGTGCTCGATGACTGAGATCGAGGTGCGGCTTCCCTGTCCCACGTGTCTCGGCGTGATGAAGGTGAAGCTCAAGCCCGTGCGGGACCAGGAGCTGATCCTCGACTACTGTCGTCGCTGTGGCGGCGTATGGTTCGATGCTGGTGAGGTACGGGCCCTGCGCGAGGCGCAACCGAAGGGACTCGGGCGCACCGTGACTCTCCGCGAGACGGCATTCCGAATGCCGTGTCACTCCTGTCACGCGATCATGGAGCGTAACGCCGCTTCCTGCCCGTCCTGCGGATGGCACAACCGGTTGGACTGTCCGACGTGCCAGCAGCCCCTGGAACGGATCGAGCGCGACACACTGACGCTCGATGCCTGTCGCTCGTGTCGCGGTGTCTGGTTCGACAACCACGAGCTGGCGCAGATCTGGAACATGGAAATGCGGCGAAAGCTGCCGACGGTGAAGCGTGACGACGGGGCGCTGGTGGTCGCGGACTACTTCCTGATCGATGCGTTCCTCTGGGTACCGGACCTCGTGTTCCTCCCCGCGGCCGGATTGGCGCATGCCGCGGATGCCGCTGCTGGGGCGGCGGGAGAGATCGTGGGCGGCGGGCTGGCGGGGGTCGCCGATGCGGCCGGAGGTGCGGTCGATGCGGCCGGCGATGCGGCGGGGTCCGTGTTCGAGGTGATCGCCGAGATCATCGGTGGTCTGTTTTCCTGAGGGGTCCGGCGGGGTGGGGCGCCGGGCTCCCGGAGCCCATGCCGTCCGCTCAGCGAAAAAAGACGACCCCGCAGTTGCCTGCGGGGCCGCTGCGCCTGGCGTAAGAGCCGCTGCTCAGAGCTTGTCACCCCTCCGTTGGCGCGACCACAAAGTAGGGAATGCTTGCAGTTTGGTCAACTCCGGGCGGGGCCTGGACTTAGCCTGGCCCCAGGCAGGGTGTCCTGAATTATGGACACTCGGGGTGCCCCACATCGAGCCCGTCCCACATTGGGACGGGCAGCCGGCGCAGGGCGAGGTACCGGGCGCCCTTGGGGGCATCGCCGCGGGCCAAGGGCGCAGGGCCCCTGCGGACGGTGGCTCGATCATGGTCGTCGTGGCCACCGAGAGACGCTTCCTCTCCCTCCAGTCCTACATCTCCACCAACCCTGCCAGCTTGAGCACCTCTGTGCAGTTGATGATAGCCTGGAGGTCCGACATCGTCCGATACTGGGCGTCCGGCATCTTCTTGATGTCCGGCACGGAGTGGCTCCGGTCGATCAGCAGGGTGAGCTCGTTCGTGCTGGCAATCTCCGGCTGTAGGGGAACGCACCACGCGCGTCCTCGGCTACCTCCTTGAGATGCGACGCCACCCGCGGTAGCCGTTCTCCTTCACTCTGGCTGTGGGTTTCGGTAGCATGCGGTCCGCCCTCTGCTCCAGCTCCGGTGAGCTGAATCCGCACTGGCTGCGTGTTCAGGCCTGCGGCAACGGCTCCATGTGCGTCTCGAGTGCTGCCAAATGGGCTTTACCGATGCGATCGATCGCCTGCTGCATATTGCGGACGTATCCGCCCACCCTCGCCTGGTCCCATGCGAGCTCGAGCACCGAGTGGAGCGTCGCCTTCTCGTTCATGACGGCGCTCTCGACGTGCGCGCGTGCCCACCGGTACTGCTCGAGCAGGGTGCCTGGGTCCGCTGCATTCAGCCGCTCCAGTCCCATCGCGAACTGGTGGCCGAGCCTGCGGGTCCCCCGGGCCAAGCCACGCCCCCCGGCGTGGACATGAGTGCGAGCTAGGCGGCCGAGTCGGCCGTGGGGCCGTAGATCTCCGGCAACGGCACGTTCTTCATCCGCAGGTACACAGTGAGCTGCCCTCGGTGATGGATCAGATGGTTCATCACGAACGACCGCAGTACCGCCACCCTGGGCATGCTGAAGATCTCCTGGTCGCCGGCTTTCAAGGTCCAGGAGGACATGAACTCGGCATCACCGGCGGCTTCGATCGCGGCGCGCGCGGTCGCGACGTTCGCGTCGAACGTGGCGAGGAGTGTGTCGGTCCCTTGGAACGACCGATCGTCGCGCGCCTGCGGCGATGCCATGTCGAACTCGGCGGTCTGCATGGTCATCCCCGCCCACATGGGGAGCTGTGCGACGTGCAGCGCGAGCGACCCGAGCGCGTAGGACTTCTCGTGCGGCTTCCACGATGCGTGGTCGGCCGGTACACGCTCGAGCAACGTGCGGGTGGATCGCATCTCGTGATCGAATTCCGGGAGCAGGGACTGCGCGATGGCCATGGTGGATACCTCGACTCAAAGAGTAGGGGAGGGGAGGGGTTATGGCGCGACAGACGCCGACAATCCTCATACCTGAGAAGGGACATCGACGTCTCCGTCCGGACCCCTCGCGTTCCAGTAGCTGTAGAGCATGAGCACGATCAGGATGACTCCGACTGCTGAGCCCGGGATGATCTGTGCCGCCGGAAGAAGACCCACGACGACGCCGTAGATGCCGGACAGCAGGAGGCCCGTGATGACAGGGAACACCGTGATGACGAGGATGCCTTTCCGCTCCACCGGCTTCCGGTCGGCCCAGACGAGAAGGGCTGTCCAGCCGAACGCCAACGTGGCTGCCAGCCCCATGGGATATCGGAACTCCGTCTCGCCCATCCTGCCCGGTATCAGCATCAGCATGCCGACCAAGGCGTCCACGACTGCTCCCGCCCAGTAGCTCGTTCTGAGCCATGTCACCTGCGTCATTAGTGCGACCCTCCGTTCCCTCTGGCAGCCCACCGTTCTCCAGCCTGCCGTTCCACCAACGCACCCCCCGCCACCCTACCCTCTGCCGTACTCCTTGAAGCTCACTCGATAGAACAGCGAGTACAGGATGGGCACCAGTCCCAGTGTGAGCGCCGTCGCGAACGCCAGCCCGAAGATGATGGCGATCGCCATCGGTTGCCACATCGGACCTCCGCCTAACCACAGTGGTAACAAACCACCCACCGTCGTTGCGGTCGTCAAGAGGATGGGGCGCAGGCGACGTTGCGCGGCCTCGAGGATGGCATCGGCCGGCGCACGCCCAGACTCCACCTGCTCGATGCGAATTCGATCGAGCAGCACGATGGCATTGTTGATCACGATCCCGATGAGCGCGATCACGCCGAGGAACGTCATGAAGCCGAAATAGGACTGTGCAACCAGCAAGCCCACCACCACGCCGATCAGTGCCAACGGCACCGTCAGCATGATGATCACCGGTCGGCGAATCGAGTTGAACTGTGCCACCAACAGCACCACGATGATCAGAAGTGCAATGGGCATCTTGGCGTTAATCGAGGCCTGCGACTTCGCCGATTCGGCCACCTCACCGCCGACCTCGAAGCGATACCCGAGGGGTAGCGCCTCGGCCGTCTCATCCAGCCATGGCTGGAACTGCGCCATGGCTGCCGCCGCCGTGACCCCAGGCCGGAGCTCGGCCTGCACGGTCACCGTACGAAGTCGGTCGCGGCGCAGGATCTTAGCCGGCTGCCATACGACCTCGAGATCCGCGACTTGCTTGAGCGGCACCGGCCGCCCGGTCACCTGAGAGTAGACGTTGAGTCCCTCGATCTTTCCGAGGTCTTCCCGGTCGGCCGACACCGATCGCATCGTCACCGGGATGATCTTGTCGTCTTCACGGAATTGCGTCGTCTCGATGCCGGAAAGCACCGTCTGCAGCGAGACGGCGACGTCACGGTTCGATACACCCGCCCGCCGAGCGCGTGCCCCATTCACCTTGACCAGGATCTTCTTCGTCCGACGGCCCCAGTCGTCGGTGATGTTGCGCGTGCCGGCGATCGTGCCGATCTGTGCCTTGACCCGATCCACCAGATCGAAGATCACGTCAATGTCGCGCCCCGAGACGCGAATCTCGATCGGAGCGTTGACCGGCGGGCCGAGGATCGCTGGCTTGAACGTGGCCGTCACATCGGGCAGCTCGTCGAGCACGAACCGCTCGAGACGCGGAATCAAGGCATCCACCGCCGCACGCGAGTTGGTGTTCAGCATGACGTAGGCGTACTCGGAGCTGGGCTGCTCCGGTGCATACGTCAGACCGTAGCGCGGTGCGCCTTCGCCGATGAAGCTCACCCAGTTCTCCACCGTGTGCTCGTCATTCACTCCCGCGTGTCCTCGAAGCTCGTCCTCGATGAACTGGTCGAGTTGTCGCACGGTTGCCTCCGTGCGCTCGATGGGCGCTCCGATTGGCAGCTCGAGATCGCCGGTGAGGAGCGCTCGGTCGGACGGAGGGAAGAAGATGTTGGGGATGAACCCGAATCCCATCATGGCGAGGACGAACGTCCCCACGATGCCGGCCAGCGCGGTGGCCCGATGCCGGAGCCCCCACAGGAGCATGCCGCGGTACCGCCGATAGAACGGCGTGTCGAAGCCCGTTGCCGCTCCGCGACGCACCTGGAGAAACCGATATGCCAAGAGGGGGATCATCGAGAGCGACAGCACCCACGATGAGAGCAGCGTGATCGTCACGACCTTGAATAGGGGTGCGGTGTACTCCCCGGCCTCCGACTCGGCGAGAAAGATAGGCAGGAAGGCGGCCGCCGTCGTGAGCGAGGACGTGAGCAATGGAATCCGTAGCTCGGCCGCCGAGTCTACGGCGGCCTCGAGTCGATCCTTGCCCTCTCCCATCTGCGTCTGAATTGATTCAGACATCACGATGGCGTTGTCGACGAGCATCCCCAGCGCAATGATGAGCGCGGCGAGCGACATCTGATCGAGGCCGATGCCCAACAATGCCATGATGAGCATCGACATGAGCATCGCCATGGGAATCAGCGACGACACGACGAGCCCCGTACGGAGGCCAAGTGCCACGAGGGCCACGAGGATGACAACCGCGATCGCCTGCAGCATGTTGCCCACGAAGTCGTTGATCTTCCGATCGACGATCTCCGGCTGGAAGGCGACCAGGTCGAAGTCGATGCCAATCGGATACTCGGTCTGCATCCGATGACAGACCCGCTGGACTTCTTCCCCCAGTTGGATGATGTTGCCGCCCTCTCGCAGCGAGATCGCCAGCGCCAAAGCGCGCGCGCCGGAGGCGCGCGCCAAGGTCTGCGGAGGATCCACGTACCCACGTTCGACGGTGGCGATATCCTGGAGCTGCATGACCTGATCGGAGCCCGGCAGCCGGATGACGCTGCGCCGCAGATCCTCGACCGTTTCGAAGTTCCCAGAAGGTTCGAGTGCGATACGCTCGTCACCCGTGTTGACCTCACCACCTGGGATCACGATGTTGCGCGACTCGAGGATGGTCTGGAGCTGCGCCGGTGAGAGTCCCAGCTCGGCGAGTCGCGCGTTGTTGAACTCGACGAAGATCTGCTCTTCTTGATCTCCGTAGATCTCGACCTTCGCGACCTCGGGAATCCCCAGGAGCTCATCGCGCACGTCGTCGGCAACATCCTGGAGCTCCGCGTACGTGTAGTCCTGGCCGCTGATGGTGATGATCGTACCGAAGACGTCGCCGAACTCGTCATTCACGATCGGCCCGATGATGCCCTCGGGAAGATCCGAACGGGTCGCCTCCACCTTGCGGCGCAGATCGTCCCAGATCGGCCGCATGTCGGTGTAGCTCGCGAGGATGTTGATGAAGAGAAACGAGGCGCCGGTCCTCGACTGGCTGGCGACGAAGTCGAGCTCGGGGATCTGCCGGATCGCTTTCTCGAGCTTGTCGGTGACTAGCGACTCCACGCGCTCCGGGCTGGCGCCGGGAAAGAACGTCTGTACCAGCGCGACCCGCATCACGAACCCCGGATCTTCGGCGCGCGGCAGTCCGAAATAGCTGGACAGACCGCCGAACAGGATCACTACCAGGGCGACGGTGGTGATGCGGTTCTTCTCGATGGCGAGGCGGGTGATGCTCATCGTGTCCCCGCCGCTAGATGCGAACGCGGAGGCCGTCGACGATCTGCCCGGTCCCTGCGGTGACCACACGATCACCGTCATCCAGCCCCTCGAGGATCTCGAGCCCGTCCGTCGTCAACTCGCCGACCGACACGGCGCGGCGGCGGGCAACACCATATCCCGGATCCGCTGGCTCGACGACAAACACGAATCGTCCGTTCTGGTCCTCACCCACCGCCACGGGGGGCACAACGATCACGTCACTGCGGCCCGGCGCCGTGAACCGAAAGGCCACCTCGGCGGCCATCCCGGATCGGACGCCCTCACGGGAATCGGTCAGGCGAACGGTGACGGGGAAGGTGGTGCCCGTCTCCATCGCCGCCACGCCCACCTCGGTGACGATGCCCGGAGCGGTGTCGTTGGGAAGCGCATCGAAGGTCACGGCGACTGCACTCCCTTCCCGGACCTCGGCGATCAGGACTTCGGGCACGGCGACGGCCACCTCGAGGTCCGACCCGGACGTGAGCAGCACCACCGTTTGACCAGCGCGGACGTTCTGATTGAGCTCGATACTCACCGCCGCAATGGCGCCGTCCTGTGGTGCCGTCAAGCGCGCGAACCCGAGTTGTCGCTCTGCCAGCCCCAATCGGTTGGCCGCCGACGTCACTTGCTCCGCTGCGGATTCCGAGGCCGTCCGTGCCGCCTCCAGATCCGTCAGGGATGCGTTCTCGTTCTCGTACATGCCGCGGACGCGCTCGTAGCTGGTCTCGGCGTTGCGAGCTTCCGCCTCGGCGCGTCGGAGCGCCGCTTGTGCGTCCTGCCGCTGCAACCGGTAGTCCTCCGGATCGAGCGCGGCGATCAACTGCCCGGACTGCACGCGGTCGCCGACGCCGACGGGGAGCCGCTGCACCGTCCCGGCCACGCGAAAACTGAGCGGCGCCTCTACCGCCGACTGTGCGACGCCCGAGAACCGTCGCACCCGAACGCCCCCGCTCTGGAACACCTCGATATAGCGAACCGGCCGGACGATCGGTTCGTCCTCTGCGTCACCACCGCTGCAACCCACCGAGCAGATCGCAACGCCGGTGACCAATGGAAGAAATCGTCGCATCATACGGGCACCCTCGGGTGTTCAACGTGGCGTGCCGACATCGGCACTGCGGAAGTACGTATCGAGACGATCGAAGAACTGCCGTCGCTCATC
Source organism: Gemmatimonadota bacterium (assembly GCA_039584325.1). Taxonomy (GTDB): domain Bacteria; phylum Gemmatimonadota; class Gemmatimonadetes; order Gemmatimonadales; family GWC2-71-9; genus JAOTVV01. The sequence continues at coordinate 25,410 of JBDGYA010000042.1, forward strand.
CTCACCGGCGAAGATCTGGTACCGGCCAACGGCACGCTCGACTTGCACGAAGTCGATCAGGAAATCGTACACGGCATTCGCGGCAGCGAGAGCGGACACCACGGACACGTTCTGCGCGTCGAGGAGATCGACCATCCGCGCAGCGCCCCTCGCATAGGCGTCGGTCACCAGCTCAAAACTCCGCCGGGCTGCCGTCGCCGCATCCTGGGCGAGCTGAATGTTGGCGTGCGACGCACCGGCTTGGTGGAGCTCGGACCGGACCCCCTGCTCCACTCGCTGTTCGATCTCGGCGCGCTGCAATCTCAAGCGCTCGACCTCCCGGCTCGCGCGGCCGACCTCGGCCGGCCGGGCGCCACCCGCCACGAGCGGCAGGCTCAGGCTCACACCCACGCTCCAATCGAGATCGTTCCGCACCGGGGTGCCGGGAGGCAGTGCCGCCCCGGGGTCGGAGCCCGCTCCGCCCGTCGCGAATCTATACCCCAGGTCACTGACCAACGCGATCGTTGGGGCCCAGTACGCGTTCCTGGCGGACGCGAGCAGGCGCTGTTGCGCGTCGATTGCCGCGTCGATCTCCCGGAGCTCGGGCGACGCCGCAAGCCCCTCCTCCACCATGAACGCGCGGAACAAGCGAAAGCTGTACGGGTTGTCGATATAGTCACGTACGCTCGGCGTGCCGCGCATCAACGGCAGATCGTCGATCGCCGCCTCGCGTGTGGCGAACGGTTCCTCGAGCGGTCGCCGCAGAATGCGATTGAGGTCGATTTCGGCGACGTTGCGCAGAGAATTTGCCGTGATCACGGCCTGCCGGCCCTGGGCGACCTCGACATCCCACCGGAACACCTCACCGGCACTGGCGCTTCCGAGTGTCACGCGAACGCGTGCCAGATCCAGGTTCGACCGCGTGACGTTGAGATTCTCGCGCGCAATCCGCTCGAGGGTCTTCGAACGCAGGAGGTCGAGATACGCCACCGCCGCTTCGAGGGCGATGTCGAGCTCCAGCGCCTCGAAGTTGAACTCCCGCGCCTGCTGAACCGACCCCTGGATCGACAGGTTGGCCCAGGCTCCCTCGGAGAACAGCAGCTGCGATCCGGAGAAGCCTCCGGTGAGCGAGCGTTGGGCTTGTGACCCAAAGCTCGCGGCGGCTCGGTCCTCGTCGACAATGAGCCCGAGTCCGAAGAGATCCACTTGGGGTAAGAGCACAGAGCGCGCGAGCGTCACTTCTTTCGCCCCTGCCGACACGGCGCGTTGCTGCGCCGCGAGTTGGAGGTTGGCGTCCATTGCCTCCGTCATGACGCTCTGCAGCGTCACTTCCCGCTCGATGCTCCGCCTCGCCTCGTTGATGAGCGTTGCCTCGGTCAGGACGCTGTAGCTGGGGAACACACCGATGGCACGCGCAGTCTCCATGTTGATCGTGAGTTCCTCGTCCCGCGCAAACTCCACGGGAATCGTCGCGGCATCCTCACCCAGCAGCATACGCTGTGCGTTGAGCGCCACACGGCGGGCGATGCGGGGAAAGTAGGAATCCCCGTTGACGCTCATCAGTGCGCCCCGTGGGACATCTTCGATGAAGAACGAGAGCGTAGGGAGCGCGCGGTCGCGCAGCGCGGCGATGAGCTGCTCTGTCTCGCCCTCCTGCAGGTTCGTGAGCCACGCGAGAAAGACCGCTTCCGCGTCTTCCGGAATAGCCGCGAGCGTCGCTTCGTCCACCGCCGCGACTGGCAGGAGCGTCGCCCGCATGTCGACTGCCCGCATGGCGTCTGCGAACCGCTCCCGAAGCTGGGGGACGGCCTCGAGGTAATGCGGATTGGTGAGAATCACGAGATGCTCAAACTCGACCACCTCGCGGAAGGCCTGAATCTCCCGTAGCACCTGCGTCGGGTGCGTGATGTACACCAGGTTGGGGATGCCACTCCCACCATTCACGTTGGGAATCCCGAGCAAGGCGGCGTCGGGGACGTACGGCGCGATCAGGGGTTTGGGCAGGGCACCCCGTCGCACGGCGTCGACCGAGCCGATCACCCCCGACACGATCACCAGGTCGATGCTCGGGTCGTCGAGAAGACGCGTGGTGGCTTCGCGCACCCCTGCTAAGGTCCAGTCGGCCTCCAGCTGGGCTGCAGCGGGGAACTCGACGTCGAAGTCCAAGCGCAAGAGATCGGTCAGCTCGCCCTTGAGGAGTGCGAGGGCGTCGGCATTTCGTGCCCAGGGCCCGTCGACCACGATCCCGATGTGGACGGTCTGCCGCTGCTGTGCCTGGAGCGATGCAGACCCGAATCCAATCAGCAGGAGCCCTACGAAGAGACGGTACATGGGAAACTCGCGGGAACGAGTGAGGGAGAGCCGGGACGATCTCCAAAAACAACCTGCCGGGATCCTGTTGTGCAAGCGAGCGGAAGAGTGGGCGATGCACGAGGGTAGGATCGAGATGACGGTGGCTCCGTACAATCCAGCGTCCCTGTGCCCGACGCTCAACCGCTTTGGAGTTTCCGCATCCACGAAACCCGATGGATGCCACCCTTATTCACGCACGCTCTCCTCTGGCCTCCAGAAGCGTCTCGCCCTATCGTAGCCCGAGACCAGTCGGGGGCGGTGCGACGGGTCGGATCCGAGGGAAGAACGACAACTTGCCGGATGCCACCGAGGGTGCCTTGCGTATCCAGTCCTTCGAGTCGATCTGGTCCAACAGGAAGCCGGCAAGATCCTCCACGCTTTCTTGCCCTCCCCGGCCTCGATGTCACGCCCATAGGCGAGGTATCGCCGTGCTCGACCAGACATGAGGAGGCTGCACGCACCGTGTGTGCCCCGCGGGGTCGGTCACCCGCGTACGTTCATCGTCACTTCACCTCCGCTTCATCTCGGGCCGATAAGCTCGACAGTGTATCCGCACCACAGGACGCTCACTCAGGGAACACGTCATGACTCGTTGGCCACTGGATGTAACGATCGGCGCCGCCTTGTGTTGTGTCGGCGCCAGCCTGGTCTCGGCGCAGAATGCACCCGGGCCGGCTGCGCCCAATCTGCTCGAGGGCGCCGTGCCGGTGTACAGCACGGACGACGGTACCACGTTCACTGCCGACGCACCGGTCATCCTGCCTCGCACGCAGGCGACCGTGCTGATCGAGCTGGTATTCGTTGTTCCCGCTCGCGTTCACGCACTCACCGTCACTGGCTCCTACACCTCGCTCGAGTTCCGTCACGACGTGCGAAATCCCCTTCGTGGGCTCCGCGTCGCGCTCAATGGACAGGAGATACCGCCACCGTTGGAGGGCATGACCTTCTCCCGCCTGCCGGGCATCGACCCGGTGCTGCTGCGCGACAGCGGGAATGTCCTCCAGGTGGAGCTGAGGGTGTGGAACGGCTCACGCCAGGACACGATCGTGTTCGCACCGGCGGTCTCGCTCGTGCCGCGCCGCAGCAGCGAGCTGGCGTTTCGGATCGGGCCGCTGCTCGGCGCCTTTGATGAAGACTCCTTCACGCTGACGAGCCACACGAACATGCCGGCGCGCATGTCGGTCTATCGCAGAGGTGATGGGCAGTCGCGAGACGACGGGGCCGTGATGCGACGCGTCGGCTTCACCGAGCCCGGTCTGATCCACCGGATGCGTGTTGCTCGCCAGTCGCTGGAGGATCCCGGATCCTACGTGGTGTTGGCCGAGCGAGACGGGTTCAGCGTCGGCGCGACCGCTCGTGCGCCGGTCATCCCGGAGGAGTTGATCCGGTTCATCGTCGTTGGCGACAGTCGGACGAATGTCGCCACCTGGCAGGCCATCGCCGCCGCCGTGGCCGAGTACAGTCCCGACCTGGTGATCCACGTAGGTGACTTGGTGACATCGGGGAGGCGCGATTGGGAGTGGGACACCGAGTTCTGGCATCCGGCCCCGGGGCTCCTCGGCTCGGTGCCGTTCTACCCGGTCATCGGGAACCACGAGGGCAACGCGCCCTTGTACGACGAGCTCTTCGCTGGGCCCTCGGGGGACGGTGGGGCTCGCAACTGGGCGCAGCCGTTCGGTGAGGTGCTGTTGATCGGGACCGACGGCGGTCAGGATTGGTCGGTGGAGAGCGAGAACGCCAAGTGGCTCGACGACACGCTCGCGCGATCGGACGCGATGTTCACGTTTCTGTTCACGCACTACCCGGGATGGTCCTCGGCTGGGCACGGCCGGCTCGGTGACGATGGCCACCCGGTGGAGCGGGCGGCTCGGGAGACGCGCGAGACCGTGATGCCGATCCTCAGCCGCCACGGCGGTACGGCGATCGTGGCGGGTCATGACCACACCTACGAGCGATCGGAGCTGCCCGACAGCGTGACGGCGATCACGTGTGGTGGGGGCGGGGCGGGTCTGTATCCGAAGACCAAAGAGGCGGAGAGGCAGAACCCCTATTCGGTGGTTTTCGCCGGCCGGCACCACTTCTGTGTATTCGAGGTGCGGGGTGAGGCTGTCACAATGCGGGCGCTCTCTCCCGATGCTGAGCTGATCGACGAGCGAACCTGGGTGCATCGGAACGACTGATCACCGCAGGCTGGCAAGCGGCCCCTCGCCGACCAGTTCGTGACGTTGCGCGAGTTGCCGCGGTACGGGTGGTGCTGTCCGACCATCTGCTCGACCGCTCGACCGCCCACTTACCAGTCCACTCGCTCGAACCGGAGGTTTCGGACGCGCCCGCTCGAGATCCGCATCCCGGTCACCGTACCGTCGGGATCTCGGTCGAAGCGTACCTGCGCCCCCCTGAGGGTGAACTGGTCCGGCCCGACGGGAATGAGCGGCACGGGATCGTAATGCACGTGCACCGCCGTCAGCCGTCCGTCCTCCACGATTAACGAGTATGCGGTCTCCAACTCCGCACTGTAATACCGGCCGGTGTACATGCCGGTCATCACCGTGTCAGGATCGAATGCCGGCAGGCGGCGAGCGGTCTCGACTACATCGCCCCGCACCAGGTCGAGCGCCGTCACCTCGCCCCGCTCCCGCCGAAACCGGAGGACCCCCGAGATTTCGCGCACGAAGAACGCACTGTCCGACTGTGGGATCATCTCGACCCGGGACTGGCCGGGCGGCTGCACCATGAGCCGATCGCCGTCGCGCGCCACCTTTACCAGGAGGTCGGATGGGAATCGGTAGCTCCCCTCGTAGTCGTCGAAGATCGCCGGGTCGACCTCTGCACGGGCTACCATGGCCGGCTCCTCGGCCGGCTGGTCCGGGACCTCGGGAAACTCCCCCTCCAGGTAGATGTCTGCCACGCGACGCGCCATCTCGGCGGGATTGAAACTGCCGAGGTTGGAGAAGATCGCGATGGCCAGACCCTGGTCTGGGAACCGCCCGATGTAGCTTCGAAAGCCGGCGTCCCCGCCCGAGTGCCCGATCAGCGTCAGGCCCCGGTAGCTGCCGATGGAGAGGCCAGCGGCGTACGACAGGGTATCGCCGCTGTTGAGCACGCCGCGTTGGTGCATCAGCTCGAGCACCGATTCGCCGCCCACCGTGCCTCGGTCGAGGTTCTCCATCCACTGCAGGGCGTCGCCGACCGTCGTGAACAGACTCGTGGCGCCGACGTTGGCGTAGCTCAAGACGATCTTGCGGAAGCCGCCATCGGGCGCCGACCCGTATGAGTACGCCCGGTTGGGCACCACCATCTCGTGGTCGTCGTGGAAGTGTGTGCGGTCCATGCCGAGTGGCTTGAACACCTCCTCACGCATGAACTCCGGAAACGGTGTGCCGGCCACTCGGCTGACGATTTCTGCCAGGAGGGTGTATCCGCTGTTGCAGTAGAGGTACTCGGCGCCCGGCTCGAAGTTGAGCTCCCGCTGCCGCTCCAGGACACGCATGATCTGATTGCGTGTGATCACGTCGTCCATGCGCCACCCGGCCATCGAAACCAGGTCCCACTGGTCCCGGAGGCCACTCACGTGGTGGATGAGGTGACGGATCGTGATCGTGGGTCCGAAATCGTGGATTTCCGGCAGGTACTCCCGGATGTCGTCGTCCAGCGACAGCAAGCCGCGGTCCGCGAGCAGGATCACCGCAAAGGCGGTGAACTGCTTGCTCACCGAGGCCACGTGGAACACCGTCTCGGGCGTGATCGGCACCCCGTACTCGAGCTGAGCTTCACCGTATCCGGTGGCGAAGATGATCTCACTGTCCTGCATGATGCCGATGCTCGCGCCCGGCGCTCCCGGGCGGTCCCACACGGCGAACACCTGATGCACTCGGCCGGCGACGGTCGTCGCCACCGGCTCCACCCGCTCGATGCCGATCGCGTATCGGCCCGGCTCCGCATCCTCATTGAGCGGGCTCACCTCGATGCGGTAGTCGCCATCCAATTCGGTGAACAGGAGAACGGGCTCGATTCCCTGTGTGCCGTTGGGGCTGTCCACCTCCGCTACCTCGGTACCCTCAGGATCGCGAACGCGGACGATGACGTCGATGCCATGCTGCTCTACCGCAATGAACGCGAACCGGCCGGAGTCCAGCGTAATGGTGTAGTGGTGCGCGTCGCCGGCGACAAGATCGCGCCAGATGGGTACATCGGCGTCCAGGCGGGTGGCGTCCTGCGCGAGCGCAAGACGAGGCCCTGCGGTCAGAGCGACGATGGCAAGCAATCCCCGAATGCTTCGCAGACAGCGCATGGCAGGCTCTCCGGATCCGCAAAGGATGAACACGGCCGCTCGTTCGAGCTATCGGATGACGTTAACAGTACGGCGGTTGGCGGTTCACGGATTCAGCCGACGCCTTCGCGCTTCGCCGACCACGTGCCTGCTGCCCGTCGGAGCCGGCCGTATCGTCGGTGCCGCTCCAGAGATCGGTGAAGTAGTAGCTGATCGCGAGGAACACGCCACCGAAGCTCAGGAACAGCAGAATGCGCCAGATCGGCTCCACCTGGCTGAGGTCGTACACCACCAGCTTGCCCGCGGCGAGAAAGAGGGTGGCGAGGGCGACGTTGCGGGCGCTCCGCACGAGCAGGAGGATCGCGAGGCCGTAGATACCCCAAGTGGCGGTCACGATGCCGTCGCCGGCGGGGAGCGAGCTGAGCTCCCGCCAGAGCCAGCCGAGGATCGCGAGGTGCGCCGCCAGTCGATACCACGGCGCGGCCTTCGGTTCAACCCATCTTGCGGCAACGAGAGTCGCGACGATGACGGCGGCATCCGCGATGGCCTGCGTGTTGAGCACGGCCGTGTTGGGAGGGCCGAGTTCCAGCAGCCGGTTGATCATCCAGACGCCGACCGCGGCGTACAGGATGTGCGCGGCAACGTCGATGTCGAGGACCGCCTCTTCGGGTGCGGTCGTCTCGCGGACGGCCAATTGCCGCGCGAGCAGATGCAGCGCGGTGGCCTCGACGGCCCACAAGACGAAGACGATGTGCGGCTCGAAGAGCAAGGCGCAGGCGATGGCCATCAGCGCCGCGGCCGTGACACCGAGTGCCGACGTGAGCACGGAGAGACTCCGCCACGCACTCAGGCGTCGAGCGGCAGAGACGTAGATGACGGTGGCGGCGAGGGCCACCACTCCCCACGGTGTATCCTCCACCGCCCACACGGCTCTGGAGGTGAAGAACGCGATTACCGCCGTCGCCAAGGTCAATCCCGCCAGATCGTGCTGAGTGTGGACGGCCCTCTTCTCGTCCTCTCGTGGTGGTGACGAGGTGCTTGCAGGATGGCGGAGGCCGCGCACCTCGCACAGCATCGGCACGAGCCCGAAGAGCAGCCAGATCACGACGACGCCGCACTGCAGACCGATCCGATCGGAGAGCGTATCCGTGCGGAAGCCGAGCGCCACGACGAGCCAGGCGCCGACGGCCGTGGTCCACAGCAGGGAGCGCCAGCCCTTGAAGAAGTAGATTGCGCTGGTGCCGACCAGGACCACGCTGGTGTACGCCATGAGGCCCGGCACCGACCCGGTCTCGGTGTAGAGGAAGAACGGTGTGCCGAGTCCACCGATGGCGGCGAGCACGGCAAGGGCGGCCTCGTCCTGCTGCAGGCCGGCCACGAACGTGAAGGCCGTGACGAGCACCATGAATGCAAAGGCGACCGGGAAGCTGACGACGTGCAGCAACTGGAACGCCGCGAAGCCGGTGATGTACCAGGTCGCCGCTGCACCACCGAGCATGACCTGGGTGAACCAGCGCTCGTCCCGACGCACACGCACCCCGATGGTGGCCAACGCTGCCCCCAGCGCAAGCCCGAACGCCACGCGGATCGGAGGAGTGAGCCAGCCCTGGTCGACCGCGTACTTGAACAGATAGGCGACGCCCGCGAGCAGGAGGCCGATACCGACGCGACTGATCCAGAACTGCGGTCCGCGGCCCAGCAGGGTGGCAACGACATCTGAGGTGCCGGAGGTGATCCCCCTGGGCGCGGGGGCAGCAGCAGCCGCGTCGCGGCCTTCTTGGTTAGCCGGTTTGGGTGCAGTGGCGCCGGGTGGGGCCTTCACTGCTGGGGCTCGAGAAGCGCGAGGCCGATCCGGCTCCAGCGGGGATGGGCCTCCGACGAGTCGATCCAGGGTTCGCCGCAGGCTGTGGACAGTTGCCTCGAGCGCGGCCAGACGCTCCTCGACCGAACGCTCCGGAGGGTCAGCCATGTGGCAAAGGTAGGAGCTGCCTGCACCGCTGCAAGTCCCAACGGAGGTCGGGCGGGCGGGGAAAGGGCGAGGCCCTGCCAACTGTCACGCCGCGACCGACCCGCTGCCATGATGGGGGCCACCAACCCCCGGATCGGCATCCACGATTCATGTTGTCCCTAACCAGCCGCCCAGAAGCGCACGGAGCTCGCGGTCCCAGGTTAAGATTCCATGGACCGCCGGTTGGGAGGCCCGCCATGCCCCACCAGAACCAATCGCTCGAGGAGCGGTTGCGCGTATTGTTCGCGGCCGTTCCGGATCTCGTGCTTCGCATCCGCAGCGACGGAACCTTTCTCGATTTCAGTCCGAGTACCGAGTTCACCACCTACGTGCCGCCGGATCGGTTTCTCAACAGGAAGATTCACGAGATCATGCCGGCGGATGCCGCGGAGACCATTACGGCCAGCCTGCAGCGCGCGCTGTCGATGCGAAGCAGAGAGACAGTCGAGTATCAATTGCGGGAGAGCAGCGGGACGCGGCACTATGAGGCTCGCATTGTTGCCGTGGGGACGGACGACGTCGTGGCCATCGTGCGCGACATCACCCGCGCCAAGGAAGCCGAGGCCGCGCTCGTCGCCAGTGAGCGCCGCTACCGTGAACTGGTGGAGGACAGTCAGGGATTGATCTGCACCCACGATCTCGAGGGGAATCTGACGGCGGTCAACCCGGCCGCAGCGGCTTCGGTCGGGTACGATGCGGAGGAGCTGGTTGGGATGAACCTCAGAGATTTGATCGTACCACGGGCGCGACACCAGGTTGGGCCCTACCTAACGCGAATGCGGGAGGAGGGGAAGGACTCGGGGATCATCCCTGTGAACGCCCGATACGGTGAGCATCGGTACTGGACGTACAACAACGTCCTGAGAACCCCCGCGTCCGGCGATCACTACGTCATCGGTCACGCGCTGGATGTCACCGACCTCAAGAACGCCGAGAAGGCGGCTCGAGGCCTCGAGCAACGCTGTGCAGCCTTCTACCGTGAGGCACCATTCGGAATCGGCCGTCTCGACGCAAGCGGTACGATCGTCGAAGCCAATGCGCGGCTTGCGAGGCTCGTGGGCAAGGAGAGCCCGGACGCGCTGGTGGGTCGCAGCTGGAGTGCCGAGGAGTGGGTGGCTCGTCTCCTCGGGAGAGAGAAAACCACAGCCGTCATGGTGTCGTTGCCCGACGGTGGCAAGGCGCGGGTATCCGGTTGGCCGCTCGAGGACCATCATGGAACCGTGAGGGGAGCCGAATTCGTGGCCGAGGCTGGCAAGTGAGGATGCGTCCCATCCCGGTGCGGTCACCCTACTGACGCCAGATCGCCTCCAGGACGGAGACCGTTGAGGGCATGAAGGCGGGATAGGCCGCCAACGCGTGCTGTAGCAGAGGACTGCTCCGCGGGAGGTGTCGGATTCGCTGCCCCCCAGGCGCAAGGACGACAGCTAACATGTGTGCATGAGGACTTCTTTGCCACGCCGGAGCCCCGGGTCACGCTCAAGGAGGTCTCTGCGGAGCACGCAAAGCAGAAGCACCGATTCGAGGCAGAGCGGCTGGCGCGCTGGTTCGGGTAGTGGTCGTGGGTGGGGCGGTTGACGGGTGTCTATTCCGACCATTTAATTCGGTTATTACCGCTGTTCTGGACGCTCCTTGGGACGACGATCGACGGGTCGCCAGGACCGCGGATGCTCGCACGACACACAGTATCACAGGAAGAGGGAGTAACGCATGGCAAACAAGAAGATCATTGCCGTCGCTGGTGCAACGGGCGCCCAGGGCGGGGGATTGGTGCGTGCCATCCTCAACGACAACGATGCACGATTCGCGGTCCGTGCCCTCACGAGAGACGTGAACTCCGACAAGGCGAAGGCGCTCGCAGCCCTGGGTGCCGAGGTCGTTCAGGCCGACGTGGACGACGTCGAGAGTCTGAAGGCGGCGCTCTCCGGCGCGTACGGAGCGTTCTGCGTGACGTTCTTCTGGGAGCACTTTTCACCGGAGAAGGAGGGCGCGCAGGTCCGGAACATGGCCGAGGCGGCCAAGCACGCCGGACTGCAGCACGTCGTCTGGTCTACACTCGAAGACACACGGAAGTGGGTGCCGCTCGACGACGATCGCATGCCGACGTTGATGGACAAATACAAGGTCCCACACTTCGACGCCAAGGGCGAGTCGGACAAGGTGTTCGCCGACGTGGGCGTTCCGACCACGTATCTCCTGACGAGTTTCTACTGGGATAACCTCATCTACTTCGGCATGGGTCCCAAGAAGGGCCCCGATGGCACGCTGGCCTTCACCCTGCCCATGGGAGACAAGAAGCTGCCGGGCATCGCCGCCGAGGACATCGGCAAGTGCGCCTACGGCGTCTTCAAGCAGGGGAGCGCCTTGATTGGCAAGACGGTGGGGATCGCTGGTGAGCATCTCACGGGTTCGCAAATGGCCGCGGGGCTCTCCGATGCATTGGGTGAGGACGTGCACTACAATGCGGTATCGCCGGAGGCGTATCGCAGCTTTGGCTTCCCGGGGGCAGAGGATCTCGGGAATATGTTCCAGTTCAAGCACGACTTCGAAGACTACTTCTGTGGAGCGCGAGACCTCGACGGGGCCCGTGCCCTCAACCCGGCACTCCAGACCTTCGATGCGTGGCTCGCGGCGAACAAGAGCCGGATTCCGCTGGAGTAGGGGGGACGCGGAGACGGTTTTCACACTTTCTGTTCGTCCTTTCAACCAACGCTCGGCAGGCCGCACCACGAGGTGAGGCCTGCCGTTTGCCATTGGCGGTGCACGTGCGACCGGGGACGCACGTCCTTCAACGGATGCGGTCTCAGGTGCGCTGGAGATCTGACACCAGCAGCGGGGGCCGAGGTTGCTGATCCCCGCGCTCCGCACGCGGGCCCCGTCCGGTTCGGTACCCGTTCCGGATCCGCCGGTACATGCGCAACCCCGCCCACAGGTTCCGAGCCAGCTTGCGCAGTGTCACGGGCGGCGGCATGCATGGCTTGACCCGCATTGCGCGCCGCGGTGAGTAGGTGCGCCAGTACAGGCGGGCCAGCTGACGGAAGAACTCGCGCTCGCCAAGCCGTGTCGGCAACACCGGGTGCATGTAGTCGTAGAGCCGGTAGTCATCGGTCGTCAGCTGGTCTCGTGAGCGGTCGTACAGATCCGAGCCGGGAGCCGGTGTCAGGACTGAAAACTCGCAGTAATACACGCCCAGCCGCTCGACGTAGTCGTACACGCGATCGAAATCCTCGGCGGTGAAGCCGGGGAAGACCATGAAGGACGCGAGCGGGTCGATGCCGTTGGCCATGAGGAGCCGTATCGCCTCCTCGTTGGTGGCCGCGTTGGTGCGCTTGTTGAGTGGCTTGAGGGCTTCGACGTCCACCGTCTCGAGGCCCAGGAACACCTGCCTGAGCCCAAGCTGCGCCCATTCCGGCAACAGGTCACGGCACCTCACGACGGCGTCGGCGCGGGAGAAGAGGAAATACTCCTTCCGAATGCCACGCTCCCTGATCGCCCGGGCGAGCGCCGCCATCCGATCGCGATCGAAGAACATGTTGTCGTCGGCGAAGTAGACGAAGCCCTCGGGAATGCTGGCCAGCTCGTCAGCCGCGCGCTCGGGATCGCGGTACGTCCACCGGCCACCCGCCGCCTTCCAGATGGGACAGTAGGCGCAGCGGTACTGGCAGCCGGCAGACGCGCGCATCAGGCCGGCCGGCCGCCACCAGAAGTGGATGTAGTGATGCCGGTAACGACGGGTGATGTCACGATCCGGCAGGGGGAGGTCGTCGATCCGCTCGATGTCGTTTCGGGTACCCGTGTGCACGAAGGCTCCGTTGCGCCGATACCAGAGGCCCGGCACGTCCGCGGGGTCCGCGCCGCGCTCCAGTCGCTGCAGCAACTCGGCGAAAGTGAAGGCGCCCTCCCCACACACGACGACGTCCGCCTCCGGGCGGTGAAAGTCGTGCGGGAGCAGTGTTGCGTGATGGCCGCCCACGACGGTGACGATCCGCTCGTCGAGCTGTCGCACCGCACGCAGGATGGCCAGCGTGTTCTCCACCTGTACGGACAGGGCCGTCACTCCCACCACGTCGGGTTGGAACCGGTGCAGCGCAGGCTCGATGCTGCGATCGTAGCGCAGGTCGACCAGCTCGACGTCATGGTCTCGCAGCGCGGCTGCCAGGTACTCGAGCTCCAACGGCTCGAGCTCGGTCACCTCACCGGCCGCGATGGTCGGCCGACTGAGTGCCGGCTTCACGAGCAGGACCTTCATCTGACACCCCCTGTTCGAGGCCGTATCTCGACGTCCTCGTGCTTCGATGGTGACGCTACCGAGGCCGCGACAAGGAACCGTCAAGTGGCGCTGACGGATCGACCGACGCTGCTTGACGTCTGCTTGCCGCCGGCCGGGCAGAATGCGTTCAGCTACTGGGATGCATCGTGCGGAGATGGCCACGGAGGGACACATGCGACAGACCCCCGAAGGCGGCACACGGGGCTCGGTGCTGGTGCGTCGAGCCGACACCGGAGGGAATCACCGGTTGTTCGTGCGGTTTCCGTACGTGCTGTATCGTCCTGACCCGTTGTGGGTACCGCCGCTGCGCACGGAGGAGCGGCACCGTTGGTCGGAGCGGCACAATGCGTCGCTCCGGACACGCTGGGTGCGGCGATTCGTCGCCAGTCGGGATGGCCGGGTGACCGGCCGAATCGCGACCATCGTCGATCCGACGTTCGCACGGACCTGGGAGCCACGAACCGCTCTGTTCGGGTTCTTCGAATGTATGGACGATCCGGAGAGTGCGGCGGCCCTGCTCGCCGCAGCCGAGGGGGCGGTGCGGTCCAAGGGGATGCAGCGGCTGCTCGGGCCGATCAATCTCACGCCGCACGACGAGACGGGAATTCTGCTCGAAGGCTTCGATACAGCGCCCACCGTCCAGTCGCCGTACAACCCCCCGTACTACCACAGGCTCCTGGAGGAAGCGGGGTACCGGCTTGCCCGCCAGTACTACGCGTACTCGGCGACGCCCACCGATGAGCCCGCACCGGCGGTGCGGCGTCTCGTCCGGGCGGCAAGGCGAGGCGTGGGCCCGGCCAGAGGAGTGACCGTCCGCAGCATCGACTTGCGGCACTGGGTCGACGAAGCGCGCATCCTGTGGCGCCTGTACAACGCGGCCTTCGCACACGTGTGGGGTTTCGTGCCAATCAGTTGGGACGAGTTCTATCAGCGGGCGTGGACGTTCAAGTCGTTCGCCGAGCCGGAACTGGTGCGCATCGCGGAGTACGAGGGCGAGCCCGTCGGGTTCGGACTCACGCTGCCCGACGTCAATGAGGCACTGCGTGGCGTCAACGGTCGGCTGCTGCCGCTTGGCTGGGTACGGCTCAAGCGGACGTTGCCGCGGATCCGGACGGTCAAGTTCCTCATGCTCGGTGTCCTGCCGGAGCACCGCGGCCGCGGAATCGGCCCGCTCATCGCGTACGAGACGCAACAGGCGGCAGGGCGCCTGGGCATGGTCCGCCTCGACCTCTCGCTCGTACAGTCGACCAACGAGCGGGTCCAACACGTGATCGAAGGGTTCGGGTCGCCCGTGATGAAGACGTTTGGCCTGTTCGCCCGGAGCTTCGCCGAGTCGAGTTCCCAAAGGGCAGCTGCGTGATGCGTTCGGCCGGGATCGCGGCACTCCCGCTCGGGACCGCGCGTGCTGCGCGGTACGTCCAGGTCATGTTCCCTCCAGCAGTCCTGGTACCGGTCGGCATCGCGCAGTTTTCCTCGGTCTATCTCACGCTCGAGGCGCTCGCTGGCATCGTCCCGCTGCGTGTCGGCGGGCGTGCCGTGCTGGGTGCGGCCGCGACGATCCTCTGGACCCTGTTGATCCGGATCGACGACGATCTCACCGACACCGAGCACGATGCGCGGATGGCCGCGGCCGGCGACCCGCGGTACCGCACCCGACCGACGGTAACCGGCGCGATCACCCATCGCGAACTGCGCGCGCTCCAGGGAGTGACCCTCGGACTCTTCATCGGGGCGAATCTGGCGTTCGGCGGCTGGGCGATGCGACTCGCAGCGCTGGGGGGCTACCTCGTGACGTGGCTCGGGTTCCACTGGTTCTTCATCGGCTCGCTGAACCGCAACACGCCGCCACTCGCGTACCTGGCACGCAAGCTCCTCACAGTACTGTTCAGCCTGTACGCTGTGGCGGTGTTCGTGGACGACCTTGGATCCCACGGGATCACGGCGTGGGTCGTGCCGCTCGTCCTCGCCCCATGCGCTGCGGTGGCCGCCTGGGAGGCGGCGCGGAAGATCCGGCTGCCCGAGGACGAGACCGACTACGCGACGTATTCCAAGGCGCTGGGGTGGCGTACGGCCGCGTTGGTGCCCGCCGTGCTCGTCACGCTCTCCGCCGCGTGTCTGATCCCCATCTCGACGTCTGCCGGTCTCGGGCTCGTGTACGCAGCCACAGTGGCGGTTGCCGCCGCCGCTGTCGTGGGCGCGTGCTTGCGATTCCGATTCCGCCCGTCTCGCGCGCACGCGCGCTTGGGCGGGTACGCGCAACTCTACGGCGTGGTGGCGCATGGTGGCCTCGCAGTCGCGTTGCTCGTGACCCACGGGGTGGTGCGCGCATGACCGCCGTCCCGTGTCGACGCGTGGACCTGGTCGTCTGGCCGGGAGATGCCACACTGCGGGAGCTGGTCGGGGGAAAGGCGTTCCATCTCCAGGCGCTCACGCGCTGCGGGATCCCGGTCCCCCGGTGGTTCGTGCTCACGACGGCCGCAACCGATGCGATCCTGGCACCGGTGCAGGAGGAAATCGCGGCGCTGGCCGCATGTGTCGAACGGGGAGATGTCCGCGAAGGATGCACGACGGTCGAACGCATCGCGGAGTTCGCCCGCACCGCGACGTGGCCAACCGTGGTGGGTGCTGCGTTCAGGAGTGCGGTCGAGATGCTGGGCGGGGAGCGCGGCTTCGCGGTCCGGTCCAGCGCGGTGTGCGAGGACGGCCCTGCCGACAGCTATGCCGGTGTGTTCGAATCCCGGCTTGGCGTGCCGCTGAATGGGCTCGAGACCTCGGTCCGTGAGTGCCTGGCGGCCGCATTCGCGGAGCAGGTCGCGCAGTACCGCCGCGAGCGCGGTCTCTCCGGAGCCTGGCCGCGGCTCGCCATCCTGGTCCAGGAGATGAGTGAAGCTCGCGTTGCGGGTGTTGCGTTCACGGCGGACCCGCTCTCCGGCGAGCCGCGGCACATCGTCGTGGCTGGCTACGGATTGGGATCGGGGGTCGTGGGGGATCTGGTCGAGACCGATTGCTTCGAGCGCGCGCCCGGCTGCGAGCGCTGGACCAGTACGGTCCGGTGCAAGACGCGCGAGGTGGTACCCGACGGCACGGGCGGCACGGTGCTGAGGAGCGTGGCGCCGGCGGATTGGGAACGTCCGGCCCTGTCCACCGAACAGCTCGATCGCCTGTCCCGCATGCTGGTGCAGATCGAGCAGGTGTTCGCCGGTCCTCAGGACGTGGAGTGGGCGCTCGACACGCACGGCGCACTGCGCATACTCCAGTCTCGGCCGATCAGCACGGCCTGCGGCGAGCTCGCCGTCTGGGACGACAGCAACATCGGGGAGAGTTATCCGGGCATCACCCTCCCGCTCACCTACTCGCTCGTCCGCCGCACGTACGAGCGGCTGTTCACCCGGGCCCTGGCGGAGATCGGTGTTCCGCAGCGTGTGCTGGC
>JBDGYA010000097.1:0-8575 GCA_039584325.1 Gemmatimonadota bacterium
GCATCGCTCACCGGCAGCTGGTCCACGTCCTCACCGGTCACGATCGCCTTGGAGGCCACCTGGTCGCGTGGCACGATCGGCGCCTGCGCGGCCGTGATCGTGATCGCCTCCAGGGCCACCGCCCCCGTGAGCCGGAAGTCGGCCGTCAGGGTCTGGTCGGCCAGGATGCGGACCTGATCCATCCGCGCGGCCTGGTAGCCGATGAATTGTGCCTGCATGGAGTAGCTCCCGGCAGGCACGTTGTTGATGAAGTAGAACCCTTCCTCGTTTGTGAGCGCGGCAAACGAGGTACCGAGCACGAACACCTGGGCGTTCGCAATCGGCTGCCCCGTCGGATCCATCACGGTCCCCTGGACCTTACCGGTAGTGCCCTGCGCCCAGAGCCCGCTGGCTCCGAACGAAAGCACACCGACAGTCAAGAGTACCCGTGCCGCGCGTGCGAACACGCTACGACGATTGACTGTCATGGACTCGTCCTCCAATGACGGAAACAGAAACCCTCCAGCGAAATCGGGTGACACCACACCGATAGCGACGCAACCAGGTGCACGACCTTGGTAGAGCGAGGGAGAGAGGATCGGTGGTGTGTCGGGAACTGCAGCTGACAAAAATCGGACTATGTAGGTCACCCTCCTGGCTTAGCTTTGGTCAATGTACGCGCATGCTTACGCGTGTCAAGCATCACCATGCGGAACAGTGTCCCTGAAAGTGGACACACGTTATCCTTACTAATCCTCCATTCTGACAGCGCTCTGGAAATCGCACGGGAGTCCGCAGCTGGTTCCTTCAAGGTGCCAAACAGCCCTCCGGCTCCGATCTCACGGTTCGAACCGCCGGCATCCCTGCTAGACGATCAGGGTCTGTTGCGGTTCCCGGGGCGTCACTTCCGGCCCCCTTGGGCCGAGGATGACGTTGATCTCGCTCCGCACGCCGATGCGGCCCGGGATGTACACGCCGGGTTCCACCGAAAACGCCACCCCGGTCAGCAACTCACGCACGTCGTGCGTCTCGTAGTCATCCAGATGCGGCCCCGACCCGTGTAGATCGAGATCGATCGAGTGGCCCGTGCGGTGCCGGAAGTACTGGCCGTAGCCCCGTTCGGTGAGCAGCGCCCGGGCCACCCCGTCGAGCGCGGCCCCAGTGAGCCGGTCGCCGTTCCGCACGGCCGCCTCGGCATGGGCCACGGTCGCATCCCGCGCCGCCAGCACCGCCTCGAACACCCGTACCACGTCGTCCGGCGGGGGGCCACCGGCATACCCCATCCAGGTCTGGTCGGCCCAGACCGACCGCTCGTCCTTCCGGGCCCAGAGATCGAGCAGCACGACCTCCCCCTCCCCCAGGCGCCGGCTGGTATCCGGCTGCGGCGAGTAGTGCGGATTCGCCGCGTTGGTCCCGAACGCGACGATCGGCGGGTCCTCGAAGTCGAAGCCCCGCGCGCGGATCTCGCCGATCACCTGCTGCTGTACCTCGTACTCGCTCGCCCGCCCGACCTCCAACACCACGCGGGCCACAGTCTCCCGCGCGATCGACGCGATCGCCTCGGCTACCTCCCGATGGTCGGCCAGCTCCCGGGCCGACCACTGTGACGTGAACTCGGTGATCAGGGGTGCCGACGGCACGACCGTGGCACCGAAACGGGCCAGCAGCTCCGCCAGTCCGTGCGGGACGAGATCGAGATACGGAACGGCGTTTTCCCCGAAGGTCTCCATGGCGATGCGCCGGCCTCCGACGTGATCGCGGAGCATCTGGTGCAGCTCCTGCCACGTCGAGTAGACCTGCACCTCACCGGGAAACGTCCCGATCGACGCCCGGTCGATCCCGTGCACCAACAGCGTCAGCGGACCTACGGCCGGCAGCCAGATGAACAGCCGCCGCGTGAGCATACCCGTGCTGCTCAGGAAGCGCCGTCCGATCGGGTTGATGCCGTGGAAGTCGTACACCAGCCAGCCGTCGAGGCCCCGCTGCTTCAGGGCGGCACTCAAGCCGTCGAGGTTCACGCCGTCGAGTGCGCTCATCCTGCCTCCCTCCCTCGCACGGCCGCCACCCAGCGGCAGCGATCCGCGCCCCGGGCCCGGCAGTCTTCGTGCACCACCGCACCCTCAAAATCCGTGTACGCCCGAAGCACGGCGGCGATCGCCGAGCCGAGAAACGCGCACGCCGTCCCCTGCTCCCCAGCCTGGTGCGTTACCGGCTGCGCCGCGTCAGCGATGAACTCGCTCCCGTCGTGCGTGAGGTCGAGATCGAAGATCTCCCGCAGCGTGCGCGTGGCCAAGCGCCAGCCGTACCAGCGTCCGAGCGCAGCCGGAAGCGAGCGGTACACGCCGAGGCTGAAACTTCCCGCCCGCCGGGCGGCACGGGCACCGGCCCGTCGCCCAGCATCGGCAAACAGCAGATCGGCGTCAGGACGCCGGGCCGCCAACCGAAACAGCGCCTCCACCTCGTCCCGCGCCACCCGCTGGTCCAGTTCCGTCTCCTCCCGGTACCGCGCGATCTGCTTCTCCACCGTGTTGCTCATGCCCAGCCGCTTGGTGGTGAGCTCGGCGTGGTACTCGTCGAGGCCGTCCGGCTGCGGTACGTCCTGCAGGCGCATGGCCTCCAGCACGGACAGCGGAATCAGGGCGTGAACGGTCGTGAGCGTCGCCTGGGTCACCAGTGGCTTCGAGCGGTGCGAGGGTCGGCGCGCAACTTAGCCCCGGACACCGGGGTGCGCCACGGGACGGCTGCCGTTGCGGGACGGGCGCCGCGCTGCGATTCTATCGGTTCCAGTCCGACGCCCATCCACGAGGGGTGCACATCGTGCCGGAGCCAGATCGCAAGCGCCAGGCGTTCGAGTCGGAGGCGCTGCCGCACCTCGACACCCTCTACCGCGTCGCCCTGCGCCTCGCCGGGAACGAGACGCTGGCGGAGGATCTGGTACAGGACACCATGCTGAAAGCCTATAGGTCCTGGCACCAGTACCGGCCAGGAACCAATGTGCGGGCGTGGTTGCTTACCATCTTGCGGCACACGTTCATCAACGAGTACCGCAGAGCGCGACGGCGGGGCAACCCAGTGGACGTGACCGAGATTGAGCCGTACACCGTTTTCTCGGAGATACAGGACACCGATCCCGAGGGCTCGTTCTTCGCGAAGATCGTCGACGACGAGGTGCTGCGGGCAATCGATGCCTTGCCGGAGGAGTTTCGGGAGACGCTCGTGCTCAGCGACGTGGAAGGTCTCACGTATGCCGAGATCGCGGAGGTCACCGGCGTGCCCGTGGGGACGGTGAAGTCCCGGCTGTTCCGCGCACGGCAGGCGCTGCAGCGGCAGCTCTACGACTACGCGGTGGAAATGGGCTACATCACGAGGCGTGACGGATGACCGACCGGGCGCAGGACATCGACTGTTTGGAGGCGCTGGATCGCCTGTATGGCTACATCGACGGTGAACTGACAGCGCTGCGGGCCGAGGAGGTGCGCCGGCATCTGGCGGAGTGCGAGCCGTGCCTCAAGGTCTCGGCGTTCGAGACCGCGTACGTCCGGTTCCTGGAGGCCCGCACCCGCGCGCAGCACGCCCCACCGGGTCTCAGAAAGCGGCTGCTCGAGCAGATCCTCTTCGAAAACGACGCCACCCAAGAGGAGTGAACCCCGCCGCTGCGCTCATCCTTGCCGGCATCCTGGGTGTGGCGGGGGCGGCCATGGGCTGGCTCACTCGCGGCGCCGCCGCCGCCGCGGTCCTCGTAGGCACCACGGTGTTGTGGGCCAGCGGGCTCCCGGGAGGTACCCTGCTCGGCCTGTTCTTCATCTCAGGCAGCCTCCTGACCTCAACACGGAACCGGTCGAAGGCAGGACACCGCCGGCCCGGCGGCCGAATCTGGTCGCAGGTCGTCGCCAACGGGGGGTGGGCCGCCGCCGGGGCCGTGCTGATCCCTAGCCAGCCCGCCGTTGGATGGCCCCTGCTGGTCGGCGCCCTGGCGGCCGCGCAGGCGGACACCTGGGGCACCGAGCTGGGCCGATTGTCGCGCTACCCTCCGCGCCTCATCACCTCGGGCCGCGTGGTGGACCACGGCACCTCGGGGGGGGTCACCTGGCTCGGCTCGGCCGCCGGAGTGGCGGGGGCCGGGCTCATGGCCGCAGCGGCACTCCTCGTCAGCGTGCCCGCGACCATTGCCGCGGCGGGCCTGGCCGGCGGTGTGGTCGGCACGCTGGCCGATTCGGTGCTCGGCGCCACGGTCCAAGGCCGGTACCACTGTGCCGCCTGTGGCGGCGAGGTCGAGCGCGTGGCCCACGGGTGCCCGGGCGAGGCCAAACACACCAGAGGGATCCGGTGGATCGATAACGACGTGGTCAATCTGCTCGGTACAGCGGCGGGGGCGGGGAGTGCGCTGGTGATCGCGAATCTGCTGTGAGAGACTGAGGACGTGGGGAGTGTTGGAAACGTGGGAAGCGCTGGCAGAGCGGCAAGCCCTTCCAGCGCCTCCCACACATCCAACTACTTCTCGAGTTTCTTCACCCGAATGTAGAGGGAGATCGAGTACGTCAGGATGATCACCGCGGCAACGATGTAGGCCGCAACCATGTAGGCGCCGTTGTCAGGATATTCCATCGCCGGCCTCTTCTTCTTCCTTGACGTCCTGCAGCACGGCGAGGGCATAGCGCTGCATCACCAGCCCCACATAGAGCACCGTGCACACTCCGATCGACGTCAGCAGCGTCACCAGCATCACGCTCGGCAGGGACGGCCCCTCCGGCTTCAGCACCACGGGATCCGGGTGCAGCGTGCGGAACCAGTACACCGTGACGTGAATGAACGGTACCAGCACCAGCGCCATCACTCCCAGCACCGCCGAGAACCGCGCGCGCACGTCGAAGTCGCTCAGCGCGCCCCGTAGGACCAGGTAGCCCACGAACAGCAGGAACGTGAACAGGGTCGACGTCAGCCGGGCGTCCCAGGTCCACCACGTCCCCCAGATCGGTTTCCCCCACAGCGGGCCCGTCGTGAGCATGACCAGCGCGAGCGCCGTCCCGACTTCGGCCGATGCCGCGGCCATCAGATCGAACTTGCGGTCGCGCATGATGAGGTAGAGCAGACTGAGGAGTCCGCACACCGAGAATGCCAGCAGCGCTGCCCATGCGACGGGCGCGTGCACGTAGAAGATCTTCTGCGCCGGGCCCTGGGTGCGCTCGATCGGCGTGAACGCAAGGGCGCGCACGTACACCCCGGCGAGGCCGACCAGCGCGAGGCCCACGACGACGGCGCCCCACTTGGCGGTGCGCACCGCGCGTTCACGACGAGTCATTCGACCAGAATCGCCTCGAACAGAAGGAGTGACAGCGTGAAGAAGATGATGTCAAAAGCGGTGAGCAAGCTAAGCCAGCCCGTCATCTCGCTCAAGGGTCGTTGGGCCAGAATCCGCCAGGTGAGCTGCACGGCGCTCACGATCGGCGGAACGAGGAACGGCAGCAGCAGTACCGGCAGCATCACTTCGGAGAACCGGGTGCGGACCACCATGGCGCTCAGCAGCGTGCCCACGGCCACGAAGCCCACCGTGGCGAGGGCGACGACGGCGAGCAGCACCGGGAGTTGGCGCCAGATCGGCACATCGTAGAACAGGATGAACAGCGGCAGCGACACCAGCTCGACCACACCGAGGAACGCGAGGTTCCCGACCACCTTGCCGAGAAACAGGGCGGTCGGGGTCGTGGGCGTGAGCCGGAGGCCGTCGAGCGCACGGTTCTCGCGCTCGAGCAGGAACGCCCGGTTGAGCCCCAGCATGCCGGCGAAGGTGAACGTCACCCACAGTGCGCCCGGGGCCAGGTCGTAGTCACCGACCGACGTCTTGTCACGGGCGAAGTACAGCACGGCCAGCACCAGCACGGCGAAGACGAGCGACGAGACGAACGCCGTCTTGGTGCGCCACTCGACCTTCAGGTCCTTGCGCGCAATTGCGGCGGTGACCCGGAGGAGCTCACCCATCGCTGGCCACCAGCTCGCGGTAGCGCGACACCACGCCACCGGCGTCGCGGTCACCGACCGGCTCGAACGCGGCGAGCTTCCCGCTCACCATGTACCCCACCCGGGCCACCGTCGCCACCAACTCGACCAGCTGGTGGCTCGCGATGACGAACGCCGCCCCCTGCTCCTTGAGCTGCTCAATGACTTCGAGGACGGTGCGAGAGGCCGCGTCATCGAGCCCGGTGAGTGGCTCGTCGAGCAGCAGCACATCGGGCTCGTGGAGGAGCGCGCGGGCGATGGCCAGGCGCTGGAGCATGCCTCGGCTGTAGGTCGCGATGCGCTGATCCGCGGCGTGCGTGAGTCCGAGCAGCTCGATCATCCGGTCGACCCTGCCGTCGGCGGGAAGGCCGTGCAGCCTCCCGAAGAAGGTGAGGTTCTCCTTCGCGGTCAGGGCGTCGTACATCATCGTGTGGTGGGCGACCATGCCCACGGCGCCGCTGTACCCGATCCGGCCGCGATTGGGGCGCAGGAGCCCGGCCATCAGGCGCAACAACGTGGTCTTACCGGCACCGTTCCCACCCACGAGCATGACGGCCTCGCCGGACTCGACCTCCATGGAGACGTTCCGCACCACCCACCGGTGGCCGAACCGGCGGGAGACGTCCTCGACTCGAACTGCTGGCCCCCTTCTTGCCATCACGTTCCCCGATCAGATTCGCACGGGCGGGGGCTTTCTTCACGCATCGTGGCGCCACGCCGCCGCAAGAGCGGCCGCAATATACCCATGCCCGCTGCCCTTGTGGGACGCGCGATATCGCGTTTCCTATTAGAGCCGTTGCGACTCCTTCACCTCCCAGCTTCAGGACGGAATCCATGAGTGACGATCTCCAGACCCTGCTCAGGGAAGGCCGCACGTTCGACCCGCCGGCGGCGTTCGCCAAGCAGGCCGCCATCGACCACGACGGGGTGTACGACGACGGCGCGCGGCGGCTCCGGTTCTGGGGCGACCAGGCGCGGCAGCTGGAGTGGTTCACCAAGTGGAAGAAGACGCTCGAGTGGAAGCTGCCGCACGCCAAGTGGTTCGTGGGCGGCAAGCTCAACGCGTCGGTCAACTGCCTCGACCGGCACGTTCGCACGGCCACGCGGAACAAGGTAGCGATCTTCTGGGAGGGAGAGCCCGGCGACCGCCGCACCATCACCTACTGGGAGCTGCACCGCGACGTCAACCGCTTCGCGAACGTGCTCAAGAGCCTGGGCGTGCGCCGTGGCGACCGCGTGGCGATCTACCTGCCGATGATTCCCGAAGCGGCCGTGGCCATGCTGGCCTGTGCCCGGATCGGGGCCCCCCACTCGGTCGTGTTCGGCGGGTTCGCCGCCCATGCCCTGCGCGACCGGATCAACGACGCGAAGGCGAAGGTGCTGATCACCGCCGACCTCGGCTATCGGCGGGGCCAGCAGGTACTCCTCAAGCGCAACGTCGACGAGGCGCTGGTCGAGACACCGTCGATCGAGCACGTCGTCGTGGTGCGGCGCGAGGAGGCCGCCAGCACCCAGATCCACATGGCCGCAGGGCGGGACCACTGGTACCACCGCCTCATGAGCGACGCCAAGGCGGAGTGCAAGCCCGCGGTGCTCGACGCCGAGCACATGCTGTTCATCCTGTACACGTCCGGCACGACCGGAACGCCGAAGGGCATCGTGCACACCACCGGCGGATACCTCACGCAGGCCGCCGCCACCACGCGCTGGGTGTTCGATCTGAAGGCCGAGGATGTGTACTGGTGCATGGCAGACATCGGCTGGGTCACCGGGCACACCTACGTGGTGTACGGGCCGCTGGCCTTGGGCGCCACGATCGTCATGTACGAGGGTGCCCCGGACTGGCCGGATCGGGACCGGACCTGGGAGATCGTGGAGCGCTACGGCGTGACCGTCTTCTACACGGCCCCGACCGCGATCCGGGCGTTCATGAAGTGGGGCCCCGAATTCCCCAAACGGCGGGACCTCTCCAGCCTCCGGCTGCTCGGCACGGTGGGCGAGCCGATCAATCCCGAGGCGTGGATGTGGTACCACCAACACATCGGCCGTAAGCGCTGCCCGATCGTGGACACCTGGTGGCAGACCGAGACGGGCGGGATCATGATCACGCCGTTGCCAGGCGTCACTACCACCAAGCCGGGTTCGGCGACGATCCCGTTTCCGGGCATCGAGGCCGAGCTGGTCGACGCCGCGGGCAAGCGGGTGGAGGTCGGCGGGGGGTTCTTATGCGTGAAGAGTCCGTGGCCCGGCATGCTCCGCACGATCTACGGTGACGACAAGCGCTAGGCTATTTCTGGATTCTCGGGCGGGTGGATGACGTGCTCAACGTGGCGGGCCACCGCATCGGCACCATGGAGATCGAGAGCGCGCTCGTATCCCACCCGTCGGTGGCCGAGGCCGCGGTGGTGGGGAAGCCGCACGAGGTGAAGGGCAACGTGATCGTGTCCTTCGTGATCATGCGCGCGGGACACGAGGCGAGTTCCGCCCTGATCGACGATCTCAAGGATCACGTGGTCAAGGAGATCGGTGCGATCGCCCGCCCGGAGGACATCATCTTCACCGCGGACTTGCCCAAGACCCGCAGCGGCAAGATCATGCGGCG
>JBDGYA010000174.1:0-2224 GCA_039584325.1 Gemmatimonadota bacterium
CGACAGGTCGTTGCAGAAGCTGCCGGCGGACAGGTTCTCCAGTGCGGCCGAGTTTGCGGCTGCGCTGGCCAACCCGTCGTTCAGCCTGGCGGCGACGCCGGCTGCTGCTGCGGTCGGTGAGCGGCCGCGCTTGAGCGTGATGACGATCGGCCTCGCCACCCTGAGCGGCGTGCTCCTCGTTGCAGCGCTCTGGGGCTGGCTACGACCCGGTTCTGAATCCCCCTCCGTCGCGCGGCAGCGGATCGTACTGGGCAGTGACTTACCCGGTGGGATGATCTTCTTGGGGACCGCGGTAGCTCCGGACGGCTCGGCGATCGTTTACTGGGACACTGTGGGTGGCGCCGAGCACCTGTGGGTCAAGGAGCGCGATCAGGCCCATGCCGTGGTGCTGGCCGGGACCGTGGAGGGCAGATCCCCGATCTTCTCGCCCGACGGGGAGTGGATTGCATTCGTCACCGATCAGGGTCTGTACAAGGTCCCGCGTCGCGGCGGCTCTCCGATCGTCGTATCCGATTCGGGAGGCGGCTACGGCGCTGGCGCTTGGTTGGATGACGGAACGTTGGTGTTCTTCAGTTCCGGCAATGACTTGATCTATCGCGTGGGAGATGCAGGCGGGGCGAGCGAGAGAATCCTCGAGTTCGACGACATCCAGCGCGGCTTCATGCAGGCGACAGCGCTTCCGGGAGGGCGTGGCGTTCTCTTCATCGCTTGCGCCAGCTTCCCCTGCATCCAGAGCGAGGCGTGGGTTCTCGACCTGCGAACCCTGGAGCCACGCATGCTGGTCGAGCAGGTCGGGAGCGCGTGGTACGTTCCCACCGGCCACCTGGTGTACGTGCGCCGTGATGGTGGGGTGTTCGTGGCGCCGTTCGACCTGGATGCACTGGAGATCAGTGGTCCGGCGATCCCTGTGTTCGACGGCGTGCGCACGTTCCAGGGTCTTGCCGATTTCCATCTGGCGGCGGACGGAACGGTGCTGTACGTGGCCGGTGAGGCGATGGTGTACGCCGAGCTGAGCGAGATCGTGTGGGTGGACCGTAGTGGCGCAGAGTCGCAGATCGATCCCAACTGGACGATTCATGGGGTCGGGAACGGAGGCTTGAGCCTGTCGCCGGACGGTACGCAGGTGGCGGTCAATGCGACTTCAGAGGGCTCCCCGGAGACGCACGTTTTCGTCAAGCGCCTGCCCGACGGGCCAGCTTCCCGCCTCACGTTCGACGGCGCCACGAACATCCGCCCCACCTGGTCGCCGGACGGCCGTCACCTGCTGTGGGTGACCAACCGGTCCAACAAGATGGAGGTGTGGCGCAAGCGTGCCGACGGGAGCCAGGGTGCCGAGCTGCTGGTCTCCGTCGAGCGGTCGGTGTTCGAGGGAATGATCTCGCCAGACGGTGAGTGGATCGTGTACCGCACCGATGACGTGGCTGCCGGCAGCGGTGACATACTGGCGCGACCGATAAGCGGGGACAGCTCGGATGTGGAGCTGATTGCCACGGCCTTCGAGGAGACCTCGCCTGCGTTGTCGCCCGACAGCCGCTGGATGGCCTACTCGTCCAATGAGTCTGGCCGCAAGGAGATCTACGTGCGGCCGTTCCCCAACGTAAACGACGGACGGTGGCAGGTGTCGGTGAACGGCGGTACCGAGCCGCTGTGGGCGCACAGCGGGCGGGAGCTGTTCTACTGGAGTAGGTCCGGTGAGATGGTGGCGGCGCAGATCGAGACTGAACCGACCTTCCGGGTGGGCACCAGGCAGGTCCTGTTTCGCGACTCGACGTTCGTGTACGCTAAGAACGACGACCATCGCAACTACAGCGTCTCGCTCGACGATCGGCGGTTCATCCTGTCGCGCCCGGTGGAGGTTGCTGAGATCACTTCGGAGGGCGAGCTGATCCTCATCGAGAACTGGCTCGAGGAGTTGAAGGAGAGGGTGCAGAACTAGATGCCCGAGATCACCCAGCAACTGAAGGTCGCGCTGGCCGACCGCTACGTGATCGAGCGGGAGCTCGGCGAGGGCGGGATGGCTACCGTCTTCCTGGCGCAGGACGTGAAGCACGAGCGCAAGGTGGCGCTCAAGGTGCTAAAGCCGGAGCTGGCGGCGGTGATTGGGGCCGAGCGGTTCCTGGCAGAGATCAAGGTCACCGCCAACCTGCAGCACCCCCACATCCTGCCGCTGCACGACTCGGGCGAGGCCGACACGTTCCTCTACTACGTCATGCCCTACGTCGAG
>JBDGYA010000013.1:0-68651 GCA_039584325.1 Gemmatimonadota bacterium
GGAGCGCATCCTCGACCCGGGCCTTCTTCTCCTTCATTTCCGTCTCGGTCGCCGCGCCCACGTTGATCACCGCGACGCCACCGGCCAGTTTCGCCAGCCGCTCCTGCAGCTTCTCGCGATCGTAGTCGGACGTGCTCTTGTCGATTGCCGCCTTGATCTCGCCAATCCGACCCTGGATCTTGTCGTGCTCGCCGGCGCCGTCGACGACCGTCGTGTTGTCCTTGTCGATCACGATGCGCTTGGCCTTCCCGAGGTCGTTCAGCACCGCGTTCTCGAGCTTGAAGCCGAGCTCCTCGGAGATCACCGAGGGTGCGCCCGTCAGGGTCGCGATGTCCTGCAGCATGGCCTTGCGGCGATCGCCGAAGCCGGGCGCCTTCACCGCGCACACCTTGAGGGTGCCTCGCAGCTTGTTGACGACCAGCGTCGCGAGAGCCTCGCCCTCGATGTCCTCGGCGATGATCAGCATCGGCTTACCGGTCTGCGCGACCTTTTCGAGCACCGGCAGCAGGTCCTTCATCGCGGAGATCTTCTTGTCGTGGATCAGGATGTAGGCATCCTCAAGGGCCGCCTCCATCTTCTCTGGATCGGTGACGAAGTACGGCGAGAGGTATCCGCGATCGAACTGCATGCCGTCCACGGTCTCCAGGGTGGTCTCGAGACCCTTGGCCTCCTCGACCGTGATCACCCCGTCCTTGCCGACCTTCTCCATCGCGTCGGCGATGAGATCGCCAATCTCGTCGTCGTTGTTTGCCGAGATGGAACCGACCTGCGCGATCTCCTTCTTCCCGGCGGTCGGAACGGACAGCTTCTTCAGCTCGGCGACCGTCTTCTCGACGGCCTTGTCGATGCCCCGCTTGATTGCCATCGGGTTGACGCCGGCGGTGACGCTCTTGAGCCCCTCACGGTAGATGGCCTGCGCCAGCACCGTCGCCGTCGTGGTACCGTCGCCGGCCACGTCGGATGTCTTGGTCGCCACTTCCTTGACCATCTGTGCACCCATGTTCTGCACGGGCTCGTCGAGGTCGACCTCCTTGGCAACCGTGACGCCGTCCTTGGTGACGGTCGGGCTGCCGAACTTCTTGTCGATGACGACGTTTCTCCCCTTCGGGCCGAGGGTCACCTTGACCGCCTCGGCCAACTGATCGACGCCCGACTTCAGCTGATTGCGGGCCTCGACGTCGAAATGCAGCTCTTTGCTAGCCATTGCTCGCTCTACCTCCTCACCGTCACTCGACGATCGCGAGGACGTCAGATTCCTTGATGATCAGCACCTCGTCGGTGCCGATGCGCACCTCGGTGCCCGCGTACTTGCTGTACAGCACCTTCAATCCCACGGAAAGCTCCATGGGGACCCGCTCGCCCTTCTCGAAGCGGCCGGGGCCCACGGCGAGGATCTCTCCCTGAAGGGGCTTCTCTTTTGCCGTGTCGGGGATGTACAGACCGCCCCGCATCTCTTCCGCCTCCTCCAGCGGCCGCACGACGACCCGGTCGCCGAGAGGCTTGACGGTGACGGAGCTCTTGCTCTTGGCCATGTCCAAATGCCTCCGCAGTCTAATTCGTTGAAATTGTGACACTTAGAGTTGCTGTCACTCGATGTGGCAGAGTGCTAACGGCCGAAAAGATACTCTACTGCGGTGTCGTGTCAAGCCCGGGTCTACGGGGTCAGTTCAGAATCCGCCGCACCCCGACCCACCGTTGCTGCCACCAGCGGCTGTCGGGATCGTCGGCGACCAGGCTGGAGAGGCGCACCCCCGCAGACGAGCTGTGGATGAACTGCCCGCCGCCCACGTAGAGCCCAACGTGACTCACGCCGCCACCCTGCGAGAAGGTCAGGATGTCCCCCGGTAGGAGAGCGGCCGTACTGCGGTCTCGCGCCATCCCCGTGCGAGCCTGATCCCGTGACGTGCGCGGCAAGACAATGCCGTGCTGGCCGTACGCCCACTGGATCAGCCCCGAACAGTCGTACCCGTTGGCGTCGCTCCCCCCCCACCGGTAGGGGGTGCCCATCGCCTCGAGGGCGGTCTCGACGACCGACGCCGCGACGCGGGCGGACTCGTCGGATGGCTTGGCGTCTCCGGTCGGGCCGCCCTCCCGTGGCTCGAGCGGAGCGGTCATCGGAGGCGGTGCACTCGGTGCCGGAGCCGGCGTCGATCCCCTCCGGGAACCACCTCCTATCAGGAGCTTCCCCTGGAGCAGGAAGCCGTTGCGATCTCCCAGACTCCGATTCCAGAACCCGTTGACGTCCGTGTCCTCCGCGCGAAAGCGGCCCTCGATGCCGAAGGCGAGGAAGGAGAACAGTCGGAGCGTGTACCCGAGCCCAACGCTCCAGGCCGCATCGACGTTGCCGTCCGAATGGCGCACGCCGGCTCCCACCGCGCCGAGGCCGTACAGCCCTCGCTGGCTCCGTCCCAGGAGCACGGAGAACTCCGCTCCGGTGTTTGTCCGGTCGATCGCCGAGCCGGTATCGTCCAGGTGAAATCCGCCCAGCCCCAGGCTCAGTGGCCCGATGACCGGCGTGTGGTAGGTGAGCGTGAAGACGTGGGCGGTCGCATCGTGCCACCACTGCCCATAACCGAAGTCGAAGGACTGCCCCGCCGCCGGTTTCGTGACGGCGAGAGAGCACAGCAGGGCGCCCAGGAGGACCCTGGCGGATGCAGGGGCAAGACGGGTCACAGTGTGTAACCCGAATTCTAGAAAGGGTCTACATACCGGTCAACGCGCGTGACCGCTCTTGACGGGCTGCCACGGGCGCGCTAAGTACCGCGCCATGCCAACCGTCACTGTCACGCGCCGGGTGCATTTCAACGCGGCGCACCGTCTCCATAACCCCACCCTCTCCGACGAGGAGAACCGGCGGATCTTCGGGGCCTGCAACAATCCCAATTACCACGGGCACAACTACGAGCTCGAGGTGTCCGTCGAGGGAGAAGTGGATCCCGTGACGGGCTACGTCGCCGACCTCGGCGCCGTCAAGACGATCGTCGAGGAGTTGGTGCTGGCGCGCCTCGATCATCGGAATCTGAACCTCGACGTGCCCGAGTTCCGCGAGGTCAATCCCACAACCGAGAACCTGGTGGTCCTGATCTGGCGCCTGCTGGAGGGACGCCTGCCTGGCACCCTGACTCGACTGGTCCTGTGGGAAACACCCCGTAACCACGTCGCGTACGACGGCAGGTAACCCCCCAGACCCCCAGGGCCTCAGGACCCGGGCCAGAGCGCGCCGAAGCTCCCGGCGGTGAGCAGGCCGTACACCAGCGATTCGACGAACAGCTTGGCCGTCGACGTCCAGGGCTTGCCGAACCATATGGAGTCGGGCACGGCCGCGAAGAAGTGGGCCGTCCACGCCACCGCACCGGCAACGCGAAATACGGAGAGGTAGTGCGCCCCTGGATCCAGCGTGCGACTCGTCAGATACGCCACCACCACCCCGATCACCAGATAGTACAGGAACGACAACGCCATCGGCCGGCCCATGCTCGGCCCACCGGACGGCACGACCCGTACGTACGCGACCGGCCCTTCTTCCATCTTGCGACGGTGCTCGGGGTCCTTCATGGCCGAGGCGTCGGCGGCGTAGGGAATGCTGTACTCGCCGGGGGCGGCCCGCAGTGCGTTCCGGGCGGCCTCTTCGTCGGGGAGGCCTCGAAACTCCTTCCGCCTGTGCGGCAGCACCGTCCAGACCAGGGCGCTGGCAATCCACACCAGCGCCGCCGAGAGCACGATCGGGAGCCAGAGGGAGGTAATCGCGATCATCGGTCCTGCTCCTTCGGGAGGTGATCCGAGCAAGATACGGCCCGGCGCCCGAGGCGCCAGGCCGTACGTGATGAGCAAGACGCGTGAGCCGTCGGTCGCTACAACTCGACCACGTCCATGGTGGACCGGACGGCAGCCGCCGACTTCTCGAGTGCCGCTTTCTCCTCCTTCGTGAGCTCGATTTCGACCACCTTCTCCATTCCGCCCGCGCCGAGCTTGCACGGTACGCCGAGATAGACGTCCGTCAGCCCGAACTCCCCCTCGAGCCACGCCGAGCACGGCAGCAGGCGCTGTTTGTTCTTCACGATGGCCTCGACCATCTGCACGGCACCGGAGGACGGTGCGTAATAGGCCGAGCCCGTCTTCAGGTGCGCGACGATCTCGCCCCCGCCCTTGCGGGTCCGCTGGACAATGGCGTCCAGCTCGCCCCCCGCAATGAACTGGGTGATCGGGATTCCGGACACGGTCGTATACGAGATGAGCGGTACCATCGAGTCGCCGTGCCCACCGAGAACCATCGCCTGAATGTCCTCGACGGAGAAGCCAATGGCTTCGGAGAGGAACGTCCGGTAGCGCGCGGTGTCGAGAATGCCGGCCATCCCGAGCACCCGCTCGCGGGGGAATCCGGTGACCGCCTTGGCGACGTAACACATGACGTCGAGCGGATTCGACACTACGATGACGAACGCGTCGGGCGCGATCTTCTTGATCTCCAGACTCACAGCCTTGACGATGTCGGCGTTCGTCTTCACGAGATCGTCGCGG
The DNA here is from genome assembly GCA_039584325.1 of Gemmatimonadota bacterium. Lineage (GTDB taxonomy): Bacteria > Gemmatimonadota > Gemmatimonadetes > Gemmatimonadales > GWC2-71-9 > JAOTVV01. The sequence continues at coordinate 4,519 of JBDGYA010000013.1, forward strand.
CTCATGCCGGGCTTCCGAGGAATGCCGGCGGTGACGACGAAGATCTCGCTCCCGGCAGCGGCGCGGTAGTCGTTGGCACCGACGATCCGCGTGTCAAACGCTTCGACCGGCCCGGACTGCCACTGGTCGAGTCCCTTGCCCTGTGGGATGCCTTCGAGGATGTCGACCAGCACGACCTCTCGTGCGAGTTCCTTCTCGGCCAGACGCTGCGCGGTGGTTGCGCCGACGTGGCCAGCTCCAACTACCGTGATCTTGTTCATGAGTCGCTCCCGTGTTGAGCGTCATCGGTCAGTGGTGCGTCGATCTGCAGGCCCAGATGTCGGATCGCCTCGTACAGCACGATCCCGACAGCCGTCGCGAGGTTCAGACTGCGGACGGCGGGCCCCATGGGTATCCGGAACAGGAGCTCCGGGTGCTTCTCTCGAATGCGCTCCGGCATCCCGTGCGTCTCGTTTCCGAAGACGAGCACGCTGTTCGGCCGGAAGGGCGCCTCCAGGTACAGGCGTGTGGCGTGGGAAGTGAAGTAGAGGCAGCGCTCGCGGGCCACGGTGTCGCGGAACCCGCGCCAGGTCGGATGCACCCACATGTCCACCGCATCCCAATAGTCCAGCCCGGCCCGCGAGAGGCGCGGATCGTCCAGGTCGAACCCGACCCGGCCAACCAGGTGCAGCGTGGAGTCGGTGGCAGCACAGAGGCGGGCGATGTTGCCCGTATTGGGAGGGATATCCGGCTCGATCAGTGCGATCGCCAGCCCCATCGCGTTCCCCTCGTCACACCCTGTCCCGTGGCGTGCGCGGCCATGACACCCGGCCGCCCGCCAACACCCCTACGCCTCCCGCCAACTCCTCGTGCCGTCGTCGAACTGCTCGCGCTTCCAGATCGGCAGGTGGCGCTTGGCCTCCTCGATGACCCACCGCGCAGCCTCGAAGGCGTCAGCACGATGCGGCGCCGACGCTGCGACCGCGATGCTGGGCGTTCCCGTCGGCAGCGTGCCGAGCCGATGCCGCGCCGCCAACCCCGCCGCCGGCCAGCGGTCGCGCGCTACTGTGAGGATCCGGCCGAACTCCTGCTCGGCCATCTCCTCGTAGGCCGAATACTCAATCGCGGCTACCGGTCCATCCTCTGGTCCCCGGCGCACACTGCCGATGAACACCACCGTGCCGCCGCGCTCCAGACTCGATACCTCGTCGATCAGGGACCCGATGTCAATCGGCTCCGGTCCAACCAGCGCCATCACCCGCCCGCCAGCGGCGGCAGGAAGGCGAGTTCGTCGCCGTCGTCGAGCACATGCGTCTCTCGGGTATGCTCCCGGTTGACTGCCACCAGCATCGTCTCGGGCAGAGCCGATGCCCCGCCCGATCGCTGCCGCAGCGCGTCGATCGCGTCGCGTACGGTCGCGCTCGGTGGCAGGAACAGCTCCAGCTCGTCATGCCCCATCAGCTCCGCATACCGTGCGAAGAAACGACATGTGATGGTCATGGCGCGCTCCGCCGTCCTCGCGGCTCCATCCTGCTCGGTCTGCACGTCGGGAATATACAGTCCGATGCGGCAGCTCCGACATACTCCGGCAGTTGCTGGAGTAGTGGGCGGTTGTGGCGTCGCGGGCTCTGGGGCAGCTCCGCTTGACACTGGCGGCGGTTCGTCGTGACCTTCCCTGGCTTCCGAATCCCTTCAGCCTTCGAGAGGAATCGTGATGCACGCAGCTCCCCGTGTGCCGACTCGGGCGGTGCTCCTGCTCCTGTTCGGCGCGGTCCCGACGACCGCGCACGCGCAGTTCGATCAACCACCCCCGCCGGCGGCCTATGCCTTGAGACACGTAACGTTCGTTCGGGCAGACGGCAGCCGCGAAACCGGTATCACCATCGTGGTGCGCGGTTCCTCGATCGAACGCATCGCCCAGGACTCCACCGTGCCGGTAGATGCGGAAGTCCTGGAGGGTGACTCGCTCATGGTCTACCCGGGCATTGTGGATGCGGCCGGTGGCGCCGACCTCGACATGCCCGAATCCGAGATCGATCGTGAGGAACTCGAGCCCTGGGACCCTCCGCGCCACATCCAGGGGTTCACCCCGCATCGTAGGGCCGTGGACTTTCTCGGGGCGTCCGGTTCGGACCTCGAGAAGGACCGGCAGCAAGGGATCGTCGCCGGCGCCGTCCATCCCGACGGTCCGGTGATGCCCGGGCGCGGAGCCGTGCTGCTGTACCGCAAGTCCGCCGAGACGCCTATGGAGCTGGTGCTGGCACCGGAGCTGGGTCCGGTCTTCTCGCTGCGAGGAGCGCGGGGCGCGTATCCCGGGACCCTGTTCGCGGTGATGGCCTTCATTCGGCAGAGCTTCGAGAACGCCCGCCACGACGGCGCGGTTCGCGCGGCACACGCGCGCGACGCTCGGGGGATATCCCCGCCCCACTGGGATCCCGATTACGAGGTGCTGCGCTCCGCCATGCGTGGGGACGTGCCGGTGTATTTCGTTGCCAACGCCTCCGAGGACATTCGCATGGTGCTGCGACTCGCCGCCGAGTACGAGTTCCGTCCCATCATCCTGGGTGGTGCGGAGGCCTGGCGCGTGGCAGACCTGCTGCGTGAGCGCGGGGTGTCGGTGCTTGTGTCGCTCGACTTCCCTGAGCCGAAGCGATGGAAGCCGGAGGAGGCGGATACCGCGGAGGGCCAGGTCGAGCTCGAGGCAGCCGTGCAGCGGGAGAAGCGCGAGATGGAGAACCGGTACGCCAACGCAGGGCGACTGGAGGATGCCGGGGTGCGCTTCGCACTCACGAGCGGAGGTGGCGAGGCGGATATCCGCGAGGGGGTGCGTCTGGCTATCGCCCACGGGCTCTCCGAGGAGCAGGCACTGGCTGCCGTGACGACCGTTCCGGCCGCAATGCTCGGTGTCCCGTACCTCTCGCGGGTCGAGGCCGACATGCCGGCCACGTTCACCGTCACGACTGGGCCGTTGTTCGACGAGGATAGCGAGATCGTCTACACGTTCGTGGACGGAGAACTCGAGCGAGGCAAGGCGCGCACACCGGCACGTGGCGAGGAAGCACCTACCGTTGACGTGAGCGGAGCGTGGACCATCGAGATCGACACCGGTGACGAGGTCCTCGAAGGCCAGATGACGCTCACCCAGGACGGGGCCGATCTCTCCGGCTCGATCGAGATGGACATAGGACGGTTGGACGTGCGGAGCGGGACGGTGTCGGGCAACGCCATCCGCTTCACGCTGGTGATCGACATGGGCGGTGAAGTCGTGGAGGCCGACGTGAAGGGGACCGTGGAGGGTGAGGAAGCCTCAGGCAGTGGAGGCGGTCCCATGGGGGACTTCACGTGGACCGCAACCCGAACCGAAACGCCGTGAAGGGGGAGCGCATGAGAATCGTCCGCCTGATTTCCGTCGTGGCCGCGCTCGGCTGTGCCCTTGCGGCGCCGGCGGCCGCCCAGTGGCAGCCTCAGGTCGCGTCCGGGGCCGTTGAGGTACCGCGCGGTGATCTCTTCATCCGAAACCTCGAGGCGGTGTGGACGGCAAACGACACGGTTCACCGGAACGTCTCGATTCTGGTGCGGGACGGCGTTGTCCGTGCCATCGGCCCCGACCTGGAGCCGCCGAGCGGTGCCGTAGTCGTCGACGGGACCGGCCGCACGGCAATCCCGGGCCTGGTCGATGAGCACTCGCACACGGGGATGCGGTCGACCAACGAGGGATCGTCACCGGTCGTCCCAGAGGTCCGCGTGATCGATGCACTCGATCCTGAGGATTTCAGCATCTACCGGGCGCTGTCTGGCGGCGTGACCGTCTCCCAGGTGCTGCACGGCAGTGCCAATCCGATCGGCGGTCAAAGCGCCATCATCAAGATGCGCTGGGGCATGGACGAAGGGCGGCAGCTGTTGCTGGAGGGCGCACCCCAAACGGTGAAGTTCGCCTTGGGCGAGAATGTCACCCGAAAGAACTTCCGTTCCTCCGGTCCACAGCGCTTTCCGGCGAGTCGCGCGGGAGTCGAGGCCGTGTACGTCGCGGCCTTCACTGCCGCACAGCAGTACCGGGATACCTGGAACGCCTACCGGGAGAACCCGCAGACGTTCCGCGTCCCGCCGCGCCGGGATCTTCGGCTCGAGGCGCTGGTGGACATCATGGAGGGTCGCATCCTCGTCACGGCCCACTCGTACCGGTCCGACGAGATCCTGATGCTCATGCGGATCGCCGAGCGGTTTGGGTTCCGGATCAACTCATTCACCCACGTGCTGGAGGGGTACAGGGTCGCCGACGAGCTGGCGGCCCACGGTGCGGCGGCGGGGACGTTCTCGGACTGGTGGGCCTATAAGCTCGAAGCGTACGACGCGATCCCCTACAACGCCGCGATCATGCACGAGCGCGGAGTCAGGACGGCCATCAACTCGGACATTCCGTGGCTGCAGGCATTTATGGTGTACGAGTTCAACAAGGCCGTGAAGTACGGCGGCGTGTCTCGGGAAGACGCCCTGCGGATGCTCACCCGGTACCCTGCCGAGATCCTGCACATCGACGACAAGGTCGGCACGCTGGAGGTCGGCAAGCAGGCGGACATCGTCGTCCTCTCTGGCGACCCGTTCGACACGTACAGCCGCGTCGACCAGACGATCATCGACGGCATCGTCTACTACGACCGCGAGCGGGAAGCCGAGACCCGCGGCGAGCCGATCCGGTCTCTGCCGCAGCGGGAGGTCGTTCCCGAGACCTCGGATGGCCCCGGCTTTCTGCTCGAAGTGACGCCGTCGCACACGGCGGCGACAGCCCAGGGTACACAGACCGTCACCGCGCTCGTCGGCGCGACGGTGCACCCGGTGTCCAGGCCACCGATCGCCGAGGGCATCGTGCTGATCGCCGATGGGCGGATCGCCGCAGTGGGTGCGTCGGGCGACCTGCAGATCCCCGACGGGGCGCGGGTGATCAACCTCGCCGGACAACACGTGTACCCCGGCATGATCGATCCCATGACGCGGCTGGGCATGGTGGAGATCGGCCAGGTCGCGGCGAGCAGAGACGATCGCGAGGTCGGACGGTACAATCCGCACATCCGTGCCCTCACCGGGGTCCATCCCCACAGCGAGGCGATTGCGGTCGCGCGTGCCAACGGCATTCTCGCGGCGCTCACCGCGCCGAGCAGCGGCGTCATTCGCGGCATGGGGTCGGTCATCCAGCTGACCGGCGACACCCCTGAGCGGATGGCGATTCGGGACAGCGGTGCGCTGATCCTGAGCTTCCCCAGTCCGAAGGGTGATCCGTGGGACGACCCGAGCCTCGAAGGGGACCGGCTCGAGGAGCTGGTGACGCTCTTCGAGCGCGCCCGCCAGTACGCGGCCGCCGGGCGGACCAATGACGATCCCACAGCCCCCTTCGAACCGAACGTGACGAACCGTCAGGAGGCACTGCTGGCCGCGCTCGAGCCAGCCGTGGCCGGGCGGGTCCCCGTGTTCTTCCTCGCGCGGCAGGAACGGGACATCCGTTCGCTCCTTCTGCTCCTGGACGATTTCCCCGAGATCCGCGCGGTGCTCGTGGGAGGTGACCAGGCATACCGTGTCGCCGGAGATCTCGCCGAGCGCGACATACCGGTGATCGTGGGATCGGCCCTCACGCCGACGATGGACCGGGACGATCCGGTGACTGCGGGATGGGAGAACGCCGCTCGGCTGCACGCCGCCGGGGTCACTGTGGCGTTCGGCACCGACGATGTGAGCAACGTACGCAACCTCCCGTACCACGCAGCGAAGTCTGTGGCGTTCGGTTTGCCGCAGGACGTCGGGCTGCGTGCCGTTACGCTCACGCCCGCCGAGCTGCTCGGTGTGGACGACGAGATGGGAAGCATCGATGTCGGCAAGCGGGCCGACCTCATCGTGACCGACGGCGACCCCCTCCAGATCGTAACGGCGGTGCGTCGCGCGTTCATTCTCGGTGAAGAGGTTTCGCTCGAGTCGAAGCACACCAGATTGTACGAGCAGTTCCGCAGCCGTTACTAACTCCTCCCTGGATCACGGGATCGGACGCGAGAGGGGCGGCTACCGTTCGGTAGCCGCCCCTCGGCGCATCGCGGTCCCGACAGGAGGACCGGTCCGCGGTTAGAAGCCGGGCGGAGGTGACGGATCGGGTGTTGCGGGGGCAGCCCCCTCCGACATCTCTTCTTCACCCTCGGCGACCAGGCCGCGCAACTCCTTGGACGGCTTGAAGACCGGGACCGGGCGCGCGGCGACTTCCACCGGATCGCCCGTGCGCGGATTCCGCGCCATGCGGGTCTTGCGCTGCCGAATCTTGAATGTGCCGAACCCTCGAATCTCGATATTGTGCTGAGCGGCGAGGGATTCCTTGATCGCTTCCAGGAAGGCATCGACCACGCGCGCGCAGTCTTTCTTGGAGATCATCGGCCCGGCCGTACGGGCTATGCTGGCCGTGACCTTCTCGACGAGATCCGCCTTGGTCATTGGTCCTCTCTCGATGGGCCCTGATTTGGCGGACGCGGCGCACGAGAAGCACCGCGCTGGGTCGTCATAATTATCGGCTTAACCGTTGACTGTCAAGAGCTTGGACGAATTCCACAAAGTGCCCTTGGGCATCGTGAGGACCCGGAGAGGCCTCCGGATGGTACTGAACGGCGAACGCTGGGAGTTCCAAGTGGCGGATACCTTCGACCGTGTCGTCATTGAGGTTACGGTGCGTAACCTCAAGTTGTTTGGTACCTGAGACGGCCTTACTGCTTCCCCTGACTGCAAATCCGTGGTTCTGGCTGGTAATCAGGATGCGATCTGTTGAGAATTCGCGGACGGGGTGATTCCCGCCGCGGTGGCCATAGGGGAGCTTGTCGGTCTGCCCTCCGAGCGCCAACGCGAGCAACTGATGGCCGAGGCAGATGCCGAACGTCGGCAGACCGGAGCTGACGAGCTCGCGGAGCTCCGGGAGGACGTACTGGACCGCCGCCGGGTCACCGGGGCCGTTCGAGAGAAACAGGCCGTCGGGTGCAAGCTCGCGTACCTGGGCGGCCGGGGTGGTCGCCGGTACGACGGTCACGCGGCATCCCAGGTGGTTCAGCAGTCGCAGGATGTTGCGCTTCATGCCGAAGTCGTAGGCGACGACGTGGCGCGGGGAATCGGCCGGGCCAACCTGCCGCATTTCCGGGACCGTGGCGCGGGAGGCCAGATCCAACCCTTCCATGCGGGGACTGGCACTCAGCGCCGCCCGCACATCTGCGCTGGGCTCCTCCCCTTCGGCCACGATGCCGCGCATCGCACCGGCCGCCCGGATATGCCGGGCCAGTCGCCGGGTGTCGACGTCCTCGATCACGGGCACGTCGCGCTCGGCGAGCCACTCGTCGAGTGACGCAGTAGCGCGCCAGTTGGAGTGCTCTCGGGCCAGCTCCCGCACCACCACGGCGGTGACCTGAGGCTTGTCGGATTCGACGTCTTCCTCGTTGATACCGTAGTTCCCGATCATCGTGGCTGTCATCACCACGATCTGGCCGAGGTACGACGGGTCGGTGAAGACCTCCTGGTAGCCGGTCAGGTTGGTCGTGAAGACGACCTCACCGGGGAGCGGGGAAAACGAACGGCGCGTGGATCCGCGGAACCACGCGCCGTCGTCCAAGAGAACGTAGGCAGGCTGCTGGGCCACTCGCTAGTTCGGCTGCGGTGGTGGCGGGCTCTGTTGACCGCCTTCGGGCTCGACATCGAGTGGCAGCTCGCCTTGCGCCGGCGGCAGGACCGGAGTCGGCGCTGCCGGCTCAGACTCGAGCACCGACCGCGGGGCCGACGTCCGCGTGCTGATGCCCGCGAGGACGAGGGCGAGAAACAGAAACGCCCCTCCGAGCCACCATGTGGCCCTTGTCAGGATCGTCGCAGCCTGGCGGCCACCGAGGAACGTATCGGTCGAGGCTCCACCGCCCATGGCGGCGAGGCCGCCACCGGTTCCCGCCTGGAGCAGGACGGTGGCGATCATGGTGAACGCGACCAGAATCAGGATGATCAGAAGAAGCATGTACATGGTATTCTCAAGCCGGGCCGCAAGATAGCCGGTTCCAAGCGTAAGTCAATCGATCGCTGCCTGTACCATCTGCGCCCACACGTCGGGCTTCAGCGAGGCGCCGCCCACCAGCACGCCGTCGATCTCGGACTCGGCAAGCAGGTCACCGATGTTCTCGGGCTTGACGCTGCCGCCGTACAGGACGCGGACGGAGTCGTCCGGTACGCCGCGCTCGCACAACCAGGCGCGGATCACCGCGTGGACTACGGCAGCATCGGCCGGTGTCGCCGTGCGGCCGGTCCCGATCGCCCACACCGGCTCATACGCCACGAGCACGTGCTCGAGCTGGCCTGGCCCGAGTCCTTCGAGAACCGAGAGCTGCCGCCGCACGACATCGAGGGTTGCATCAGCCTCGCGCTCCTCGATCTTCTCGCCGACGCAGAGCATCGGCACGAGAGCGGCCTCCAGCAACGCCCTGACCTTTCGCCCTGTGGCCTCGTCCGACTCTCCGAACACGTGGCGTCGCTCGGAGTGCCCGACGAGCGATCCGGCGGCGCCGGCGTCACGCGCCATCGGAACGCTTAGCTCGCCCGTGAACGCACCTTTCGGCTCCCAATACACGTTCTGGGCGCCCACGAGGACGTCGGGGCGAGCTGCGGCCTGCTGCGCTGTCGCTTCGAGCGCCACCGCACCGGGGAAGAACCACAGGGTCCGGTCTTCCTGCTCCGGCACCGCGGCCAGGAAGGCCTCGAGGAACTCCCGCGCCCCGGTGGGGCCGAGATGCATCTTCCAATTGGCGGCGAACACGGGTGTTCTCATGCGTCATCCAGCGCTTCCACGCCCGGCAGCGTCTTGCCTTCCAGCAGCTCCAATGAGGCGCCTCCGCCCGTCGAGACGTGGGTCATCTTGTCGGTCAGCCCGGTCTGCCGCAGCGCCGCGGCCGAGTCACCGCCGCCGACGATGGTGGTGGTCCCCCCATCGGCCGCCTGTGCCATGCCGCGGGCAATCGCGACGGTTCCCGCCTCGAACGGTGGTGTCTCGAACACACCCATCGGCCCGTTCCAGATGACGGTGCGCGCGGAGACAATGCGCCGCGTGAAGTCGAGCGCCGTGTTCTCGTCGATGTCGTACACTGCCCAACCGGCCTTCACCCGATTCGGTGCGACGTGCCTGAAGGGAGCTCCTTCTGCCAGTCTCTGTGCGACGGTGACTCCGACGGGCAGTACGAGCGTGTCTCCTGCCCTGTCGAGCAGGTCGCGGGCGAGATCCAGGCGGTCGGGCTCAACCAACGAATCCCCCATTTCCAGCCCCTGAGCCGCAAAGAACGTGCACGCCATGGCGCCCCCGATGAGGATCTCGTCGACCTTCGGGAGCAGTGCTTCGATCACGTCGATCTTGCCGGAGATCTTGGCTCCACCGAGGACGGCCACGAAGGGCCGCTGCGGATCGGCGAGCGCGCCTTCGAGGTACTCGAGCTCCCTAGCCATCAGGAACCCGGCGACCGCAGGCTTCAGCCGGTGTGCGACTCCCTCGGTCGAGGCATGGCCGCGGTGCGCCGACCCGAACGCGTCGTTGACGTAGAAGTCACCCAACTCGGCAAACGCGTCCGCGAGATCGTCGGCATTCTTCTCTTCGCCGGGGTAGAAGCGCGTGTTCTCGAGCAGCGCGACACCGCCGCGCGTGAGCCGTCGTGTGAGCCGCACGGCCTCCTCGGAGACCGGCTCGTCGACGAAGGTCACCGGCGTTCCCAGCTCGCGCTCGAGCACGCCGACGACGGGACGCAGCGAGTACTCGGGCTTGCGACCGCCTTTGGGACGCCCAAGGTGCGAAGCGAGGATCACACGGCACCCCCTCTCGCGCAGCCATCGGACCGTCGGCAGCGAGGCGACGACGCGCGTCGCGTCGGACACCTCCCCGTCTTTCAGCGGGACGTTGTAGTCCACGCGCACGAATGCACGCTGGCCCTCGAGGGGCTGCCCCTCGAGGGCCGTGAGCGTCTTCTTCACCGGTCCTGCTCGGCGACGTACTGCATGAGGTCGATGCAGCGGGCCGAGTATCCCATCTCGTTGTCGTACCAGGACGAGACGTGCACCAGGGTGCCGTCGACGACATTGGTGCTGCGCGTGTCGACGGTGCTGGAAGAGGTGTCGCCGATGTAGTCGCTCGAGACCAGCGGCTCGTCACTCACCGCGAGGAACCCCGCGAGCGGGCCGGAGGCAGCCTTGCGGAAGGCGTCGTTCACGGCTTCGATCGACGTCGGTTTCGACACGACACACGTGAGGTCGACCAGCGAGACGTTCGCCGTCGGGACGCGAAGGGCGACGCCGTCGATCTTCCCTTTCAGCTCGGGGATGACGAGAGCGGTGGCCTTCGCGGCGCCCGTCGTCGTCGGGATGATATTCTGCGCGGCGGCACGCGCCCGCCGCAGATCACTGTGCGGCAGGTCCAGGATCCGCTGATCGTTGGTGTAGCTGTGCACCGTGGTCATGAACCCCTGCTCGAAGCCGAAGTTGTCCACGATCACCTTGACCACCGGCACGAGGCAGTTCGTCGTGCACGACGCGTTCGAGATCACGTGGTGCTTCGACGCGTCGTACGACTCGTGGTTCACCCCCATCACAATCGTGATGTCCTCATTCTTGCCTGGGGCGCTGATGATGACCTTCTTGGCCCCGGCATTCAGATGTGCGGCGGCCTTGTCACGGGTGCGGAACAGACCCGTCGACTCGAGCACGATCTCCACACCCAGCTCACCCCACGGAAGCTTCGCCGGATCCCGCTCGGCGAGCACCACGACCCTCTTCCCGTCGACGACAATTCCGTCGTCCGTGGTCTCGACCGTGCCCGGAAAACGACCGTGCACCGAGTCGTACTTGAGCAGGTGCGCCAGGGTCGCTGCATCTGTGATGTCGTTTACCGCAACGATCTCCAGCGGTGCCTTGGCGTGGACCGCCGCCCGTAAGACCAGTCGGCCGATCCGGCCGAATCCGTTGATTCCTACCTTCGTGGCCATCTTCACCTCATCAGCACGTTCACGGGTTCATCGATCTCTGTGTCCTGTCGGAACAGGAACCGGGACTGGTGTTCTCCCCGGTGCCGCCGTGGCGGTGATGCTCGCCTCGAATGGGAGCGCCCTGGCGAACGTCACGGCTCCGACGGTGGACCAGCCGGCTGCGGCAAGTGCAACAGCGGCTGCGGCGAGCGTCGCGCCGGTGGTCAGCACGTCGTCAACCAATATAACCGCCGGTGCGGCATCACCCCGTCCTTCCTTGACACTGCGTGGCACCTTCCTGGCACTGAAGGCCCCGGCCACGTTGGCACGCCGCCGGGCGGGGTCGAGCTCCGTCTGACTGGGGGTCTCTCGCACGCGCCGGAGCACCGTACCGGCCAGTGGGAGGTGCCAATCCGCTGCAAGGGCACGCGCAATGACGGCCGACTGGTTGTACCCTCGCTGGTGGAGGCGGCGGCTGGCGAGCGGCACGGGCACGAGCCAGGCCATACCCGGGTGTCGGATGTTGCGGGCCACGATCCGCGCGATCGCCCTGCCCAGGGCACTGTACCCGTCGTACTTGAGATGGTGCACCATGCTCCGGGCCTCGTCGCCCAACCACACCGCGCTTCGCACCCAACCGAGCAACGGGGGCCACCACGCGCAGAACCGGCAGGGTCCGACGGGAGGAAGAGGCTGGCTACAGCGGTGACAGCCCCCAGACACTACGGCCAGACGAGACCTGCACAGCCCGCAGACGAGAGCGTCCGGCTGCGAACGCTCCACCAACCGCTCGCAGTTCACACACATATTGGGAAGCAGGAAACGCTCGACCGCCCGGAGCAGGCTCCCGGACGCGTCGTCTCCGTCGGCTGTCCCGCGCCCGGGCGGGCCCCGGCCCGGTTGCTCATTCGGCGGAGTGTGACCCCGGCTCCCTACCGTCGGTCGGAACGTCTCAGCCGCCTGCGGACTCACTGACCGCGCTCAGCCTCAATGCGGTCGGCCGCCTGCCTGACGAAGGTCTCGAGCTGGTCGAACGTCTCACGATACGTGTCGATATCACTACCAAAGGGATCGGCCACCTCGGCATGCCGCCCCTTGAGCCCCACGTACTCGCCGAGCAGGAACACCCTGCCCTCCCCGCCGAGATCCTGGACGCGCGTGCGGTGGTGACGGGACATGGTGAGGATCAGGCGCGCATCGCGGACGAGGTCACGCGTGAGAAGTCTGGCCTTGTGCGCGGAAAGGTCGAGCCCGTTCTCGAGGCCCACCAGATAGGCGCCCTCCGATGCGGGAGTGCCCTCCCACGCACCGGTACCCGCCGAAGAGACGTCAGCGCCATCGATCCCCCGCTGCTCCACTTCGCGTCGCAGCAACGCCTCCGCGAGCGGGCTACGGCAGATGTTCCCCGTACAGACGAAGAGCACCCGCGTCACGGCACGAGTCCCCCGACGACTCCTCTCAGCTCCTGCGGAGTGATTGCGCCCGACCGCACCACGTGCGGCACAGACCCGGTGCAGTCGATCACGGTGGACGGCGGCAGGTTGCCGAGGGTGCCGCCGTCGAGGATGAGCAGATCCCCCCGCTCCACGGCATCGCGAAACTGGTCGCCGATCGCCGTGGGACCCGCGGCGGTGGGCTCGCCGGGACGGTTGGCGGACGTCGAGGTGATGGGATGGCCAAGTGCCCGCACGAGAGCCGCGACGTTCGCATGCGATGTCCAGCGCACGGCGATCCCACCCTCCGGTCCCCGCAGCTGATCGGGAAGACGTCCTTCCCCACCGGCCAGCACGAGTGTGAGCGGTCCTGGCCAGAAGCGGTCGGTGAGGAGCTGCGCGGCCCGCGTGAAGCGGAGCCCATATCGTTCAGCCATGTCGGGGCCGGACACGATCAGCAGAAAAGGTTTGCCTTCCTGGCGACCTTTGAGTCGCGCCAGGGACTGTACGGCTTCTGCCGACGGGGGAGATCCCAGGCCGTATACCGTCTCCGTCGGGTAGGCGAGCAGCCCGCCGCCAGCGAAGTGCTCCGCGACGGACAGGGCGACGGCCGACACGTCGCCCGGCGTACGGAACGGCAGAACGGTCATCGGGACGCGAGGAACTCCGCTACGGCGAAGTCCTCGTCGGTCGTGATCTTGAGGTTGCCCGCACGATCCGGTGTGACTCGCACCGGGTACCCGGCGGCTTCGACGAGGGCTGCCTCGTCGGTGAAGTCCGGCCATGCGGCCCTCGCGACGGAGCGGAACGCCTCCTCGAGCATGGATCGAGGGAAGCCCTGCGGCGTCTGCGCCCTCCAGAGCGTTGACCGGTCGACCGTGCCCGCGACCCGTCGCTCCTCACCTTCGACGCGCTTGATCGTGTCCGACACCGGTACGGCCGGTACCGCCCCAATGCCCGATCTCGCGAGCCCGATCACCGCATCTACCGTTTCGGCCGATACGAAGGGGCGAGCAGCATCGTGGACCAGCACCACCGGGTACTGCGGGTCGAGGGCTTGCAAGGCCGCGTAGACCGACTCGGCCCGCGTTCCTCCGCCGGCCGTCAGTCGAAGGCGCTCCCCGGCGACCGATCCGAGCCACTGCGGGGGCCGCTCGGCGAACTCGGCCGGGAGGGCAACGGTCACGGCACCGACACGCGGATGCCGGGCGAAGGGGCGGATCGCTCGCAGGAGCATGGGCACGCCGTCGATCTCACGAAACTGCTTCGGCTGCCCGCCCCCCACCCGCGTCCCACGCCCACCCGCCGCGACGAGCACCCCCACGTCAAGCCGCGACATGACTCCACAGATCGGCGACGTTGCCGAGCGGCACCGTCTCGAGGGTAGCGCTCGTGCGGGAGCGACCCGAAACGAAGACGCGCCGGAAGCCCAGCCGTTCCGCCTCGGCGAGGCGGCGGTCAAGGGACGCGATCGGCCGGATCTCGCCCCCGAGGCCGATCTCGCCCACGAACAGCGCGTCTCCCGGCACCGGACGGTCATACACGCTCGAGCACAGCGCAGCGGCCACCGCCAGGTCGGATGCAGTCTCGATCAGCCGAACCCCACCGGTCACGTTGACGAACACGTCCAGGTCCCGGAACGTGAGACCCGCGCGGCGCTCGAGCACGGCGAGCAGCACGGCGAGGCGGCGATGCTCGAGTCCCGTCGCGACCCGTTGCGGGGTACCAAAACCCGACTTCGCCGCGAGGGCCTGGATCTCCACCAGGACGGGCCGCGTCCCCTCCATGAGCGCCGTCACAGCCGAGCCCGCCGTGTCGGCATCCCGCCCGGCGATGAAGGCGGCGGACGCATTCGCGACCGGGCGAAGACCTCGGCCGGTCATCTCGAACACCCCGACCTCATCCACCGATCCAAACCGGTTCTTGACCGCACGCAGCACGCGGAAGTCCGAGCCGGCATCGTCCTCGAAGTAGAGTACCGTATCGACGATGTGCTCGAGGGTCTTGGGTCCTGCGATCACCCCACCGCGCGTCACGTGCCCGACCAGGACGACAGCCGCTCCGGTCTGCTTCGCATACCGCTGGAACCGACCCGCGCATTCCCGTACCTGCCCGACGTTTCCCGGCGCCCCCTCGAGTTCGTCGGTGTAGGTCGTCTGAATCGAGTCCACGAACACGACCTGTGCCGCCGAACTCTCCGCCCTGCCCAGGATCGACTCCACGCGCACTTCGGGCAGGAGATGAACCGGGCCGGGATCCTCCTCGAGGCGTTGTGCCCTGAGCCGTACCTGCTCCGCCGACTCCTCGCCCGAGACGTACAGCGTGCGTACGCCAGCCATCTCCAGGCACGCGGCACACTGCAGCAGCAGCGTCGACTTGCCGATCCCCGGTTCGCCACCCACCAGAACGAGGGAGCCGGGTACGATGCCGCCGCCGAGCACGAAGTCGAACTCATCGAGCCCCGTCTCCCAGCGCGCCATGCTCTCGCCGTCGACGTCAGCGAGCCGCACCGGCTCGGGGCCGGCGTCCACCGCTGCGGAGCGCCGGCCGCGGGCGCCACCACGGGCAGGCGCCACCGGCTCCTCGACGAGCGTGTTCCACGCGCCGCAACTGTCGCAGCGGCCGCCCCACTTGGGATGCTCCGCCCCACACTCCGAGCAACGGTAGACGGTTCGGCCGCTACGCGACATCGAACTCGTCGGTATCCCGCTCGGTGTAGTCCGCGAAGCGCGTGCACTCCTTCCGGAATGCCAGGGTGATCGTGCCGGTGGGTCCGTTCCGATGCTTGGCCAGGTTGAGCTCGGCCGTGCCTTCCCGTGCCTCCGCGTCCTTCTCCAACACGGATTTGTACATCTCCGCCCGGTAAATGAACATGACGAGATCGGCGTCCTGCTCGATCGCGCCCGAGTCCCGCAGGTCCGAGAGCATGGGACGGCGGTCGCCCCCGCGTTGCTCCGGGGCGCGGGAGAGCTGCGACAGGGCGATGACCGGCGTGCGCAGCTCCCGGGCGAGCGCCTTCAGCGATCGCGAGATGAAGCTGATCTCCGCTTGACGGTTTTCCCCCTCCCGCGGCGCGTTGATCAGCTGCAAGTAGTCCACGACGATGAGACCGATCCCGTGCTCGGCCTTGAGTCGGCGCGCCTTGGATCGCAGCTCGAGCAAGCCGAGTCCCGGAGTGTCGTCGATCCAGATCGGCGCCTGACCCAGAATGCCGACGGCGTAGGAAAGCTTGGAAAAATCCTCCTCCAGCAGCTTGCCCTGCCGGAACCGCTGCAGATCGACGAGGCTCTCCGAAGCGAGCATGCGCTCCACGAGCTGCTCCTTGGCCATCTCGAGCGAGAAGAAGGCGACCGGTACCTTCTCTTCCACGGCGGCGTGCGTAGCGACGTTCAGGCACAACGACGACTTCCCCATGGAAGGCCGCGCGGCGACGATGATCAGATCACTCGGCTGAAAGCCGTTGGTGAGCTTGTCCAAATCTTGGAAGCCGCTGTACACACCGTGAACCGATTCCTCGCCGTGATGGCGCGCTTCAATGCGCTCCATCGTGTCCCACACGAGACTCTTGAGCCGCACCGCTTCCTGCGTGCTGCGCTGGAAGGAGACATCGAAGACCCGCTGCTCCGCGTCGTCGAGCAGCGCATCCACTTCCTGGGGGCCTTCGTAGGCAGTCTGGACGATGGCCGTACCGGCCTCGATGAGTCGGCGCCGCAGGGCTCGGTCCAACACGATCCGGCAGTGGTACTCGACGTTCGCCGCCGTGGGCACGACATCGAGCAGCTCGGCGACGTACTCCATCCCGCCCGCGGCCTCCAGATCGCCACGCCGCTGCAACGCATCCCGGATCATCAGGGGATCGATCACATCGCCCTTCTCGAGCAGGACGAGCATGGCGCGGAAGATCCGCCGGTGACCGTCGCGGTAGAAGGCGGTATCGCTGAGGAGCTGCGCGGCCTTCAGCGCGGCGTCCTGATCGATCAGCATGGCACCGAGAACGGCCTGTTCCGCCTCCTCACTCCACGGGGTCTGCCGCGCCCCCTGCAGGTCAGCGATGCTGGTCGACGAGCTGGCGTGCGATACGGACGTCATCCCAGGTGGGCTTCTTCCAATGTGGGTTCCGCAGCAGCGCCGCCGGATGGTACGTCACGACGAGCGGAATACCCCGGAACTCGTGCACCTTGTTGCGGAGCGCACCGAGCGACTGTCTGGTCCCGAGCAGTGTTTCGGCCGCCGTCCCTCCCATAGCAAGTATCACTGCCGGCCGAAGGATTTCAAGCTGACGGTGGAGGTACGGAACGCACGCCTCGATCTCCGTCAGCTGCGGCTTACGGTTCGAGGGCGGCCGGCATTTCACGACGTTGCAGATGAACACCCGCTCGCGCGGCAGATCGATCGCCGCCAGGATGTCGGTCAGCAGCTCGCCGGCCCTCCCGACGAACGGGCGCCCCGTCGTGTCCTCGGTCGCCCCAGGGCCCTCGCCCACAACGACCAGGCGCGAATCGACCGGTCCCTCTCCGGGCACCGCAAGCGTGCGGCTCTGGTGGAGCGGACAGAGCGTGCACGAGCGTACACGCTCGTGAAGGGTCTCCAGATCGAGCTTCGCGAGCGGATCCTCGGTGAAGAGATCGTCTGAGAGCGGTGCGACCACGATGCCCTGCTCCGGGATCTCTGGTGCGTCTCGCTGCCACCGGGGCGGTCCGCCTGTCCTGGGGGATCCCGTCGGTTCGTCGGCGGGGTCGTCGGCTCGCCCCGGTTCGCTGCCGCCGGCCGGCCCGTCCCGGTCGGAAACGACGGCAGGCCGATGCGCCTCGGGAACGTGCGCAGCCGCATCGGTGATGATCGGCGGCTCGGACAACTCGATCCGCTGCCGGAGGTAGCGTCGCAGCAGGTCTCGCGGGTCGCTCATAGGCGGCGTTCCACCTCATCGAGGATGCGGTCGGCCACCTCCGACTTGGGCAACAGCGGCAGCTCCTCCTGGCAATCGTCCGCGACGAGCGTTACCCGGTTGGTCTCACTCTCGAATCCGCTTCCGATCTCGTCTACACGGTTCAGGACGATGAGGTCGAGCTGCTTCGACCGCAGCTTGGCTCGTGCCCGATCCAACCCATCACCGGTCTCCAGCGCGAAGCCGACGGTGACGGCGGATGGTTTGCGGTGCTGCACCGTCCGCTCCAAGATATCCGGCGTGGGGAGCAGCTCGACGGTCACGCCGCCCTCCGCGCGGGGGCGCTTGCCCTCCGCTGCAGCCGCTGCCCGGTAGTCGGCAGGTGCCGCGGCCATCAGCAGCACGTCGGCCTCTGGCAGCAGCCGCTCCATCGCCGCCTGCAGATCGGCCGTGGTGCGCACGTCGATCCTGGTGGCGCCGATGGGTGGTGGAAGGGTCGTCGGGCCGCTCACCAGAGTGACGTGCGCCCCGCGGGCGAAGGCCCGCGCCGCGAGCGCGTATCCCATCCGGCCGCTCGACGAATTCGTGAGCACGCGCACCGCGTCGAGGGGCTCCCGCGTCGGCCCCGCCGTCACCAGCACGTGGTGCCCGGCCAGCCGGCTGCCGACCGCGAGGAGAATGCGTTCCGCGTGGGCGACGATCTCCTCCGGTTCGACCATCCGCCCCGGCCGGTCGCTGACCCCCTCCGCGAGCGGGCCGACCGCGGGACCGAGCACGCGCCAGCCCCGCCGCCGCAACACATCGAGGTTCGTCTGCGTGGCCGGGTGGGCGAACATGTCGTCGTTCATACCGGGCACGATGAGCACCGGAGCGCGTGTGGCAAGCAGGATTGCGGTGAGGAGGTCGTCGGCCAAGCCTTGCGCCGCTCGCGCGATCAGGTTGGCAGTAGCAGGCGCCACCACCACCAGGTCGGGAGCGCGCGCGAGCTCGATGTGGTCCAGCGCCCGCGATCGCTCCCAGAGGGAGGAGAGGACCGGTCGCCTCGTGAGGGCCTCAAATGTGAGCGGCCGCACGAACTCCGTGGCGGCCGCGGTGAGGACGACGTCGACCGCCGCACCCAGCTCGGTCAGGCGGCGTGCGAGCGTGCAGGACTTGTAGCACGCGATGCCGCCCGACACGCCGAGAACGACGCGTCGGCCCTCGATGTTCACGCCTCGTGACGCCGACGCCGCACGAGTCGAAAGTTCAGCTCCCCGTCAGCCAGGCTCTCGAGCGCTCGCGTCGTGAGCTTCTTTTCTTCCACCGAACGGTCCCTCGGAAAGTCGTTGATGAACCGGGCAAACTTCGCAGCAGCGAGCACACCGAGATACTTGGTCCCGGCGTGCTGCGAAAGATCCCCTGGAGTGAAGATCCTCATTCAGTATCCTCTCTCTGTTGTTGTCGATCCTGCTCGTGTTGATCCAGCCAAGTCCGCAACCCGTGCCGTATCTCCGCAACGAGGGGCGCGGCCTCCGTCGGAGTGAGCGCCACACCCTGCGCACCGTCGATCACTCGACTGACGGCCCGAACCGCACGGTCGAGCTCGTCATTGACCACGACGACGTCGTATTCCCCGGCCGCCTCCAGCTCGCGATCGGCCTGTGCGACGCGTCGCACCACCTCGCCGGACGCCTCCGTCTGTCGCCCCGTCAGCCGCTCGAGCAGCGCCGCCGCCGATGGTGGCACGACGAAGATCGCGAGCGCCTCGGGACGGTGCCGACGTACCTGCGCCGCTCCCTGCACCTCGATATCCAGCAGCACGTGCCGGTCCTGGGCGAGGTAGCGATCGATTTCCGCACGCAGGGTGCCATACAGGTGCCCGGCGTACTCCGCCCACTCGAGGAACTCCCCGGCATCCCGCCGCCGCCGGAATTCGTCCCGGGTAAAGAAATAGTAATCTACACCGTCCCGTTCATTTTCGCGTGGGGGCCGGGTCGTGGCCGACACGCTGAACCCCACGTCCCCCCGGGTTCGTTCCAGCCGCCGCGCGATGGTCGTCTTTCCCCCGCCTGAAGGCGCCGACAGGATGACGAGGTGCCCGCTCACTCGATGTTCTCGACCTGCTCGCGGATCTTCTCGAGCTCGGACTTGAGGTCGATGACCGCCTCCGCCATCGCCGCGTCGTTCGCCTTGGAGCCGATCGTGTTCACCTCCCGCAGCATCTCCTGTCCCAGGAACGCCAGACGGCGGCCCACCGCGCCGGAGGCGGCGAGCCCGGCTCGGAAGCTGGCGAAATGGGACCGCAGCCGCACGATCTCCTCTGTGATGTCCATCCGTTCCGCGAGCAGCGCGATCTCTTGGGCCAGCCGGCTCTCGTCGAGCTGGCGCCCATTCAGGAGGTCGGTGACCGCCTGACGCAACCGGTCGCGCTCGGCCGTGAGCCGTTCGGGTGCGCGAGCCTCGATGACCTGGAGTCGGTCCTCCATGAGCAGGATGCGTGAGGTGAGATCGGCGGCGAGATCCGCTCCCTCCCGCTCTCGGGCCCCCACCACCTGCTGCGCCGCCTGCTCGATCAGGAGCAGCAACGGATCACCCTCCAGCTCCGGTTCCTCCTCGCTACCGTACACCAGCACGTCCGGCTGGCGGGCGACGAAGGCGAGGTCGACATCACCCTCGATCCCAAGGGACTCCCGAAGCCGCTCGAGCGCTGCGCGGACCGCCCTCGCCCGCTCCACGTTCACCGTGACGGAGGTAGACCGTTCGGGCAGTTCAGTCCACCGAACGGTCACTGAGGCGTGACCGCGCTCGACATACGCGCGGAGCCGGTGGCGCACCTCGGTCTCGAACCGCTGCAGATCGGCGGGAAGCCTGCATTGCACCGCCAGGTGGCGGTGGTTGACGGTCCGCACCTCGATGGCGAGCCGCCCGCCGCCGAATGCACCCTCCGCCTCGCCGAAGCCGGTCATGGAACGTGACACGACGCATCCCCCCTCGTTTGGCACGGCGCCCTGAGCTGGCGTATCAGTTGCTAAACACCCACGACGCCCCAAAGAACTGCGCGTTTCCCGGGTATGGCAATCCGGGAACGTACTCATCGTCACTCAAGTTCGAGTTGCGCATGATCCAGAAGCCGGTGAAGTCCACGAGCTGGATCTTCACCTGGAGTTCCCAGAACTGTGCCGGCGGCAGGGTCACGGGAGAGCCGTCTTCCCGTTGTCCTGCCGTGCCGGCACTCCACCGCTCGAGCGCCCCTTCGAACTTCACATCGAATGCGCCCGACCGGAACGTGCGCCAGTACTTCGATCGGAACGTCAACGCCGCCCGCAGGTGTTGTGGCGGCTGGAAGTCTGAGGCTTCCCCGCTGACCGGGTGGGAGAACGTTCCGGACAGCGTCAGCGGGCTGATCGGGCGGAGGTACGCGTCGGCCACGACGTACGTCGCTTCGGGGGTTGCAGCGAGCGCGGCGATCACTGGCAACTCGGGATACGCGAGCGGTCGGTACACATCCCGGCGCTGCAGTGAGCCGTACCCACCCAGGAACTTGGTGTTGAGCCCCACGCGAAGACTCAGATCCGTCGTTGTCTGCGCCGTGTCATCCGGCAGCGCGGGCGCCGCCACCGCATCGCGCGTCATGGCCTCCCCCACGAGCGAGAACGGTCCGGCGTACAGCCCGGCGCTGCCGCGCAGCCACGAGGAAGTGCGATCCCCGGTGTGGCGTCGATGACCGGCATCCCCCGAGAGCACCACAAACGGCAGCGGGACCCACCCCAGCCGCCCTTCCACCGCGAAAGGTGTGCGGGCGTCGGCACTCCGAATCCGGGTGTCGACCGTAAAGGTCGGCAGCCGGTACCGGAGACCGGCGTACACCTGCCGCACACCGTGCGTCTCCGGTGTCACCCCGGAATCGGCCAGCCAGAAGCTCGAGCTGAACCCCACATCCGCGCGGAGTCCGAGGCCGTCGTCCCTGGTCTGGGCGAAGAACGACACGTGCATGTCGCTCCAGGTGCCCTCTCGCTCCGGGACTGCGCTTCCGATGCCGTCCCGATTCATGACGCGGCGGCGGATCTGGTAGCGCGCCCCGAGACGCGGTGTCGGCAGCCATCCAATGCTCACCCACAGGTCGAGCGCGTCCGCCCCAGCCGCTCGGTTGGGCCCGTCAGTCCCGATGAAGTTCCCTGCCAAATCCAGCTCGAGGCCGCTGCGCAAGCGCGTCTGAAACAGCGCCGTGTACTGCGCCGACTTGAACGCGCCGGACTGGACCCGAACCTTCGATCGCACGGTGGGCGACTCGTGTCGCTCGGACACCAGGTACGCCCTCAGCAGTCCGGGGAGCACCTCGACGTCGATCCGCCGGAGGTAGGTGAGCGGGTATTGCCCCGGATCGATGTGCAGCGTGTCGCCGCCGAGGGGGACCTGTGGAACCCCGTCCCAGAACACCTCGAGGGCCGCTCCCCCCCGGCCGGCATACTGGATGTACTCGGGCTGACCGACGAAGCCGGCTCGCAGCACGTACACGCCGGGGATTTCGGCAAGCACGTCGGCCAGCGTGAGTCCCGCAGCCCACAGGATCGAGTCGCGGGTGAAGGTGTAGCGGCTCCCCGGTGCCAGCGGGCCGACGGGCGTCTCCGGCTCGAACATCGGCAAGGACGCCGGGAGCGGGGGCACGCTGTCGGGCACCTGCTGGTCCGGGATCAGGGAGTCGGGCCGAACCTGCGTGGTATCCTGGGCCCGGACCCGCGACGCGGTGGTGAGGAGCAGGGGCGCGGCGACGAGGACGGCGCGTCCGAGGCGCCGGATCGGACTCACCCCCCACTGCGGCCGAGCACCAGCTCGGCGAAAAGGCGCACACCTGTTCCGGCCGGGCCCCGGGCGAGGTCCGGTCGGTCGCCATCGACATAGGCGGTGCCGGCGATGTCGAGGTGAGCCCAGGGGAACCCGTCGACGAACTCGCGCAGGAACCACCCCGCGGTGATGCTGCCGGCGGGACGGCCTCCGACGTTCTTCACATCCGCCACGTCCGACTTCAGCTGCTCGCGATACTCGTCCCACAGGGGTAGCGGCCAGCACCGCTCACCCGCCAGATCGCCGGCGCGGCGCACCTCCTCCAGGAGCGGATCGTCATTGCCCATCAGCCCGGTGGCGTGATGTCCCAGCGCGATGACCACCGAGCCGGTCAGGGTCGCGGCGTCGACCACGCAGGCGGGCTTGTATCGGCGGGCGTAGGAGAGGGCATCGCTCAGAATCAGGCGCCCCTCCGCATCGGTGTTCACGATCTCGATCGTCTTTCCAAGCTGCCCGCGCACGATGTCACCGGGCTTGATCGCGGTCGCGGCCGGGAGATTCTCTGTGGCCGGCACGAGTCCCACCACGTTCGCCTTGGGCGCGAGGTGTCCGAGCGTCTCGAACAGCCCCAGCACGGCCGCCGCACCGGACATGTCGTACTTCATCTCCTCCATCTTCTCAGCGGGCTTGATGGAGATGCCTCCCGAATCGAACGTCACGCCTTTGCCGACCACGCAGATCGGCCGGGCTCTGCTGCCCGCCCCGCGGTATTCCAGAGCGATGAACTGCGGTTCCTGGGCGGTGCCCTGCGCAACGGCGAGGAGTCCGCCCATCTCCTCCTTCGCGATCTGCGATCGACCCAGCACCGTCACCTTGTACCCATAGGCCTTGCCGAGCTTCCGGGCGACGTCGGCGAGGTACGTCGGCGTACACACGTTTCCGGGCAGCGCCTGGAGATTGCGGGCGAGCGTGTGCCCGGTGGCGATCGCAGCACCCGTCTTCCGACCGCGCTCCACCGCGGCCCGCTCCTCCCGGGTCACGATGATATCGAGCGCCTCGATCTTCTTCGTCTCGTCCGTCGCCTTGAAGTCTGTGAACGACCACGCCCCCTGCGCGATACCTTCCGTGAGCACCTGACCCAGCGTCTCCGCGGACACCCCGCCCCGGGACTCCGGCACGACGTGCATCGCCATTGCCTGTGCCCCTATCATGGTGGCCCGTCTCGCGGCCACTGCCGCCGAGCGCCGGATCGCTCCCCGCGTGATTTCCCCCTGCGGTCCCATCCCCACCAGAATCACGCGCCTGGTGCGCTTCGCCGGATAGATCGCGATGACCTCGTCCCGCTTGCCGGCGAAGTCGCCGGTATCGAGCACACGCTTCACAGCTCCCGACAGCGCTGCGTCGAGTGCGAGGAGCGAGCTGGGCACGCGGTTCGACGTGAGCTCTCCGATCGCAACAGCGAGCAGGGGGGAGGCGACCTTGTCGAGGGACACGACCTTCACGGAGGAATTCACGACATCACCAGTCACAAGAGGCAGTAGCGTTTCGGATTGGAGGCCGGACGTATTGAAGGGCAAAGAACTTACGTTCGTCTGGAGCACACAGCGGTACAGGGCCGCCTTACGAGCCGCCTAAGGTTAGCCGAAGCCGTTGGGTGCGGCAAGCTGGAATGGACTGCGGGGAAACGCGACTAGAGGTGCACGCGCCCCTTGGTCACCGCCCAGTTCTCCCAGAATCGCATGTAGTAGCGTCGTGACCGGCCCTGCGGCACCCGCCACCACGGATGCTTGCGGTCCCGGGCGGGACCGACGATGCGCACGGTCTCGACAGGCACACGGGCGTGACAATACGGGCAGAGGAACGAGGTGACGTTGGAGGGAACCCACCAGATGTACGGGGCCCGCGCACACTCCGGCCAGTCGTCGCACTCGTGCACGGTCGGCTGAAAGCGCGTCGCGTCTTCTTGCACCACCTGCGTGAATCCGCAGAACCGGCACTGGCGGTACCGACGGTCCGTCCCATCGATACGCGGACCGTAGAATCCCGTGCGACCGCAGTCGGGACACGGCGACGGATCGCGACCCTCTCCGAAGGCGGCGAAGCAGTCCTCGTCCCACTGCACCAGCGAGTACGCCGGCGCGTCAACCGTGACTGGCGCGGCCGGTGGATCCTCGGTGCGGAGGTCGGCGAGGCCCTGATCGATGGCGGCGTCGGTGCGGCGCAGCCACCCCAAGTTGAGTCGCAGTGGAATCATCCGTCGTGCCCCGGTCCCGTCTCGACATGTCATGGTACTGACACAGGTCGTGGGAGACCGTGAGCCGGATCACCGCAGCGTTCGCGCCGTCCCTATGGCGCGAGCAGCAACGACACGTGCAGGTGGTCCGCCGTCCCGACGTGGCGGAGTACTCGGAATCCCAGCAGGCGGAAATATGCCCCGGTCAACCAGTTGCGCACAGGGCCCCGCCCGATGGTCCGCAGGTCGAGCGCGTGCACCCACCCATCCGCCTGGCGGTAATGCATCGACCAGTCGGCCGTGGGAAGCCCCATCCTGCCATAGTCCGCCGGTGTGCGTGCCATGTCGGTCACGACCACGCCGTCATCCAGCAGCACCAAGGTGCTCACGGCCACCCGGAGCAGCGGGTGCAGGGCGGTATAGTACGCACGAACGTCTTCCGACTTGGCGTTGACCGCCGACAGGAAGAGCAGCGAGTGCCCCAGGTACACGGCGATCAGGGGCAGGGCCACCCATGACGCGACGAACCGAACACGGGCACGCCCCGTTAGGGCGCGCGACGCCCAGGCTCCGAGCGCGGTCACCGCGAGGAGAGCGAGGAGCGCTCCGCCCAGCAGAGCCACCCACGTGGACGCGCGGCCACTCGCGTACAGCAGGGTCGAGCCCTCGAGCAACGCGACGAAGGGCAGGACGAGAAGGACGAGGAGGAGTGCCGCACGCCGCAGGAACCGGCGCACCGGTGGGGCCTGCACGGTTCTCCCCTCGATGAGGGCGTCGATGTCGATCGTGGCGTAGTCCGTCATCACTGTTCCCTACGCGCCCCCGTCCCACGCGGTTTCCTCGGGTACCCGGTTAACCGCGGCGGTCGGTTGCGTTACAATTACCCACGTCCTCGAGTTGGGGTCGCCTCGGCGTTCCCATCTCCCGAACTCGGAGATCAAAACGAGCGAAACACGTGATGCGTCGCACCAGCACACCTCCGCGCAGGGCACCCCGAGTCGTGGCCCTTGTGATCATCCTCGTCGTCTTCAGTGCAGCGCTGTTCTTCGGTACGCGCTCCGTGGTGCAGTCCGAGTGCGAGCTGTGCGTGACGTTCAACGGCATGACGACCTGCCGGCGCGGTTCCGGAGCCGATGCCGAGGAGGCCCGTCGGGCGGCACAGAAGGCCGCGTGTGCGGTCATGGCAAACGGCATGAACGAGAGCATCGCGTGCGACAACACGCCGCCGGCCAACGTGCAGTGCACCACCAACTGAGGGATCAGGCATGACTGATCTGCTGGCTACGTCGCTCCTTGGCAATTCGGTGCAGGCGTGGGCCATCGCCCTCGCGATTGGCCTCGGTGTCGCCGTCGTCCTCGCCATCGCCGTCCGCTGGATCGCGCGGCGGTTCGCATCCCTCGCCGAGCGCACCAGCACGACCGTCGACGACCTGATCGCGGGCCTGCTGGGACGTACCAAGAGCTTCTTCTACCTCGCTGTCGGCGCCTACGTCGGGGCGCAGTCACTGTCGCTCTCCCCGAGGGTCACCACCAGCGTCAGTCACGTCGTCGTGATCCTGGTGCTCCTCCAGGGTGGCCTGTGGGCCAACGCCGCCGTCCGGTCCCTGCTCGAGAGCTACCGAAAGCGACAGGTGGAGGACGACCCGGCCGCCGCGACCACCATCGGTGCGCTGAGCTTCGTCGCCCGGGTCATCGTGTGGTCGCTGGTGCTGGTGCTGGCGCTGGACAACCTCGGCGTGGATATCACCGCGCTGGTCACCGGGCTGGGCATTGGCGGCATCGCGGTAGCGCTGGCGGTGCAGAACGTCCTCGGCGACCTCTTGGCATCCCTCTCAATCGTGCTCGACAAGCCGTTTGTGATCGGGGACTTCCTGATCGTCGGCGAGCACTTGGGGTCTGTCGAGTACGTGGGGCTCAAGACGACTCGCCTGCGGAGCCTGTCGGGGGAGCAGCTCATCTTCTCCAACAGTGACCTGCTGGGGAGCCGCATCCGCAACTACGGCAGGATGTACCAACGCCGGATTGCCTTCACCATCGGCGTGACCTATCAGACGCCCCGGGAGCAGCTCGAGCGCATCCCCCAGATGCTGCGCGCCGCCGTCGAGGAGCAGGAGCAGACGCGCTTCGATCGGGCGCACTTCAAGGCACATGGCGATTCCGCCCTGCTATTCGAAACGGTGTACTACGTGACGGTACCGGACTACAACGTGTACATGGACATCCAGCAGGCCATCAACCTCAGGATCCACCGGCAGTTCGAGGAGGACGGGATCGAGTTCGCCTATCCCACGCAGACGCTGCATCTCGTGCGGCAGGAGACGTAGCGCGGGTCCGCGGCGAGAAGGGGTACCTCATGGCCGACGAGAAGCCGAGACTCGGGCCCTGGCTGCGGCAGTACGCGGAGGAGCGCAAGCCGGACAGAAAGGAACGCATCAAGGAACTGGCCGGCGCTGCGGCGGTGGGGCTGGCGTCGCTCGTCGTGCTTGCGGCGGTCCTGTTGGTGTTCGTGCGCTATCCCCTGCCCACCTTGGCGGCCTTGCTGCTCCTATGGATCGTCGGGTTCCTCACGCTGACGGTGAAGCGACGCCGCGCGGCTGCGCGGGAGCGGGAACTGCGGGACTCGGCGGGACGGGACTGAGCGGGAGCCTCAGCCCCGCAGTCCCCTCAGGAGACGTTCAATCCAGAGCAGTAACGACAGCGTCGCCAGCGCTACACCGATCACCCCCGCGAACGGGATCACCACGATCATCGTCCCCGCGGCGATCACTTTCCTGAGGAGGGTCGCCTCCGGGTCGAGCACTACGAGATCGTTCGAGACGATCCACACCGGGACAACCAGCTGCAGCCACAGGATGTTCAGCAGCAGCCACACCCAGATCACCGGGCGCGGCGCGATCGATTCGGTGTCGTGGATACTTGGCGCCTGCATCTTTCTCGCGAGGCAAATGAAGAGTCGCAATCTACCAATCCGACCCCTGAACCGCTTGTCTCCGCCATCGGATTTGCTAAGTTGATCGGTCACTCACTGACAACGCCTCATGCCACACTCGCCATTCAATCCACCGCCTCGGCGGCCGTCCCCCATGGAGTCGGCCCGGCGCCTCCTCGAGGGGTTGCGCGTCCGAGGAGTCGACGGCGTGTTCCACCCGGCCTACGTCACGTTCGAGCGGGACCTGTTGTCTCCGCCCTACGTGCGCACCCCGGAGCATGCCGAGGCCGAGCGCCGGTTCGGGCTGGGCAAGGTGGAGTACCGGCTCGACTGGGCGCTGGAGGCCTGAGCGGCTTCGATCGCGACCACCAAGAAAAGAAAGAGGGGCCGGACCTGCCGGCCCGACCCCCCGCACGCTCATCCTCCGGCCGCTCAGAGCCGGAATACGACCGTGATCGCAGCGTAGACCAGCGGCTCGGACGTTTCCAGCAGGCCCATTCCCGCGGCCGTGACCACGCCGCCGTCCGCCACTACGTCGGCGACGGCTTCCAACGAACCGAGCGTCTCGCCCCCCGATTCGTGGACAATCGTCGTGCCTTCCACGATCCGAATGACCGCTTCGTCATCCAGGGTGATGCTGCGGTTCCCGAGATCCACCGCCACGACGGTGCCCTCGAAGTACTGCACACCCGGCGGGACCGCCAGGAACGCGACCCGGCGTGCATGCAGGGTCAGCGGGTCGGTCGCCTTGATGACGCCGAAGCCCGCCGCCACCACCGTCTGCCCTGCTTCGACCGCCTCGGCAACGGCTTCCAGTGAGCCGAGCCACTGATCGTCGTTGGTCGGGAACCAGACGTCGGTCATCCCGTCCATGTGCACGACGGTGCCGTCGACGAGCGTGAACGTCCGGGCGTCGAGCTGCACACTCCGCACGACACCGTGGAATGCCGTCACACCCGGCGGCTCCAGGAAGAACACAATCTTGCAGGCCACGATGACGGGCCGGTCGCTCACCGCCGTCGGGGTGGGAGCCAGCTCACCGAAGCCCGCCGCGAACACGCGCTCGCCGGCGGCCAGTGCTTCGGCCACGTCCTCCAGCGAGCCCAACCGCTCGGCGTCACCCGACTCGAACAGAATCTCCGTCTTCTCGGTGATGCGGACGATCGGCCCCTCGGCAATCGTGACCGTGCTGTCGGTGAGATCAACCGCCGTGACCTGACCGCGGAACTCGACCACCGGCGGCGGCCGCAGCACGAACGCGATCTTGCGGGCCAGAATCACGCGCGCGGTGTTGTCCTCCACCACGCCCACGCCGTGGGCTACCACCGTCTTCCCCTCGGCCAGCGCCCGCGCAACGTCCTCGAGTGAGCCGAGCGTGTGCACGTTGGTCGCGTCGAACCTGATCTCGGTCTCGGCGTCGATCCGCACGGTGAGATCGCCGAGTGACACCGTACTGTCGGTCAGGCTGACCGATTGCACGATGCCTTCGAATTCCCTCATGGGCGGTGGGGCCAGCTCGAACACCACGGCGATCGCCACCAGCCGCAGCGGCTCGTGGCCGCGGACGACTCCCGCCCCCGCCGAGACCACGGTCAGCCCGGCCTCGAGCGCGCGTGCCACCTGCTCGAGCGAGGCGAGCCGGTGCTCGTCCCCTTCTTCGTACTTGATGTCAGTTTCGGGGACCACGTAGATGATGGGGCCGTCGTTGATCACGTAGCTCTGGTTCTCGAGATTGACGCTGCGCACCACGCCCTCGAACCGCTTGATCTCGACGTCGGGCCGCTCCCGCTTGATGTGGGTGAGGCCTTCGGAGACCCGCAGCTCGATCCTGAGTCCGAGCACCGCGGCCCAGCCGTCAGGCGGCGGCGACTCGTTGCGGACCAGGTTGTCCGTGTCGATGTTGAGCGCGATGATGCGGCCTTCCCCCTCGCCGCCCACCTTGAGCTTGGCGGCGACGAACTCGCCGTTGCCCGGGTCCTGCGGCATGTCGCGGGGCGCGCGGAACGCCACCACGGCGGGCCGTGCGCCGTCGGCCAGGGCCGACCGCAAGCGGGCGATGAAGGTCTCGATGTCCAGCGGGTCCTCACTGCCCTGCGCCCAGATGCCCGTTTCCCGGTTGAAGCCGACGCGCAGCCCATCGATGTTCAGCACGAGGAACGCCCCGGCGTCGGTCACTTCGAGATCGGTGATGCGGCCGTGGATCCGCTCCGGTGTGCCGAGTGCCTCGCCGGACTTGATGACCACCTCGCGGGCCACCAGGCCTTCCTCATAGAGAGCGATCACGACGCGGGCCGCAGCCCCATCGACCTCGTTCTCCAGGCTGAGCAGCGACACGTCGTCGGCGTACGCCGGGAGCACGCCCTGGTCATCCGGGCCGACGCCCGTGTCGGCACACGCGGCCAGCGCGAGGAGCGCTCCCGCGAATCCGAGCCGACGCAGCGAGACGTGGTGACGTAAACGATGCATGGTGTCCTCCTCGGGCACGCCGAGGCCGGAACCGCCCGCACCGTTGCGGGTCGGCTCCCGCGCATCGCGCGACGCCCAGAAAGCCAGAGGCTCGAAAGCCACGGCCAAGATGGGCCGCGCGGGCCCCGCCTCGCGATGACTCGACTCACGCCGGGGGCGTGAGGCGGCTCACGCAGGGGTACTAGCTGCTTGGAGAGCAGTCAGTTACGGAGCGAAGAGACCGATCCACGGTGTCCCACCTGGGCGTCAATCCGAACTGAGCAGTCTCCGTCCTTGGAGGTCGGGACGAACCGCCCCACGTTATGGCCATAACCTCTGTCGCTGGCCCTCCTGGCTCCGCGGCCGACAGACACCGCAGTGTGACGACTGCCTGACGCCGAGACCTCTGGGCAGCCGACGCATAACGCAGCAGGTCAAGGTCACCGCATCCGGTGGTGAGGCACTATTGTCTTGCAGTTGACAATACCATGCAGTAGTATCTTAGAGAACACACAAGTGTACAGAGGTCGGGTAATGAGCGAACGCGTCGGTCTGGCAGAACTAGAGACCAATGAGCGGAAGGCGCTGGCGAACGCTGTCCAGGCACTTGAGGAGAACCGGTTTCCGAGCCGAGTCGATTGGCGCACCGTGGTGCCCGTCCTCGACGTGGACAAGCGGTTCATGCTCAGCCTCATGCGCGCCATCCAAGGCGTGTCGATTCAGAACTTCCTCAAGGCGGCCGGGACCAGTCGGGCGAGTCTGTACGCCTTCGCTGACCCCGACGAGGGCCGAGTGCCCGACCCGGAACTCCTCCACGGCTCCGCCGAATGGTGCCGCAGCCTCGCGGAACTCTTCGGGCAGCTTGCCAAGGACGCGGAGTTCGCGGCGGGGGTGGCGCCGTACCTCGATTGGGACGCGGAGTATGTGCCAATCGAGAAGCGAGACCAAGAGGTACTCAAGGTGGTCGCGCACTACCTCCTCGCGGAGGAGCCGCCCGACGTGAGCTTCGACACGGGCCGCGACGATGCGGCCGCGCGGGTGACGCGGCAGACGGTCGGCCAGAGGGACGCGCCCCCGCAGGTAGCGGAAATAGAACTCACGGTCCGGGAGCGTGCCGCTCTCGAGGCCGCGATGAAGAAAGCGCAGGAGGCACCGAACACGTGACTCGCGCCGAACACTTCGTGAATTCAAGACGCCGTGTCGAATCGGCGCCCGTGCGCTTGTAACCGTATTTACAACAACAGGTTACATTGTCTGCCCAGCCATGTGCCTCTTCAGGTGATCACGCTCCCACGACGAGGCCCGTGTCCGCGGCCACGACGCGACCGACCGCCGCCGGGGCCGGGTCTGCCGAGACGAATCCCGATGACGTGACCCCGCCGTCCGACACTTCCGGCACCGGACCGGCTTGACGTCGTGTCATATGGCCGTCATCTTACTGCCATATGGCATGGGAGGCAGTCATGGCGCAGGCGACCGCAGAAGTCATCGCTGAGAAGCCCGGGGTCCCCAAGGACGTCGAGCGCCTTGGGAAGAGGCTCCGGGCGGGCGAATCCGCGCAGCACATCTACCCCAGCCTGCTGGGTCTGCGCGTGCGTGACACGGTGGCGCTGCTGCGCCAGATCGAGCGCGGGCTGTCCTACGCCGCGCTGGAGCGGCTGCAGCGGAACATCGATCTCTCGCTGCGCGACCTGGCCGAGCTGGTGCGGATCTCCCCGCGCACGCTGGCCCGCCGCAAAGAGAAGGGGCGCCTCGAGCCGGACGAGTCCGATCGCCTGTTGCGCGTCGCGAGGATCTTCGCCAAGGCGCTCGGTCTGTTCGAGGGGGAGTTCCAGGCCGCACGCGGCTGGCTGTTCGCACCGCAGCCGGCCCTGAACGGCGCGACCCCGATCGCGTTCGCCCGCACCGAGGTCGGCGCGCGCGAGGTCGAGCAGCTGATCGGCCGGCTCGAGCACGGCATCCCGTCCTAGTGCTCCGGGCGTGGCGCATCGTCAAGTCGCGCCATCTCGCCGACGCCTTCACCGGTGAAGGGGCTCGGCTCTACGGCGGCCGCTGGAACAGCCCCGGAACGGCCGTCGTGTACGCGGCGGAGTCCCGAGCGCTGGCCGCCCTGGAACTCTTGGTGCACCTTCACGCGAGCCAAATCCTCGCCTCCTACTCCATCATCCCGGTCGACTTCGCCGAGCAACTGGTTCGCACCGTCGACACAGCCGACCTCCCGCGCAACTGGCGGGCGTACCCGTCGCCGGCCGAGAACAGGGCGATCGGCGATGCGTGGGTCGCCGAGCGACGGTCAGTCGTACTCGCGGTGCCGAGTGCGGTGGTGGAGGGCGACCGGATCTTTCTCCTCAACCCCGCGCACCCGGACTTCGCGCAGGTGACGATCGGCGACGCCGAGCCCTTCGCGTTCGACGAGCGCGTGCTGAAGCGTGGGTAGGAGCCGCACAGGGGCGTGCCGGCGCCGGTCGATCGGCGATGCCCTGACACGTCCGCGATCGCCCGAGGCCGGACACGGCCAATCGCCATAATGCGACGTGCGCGAGTCGGCTGTTCGTGGCCGCCCCCGACGCGGCCGGCAGCACCCGGTCACTCCCCTTTCCTGCGTCGAGGAAGAAGTCCACGGACTCCCGAGAGCGTCTCCCGTTGCAGATTCACGAACTCGTCGTATGCCTCCGGTTCAACGACCTTGCTTCTCGCCACGAATTCCATCCACAGCGCAGTACCGATGCCGATCACGATGCCCGCGAGCGCGGCAAGCGCCCCCTTCATGGGAAGATGTCGCGGGTCGGGCAGTCGACGAGCACGAGCGTGATCCATGACTGTGAGCACGGGCGTATTCCGCACCTCCATGATGCGGGCACGCTCGAACGCCTCGGCGAGCGAGGTAAGCAGTTGGTGATGGAACGCTACGTCGCGCTGCAGTCGGTCGTGATCGAACACCAGCTGCGGCGAGTTCCTGAAGTTGCGATTGCGCTCGAGGAAACCGGCCAGGCGGTTCTCCGCCGACCGGGCGTCCGCCCTGACGCTATCGAGGCGGGCCGCCAGGAACCGGCGCTCCGCCGATGCCTGGGCTCGCCGCCGTTCGAGATCGAACTCGTTGATCAAACGCATCAGCAGATCGGCGATCTGCCTCGACAGCTCCGGGGAGCGAGTCGTGACGGTATACCGGATCACGCCCGTTTCCCGATTCGTGCGTGTCGATATGGCCTTCCGTAACCGCTGGACGGCCCGCTCCACTCCGGCTTCCGGATCGTCGGATGCGATTTCGAAGATTTCGACCAACGTCCTCGCTCCGCCCAGCCGGGCGCCGCCGCCGGTTACGTCGTCCACGACGTCGTAATCGGCGAGCACCGCTCGCCGGAGCAACTCTTCGGATTGCAGCAGGTCCGCGTAGAACGCCGACGACTGATCCGAGAACCCGGGCAACACCAGCCCCGCGGGCGGCACGACGCCTGTGAGATCGGCGAGCGACGGACTGCGGTCTTGAGGCAGGAAGGATACGGTCGACGAGTAGGATCGCGGCGCAACGACCGCGACAATGAGCGTCGCCGACAGCGCGACGACCGCGGTCGTGACAATCACGCGCCGCCGGCTCAACAGGACGTTCATCAGCCTGATGACCGACAGCTGCTCGACCATGTGTTGCCCGTTCTCTCCCATACCGTCTCCGTCCGGCCGGGCCGGCCACCGCATCGAACTCATCGCCGCACCACCTCGGGTTGTCTGACCACGCTCATGTGCGAGTCCTGAAAGCCGGCGGCGTCACACAGCATGCGTTCCGTGCGCGCCATCATCCGGGCTTGGGTAAAGTGGGTTTCGACGCGTTCTCTCCCCGCGTGAGCGAGTCTCGCTCGCGCCGTCGGATCCGCAACGAGACCCCCGAGGGCCTTGACCAGATCGCTCGTGACGCCCGGCCGAATCAGCACCCCGGCGCGACCCTGGTCGAGCAGCTCCGGCAGGCCACCCACCGCCGTCGCCACCACGGGTACACGCGCCGCCATTGCCTCAATGGCGGCGAACGGCAAACCCTCCACCAGCGACGGCACAGCCACGATGTCGACTGCTGCGAGCAGATCGTTCACGTCGTGGCGATGCCCGAGGAAGTGCACACGGTCCGCGATCCGGAGGCCTGCGGCGAGCGACTCGAGCTCCCCTCGCTGCGGACCCTCGCCGACGATGAGGAGGCGAGTCGCTGCGAGCTGGCTGGCAGCCCGCAGCAGATCTTCCAACCCCTTGATCGCCGTCAGCCGCCCGACGGCAGCAATCACCACGTCGTCTCGACCGAGTCGCAGCGTCGAGCGGACGGAGGCCCGCTTCCCTGCCTCGTCCTGCTCGGTCCTCGTTGATTCCAGATCGATGCCGTTGTGACACACGCGCGTCTGCCGCTCCGCGATCCCGTTGGCAGCGAGGTTGTCCGCCACGTACCGCGCAACGCAGATGATCGCCCTCGTCCGTCGAGCGGCCCGTCGATAGAGCCACATGGCAGGCCGTGTGCGCACGAGGGCTGGTGGCAGGGGACCGTGTTCGGTCCACACGACCGCCATTCCGAGACGCGCCGCGATCGGCGTGGCGAGCAGTTGCTCCTTCTTGAACTGCACGTGCACCAACTCCATCCGCAACTCGCCACGCCACGCTGCCAGTGCTTCGTGAACGGCATTCCTGTAGCGCCGCCAGCGCAACGCCAGGTCGACGGCAGAGCGCCGCCCCAACTTCGGTCCGATATCGATGCCGAGCGTGTGGACGTGACCCTCCGACGCGAGCCGATCGAACAGCGGGCTCTCCTTGGGCGCTGCGCACCACACCTGATGACTTCGCTCCGCCATGTGTGTCGCTACCGCGTACACGTACCGTTCGGCTCCACCCCACACATGGGAATTACAGAGAAACAGCATGCGCATGGCGCGATCCCCTCCGCAGCGAGATCACCCGGGCCGCGGTCAGTGCGATCAACAGCGCGAACGCTTCTTCGACACCACGGATGAACAGGCTTGCCGTCAATGACGTCACCAGCATACCCGTGAACGCCGCCACCAGTGCTGCGAGCACTGGGTCGCCGGATCGACGGTACGCACGCTGCGTCACCACATAGTACGCCGCCGTAAGGGCGAGGAAGCATGCCAACGCCACGACACCCAGCTCCAGCCAGATCTCCACGACGACATTGTGCGGCATCTCAATATCATCCACCAAACCCGACACGGCGATGTCCGGTCGCAGCGAGGCGAACGATCCTGGGCCATAGCCGAGGATCGGGCGAGCACGGATCGCCGAGATCGCGGTCAGGAGCGTCAGTGCCCGCTGTTGCGACGACCAGTCGGCAAAGTTCGTGAGGCCCGCAAGTATGTGCTCATCCAGCGCAAGGATGACGAGTGTCACGACCGCCAGGCTGCTCATCACGAGCACGCCAATCCCCGCGCTCCCCCTCGACCGCCGGTGCGTGAGGAGCAGTCCCGCGATACCGACTCCGGCGCCCGCAATGGCACCGCGCGACAGCGTGGCACCGAGCGCGACAGACGTCAGCACGAGTGGCACCGCGAAGCCTCGTCGGTATGCCGTGAGACCGAAGAACAGCGGCACCATGCCTGCGAGGTACAGCCCGTAGGAGTTCGGTTGGCCGTAGGTCGAGTAGGCTCGCATGATGCCGGAGCGCACGAATGACTCCGGCCCGAGACTGAACACCGTCTGCGCAAAGGCGGGAATCACCGACAGCACGGCCGCAACGCCCAGGACGCGCAGCGTCTTCTCGACGCTCGCGGGGTACGCCGTCAGCAGCTTGGTCGCCGCGAAGATGACACAGCCGACCAGGAGGACCTGTGTACCGCCGACGGCGGCACGAACCGGAAGATCTGTCGCCACCAACGACGGCACCGTCGCGGCCGCAAAGATGAATCCGGACCAGGCCCACCACCCCCCCAAGCCCGGTTCGGGCAAGGCACGGAGGGCCACCCGGATCAGCACCGCCGCCACGAGGTACAGGCTCGCCAGTTGGGGCAGCGACACATGGGCGGGCGCACGCAGCACGGTCACGTTCACGGCCAGCGACAGTGCCAGGAGATAGACGGCGTATTGCGGTCGGCGCGTCGTCAACAACGGGATCCACGCGACGAGCGCCGCCGCCGCGAACGCGATGTTGGCGTACACGAGCGCCCCCGTTGCGGCGGCCAATGCAATCGCCGTCAGGGGAACGGAGGCTCGACGCCGCCTGGGTGCGGGATGCGCCACATGCGTCGTTGCCACCCCGGAGGTCGTCATGCCGTCGCCACCCGCCGACGGGCCCTGCGGATCCGCCATGCAACCGACGCCACCCCGAGAACTCCGACGGTGATAGGGCTCGCCGCGCTCGCCAGTGCGAGGCCGAGGAGGCCCAAGGGTGGGACCAGGAGGAGCGCGAGGACGACACACACCACGACGCTCACGCCGCCCACGGCAAGGATGACCCGCGTCGAGCGCGTTGCCATCAGGTATTGGAGCAACAGGTGGCTCAGCACGACGGCCCACGCACCGACACCTAGTCCCACCACGGCACGGCTCGTCACGTCGACGGACGCTGCATCGAAGGCTCCGCGTGCAAACAGGAGGCTCGTCAAGGGTCGTGCGAACCAGATCACACAGAGTGACCACGCCAGGGCTCCGAGCATGATGGCCCCGAGCTTTCGCGCGACACGGCGCGATGCGATCTGCGCGGATGTCCTGCTGTACCGGGTCAGCAACACGGCCCCGGCGGGAACGGCGACCAGAAGGAGCGGCAGGTCGGTCAGGGTTCTGGCGTAGTCGAGCGCTGAGATCGCACCCGTCGGCAGCCGGGCACCAAAGTACCGCTCGACCAACACGTTGCTGCGGACCAGCATGAGACCAACGGCCAGTGGCAGCCAGCGGGCCGCGAGCGCGCGGAGCGTCATGAGCGCCGTGCGCGCCCCGACGGCGAGGCTTCCCAGGAGCGCTCGCGGTGAGAGAACGGCGGACAGGACGGCGTAGTACGTGACGAAGCTCGCCGCCATGATCAGCGGTTCGCTTGTTGCCGCAGCAGCAATGATGCCCGCGATGAGAAACACGTTCTGGCCTGCAGGCCGCAGCCCGAGCGGCCAATACGTGTCAGCGGCCTGCCGCACCATGACCGCGACTGCCGTGAACCCGTACAACGGCAGGCCAAGACCGAAGACTCGCAGGAACGACGCGGCGTGCGCGTACTGATCCGGATCCAGCCGCGGCGCCAACACGCCGAGGACGGCGCCAGGCACGAGGAGAAACACGAGCCCGAGAGGGATCATCGTGCACAGCACACCGAGCATCAGACCGGCCCGCACCTCGATCGCACCATCATCTTCCGCGTCGCCGCGCTTCCGTGCGCCGAGTGTCGGCACCACCGTTCCGGTCGTCGCCTCGCCGAAGAAGACGTGCGACGCAAAC
Source organism: Gemmatimonadota bacterium (assembly GCA_039584325.1). GTDB lineage: Bacteria > Gemmatimonadota > Gemmatimonadetes > Gemmatimonadales > GWC2-71-9 > JAOTVV01. The sequence goes on from JBDGYA010000013.1 coordinate 41,579, forward strand.
GTCGTGTACGTGAGTCCGATGCGATAGCCGTCCACGACGGCGGAGGTGCCGAACGCCCACGCCATCAGCAGCTCCCGGGCGAGGCCGAACGCCTTGCTGGCCGCCGCGAGTGCGCTCAAGCCCATGGCGGACACGGTGCCGGCTCCCAAGTACCGGTGCACGCTCACCGTCCGCCGAACGAGCGGAAGGCCGGGCTCAGCAACGAGGCTGCGCTTGCGCAAGGAACTCATTCCGGTAGCCGGCAATGGGATGGATGGAATACCCGAGGCTCTGCAGCAGTGCGCGGCAGTCCGCCGTGCGGCGGGCTCCGTGCGTGGCCAGGAAGACCGTCGGTCGCCACGCCGCCAGCGTCGCTCGGGCGCCCAGGAGCACTTCGCGTTCGGCGCCCTCAACATCGATCTTGAGGTGATCGGGCGGTCGATGACGACCGTCGGCCAGGAGGGCGTCGAGCGTTACCGTCCGCACCGTGAGCTGGCCGCGCACACTCACGTGGCTCGTCACACGGTCATCCGTCGCCAAGAAGCGGCGGCGCCCGTTGGTGCTCCACACCGCGACTTCCTCCACAGCGACGTTCGTCAACTCGTTGATCGCCAGATGCCGCCGCAGCCATTGCAGATTGACCGGGAGGGGCTCGAACGCCACGACCTGGCCACCCTCACCGATTCGTTGCGATGCAATGAGACTGTAGAAGCCGACGTTCGCCCCGATGTCGTACACCACGTCGCCATGCCGTACGGTCGCGACGAACACGTGCCGCTTGCGAAGCTCGTTGAACCCGAGCCAACAACTGTGCGGCCCCGAACCCGCGCACCACCTGAGACCATGGCCCGGGCCGAACAGAATGCGCAGCGGTGTCCCGCGCGGAATGAGGTGGAACGGAGCGCGTAGGAGCTTCCCCGGCAGTCGGCGGGCGGATAACAGGTGGTCAGACACTGAGCAGCTCCTTGCGCAGCGAGACCAAGAGCCGTGCGCGCTCGTCCCAGCCAAACCGCTTCGCGATCTTTTCCCGAATGGCGTTCCGGCTGCAACCGCTACGCAGCGCGCGTTCGACGGCCCTGACGAACTCGTCGCGGGAAGCGGCCGGATAGTACCAGTGGCGATACGGCTCCAGCGCGGGGAGCGGCCGGCCGACGACGGGCCGTCCGCGCAGCAGATACTCAAAGAACTTGAGCGGAAAGGACGACCGCATCACCGGATGCTCGGCCGCGGGAAGCAGACACACGTCGAACCGGTCAATGACGGCCGGCGTCAGCGCGTGCGGCACCGCGTCGAAGACATGGACGTTCGACGGAAAGGCCGCGCGTGCCAGGTTCTCCCGTACGTCACCCATACTGCGTGGTCCCACGAGTACGATCGCCCAGTCGGGCCGCGATGACGCAAGGTTGCCAACGAGCTCGAGGTCAATTTTGTAGGACGCCAGGTTGCCAATGTATCCGAGCCGGGGGTGCGGCAGGCGGTCCAACCCATGGAGCACCGGATGCGAGGCGCGCGAATGGTCGGCCGTGAACAGTGCAGTGTCCGCAACATTGGGCACGATGCGGACGTCCCGCCCGTGCTGCCGGAGCCGCGTTGCAAGGGGGTCTCCGGTGGCCAACGTCACGTCGCAGAGCGCAGCGAGCTCGGTCTCGAGTCGGCGGACGGCATCGCCGTTCACACCCGGGTTGGCGGAGTAGTCATCGACGCAGTAGTAGACGCGACCGAGGGTCCGTCTCGACCGCGCAACCCCCCAGCCCATCGGGTGGAAGATCCATGACACCTGCGGGCGCCATCCGCGCACGGCGAGCATGGCCCGAACCTGGCATCCGACCCACGCGCTGTTCGTCTTTAGCGATCGCTGCCCGAACGCCGGCAGCGGAAGCGGAGAGTACACCCACAACCGCTCGTCGACCCGGCGCACTGGTCGGAAGGAGCGCAGCAGCCGCCGGCCGACGCGCTGCCACTCGTGGCTGCGCGGCATCCTCGCGCCGACGGATTCCACGAACACGACCGGCACCTCGCGAGCCAATCGCTCGGCAACGAAGTGGCAGTTGACCTTGGTCGGCGCGTGCCACAGGGCGGAGCCGTAGACGATGTCTATGAGCATGGGGCCACGTCGCAATGACACCCGTCGTTCGTGCGGGACGCAAGCACCCCACGCACCAGCGCTCGCATGCGAGACCGATACACGTGCGGCGCGAACCGCGCCGCGTTGCGGCGGAGTGCCGTATCGTCCCACGACCGGCGTCGCGCCCGCCGGATGGCGGCCGCCACATCGGCAACCGTCTGGCGGTGGAAGAACTCAGCCGTCTCGCCGGGCACCATCGATTCGGTCACGCCCCCGGTGCCGAACGCAATCACGGGGGCTCCGTGCGCGTTCGCTTCTACGGGGGTGATGCCGAAGTCCTCCTCGGCGCAGAACACGAAGGCGCCGCACGTTGAGAGCAGTCGCCCGGCGTCCGCTTCGCTCACCTCGCCGAGGAACTCCGTATTCTTGCCTGCCATTCGCTCGAGGGCGCGTCGTTGCGGCCCGTCACCCGCGACGACAAGGCGCATGCCGAGCTGCTCGGCGGCCTGGATGACGAGGTCTACCCGTTTGTAGGGAACCAGGCGGCCGAGGGTCAGGAGAAAGTCATCCCGCCGGGTGGTGACGTCCGGCATCTGCTTCTGCTCGACAGGTGGATGGACCACCGCCGCCGTGCGGCCGTACGCTCGGCGGATGCGGCCCTTGACGTAGCGGGAGTTCGCAACGAAGACATCGATCCCTTCCGCGGACCGCCGATCCATGCGCCTGAGTAGCGGACCGCTGACGGTCATGGCAAGTCGTTGGAGCGGGGAGGCATATTCGTGATACGTTGACCGCAGGTCCCACAAGTAGCGCGGCGGCGAGTGGCAATAACAGACGTGTGGGACGCCAGGCCGTGCACGCACCATCTTGGAGAACGCGTGGGCACTCGAGAGGACCAGGTCGTACCCTTCGGTGTCGACCGTCGCAAACGCCATCCCCTGTAGTGGAAGAAACCACCGGTGGTGTCTGCGTGCCCCGGGGATCCGTGTCAACCAGGTTTCACGGGCCCGCTGCGTTACATCGTTGTGCTGACGGAGGCTATCGACGCACAGTCCCACCACGACGTCGGCGGATGGAAACGCACGAACCATCTGCTCGACACAGCGCTCCGACCCGGCCCAGGTGGTCAGCCAATCGTGCGCGATGAGAATGCGCACCCCCTCGAGGTCCTCACCAGACGTGCTCACCGCGCACCCGCTCCCGTCACGACGACCAACACCGTCTTCGCCAGGATGCACACGTCGTGACGCAGCGACCAGCGGCCGACGTACGCCAGTTCCAGCCGTGCTCTCTTTGGGTAGCCGACATCGCTCCGGCCGCTCACCGCCCACAGTCCGGTCATGCCTGGCCGCACCGAGAGCAGTCGATCTGCTTGTGATCCGAAGTACGCGATCTCGTCTCGAGACAGTGGCCGCGGCCCAACCAACGACATCTGTCCGGCAAGCACGTTGAGGAGCTGTGGCAGCTCGTCAAGACTCGTTCGCCGGAGCACGCGCCCCAGCGGGGTGACTCGGGGGTCCTCGTGCACCGGCAGCTTGTGACCGTTGGCAAGGAATTCGTCGTACAACACGGGATCCCGCTTCAAGTGCAGCTCGGCGTCCGCACGCATCGTCCGAAACTTGAGGCATCTGAACGGCCCTCCGCCGAGCCCGACTCTCCGCTGCGCAAACAGGGCGGGTCCGGGTGAGTCGAGCTTGACCAGCAGAGCGATCATGATCATCAGCGGTGCGCTGATGACGAGACCGATCGTGGCACCCACGACGTCGCCGACGCGCTTCAGAGTCAAGGCTCGTCGGCGCCTGCCGAGGTTCTCGGGTCGGACCGTGCGCACGCGACCTCTGCCGATCGGCAGGTCGGCCGCGAGGTCGGATCCGATCCCCTCCAACGCGGGGCCGGAATGCTTTTCGATCTCGGTGGTAGAGGTCAATGTGGCCGCCAGTTGTGACGTGGATCACTTTGCATGGTCGCGGGCCGGAAGTCGCAAGCGCCGTTCCTGGCACTGGTTGTCGCATAACTCCTTTCTTTTCAACACATTGTGCGCTACGGGCCGCCAACGGGGCCTGTAATGTTTCGGAGCAGCTTGTATCGAAATGAGGCGGGCGGGAGGGAGGCAGCAGTGCGCCAAGTCGGCGCCCGGCCGGAACGACGCGGGGGTGGCCGCCCACTACCTGGAGGAAGCCGGGCCGCACCGAGGCAACGGCACGCGCGCAGGCAATGCGCAGGCGGTAACGTGATGTCCGGAATGTCTTTCGACTGTCAGCCCGTCCTGCGGGGGGAGCTGGTCGAGCTCAGGCCGCTTCGCCCCGACGACTACGACGACGTGTACGCGGTGGCCGCCGACCCGCTCGTCTGGGAGCAGCATCCGGTCAAGACTCGGCACGAGCCGGACGGGTTCCGGGAGTTCTTTCGCGAGTCCCTGGCGTGCCGCGGCGCCGTGGTCGTCGTCGACGCGCGAACGCGGCGGATCATCGGCTCGTCCCGTTACCACGGGTACGACGAAGGGCGCAGTGAGGTCGAGATTGGGTGGACGTTCCTGGCCCGGTCCTACTGGGGCGGTCGCTACAACGGGGAGCTCAAGGACCTCATGCTGCGGCACGCCTTCCGGTTCGTGCACCGCGTCCTGTTTCGGGTCGGGCTCGAGAACTTGCGGTCGCAACGGGCGGTCGAGAAGATCGGCGGCGTCCGCGTCGGGTCCGGTCCGGACGCGGGTGGCCGCGAGGGCTACGTGTACGAGATCACCGCCCAAGCGTTCGCCGAGCGGCGGGCGGGGTGACTCGGGTGACCCGCCAGGCACCAATCCATAACGCTTGACGATATTATCGTGATGCGTTATTATTTCCTATGATCAAGAGCTTCCGCGATCGCGACACGGAAGCCCTGTTCCAGCGCCGTTCGGTGCGGAAGTTCGGGCCCACCGTGCAGCGCATCGCGCTGCGGAAGCTGTTGATCCTCGACGCGGCCGGGCAAATCGGGGACGTGCGCGTGCCCCCGGGCAATCGCTTGGAGAAACTCCGAGGGGTTCGCAGGGGCCAGTACAGCATTCGGGTCAACGATCAGTGGCGCATCTGCTTCCGCTGGCATGCCGGTGATGCGTACGATGTGGAGATTGTTGACTATCACTAGGAGGCGCTGATGACGCGGAAGCTGGCCCCGATTCACCCGGGGGAGATCCTGTTCGAGGAGTTCCTGGAGCCGCTGGAGATCAGCCAGTACCGGCTTGCCAAGGATATCAGCGTTCCCCCCCGACGGATCAACGAGATCGTGCATGGGCAGCGGGCCATCACCGCCGACACGGCGTTGCGGCTGGCCCGGTATTTTGGGACCTCCGAGCGGTTCTGGTTGAACCTGCAGACCCGGTACGACCTCGAAGTGGAAAAGGACCGCCTCGGCAATCGGCTCGAACGCGAGGTGTTGCAACGCGCCGGCTGACGCACGTCTCACATATCCACCGCAGTCCACAAGCGGGAGGAGATACGGCCATGACTGACAGCAAGCAGCCCGTCCTACAACCTGAGCAGTCGCACACGCCTCCCGGCAAGAGCAGCTCGCCGGGAACGCTCGACAGACGGCAGTTCATCGAGACGAGTGCGGCCGGCATGCTCGTCGTGGGTGGAGGCATCCTCCCCACCGGTGCGCAGCCTGGACGCTCCGGCGCTCCGTCCGGGCGCTCGCCGTTCCCCAAGCCGCTTGGCTTTCAGTCGTACGGTGTGCGAAGAGAGATCGAACGCGATTTCACGGGCACCCTCACGGCCGTTCGGCAACTCGGCTATGCCAGCGTCGAGATGTGCTCACCACGCGGCAATTACTACCGGACAGCGGGGTACGGGAATCTCACGGACGTGCCGCCCGCCGAGATCAAGCGGCAGATCGAGGACGCCGGGCTCGTCTGTCGATCCGCGCACTTCGAACCCCACGAGGTCGTGATTGACGATCCAGCCAGCACCGCCGACTACGCAGCCGCCCTCGGCCTGGAGGACGTCGTGATGTCGGGGTCCGGCATCGCTGACGACGGCACGGTCGACGACATCAAGCGGTGGGCCGACAAGGCCAACAGCGCGGCCGAGGTGGTCCAGGCGGCGGGGTTGCGGCTGGGATATCACAATCACCTCATCGGGCCGCAGGTGGAGGGACGACCGCAGTACGAGCACATCATGGAGGCGCTCGATCCGGATCTGGTCGCGATGCAGTTCCAGCTCGCGTCTATCCAGGGTGGCTACGACATCGTGTACTATCTGGAGAAGTACGCCGGCCGCTACTCCTCCCTTCACATGCACGACTACGATCCCACCAAGAAAGGGCGGGAACCTGGGAGGCTGGGTCGCGTCGTGCCGTGCGGCGAAGGGATGATCGACTGGCCCGTGCTGTTGCGGGCGGCATTGAAGAGCGACATCGCGGACCACGGCTTCATCGTCGAGATCGAGACCGACGAGCCGCTCGACGGGTTGCGACGGAGCATCGAGTTTCTGAGGACGGTGAAGGCGTAGGACGCTGATCCGCGGGCGGCTGGGCCTCCGTCCGCGGGACGTCAATCCAAACTGAACAGTTCCCGTCCTTGGTGATCGGGGCGGACTGCCACATCTTGGGCGCACTATTCGCCCGTCGCTGGCCTCCCCTCCGGCCGCGCCGCCTGCGTGACGTGTCTCCCCCCAGTGAGCGCCACCGACGACGAGACCGCCGTCCCAGTCGACGGAGGAAGGTCACATCGCTTTCTCCACAAGGGGGTGCTGTATGCGCTACCTACGCCTTGCCCTGGTCCCGTTCGTGTTTGCCGCGTGCACGGACACCCAGACTCCCCTCAACCAGAGCCCACAATTCGACTTCGCCAACGCCCCCGACCAAACGGGCGTCGTCTATAGGGGTGGCGAGGACGGATGGGGCTGGTCGTTCGGCGACGCCAAGACCGGATGGCGAGTCACTTTCGGCTTCGACGTGATCCACTACTGCAACACCGGAGAGATCGTCGGCGACGAGTTGCACTGGGCGGACAAGCTCCTCCCGGGCGACGAGTTCCGGCTCGTATCGCTGAACAAGTTCGATGAAGCCCGCACGGCCGTGTGGCCGTTCCAGGCGTTCGACTGCGACCTCTTCACCACGGTGGACCCGTTGGCGAGCGGGAACTCCGTGATGCTGTTGATCGACAATGACTGGACCGGGTCCGACAGGCCGAATTCGAACACCTGGGGGTGGACCGCACACGGTACCCTGGCCTGGACCAGCGACGGCAGCGCGGCACAGTTTAGCTTCCATCGGCGGCTCGTGTGGCACAAGGACGCCCCCAGCGAAGTGAAAACGCAGAAGCTCTCGCTGCATTGAGCGCCGCGGTCTGACCGTACGTCACCCTCCCGAACGCGTGCACCGCCCGGCCCCGTGCCGGGCGGTGTCGTATTCGGCCTGGCCCTCCACTTCATCCCGATCATCCTGCACCGGCGATTCTGGCACGTCGGCGGCCCTGGGCGTCCTGGCCGTGCGACCACGTGCGCTATCTCTGATGCCGGAGGAGGGAGTCGACGGGGTAGGAGCGAGCGGGGGGAAGGCCGTCGCCCAAAGACTCTGGTGCAGGGATCGGCTCGCGGGGTACCTCCGAGCTGCCTTCGCCTGCGGGACGAATATAGCGCCCCGGGGGTCACGTCGCGCGGAGTGGAGTACCTGCAACCGCCCGGATGGCCCGCTGCAACGGGCTGATGTCAATCCGCACCGGGGCGATGTCAGGCGACAGCGGCTCGGCGCAGATCGCAGACGGTGCACGTCAGATGACGGAAGGCCGATGCCAGCTCACGGAGACCCGCTGTCCATGCTCATCCGTCCAGCGCGAAATCCCCCGACCGCATGTCAGTTCGCAGACGGTCGGCGTGAGCTTGCAGGGAGCTGATGGCACCTGACATCGGGTCGATGTCAATTGACAATCGGTCGCGGGAGTTGGCAGACGCCCGATGTGAATTGGCAAACACCCGGTGCGATTCCCCCCCCGCGACTGGTGGAAGCAGCATCATGCCACCGACTTAGGCCTGGTGACCTCCTCACTCACGAGGAGGTAGGCACCTGCGAGAACGGCCGCTCCAAGCCACCCGCCGACGACGGGCAGGCACCGCGGGGCAGATCGTTGGCAGGACGTCAGTTGCCCCGTCGGCAGCCGTGCACTCGGCTGGTCACCTCGCGGAGAGCGTGTAGGATAAGCCGATGTGTCGGTCAGCAGAATTCGGAGTTAGACGTCACCCGGGCCCTTGCCGTGACAGTCGGGTCCCCCGACATTGAAGACATGACCCCCAAGGCTCTACTTGACGAGATTCTCCGGCTCCCCGCCGCCGACCGACTGCGTCTGGTCGAGGAGATCTGGGACAGCCTTGCCTCCAGCCCGGATCAGGTCCCGATGCCTGACTGGCATCGTGGCGTCCTCGACAAACGACTCGCCGAGCCCAAGCCCGAGTACCTGAACTGGCAGCAGGTTCAAGACCGTCTTAAGAAGCCGGACTAGGTTTTGCACGTTCGGTATCGGGACGAAGCAGCCGCCGACCTGGCGGAGGCGCACGCGTGGTATGAGGATCGCCGGTCAGAACTGGGTGATGAGTTTGCCGCGGAAGTCCACACCCTGTCCGAATTGCTTGCCCGCCATCCCGACGCATTCCCGGTGGTTCACAAGGAGGTGCGGCGGGCATTGCTGCCGCGGTTTCCGTACGCGTTGTACTACCGCCGACTCGATGACGAGCATCTTGAGCTCTTAGCTTGCCTGCATCAGCGGCAACGTCTCCGCCGCTGGTCTGAGTCGAGGTGACGACTAGCACGCAGGCGACGTCATCAGGCCTCATCCCTCGGTGAAGGACAAGAGTCGGCCAGCTCCACGACGGGAAGGACGACGGCTCAAGCCGCCGCTCGGCACACCGACTGTCGCCAAGGCGACGAGGCCTGTATCCCAGGCGGCAGGGAGTCGATGTCGCTTCAGCCGTGGACATCCCGGCATGTCCGACAACCCCTTCCCTATTTCCCACGCAACACGGGGCGTAGGTTGTGTCATTCCCCTCCCAAGGAGCGCACCATGCGCCGCAGCATCTTCGCTGTCCTCGCCCTCGCGGTCGTGACGTCAATTGGGACATCCGCTCAGGTGCCGACGCCCAAGAAGTGGGAGAACGTCGAGTGGTTCTGGCTGCTGAACTTTCAGTTCACCGGAGCAGAAGCCGACTCCGCATCGACCATCTTCTGGGAGCACTTCATGCCCGTGATGGCGGAAGCGTGGTCCGGGACGACCTGCCTGCGCGTCATGACCGGCGACATGGGCGTCACCTGCTTCGGCCCAATGGAGGAAGGTCTGGAGGGTATGGCGTGGGAGGTATCGCCGGAAGATGTCCGCTTCATGTCGCTGCTCATGGAACGCGAGGGTGAGGCGGCAATGGACATGTTCGCGACCTTCGGGAGAGGGACCACCGGCTTCACCTTCAACATCGCGTTGCAACACACGGGCGGCATGTAGCTGGGGGAGCTCGGCGCCCGGCATTCCGGCACCGCCCGGCCCCGCGCCGGTCAGTTGCCTTTCGATTCTTGGAATCGATGCACGACCTCGAAGCGGAAGAAATGACGCTACGGGGCCGCACCTGGAGGAACCCGAGGCGACCCCGTAACGTGGTGTTCTACCCAACTGTGCCCGAGGAGGGCGTCGAACCCCAACGGGGTATTGAGTAGTGAACCCCAGGGTCTCACACACAAAGACGTACACGCCGTTGCCGTAGTCCGTCGCAGTCTATCGTGGCTTGTCGTACCACGTAGGACGGGCGTCACCCTTGGTGGTGACACCCCCTTCACCCCGCTTCACTACGCTGGGCTACGACACACCAGGGCACGATTCAGGCACAGTCCGGGCATCCGGTCCTGGGTACGCCGTGACTGGTTCAACCGTCTAGAGGCTTCAGCTCGTTCGCGTCCCGACGACCCGAAGCGTGACAGGCTCTTCGGTTCCGTCGCCGAAGTCGCGCGTGACGCAGCAGGTCAGCGTCCATGTCAGCGTGTCGCCGCTCCGGCTGATCGGGCCGCTAGCGGGAAAGAGCTCGTCCGGGTCGGCACCGGGGTTGGGAAGGGAGATTGTGACGGTGGACCCGTCGATGGCGATCGTGCCCGAGAGCGTGGCCCCGCTGTACTCCCAATTGAGGCCAGAGGCATCCAACGTCGTCCGCTCATCCCACGTGACCGTAAGGGCGAACGATCCATCCACACCGATTACGAAGCTGACGTTCACCCCCGCCGCGACCCAGTTCTCTTTCTTCGAGGGGGTCTCGACGCTCGTGAGCTCGAAGACCGAGGCTCTGTACGAGCCCGCGATGTCTTCTGGTGCGAGTGCGTCACTGCACGCAGCACCGACAATAGCGAGAGCGACGGCGGCGGGACAAAGACCGAGGTTACGCAGTGGCATGCTTCCTCCGCTGTGGCGTGGACCGGGCCTATACCCGACAATGTGCATCGCAAATCAGCCGAGCGTAAGTTCACGGTAGCCCGCCCCGCCGCCGATTCCTCCCGCTCTCCCCGTATAGCCGCGCCGCCGTGCCCCCACGGGATTCCGGGTCCCGTCGGGGTGCCAGGGGCTAGGCCGGATGCGGGCTCTCGCGGTGCTGTGCCCAAATCGTGCCCAACACCCCCGGAAAGTTCTGCATGTACCGCGACATATGCGACATAGCGACAAAACCCGGAGGAGCAGGATGACCGACCGACTGACCCTGAAGCGGGTCGACCTGCGACGGGCGGCCGCGAAGCGAGCGAGTTATGTCGCAATGTCGCAAGGGTCGCGGCAAACAAACGAGGAAACGAGGGAGCCCAGTGAAGCCGGTGTCTGAACAATTGGGCACAGTTTGGGCACATCCGACGAATCGGATGCGTTACCCACCTCAAACACGAACGGCCCCGCAACATACTGCGGGACCGTCGGTTACTTCAGATGCCCGAGGAGGGAGTCGAACCCTCACCCCGTTGCCGGGACGGGATTTTGAGTCCCGCGCGTCTACCAGTTCCACCACTCGGGCGACCGGTGAATAGTAACCTCTGAGGGAAGGCGGCGGCGTCAGGTCGTCGCGTCGCTACCCGGTGCGCAATCGGACGACGCGTTCCGCTCCACCTCGGCGACGTACTGCCCGGCGTCGTTCACCCTGACCTCGATGTCGCCGTGGGTGCTGGTGCAGTAGGTGGTGAGCCCGGTCATCCCCAACAGCATCGTGATGGCGTTGCGGCGGGGGTGCGTGGTGCCGTTCGCGGTGATCAGCGCCAGCTCCGGCGAAGTGTGCGTGAGCCAGGCCGACAAGCCGTTGAACCCGTTGTCGAAGACGGCGTCGTTGGCGCCGTGATGGCCCACCTTGAGGGCGGTGAGATTCTGTGTCACGGCCCCGAACGCCGTGCGCCAGCGCTGGTTGGCCGCGACCTCGCCGTCCCCGGCCAGGAACAGCCGGAACGCACCCTTCACCACCCGCGAGCCCAGCGAGCCCTCGTTGATCTCCGACGAGCCGGCGTTCACGTCGCTCAGGAAGGTGGCGAGCGGGGTGAGCACGCTGAGCTGCGTGGCGCCGGCGCCGAAGCCCACGTCCAGCTCGACCGCGGCGTCGGGCACGATCACGGTGTCGGCCAGCTGATTGGCGAGAGCGATCACCTGGTTGTACGCCGCGAAGCTCCGCGCCTGCGCGTTGTAAAAGAACCGCCGCACCACGACGCTCTGGAGCACGCTCCCCATCCCACCGAAGTGGTCGCTGTGCGCATGCGTGAGCACCAGCGCCTCGAGCGTGTCCACCCCGAGGGCCGCCAGCCGGCGCGCAACGAGCCCGGGATCGGAACCGTCCACGCCCGCCGGCCCGGCGTCGATCATCACGTGCCGCTGACCGGCGCCCGACGAGTCGGTGAGCAACACGGCGTCGCCGCCGCCGCCCGCCTCGTTGGGCCCGAGATTGAACAGCCGGATGATGAGCCGGGAGGAGCCGGACAGCTCGATGGTGAATTGGACGGTCTGCGACGCGGTGGCCGTGCCGTTCCGTGCGGAGACGGTCAGCGTGTAGGCGCCGGGATCGCTCACGGTGCGGCCGGAGAAGAACTCCGCGCCGTTGAGCTCCGCCGAGTACGTCCCGACATCGACCGTGATCACGATGGTCAGCGGCCCCTGCGCCACCTGCCCGTCGCTCACGCCGGATATGCTGATCGTGGGCGTGCGGTCCGGCTCCGGCCCGGCATTGTCGCCGCAGGCGGCGACGAGTCCGGCGGCCACCACGGCGGCGGCAATCGCGCCGGCGTACCAGCTTCGTACCAGTGTGCTCCCAGCCATCGACGCCGTCCGTTCTCCGAGCGGATTCGCCCTAAACATACACGAGCCGGGAGCCGAAATCGGGGGGTGGCGATGAGCGGTACCGGCGTTCATACTACCCACGCCCTTCCACAAACAAATCCTCAGGAGCACCCATGCACCGAGCTACCGTCAGATTGCTCAGTGGCATCGCCCTGATCGCAGCCGTGGCGTGCGGCGAGGAGAGCCTGTCGCTCTCTCAGGGCACGCCATCGGTTCTCGACGTCCGGGTCTACGTCGACCGGGACGGCGACGGCGCGTTCACCGCAGCGAGCGACGTGCCCATCGCGGGCGCCGAGGTGTCCGCGATGGTGGACGGCACCGCCGCCGCGACGGCGACTTCGGACGCCACCGGGCTCGCGAACTTCGCGAGCCTCGTGCCCGGCAGCTATACACTCGACCTCGAGGCCACGGCCCCGGCCGGAGCGGTGCTCGCCTCTGCGACGGCGCCGGTCGTGGTGGCGCCGTACCAGGGAGCCAACCTCGCCGCCGAGTTTCGCTATGCGTTCATGCCCGGAGGCCTGACCGGCGCCATCTATCGGGACGACAACGGCAGCGGCACGTACGAGCCGGGCGAGGACACCCCCGCCCCGGGCGTGAACCTCGCCCTGGTGGACGTGGGGGCCGGCGCCGCACCGGCGCTCCTGGCCCCGGCGGACACGGTGGCGCTGGCCACGACCGACGCCGACGGTGCGTTCGCGTTCACCGGTGTGAGGCCCGGCGACTACACGCTGGAGATCGCGCCCGTGGAGGGCCTGACCTTCGTGGGCGGCACGAGCCAGTCCGTGACGGTGGGGTCGGAGGCCGCCGTGGTGCTCGACATCGAGTTCGAGGGCGACCTCTTGATCACGATCGCCGAGGCGCGCGCGCTGGCCGACGGGCGGACGGTGACGATCGAGGGGGTGATCACCTGGCAGGCTCAGTGGCGCCGCAACCTTGACGCGTTCATCCAGGACGGCACGGCCGGCATCACGCTGTTCGACTTCGACTGCGACTTCGACGACCCGGCGGCCAACTGCCCTGAAGTGACCGCGGGCGACAGCGTCCGCATAACGGGTGTGCGCGGTTCCTTCAACTCGGAATTGCAGCTGTCCGATCTCGCGAGCCTCGAGATCCTCGGGAGCCCCGGCGAGCCGACGCCGCGCAGTGTGACGGCGGCCCAGATCAACGCCGGCGACTTCCAGGCCGAATTCGTGACGATCGACGGCACGGTGACCGACGTGACGGTGACCAACTCGTTCGGCACGCACGTCGTGACCCTCACCGACCCGGCGGGCGACTCGTTCTCCACCTTGGTGGACAATCGCACGGGGGTGGATACCACCGCATGGGTGGTGGGCGGCGAGTATGTGCTGATCGGTGTGCTGGGCTATGACGACGGCAACACGCCGGCGGCGCGGCTCGAGGTCCGGAGCCCGAATGACATCGTTTCCGGATCCGCGGCCACCCCGATCGGCACGGCCCGCGGCCTCACCGGTGACACGGTGATCGTCGAGGGCATCGTCACCTGGCAGCAGCAGTGGGACTCGCGCGTGTACTACCTGCAGGACGCCACCGGCGGCATCTCGACGTTCGACGCGAACGTGCAGCCCACGCTCCAGCGCGGCGACATCATCCGCGTGCAGGGCGAGGTGGGCGCGTTCCGCAGCGAGGTGCAGCTCTCGCCGGTGCTCACGGCGACGGTGGTGGGGCAGACGACCGTGCCCACGCCGCGCGCGGTCACCGGTGCGGAGATCAACGCCGGCCAGTTCCAGGGCGAGCTGGCGAGCATCGAGGGCACCGTCGTCAACGTGCAGGTGTTCAGCTTCGACAACCACCGGGTGGAGCTGACCGACGGCGGGGGCACCACGTTCTACGCCTACGTGGACAGCCGGAACGGCATCGCGTCGGCCGATTGGACGGTAAGTGCCACGGTGGTGATCCAGGGCGTGCTCGTCACCGACGACCGCGACACCCCGGCCGCGCGCATCGAGCCGCGCGACCCGAACGACGTGATCGCCGGGCCCGCACCGAGCACCATCGCGGACGCGCGGGCGCAGGCGGCGGGGACCAGCGTGACCGTCGAGGGCGTGGTGACCTGGCAGCAGGAGTGGGACACCCGGGTCTACTACCTCCAGGATGCGACGGGCGGCATCTCGACGTTCGACGGTGCCGGGCCCACGCTCCAGCGCGGCGACCGGATTCGTATCACCGGTGACGTGGGCGCCTTCCGCAGCGAAGTGCAGCTCTCGCCCATCACCGCGCTGACCAACCTGGGTGCCGAGGCCCTGCCGGCTCCGCGGCCGGTCACGGGTGCCGAGATCAACGCCGGGCAGTACCAGGGCGAGCTGGTCACGGTGGCCGGGACGGTCGACAGCCTCCAGGTGGGGAGCTTCGACAACCACACGGTGTGGCTGACGGACGGCGCGAGCACGGTGTTCACCGCGTACATCGACAGCCGCAACGGCGTGGCATCGGCCGACTGGACCCTCGGTGCCTCGGTGACGCTCACCGGCGTGCTGGCAATCGATGACCGCAATACACCCGCGGCGCGCATCGAGCCTCGCGATCCTTCGGACATTCAATAGGGCACGGAACGGATATGTACCGCAAACGACACATCTTCGGCATTCGGCCGGTCCGCGGCCCACGAGCGCTTGCACTGGCACTCGGGCTGGGCGCCGTGCTGGCCGGTGCGGGGTGCGACGAGATCGCGCCCCCACTCCAGGTCGAGGGGACGGGGAACATCGAGGGTCTCGTGTTCTTCGACGCCTCCGAGGACGGCATCTTCGATCCGTCCGACGGCGACTCGGCGGTCGCCGGCGTGGCGGTCGCCGTGCAGGAACGCGGCACCGGGCAGACCTTCCCCAACGGGAGTGCGACGTCGGGAACCGACGGACGCTTCGCGCTGGCCGGGCTGCCCCTTGGCACCCACGACATGAAGATCGACACGCTCACCGTGCCGGACGGCATGTCGATCTGCCAGAACCCGCTCAGTGTGAGCGTGTACCTCAACGAGACGGCCTTCGAGAGCGTGAACGGCCGGCCCGGCTGCCTGATCACCATTCAGGCGGCCAAGGACGTGCCGCTCGGCGAGTTCGTCATCGTCCGCGGCATCGTGACGTCGTCTCCCGGTCAGATCGAGGCGAGCTTCGCCTACATCGAGGACGCGACCGCGGGACTGTTCGTCTTCGCTCCGGCGCTCATGGGCCAGGGCATCGAGGTGGGCGACCAGATCGAGGTAGGCGGCACCACGGCGGTCTTCAGCGGGCAGTTCGAGCTGACCACCAACGTGGTGCTGCGGGAGGTGGTGCCCGACGTCGCGACACCGGTTCCGCAGCTGGTGACCACGGCCGAGATCGCCGCCTCGGGCCCCGACCCGTTCGACGACCTCCAGAACCGCTTCGTGCGCGTCGAGAACGCCGAGCTGCTCGAGGCCTTTGCCGCCAGCGGCAACAGCCAGAACTCGACCATCGACGACGGCAGCGGTGCCGTCATCATCCGGGTCGACGACGGCGTCGCCGACCGGAACGAATTGGACAACATCTTCACGGTCGGCGCCTGTTACGACATCAACGGCTTCGCCGCCAACTTCAACGGTGCGGGCCAGATCTTCCCGCGGTCCCTCGACGACATGGTGGAGGTCCCATGCAACTGACGACCTCCACGATTCGTGCGGCGCGGCACGCGTCCGCGACACCCTGTCCGAAAACGAGCACGATGAGTAAACGCTTTCGACTTCCTGCCCTCCTGGCCGCGGGCCTCACCGCCCTGGCGGTCGCCTCCTCGCCCGTCAGCGCACAGAACGTCCAGACCACGGGTCAGATCCGGGGACAGGTCCGCGACGAGGCCGGCGCGCCGGTCGTCGATGCCAGCGTCACCGCCCGCAACGATGCCACCGGGTACGAACAGACGGTCACGGCCACATCGGGCGGGCTCTATACCATCCGGCTGCTCCCGCCCGGCACCTACACGGTGCAGGTCCGCCTGGTGGGGTTCCAGCCGCAGCGGGCCGAGCAGATCCGCGTGGCGATCGGGACCACCACACCGCTCAACTTCACGCTCTCCGGAGCCGCCGTTCAGATCGAGGCGCTGGTGGTGACGGGTGAGCGCACCCAGCTCGATGCGTCCGAGGGCGGCGTGCGGCAGCTCGTGAGCCAGGCGCAGATCGAGGAACTGCCGTCCATCAGCCGCGACTTCACCGACTTCATCAACCTGTCCGGGCTCGTGGCACCCGATCCCGGTGAAACCACGGGTGGGCAGTTCTCGATCGGCGGACAGCGGCCCTCGCAGACCAGCATCCGGCTGGACGGGGCGGACGCGAACAACGCCTTCTTCGGCGAGAACCGCGGCGGCTCACGCATTCCCTTTACGTTCTCGATCGAGGCCATCCGCGAGTTCCAGGTCATCACCAACGGCTTCGACGTCGAGTACGGCCGCTACAACGGGGGTATCATCAACGCGGTCACGCGCTCCGGCACGAACCAGCTCGAGGGCACGCTGCACGCCCACTTCCGGGGTGACCTGCTCACGTCCAGCCCGTTCATCGACGACCCGAGCAACCCCGAGATCACCACGGACTACTCGGTCCAGCAGTTCGGCGGCCGGGTGAGCGGCCCCATCGCGCGCGACAAGGCGTTCTTCCTCGTGTCGGTGGACGCCCAGCGCCGGCGCGAGCCGCAGCTGCCGCTCACGCGCGAGCGCTTCGCTCCGGGGACGGAGAACGAGGATCCGGTGGTCTACGACGAGATCGGCCGCTACTTCGGCATCCTGGAGAACGACTACGGGGTCACCAACTCGTCGGCCGGCTATCAGCCGTTCAACACCTCGGCCGACCAGCTCGCACTGTTGGGTCGGGTGGACTGGTCGCTGAGCGAGAAGCACCGGCTGTCGGCGCGGTACAACTACCAGAACTTCCAGAACGACAACGAGTGGAACGGCGTCTTCGACTTCGACTACGGCGTCTCCCGCGCCGAGTTGCTGGAGGTGATCTCGCACGGGTTCGTGGCCGAGTTGCAGTCGGTACTGTCACCAAGCACGTACAACGTGCTGCGGTTCCAGTTCGCCAGCGAGAACCGCCCACGCCAGGGCAAGGACTTGCGGCCCACACTCACCGTGAACCTCTCCAGCGGCCAGCAGATCCGTTATGGCGGGACGTTCGCGTCGTACAACAACGTGCTTGAGGAGACGCGGTTCGCGCTGACCGACAACTTCACCAAGATCGTCGGCGATCATACGCTCAAGGTCGGTGGTGATATCACCCTCACCAACACGCTGAACCAGTTCCAGAACTTCGGCTCGCAGTTCCAGGGGGCCGGCGAGTTCCGCTTCGCCGGGCTCGACGAGTTCGCGGCGTTCCGGCCGTCGTCGTACTTCCGGCCGATTCAGGAGGGAGGCGGCATCCCGACGTCGGACTTCAACACGCTGGAGTGGGCTCTGTACGCGCAGGACTCGTGGGATCTGTCGCCCAAGGTCAACGTGACCGCCGGGGTCCGGTACGACTACCAGTCTTTCCTGGAGAGCCCGACCCCGATCGCAGACGTCGAGCGGGCCTTCAACTGGAGGACGGGATTCGCCCCGACCGACGCCAACAACATCTCGCCGCGCGTCATGGTGGCTTTCGATCCGAATGCGGACGGCCGCACCGTGATCCGGGCCGGCGCGGGGTATTTCTACGGCTTGCTGCCCAACGTCGTCGCGGGGAACGTGCTCCAGACCGAGCGGCCACTCCAGGAAGTGATCTGCAACGGCTCGATCGTGGACGGCGATCCCGACGCGCCGCCCTCGCCCGCCGGCTACCCCGGGTGGAGCATCGACGGGCTGCAGAACCCGGCCACGTGCGCCGACGCCGGCGCCGGTGGTTTGCCCACCTACACCCTGTGGTCGGAGAACTTCCAGTATCCCGAGACGTTCAAGGCCAACCTCGGCGTCGAGCGGCTGCTCACGCGGCGCACGCGCGTCTCGCTCGACTTCCTCTACTCGCAGTCCTGGAACCTGTACACGGTGCGGAACCTCAACCTGCGCGACCCGCAGTTCGTGCTGAGTACCGAGACCGACCGACGGGTGTTCACGCCGCGGGACCAGTTCGACCCGACGGGGGCCAACAGCACCGGCTCGCGCCGCAACCTCGACTTCGGGGACGTGCTGGTCAACTTCAACGACGGCCGCGCGCGCGCGTTCATCGGCACGACCGAGCTGTCACACGAGTTCACGCGCAACCTCAGGGCCTCGGTGTCCTACACCTACACCCGGGCGTTCGACAACTCGAACTACTCGTGCTGCACGGCGAGCGGCGGATACGTCGACCCGACGACGGGCATCTACGGCCCCAACGAGATCGGCGACTTCGGGGACGCGGATCGCGCCTGGGGGCGCAGCGACTTTTCGCGCGAGCACGCGTTCGTCGGTCAGGTGTTGTGGCAGTTGCCGTGGAACATGCGCGTCTCGGCGTTCTGGAAGAGCCAGAGCGGGCGGCCGTGGACCGTGGTCGGCAACGACGACTTGAACGGCGACGGCGTCACCGGCAACGACCGGATCTTCATTTACTCGCCGGCCAACCTACCGCTGGCCTCGACCGGGACCGCGGCCGAGGAGGAACGGGCGGCTTACGCCGAGATTCTGAACCAATACTCCTGCGTCGCGAAGAACGAAGGCCAGATCGTGGATCGCAACACCTGCCGCTACCCGTGGTACCACCAGCTGGACGTCAGCGTTGCGCAGCGGTTCAACACGTTTGGGCGGCAGCGGCTCGAGCTGCAGGTGGACTTCTTCAACGTGCTGAACGGGATCGGGCAGCTGTTCTGCAACACGAACGCCGAGGACTTCGATCCGACGTCCGGCATCTGCGGGCTCGGCCGAGTCACCGGGGTGTTCGGATCCAACCGCGAGCTGTTGAACCCGCGCGGCTTCGATCCCGACTCCGATCAGATCCTCTACTCGGTGAATCGCAACTTCGGCCAGGAGGAGCTGCTGGGCGCGAACCTGGTGCTGCAGTTCCAGCTGCAGCTGGCGGTGCGGTACTTCTTCTAATCGCAGGACCGGAGCCACGCCGCTCCGATCAGCGGGCCGCTCCCGGGACGTCTGGAGCGGCCCGTTGCGTATGCGTCGTGGTCTGTCCTCCGCGTGGCGCCACCCGTACGTTATCACAGGAAGCCGCATCCTCCAGCGGGGCCGGTCTTCCCCCTCCCGCCTGCCGGATCCCGCACTCATGCGGAGTGCGCTCATGGCCGTTCGACGTTCGCCGCCGGCGAGACTCATCGCGCAATCCGCCGCCACGCTCATGGCGGCGTCCGTCCTGGCGACACCGGTGCTGCGTGCCCAGAGCACGACCGGAACGACCCAGGGCTACGTCACCGACGGATCGGGTGAGCCGGCGGCGGCCGTCGTCATCGCCGTCGTCGGCGTCTCGCACCGCACGACCACGGGCGACGACGGGTTCTATCGCCTGACGTACGTTCCCGCCGGCTCGTACACGCTTCGCATCGAGGCCGCGGGGGCGGGAGCGTTCGATGTGCCCGGGGTGCTCGTCGTCGCTGGAGAGGTGCGGCGCGTTGACGTGGACCTTTCGTCGCGTTCCGCGCTACCGGATATCGCCGGTTTTGTGCTCGCCCCACTCGCGTCGGCCGGCTTCGTCACCGGGAGCGACGTCGACCGCCTGCCGATTGGCGATCCGATCGACGTGCTGCGCTATCAGGCGGGCGTCACGTCCGGTCGAGCGGACGCGCTCGTCGTGCGCGGTTCCCGCCCCACCGACCGGACGCTGTTCGTGGACGGCGTCCCCGTGCGCTCGATGGACAACGGAGGGGCGCCGCTGGGCGTGGCGCCGAACACGCTGACCGAGGTCTCGGCGCGCACGGGCCCGCTCGGCAGTGCGTGGGGGGACGCGCAGGCCGGCGCCGTCTCACTGGTCACCGCCGGTGCGCCGGCCACGCTCACCGGTGCGCTCGCGTACGAGTCCGACCTGCTCCAGGGCACGGGCGGACGCGCGGGGTTCCAGTGGATCGAGGCCTCGGTGGGAGGGCGGCCGATCGAGCGGTTGGAACTCTTCGCGGGCGGTGTCGCCACGACCAGGCAGGCAGCCGAGCTCCAGGGCGGCATTCAGGATCTGCCGGTCTACACCTACGGCCCGCCGGACACCGTCCTGCTGCTGCCGAGCGCTGGCGCGCAGCAGGACACCGTCCCGTTCGTGATCCCGCAGATCGTGCAGTACGGCGGCACGTGCGACGGCGCCACGTCGGACTCCCTGGCTCTCTGTTTCGGGCGCCGCCGCCCCCGGGCGTGGGAGAGCGACAGCCGCTGGAACGCGCGGGCGCGGTACGACCTGGGCGGCGGATCCGCCCTGACCCTGTCGGCGCTGACACAGGCCCGCCAGACGATCGACTGGACGTGGACGATGCACGAGGAAGGGCGGCCCGGCCTTCGGGCCACCGCGAGCGTCCTCGCGCTCGACTGGGTGCAGCACCTCCTGCATCGATCCCAATACGAATTGACGCTCCAGGCGACTGTCTCCTATCAAACCGACCGCAGCAATCAGGGTGCGGTCACCGATGTCGTGAACCTGAATGACGCCGTACCGTCCCTCGCGCGGGCCTTCGACGCACTCGACTTCGTGGTGGACGTCGAGACGTTCACCACGGCCGACCCGGCGACCCACCTCACGCGCGATTCGACCGGCGGGTACGTGCTCACGCGACTGCGCAGCGACGAGGATTGGGACGCGGCAGTCGAGAACGTGCGGTACAACCGCGGCACGCTCAGGCCGTACCCGGGCCGCCCTGATCTGGATCCGGCGGTGACCTACCGGCTCAACCCCTACGGCGTCACGGCACCTTATCCCCGCACCGGGCCCGACTTCGGTCAGACGATGACCGACGAGCGGCGCACGTTCGGACGGGCGGTGCTCGACTGGCAGGCGCGGCGGCTCGGTGTCCGGATCGGGCTGGAGACGACGCGGGGCCGCGTGGGTCGTTGGGAAGCCGACTGGACCACGCTGAGCGCCGGCCGCATCTACACGGCGTCACCCCGGAAGACCGGCGCCTTCGCGAGCCTCGCATCGGACTTCGACTTCTTCCGAGCCGAGGTCGGGCTCCGGCTCGACTGGTTCGACGCGGGTCTGACGCTGCCCCTGGTGCCTGGCCGCACCTTCACCCATCCGGCGTTCCGTGCCGACGCCGACCAGGCGGAGCTGAGCTGCGCGGCCGGCGCGTCGTGTGACGCCTCGACCCACGTCTGGGCCGAGTCGCGGACGCATCGCACGTTGTCGCCGTCGGTCAGGGCCGCGTTCCCGATCGGACGCCGCGGCTCCGTGCGGCTGGCGTACGCGCATCAGGTGCAGGCACCACCGGTCGGCGTGCTCGCCGGCGGCGCCAACAACGACGTGTCGGTGGCGGGTGAGGAAGGGCTGTTCGGCGGCGACGTCGCGCCGAGCCGGACCGTGCACTACGAGGCCGGCGGTCGCTATACGCTGGCGAGCGGCGTCACGCTGGACGCCGCGCTGTACTACAAGGACCTCCAGCAGCAGCTGGCCTACCGCTTCCTTCCGGTGTTCGATCCCGTGCTCGACTCCACCGTGAACCGAGCGATCGCCACCAACGCGGACTTCGGGGACGTGCGCGGCATCGATCTGAGCGTTGCCAAGCGCTGGGGCGAGTGGCTCGCCGTGTCGCTGGCCTACGCGTACGCGTCCTCCCGCGGCACGGGCTCCGACGCGACCGACTACGTGTTCGGACTCTCCCGGCTCATTCCGCCGGCGGGCGTCGATACCGTGCCGCCGCTCGACTCCCCCGCCCCCACCCGCGACGCGCGGTCCCACCAGGTGAGCGGCACGGCACTGCTGACGGTCCCAGCGGACTTCGCGACGGGGACCGTCGTGGGGGCCATCCTCTCCGACGTCGGCGCGTTCGCGACGTTCCGCAGCGGCACCGGGCTCCCGTACACGCGGTTCGCGAACGTCGCCGACGGTGTGCGCTCGGACTGGACAACACTCGGCACGCTGCGGGCCATTGAATCCGTGCGCGCCTCACGGACCGTGTGGGAGCACCACCTCGACCTCCGCATCAGCAAGGGCTTCGCAGTGGGGCCGGCCACGCTCGAGCTGTACGGCGACTTCCGGAACCTCCTCGGCTTCGACAACACGCCGGTCGTGTTCGCGGAGACCGGCGATCGGGAGAACGCCCCGCATCGCGAGCGGCTGGTACAGGCCGAGCTGGCCAAGCTGCGAGACGAGGCGGCTGCGGCGCTGCTGCTCACGACGGTCGAGAAGACGGATGGCGACGGGGGCAATCCGCGGATCGTGGAGGCCGTGGATCTGCACGACGTGGGAGCGGTGTGCCCCCAGTGGTGGTCCGGGTATGGTGGCGTCGTGACCTGCGTGGCGCTCGAGCGCACCGAGCGGCGCTTCGGGAACGGTGACGGCTACTACGATGTCGAGGAGCAGGAGGCCGCGATCACAGCGTGGTACGACTCGATGTTCAGTGCGGCGCACTTCGCGGGCCCGGGGCGCTCGGTGCGCGTCGGGCTCCGAGTGAGCTTCTAGGGGGATCCCCATGAGCCGCTCCTCTCTCCACTCCACGACACTCCGACGATCGGCGGCACTGATCTGGCTGCTCGCGCTCGGGGGGACCGCGGCTCCGGCCATCGCGCAGGTGCCGCCCAAGCGGTCGGCCGCTGCCGCCCTCGATCTCGGGAGCGCGTATCCACCATCGTGGTCAGCCCTGCTGGACGGCAACAGGACGCTGTGCCGCATCGACGGTCAGGGAAGCCTCTGTCGCGACATCGGCGGCCCGTTCGGCGCCGGCGGGTTCTGGCCCGATCTGCCCAACCAGTACGTGTTCAACTCGGGCATCCAGATTGCCGCGATCGTTCGCTCCTCCGGAGGCCCGTGGGCCGGCGACACCGTCGGTGCCTACTTCGCCGATCTGCGGGGCACGAGTCTCCATGGAGAGAGAGTCACGAGCGTCTACAGCTCGGCCGAGCCGGAGCACCTCGACGTCTGGCCGGCCGGAGCCGTGATCCACGAGTCGCAGGCATTCCATCCGTCGCTCCTCGGCAAGCGCGCGCTCTCGGCGGAGGATTCGTGGCTGCGCTACTGGGACGGCCCGCGGCTGCTCTCCGGCCGCGCGCACCCGATGGGCGTGCTGGTGGAGCAACGCTCGCTCCAGTTCACCTACCCGGTGGGCAACGAGGACATCCTCTACTGGGTGTTCACGCTCACGAACATCACCGCGTCCGACCCTGCCGCGTATGATGCCCTCGATCCCGCGGTGCGCGACGACATCGCCCAACTCGGCGCCGAGTGGGTGGCGGAAACGGAAGCGGAGGTGGGTGTCGACCTGCCGTCAAGCGGGGTCCCGTTCGACAGTCTGTACGTCGGCCTCGCCATGGATCCGGATGTGGGCAACGCGAGTATGGGCATTGCCAGCGCTGTCCTGCCGTTCAACACGAGCATTGCCTACAAGTCGAATTTCAGCGAGCCGGGGTGGCGCTATTCTGTCGAGATCGCCGCTCCGCCGTTCGGCCCGAGGCCCGGATTCGTGGGTGCCGCCCTGCTCCGCACGCCACCCACGCAGAGTACCGGACAACTCCCCGGTATGACCGTGTTCTCCACCATGACGGGCAGCTCACAGTTTCCCCCTCCCCGTGGGGTGGAGACGCTGTGGCGCTACCTCTCCATGAACATCACGCCTGCGGACGGGGACCCGGTCTGCGACATCAACCCGCCGAAGGAGCGGCGGCTGTGCTCGCTGGTGCAGCAGCCGACCGATACGCGGTTCTTTCAGTCCACGGGGCCGTTCGCGCTCGACCCGGGCCAATCGGCGACGATCGTGATGGCGTACGTCTTTGCGGCGGCGGTGGACTCGATCGTGGCGCCGTTCGTGGGCGGCACGCTGCCCCCGGGCATTCCGCCCGCGGGGCCGGATCTCGCGAGTGGTCTCGACACGCTGCGCGTGCTCGAGCGCGCCGCCGGGTGGCTCTCCCACAGCGACGCCAACGGCGACGGCGACATCAAGCCCGCGGAGGTGGAGGCCGTCCCCCGCTCCTTCCTCGCCAAGGTCAAGCTGGCGCAGGCGGTGGCGGCCAACGGCTTCCTCTTGCCGAGCGCGCCACGGGCGCCGGAGTTCTTCCTCGTGCCGGGCGACGATCGGGTGACGGTAGTGTGGAAGCCGTCGACCACCGAGGCCACCGGAGATCCGTTCTTTCCGCTGGCGTCCGACCCCACGTCGGGGGTGCACGACCCCAACTTCCGCGCGAACGACGTGGAGGGCTACCGGATCTACCGCGGCCGCAGCCCCGAGCAGTTGGAGCTGGTGGCCCAGTTCGACCACGCGGGCACGACCTTCGTGGACTACACCGGCGCGCTCGACTACGGCGAGGGGTGTGCGCCGGAGCTGGGGCTCACCGACGGGTGTCCGACGTTTCCCGTCACACGCGAGCTGCGCGGGACGCTCGTTCAGATCCTGCCGGGTGGGCGGGTCGCCGTCGGCGCCACGCTGGCCACGATTCGAGCGGATACGGTGAGCGGTCTGCGCGACACCGGCGTGCCGTTCGCGCTCGTGGACACCGAGGTGCAGAACTTCTACCCCTACTACTACGCCGTCACCGCGTTCGACGTGAACTCGGCGGCGTCGGGGCCGGCGAGCCTCGAGTCGCCGCTGGTGGCCAGATCGGTGGTGCCGCGCCGCGAAGCGGCCAACGTCGGGCAGGCACAGGTCTCGACCGGCCTGTACGGGCGTGGTCGGTTACTTGAGCCACAGCAGACGTTCACCTTCGACGGGACCACGGGCACGTTCACCGGCGCCCCGCCGCCGACGGGGCTGCTCGCGGCGGCATACGAGCTGTTCGTGCCGGCGGCCGTCCGGGTCGGCGCCAGTGTCAAGCTCCGCATCGACTCGGTGATCCCGTCCTACTACGAGGGCGAGTACTGGCTGACGCTGGAGGTGGACGGGCAGACCTCGAGGCTATTCTTCACTGGACTTCCCATCTCCTCCCACGATCCCAGCGTATCCGCACCCTTCCACGCGCCCCTCGCGGCAGATGCGGCCCGGGCCGACAAGGTGCGCCAGCCGGGCCTGCCGTTTGCCGGACAGGCGACGTTCGAGTTCAGGGTGGATGCGGTCACGTTCTACTCGGGCGACACCGAGTGGCACCGAGACGTCGACGGGGCTTTCTGGACCTGGGACCAGCTCACCGGGATCGGCGGCTCGCGCTGGTTCACGGGGGAGGACGAGACCACCCCGATGCCGGGCACACTGTTCTGGCGCGGAGCGCTGCCGGGCGTGACCACGATCTTCACGCCCCAGCCCAACTGGTCGGGCGGGCCGTGGGGCAACGTGTACGCGCTCTTCCGGCGCGCGCGGCAGTCCACCTGGCACGCCGCGCGGCAGGCGGACGTCAAGTTCTACTGGGGCGGCGCCCCCGGCACCCTCGACTCGGTGATCGACGTGACCCACAACGTGCCCGTGCCGTTCGCCAGTGGCCGCTGGGTGGGGGTGGGCTGGGGCTTCCGCGACGACATCACCGGCATCGGGACGAGCTACTCGCCGCCCGATGGGGTGGTCACCGCCTACGACTTCACCCAGGGCCCGTGCTACTCCCCGCTCAACAACGGCCTGCCAAGTCACTCCACACCGGGCTGCGAGACCCGGCCATTCGCCCAGCGTGCGACGCTTCAGCCAGTGGACGTGACCGGCGACAACGTGGCCGACGGGCAGGGCTTCGCGCTCTACTTCAACCACGAGTTCTACATCTTCCGCACCGGCCAGTTACCGGCCAACACCGTGTGGACCCACCGCAGCTACTTCGGCGTGATCGACGGGACACCCGGTGCATGGACCTACGCGGACCGGGCGGCCAACCCCGCCGTGCCCGGCCTGGTGGCCCGGGTCACGGTCGACTCGGCGGCCACGACGCAGCCGATCACCGCCGCCACGCTCGAGCGGGTGCACACCGTGCCCGATCCGTTCTACGTCACCAGCCACCTGGGCCAGAGCCCGGCGCAGCGGGTGCTCAAGTTCGTGAACCTGCCCGACCGGGCGATCATCCGGATCTACTCGCTGAGCGGCGTGCTGGTGGCGATCGTCGAGCATCACGATCCGACGCTCGGGGGCGAGACCACCTGGGACCTGCGCAACCGCAATGGCCGGCTGGTGGCGAGCGGGGTGTACTTCTATCACGTCGAGACCCCCGACGGCGCCCAGACCGTGGGCCGCATGACCATCATCTCCGGCGGCAACTTCGGCGTGCCATAGGGGGAGACCTGGACGACGAAGGCGATCGAGGAGTCCGGTCACCTCCCCGATCGCCTCGCTGAGACGTCGACCGCCAGCGCCGACTACATGGGCCGCCTCGGCCCCGGTCCGCCCCGCACCCGCTCGATCTGCATGTTCAGCCGGCGCCACGCGATCGTCAGCTGCGCCCGCTGCACGGGGGAGAGAAACTCCGCGTAGGATGCCTGCTCCCCCCGCGCCTGCGTGACCCGCTCATCCTGAATCGTGAGCAGGCTCTCCATCAACGTCTCCAGGCTGTCCGCAACGGCGGCGACCCCGGGCCGCATCTGCCCTTCGAGCGCCCGCCAGACATCCCGCTCCCGCTGCGCCAGCGCCTGCCGCGCCTCGAAGCTCGCGCGCGCGACCTCGCGCACTCGCTCCATCTGCTCGTCGGAGATCCCGGCCTGCACACGGATGTTCTCCATGAAGCGCTCGACCACCTGTTGCTGCAGCTGCCGGCGCATCTGCGGATTCTGGGCCGCCAGCGGT
>JBDGYA010000043.1:0-26675 GCA_039584325.1 Gemmatimonadota bacterium
AAGCGAATGAACGTGTTCGAGCGGTACCTGAGCCTGTGGGTCGCCGCCTGCATGGTGCTCGGCGTCGTCATCGGCAAGACGGCGCCCGACCTGATCGGCCATCTGCGGGGGCTCGAGTTCGGCGAGGGCAGCCAGATCAACATTCCGATCGCCGTGCTGATCTGGCTCATGATCTACCCGATGATGCTCAGGATCGACTTCGCGTCGATCCGAGGTGTCGGGAAGCGCCCGCGGGGACTGTTCGTCACCCTGTTCGTCAACTGGCTCGTCAAACCATTCTCGATGGCGTTCTTCGGGTGGCTGTTCTTCCGCCACCTGTTCCTGCCGCTCATCGGGCCGGAACTGGCGAGCCAATACATCGCCGGCGTAATCATTCTCGCCGCGGCGCCGTGCACCGCTATGGTCTTCGTCTGGTCGTATCTCTCCGACGGCGATCCGGCCTATACGCTGGTGCAGGTATCGGTGAACGACCTGATCATGCTGCTTGCGTTCGCGCCGATCGTGAAGGTCCTGGTGACAGGCGCCTCCGGGCTCGAAGTGCCATTCCAGGTCCTGCTCTACTCGGTCGTGATCTTCGTCGTGATTCCGTTGGCGGCAGGGTCGCTCAGCCGGAAGATCCTGATCGAGCGCAAGGGACTGGACTGGTTCAATCAGCGGTTCGTGGCAGCCTTCGCTCCCATCACCGTGGTGGCGCTGCTTGCAACGCTCGTGCTGATCTTCGCCTTCCAGGCCGAGAACATCACGACCCGCTGGTTCCACGTCGTGCTGATCGCAATCCCGATCCTGATCCAGGTCTACTTCAACTCGTCGCTCACGTACGGCCTGATGAAGCTGTTCAAGGTCGAGTACGCGGTAGCCGCACCCGGGGCACTGATCGGGGCCTCCAACTTCTTCGAGCTGGCCGTGGCGACGGCGATCGCGCTGTACGGACCGGAATCCGGCGCCGCCCTGGCGACCGTGGTCGGCGTGCTGGTCGAGGTCCCGGTGATGCTCTCGGTGTGTCGTGTCTGCGTTGCCACGAAACACTGGTTCGACCCGGCCGAGCCGCAGGCGGCAGGGTGAGATACGCTCGCGATCGCGGGAGGGTTCGGTGATCATCGCTCTGCTCTCAGACGTCCACGCCAATCTCCCGGCCCTCGAGGCCGTACTGGCCGACATCGACCGGCGTGGCGATGCGGACGCGATCTACCACCTCGGTGATCTGGTAGGCTACGCACCCTGGCCCAATGAGACCGTGGCGCTGCTCGAGCAGCGCGGCATTCCCGGGATCGCCGGGAACTACGACTCGACGGTCGCCACGGACTACAAGCACTGCGGCTGCAAGTACGAGGATCCGCGGCAGGAAGAGCTGTCCCATGTGAGCTATGCCTGGACCCGGCGGAACGTCTCACCGGAAGCCAAGCGATACCTCGGCGCGCTGCCGTTCCGGCTCGACCTCACGCCGCTCGGTGGCCATCTGTCCGGTCCCACGGTCATCCTCGTGCACGGCACGCCGACCCTGAACACGGTCTACTGGACCGAGGACCGTCCCGACGACTTCTGCCTCACGATGGCCCGCATCGCCGGAGCGAAGGCCGGGAACCTGATCGCGTTCGGGCACACGCACACGCCGTGGCATCGCGTCATCGAGGGCATCCATTTCCTCAACACCGGCTCGGTGGGCCGCCCCAAGGACGGCGACTGGCGAGCGGGCTACGTGCGGGTGACGATCACTGAGGACCGCATGGAGCCGGAGATCGTGCGGGTGGAGTACGATGTGGAGCGCGCGATGCGGGGGATCCGGGGGAGTGACCTCCCGGACGACTTCGCGGAGTATCTGCGGGCCGGGGGCAAGCCCTAGGGGTTGGCGTACTTCGGCTGGATCTCAGCCTACGCTACGTCGTTGGCCTCGGTATCCTCCGGCAACGCTCATTCCTATCAGGCGGCATCACGGTGACACCGTCACCACGAGAGCGGCCCTTGGTAGGGCAACGAATCCCGGGATGGCACCAGCAACCGTGGTCGAGCCCGCCGCCAGTGCATCGAACGCGATTCCGCCATTGGCGACGGTACTCGGCGAGCGCGTCGCGCCCGGCTGAATCTCGACGGTCAGCGACTGGCCCGTGGTCGTGGTCGTCACCAGTTGCGCCACTGTGGCGTCGCTGTTGTCTACCGTCACCGTGAGCGGCTGCGCGCCGACACGGACCGCCTCCTCGACGTTCAGGAACGAATTGGTGGCATTGGGAACGCCGATTCGTATCTGGAATGGATCGTCCGCGGCGCCAGCCGTGGTGTTGGTGCTCAGGTTGATCAGCTCGAACGCCGGCTGTACGACCTCAGCGGAATTGCTGCCGTCCACGAATCCGGTTGCCTCCGCAGTCACAACGACCGTACCCGTGGCGCCTTCCAGCCCGTGCGTGTAGTAGCTGAAGCTGACAGAGCCGTCATTCATCGGGATGTCGATGAACGGCGTCCCCTCGGTTGCCGAGGTGGGCGAGAGCAGCAGGACCTGCGGATCGGAGCTGGTGAGCCGCACCGTCACGCCGCCGTGGTTGGACGCGCCCAGCGATCCTGACTGGAACCGCATCAGCCCGCTCCCCGTCGCCGTCGTGTTGAACACGGTGATCCCCGGCGCCGACACCGTCACGTCGATCGACGCATTGGGCAGGGCGATGTACCCGCTCGCTGCCGCCGTCACCGTCGTCGCCCCCGCCGTGAGCGGATCGAACGCCACTCCCCCCGACGACACGACGTTCGGTGAGCGCGCTGAACCTGGCTGGATCTGGACGATCACCGACTCGCCCGTAGTGGCCGTTGTCACGAGCTGCGCCACTCCAGGCGCGCTGTTGTCCACCGCCACCGTGAGTGGTGGAGCCCCCGCCCGGACGGCCTCCTCGACGTTCATGAACTGGTTCGGCGGAGTGCCTGCCGGAATTCCCACCCGCACCAGGAACGGATCGTCCGGGGACAGCGTCGTGGTGTTCGGGTTCAGCGCAATGATCTCCAGCGCCGGCTGGACGATGTTCACCGTGTTCGTCCCATCGGTGAACCCGGGCGCGGACGCGGTAATCGTAATTGTACCGGTCGTGCCCTCGAGGCCGTGGGTGTAATAGCTGAAGCTGGTGCTGCCGTCGCTGATCGGGATGTCGATGAACGGAGTCCCTTCCGTCGCCGCATCCGGGGAGAGCAGCAGCACCTGCGGATCGGCGCTGGTGAGCCGCAGCGTCACGCCGCCATGGTTCGAGGCGCCCAGCGATCCCGACTGGAACCTCATTAATCCGCTCCCCGTCGCCGTCGGGTTGAACACGGTGATTCCCGGCGCCGTCACCGTCATGTCGATCGACGCGTTGGGCAGAAGGATGTACCCGCTCGCCGCGGCCGTCACCGTCGTCGCCCCTGCCGTGAGCGGATCGAACGCCACTCCCCCCGTCGACACGACGTTCGGTGAGCGCGCTGAACCTGGCTGGATCTGCACGGTCACCGACTGGCCCGTGTCCGGCGTCGTGACCAGCCGTGCCACCGCGGCACTGTCATTGGTCACCGTCACCGTGAGCGGCGCGGCCCCCGCCCGGACCTGCTCCTCGAGGTTCATGAACTGGTTCGGTGGAGTGCCTGCCGGAATGCCGACCCGCACCAGGAACGGATCGTCCGGTGACAGCGTCGTGGTGGTCGGGTTCAGCGCGATGATCTCCAGCGCCGGCTGGACGATGTTCACGGTGTTCGTGCCGTCAGTGAACCCAGGCGCGGACGCGGTGATCGTGATCGTACCGGTCGCGCCCTCGAGGCCGTGAGTGTAGTAGCTGATCCCGGTGCTGCCGTCGTTGACCGGGATGTCGATGAACGGTGTGCCCTGCGTCGCGGCATTCGGGGAGAGCAACAGCACCTGCGGATCGGCGCTCGTGAGCCGCACCGTCACGCCGCCGTGGTTCGAGGCGCCCAGCGATCCCGACTGGAACCGCATCAGCCCGCTCCCTGTTGCCGTCGTGTTGAACACGGTGATCCCCGGTGCCGTCACCGTCATGTCGATCGATGCGTTCGGCAGCGGGATGTACCCGCTCGCCACCGCCGTCACCGTCGTCGCCCCCGCCGCCAGCGGATCGAACGCTGCGCCACCGTTGGCCACGTTCGTTGGTGAACGCGCCGAGCCGGGCTGGATCTGCACGGTCACCGACTGGCCGGTGTCCGGCGTCGTGACCAGCTGCGCCACCGCAGCACTGTCATTGGTCACGGCCACGGTGAGCGGCGGAGCCCCCGCCCGGACGGCCTCCTCGACGTTCATGAACTGGTTCGGCGGAGTGCCCGCCGCAATCCCGACCCGTACCAGGAACGGATCGTCCGGCGACAGCGTCGTGGTGTTCGGGTTCAGCGCGATGATCTCCAGCGCCGGCTGGACGATGTTCACCGTGTTCGTCCCATCGGTGAACCCAGGGGCTGACGCGGTGATCGTGATCGTACCGGTCGCGCCCTCGAGGCCATGGGTGAAGTAGCTGAAGCTGGTGACCCCGTTGTTCATCGGGATGTCGATGAACGGCGTTCCCTGGGTCGCTGCGTCGGGTGAGAGCAGCAGCACCTGCGGGTCGGCGCTCGCGAGCCGCAGCGTCACGCCGCCATGGTTCGAGGCGGCCAGCGAGCCCGACTGGAACCGCATCAGCCCGCTCCCCGTCGCCGTCGTGTTGAACACGTTGATCCCAGGGGCGGGGTTGACGTTGACCGTCATGTTGTCGGGCGTGATGTCCGGTGCGTTTGCCGTGACGGTCGTGTTGCACGGCAGCGTTGCGCTCCCGCCATATGTCAACGTCGAGGTGACCTCGACCTGCCCAGCCGGGATCGTGACCGGTGACGTTGCGACGGCGCACGTCGGGTCCGCTGCGCTCAGCGTGACCGCGATGCCGCCTGCAGGTGCCGCGATCGGCGACCCGGCGCTCTCCAGCCGGATCTGAATGTCGCTGCCGAAGGTCGCGTTGATCGTCACCGATGCCTGCACGATGTTGAGGTTCGCCGTCGTGGACACGGTGGACTGCGCCGAACCGTAAATCGCGCTGGTGCCCGTCACGGTTACCGTGCCGGGGAAGACGCCGGACACCGTCGCGTTGATCGTTTGCCCGCCTTCGGGAATTGTCACCGTGGGGGTGAGCACCTCGACCACAGACGGATCGGTGCTCACCAGCGTCACGTCCTCCCCACCTTCCGGTGCCGGGGTGGATATCTGCACCGGGATGGACGCGGTCCCGCCAAACGGCACGTTCACGGTGGTCGGCAGACTCAACACCAGCGGCGAGACCTCCACCGCCAGCGTGCCTTCGATGTACCCTGCCGCGTTCCCGCGAACCGTGGTGGTTCCGGAGGACAGCCCGTCGAGCCCGATCTGACCCGTGGTGCCGTCCGGCGGGATGGAGACTGTCCCGGGTGCCTGCACGCCGACGACCGCCGGGTTGTCCGCCGTCACCGCCACCGAGACACCGTCCGGGCCAGCCGGTGCCGACAGCGTGACCTGGAGATCCGCCGTCCCGCCGACCGCTATCCTGTTGGCCCCGATGAGCTCGAGCAGGATCGTGGGGTTCTGGAACACGGCCGTGGCCTGGAACACGACCGGGGTGAGTCCTGTGACTGTCGCGGTCGCGGTCTGGTCCTGCGTGCCCGTGCCGAGCGTCCAGGATGTCTGCGCCTGCCCTACTGCGTCCGTCTGACTGCTCGTAGGTGTGACCGAGCCGTGCGACACGGTCCAGCTCACAGTGGCTCCCGGCGCACCGTTGCCGTACCGATCGACGACTTCGACCACCAGCGGATTTGGCAGCGCCGTGCCCGCGTCGGCGGACTGCCCGTCGCCGGAGACGATGTTCAACGCCTGGGGGCTGTCGGGAATGCCCGTCGCCGTGAACGTGACTGGCTGGAGCGCAGCGACCGTGGCGGTGAGCGTGTTGGCGCCGGAGGCCTGCCCCAGTGTCCAGCTGCCAACCGTGGCGATTCCACCGGCGTCGGTGGTGGCGACCGCGCCCGTGATGCTGCCACCTCCCGACGCGACCGCAAAGGTCACCTCGACATCCGGTACGGGCTGGCTGGCGACATCTTGCACGAGCACCGACGGAGCGACGGCTACCGCCGTGGCCACCGTGGCGCTCTGGCCGTCACCGGCATTGATCGTGATCTGCGCCGGTCCCGACACATCGATCAACGTGGCCGTGAACGTCACGGGAGACCCCGTGAGTCCCTGAGCGTCCGCCGTGACGGTGATCGTGCCGGTGCCATCGCCCGCGGTGAGCGAGGTCTGTGCCAGACCCGTTTCATCCGCGGTTGCAGTTGGCGGGTCGACGGCCGTTCCCGGCGGTCCAGCGGTAACCGCAAACGTCACGTCGTAGCCACGCGAGAACGGCTGACCGGCCGCATCGAGGACCTGCACGACGAGCGGCAGCGGTGCGGGCTGTCCCGGATCCACCGTCTGGCCGTCGCCGGACACCAGCACCAGTTGGTCCGGCGGCGCGAAGAAGCTCAGCGTGCCGCTTGCCGTCAGCGGATTGCCGGCCGTTGGTGCGGTAGCCGTGATGGTGACGCTGTTGGTGGCCGCTCCGGGAGCAAACAGCCAGGCCTGGTTCCGCCCGACCTGTGTGGGGGCCGGCACGAGCGTCTCATTGCTGGACGCGAAGGTCACCGGCGCCCCCGCGATTGCCGTTTGATCGCGGAACACCGTTCCCGTTACGAGAAGGCTATCACCGCCCGTGATCGTCGTATCCGCCGGGGAGAGGACGAGTCGCGTACCGTCGGCTCCGGGCCCCACGTAGACGGGGGTCAACTCGGGAGTCGTCGTGGGCTCGCTGGCGGTGGCCGAGACGACGCCTGTCACCTCATACCACACCGTGCTCTCACCGATGACGGCCACGTACAGATAGAAGTCCTGCGGATCGGTATCGAGCGGGACCGTCACCTCGAGCAGCACGCCACCGGTGGCATCGGGCATGCCAAGGTCCGCCGCGGCGAACGTGTCGCTCACCACCAATACGGAATCGCTGGTGCGGCGCAGCTCAACGATGAAGGTGTCGACGGGAATTGCCGCATTCTGTGCGGCCAGGAGTACGGATTCGACGTCGAAGCTCGCGGAGGTCAGCCGTGGTGCGAACGGTGCATCATCGCACGTCGTGCTGACGGCCACCGTCGCCGCGAGCGCGGCGAGCCAGACCCTGGCAGATCGACGTCGATGACTGTGCGCCACGCAGCCCTGTCCGGGAGGATTCGCTGGCAAACGTATCGCCTCGCCGTTTCAGGTGTCAATCAGCCGGTGGAGAGCCCCGCAGTCCGGTCAGGCATTGTGGGTTTCCTGCGCCCGAGGGTGGGCTCGACCGGCCTCAGAATGCGCTGCAGAACCGTATTGCAGGAATTGGGCCCGCATCTCGGAATCGGGGCCCTCGAGCGAGCCCGATTCGATGCCACGAGAGCGCTCGCACCGGGACTGCTTCGAGGCCCAGTTCGCGCGCGATGGTGCAACGGTCGGTGGCTGCAGTCTGCAGGCGATCGAGCGGATCGGTCACGACGCGCACCTCCTCAGGTTTCCGCCGCAGTGCGGTGCTGGATTGCTCGGGTCCATCGATGAACGTAGCGATCGGCGTTTCCCCCCAAGAAGGCTGAAGCCCCCGGGGAACACCGGTGCGGGGCTCACGCTGTTACCCAGATCACAGTGACCCACTGCACCCCTGCGTACTGTTCACCCCATGTTTCGCCGCCACGTATCCTCACGGAGACTCGGCGCTCTGACCGGCTGTGCCGTCGCGCTGATCCTTACCGGATGTCAGGCGCCTCCGGCCGGGCCGGCCGTGTGGGTCCGAATCCCGCCCGGCGACTCGATCGCTGCCGTGGCCGACTCGCTGGCAGCGCACGGCATCGTGCGGTCGGCTCGTGCCTTCGAGCGGTTCGCGAAGATGGGCAAGCGTCACTTGGGAATCGAAGCGGGAGTGTACCCGCTTCGACCCGGCACGCCCATGGGGAAAGTCCTCGTGGAATTGCGCAAGGGCCGCCCTCCGGCCGTTCGCATTCGGGTCAAGGAGGGCGTCTGGCTCGCCGAGCTTGCGCCTGTCATCAGTCGCGAGTTGGAGATTCCGCTGGACAGCCTGATGGCAGCCGCGCAGGACTCCTCACTTCGCGCGGCCCTCGGCACCGAGGCTGAGACGATCGAAGGGTACCTCTACCCGACCGAGTACTACGTTCCGCTGCACTCCACCCCGCAGCAGGTGTGGCGTCAGATGGCGGACACGTTCGAGGCCCGGTGGCCACCCGGGTGGACTGCGAGGCTAGACTCGCTCGGGCTCAGCCGACACGAGTTGGTGACGTTGGCATCGATCATCGAGGGAGAGGACCCCACTGACACCGACCGGCCGCTCGTATCGTCGGTATATCACAATCGGCTCGAGGGTGGGCTGCGCCTGCAAGCCGACCCGACCGTCGTCTACGCGCGGGAATCGCGCAACCGGCTGTATAACAAACACTATCGTCTCGAGTCGGAGTACAACACGTACCGGGTCGACGGGCTGCCGCCGGGGCCGATCAGCCAGCCATCGCGGGAGAGCCTGCTGGCCGCACTGTACCCAGCCGATACCGAGTTCCTCTACTTCGTCGCGACCTCGGACGGCCGGCACCTCTTTTCGACATCCTACCGGGAGCACCTCGCTACGATTCGTGCCATTCGTCGCTCCCGCTAGCGCACGTCCAACCCCGATCCGAATCTCCGAGCTGCCCGTTGCCGGGCCCTGGCGGTCTCCACCTCGCGACTCCGTTGCGGAGCCCTGGTGACAAGTGTGTCGAGCAGGCTCGTCGTGACCGCGGCGATCTGCGCGACTGCTTCGTCGAACACCGCCTGATTTGCCTGCGACGGCTTGGTGAACCCGCTGACCTTGCGGACGTACTGCAGTGCGGCCGCCCGAATCTCCGCGTCAGAGGCTGTGGGGGCGTAGTTGAAGAGCGTCTTGATGTTCCGGCACATGGATCGGTCACCTCAGGAATCGGTGGCTACGCGACGTCTGCGTCGCACCCAGGCGATCGCCGCGGCCACTACGGCCAGCGCGAAGATGGCCATGTTGGCTGTGACCACCGGCGCGCCCGCCGCCCAGAGTGCAGCTCGCACGCCGGCGAGCCCGAAGGCAGCGGCGAGCGTTACCTGCAGCAGGCGCAACCATCCCGTGGCGCGCGGCCGGCGACGCAGGAGCATGACGAACACGCCTCCCGCCGCGAGAAACAGCACGGCCTCGGTGCGTAACACCCGGTCCAGTCGGAACTCCCACGCGAACCGGGCCGTGAGGTCGATCGCCGTCGCTACGGCCATCGTCCCTACCCAGGGCAACGCGCGGCGCATCCGCAGGCTCACGAGTCGAACTCGGCGAACGTCACGTGGACGTGACCGATGTCGACATGAGGATCAATTGGTGAGGCTTGCGTCATGGGGGCGATTGCGGGATCTCGGCCAGTCCGTTGCCGCACCATGCACACTCCACTCTGGACGTCTGGGCCATGCGCACTCCCCGCGTGTTGGAGATTCGGGCTCACCGCGGTGCCGCAGCCACCGGCGCGATACGGGATAGTCTGGAACCCGAGAAAGAATGTCAACGTTACCGGCCCGCATCGGTCTTGACAGCGGATTGTAATCCGCCACTCATCGGCTCGGCACGTGGGGACCGTACCTTGAGTCTCGTCTCCATCAGACGAGGTCTCTGCAATGATGCGTGCTTACAGACTTGCTGGCATCGCCGCTCTCGTGTTCGCCGTCGCGTGCAGCGACCGAGTGCAGCGAATGCCGGGGGAATCCGATACGCCGAGTGACCCAGTTCCCACCGCGCCGGCACTGGCGGAGGCAGATGTCGACGAGCTGCCGCAGCGGGTCTCCGGTCCGACCGTCGAGTATCCGGACACCCTGCGGAAGGCCGGGATTGAGGGACGGGTCGTGCTCGCCGGCGTCATCGGGATCGATGGCTCGGTCGAGGACAACTCGGTGACCGTCGTGACGTCCACGCACGAGGGCTTCGAGGCGGCCGCCCGGGAGTGGCTCGAGAGCGCGACCTTCACACCCGGGCTCGTCCAAGGGGAAGCTGTTCGGGTGATAATCCAGGTACCCATCGAGTTCCGGCTGGCTGCCAAGTAGCGCGTTCGTTCGAGGGTGCTGATAGCCGAGCGGGCCAGCTGAAGAGGCTGGCCCGCCGTCGTCCTCGAGCTCTTCCGTCCGCCCAGACCTGGGCGGTCTCACGCTGCTCAGGTGAATCCTCCGGGTCCGCAGGAGGAGGTGTAACTCCCGCCGGTGCTCCGACCACCCGTGAGGACGTTGACGGTTCCGAAGCTGCGCGCCACCCTCGCCGATCCGCAGCTCGTGCACGGGGGCGCAATCCCCTCGGAGTAGGCCGAGATCGACATGCGGATCTCGAAGGTCTCCCCACAATCCTGGCAGACGTAGTCGTAGGCCGGCACGGAATCCCCTCCTGCACGAACGTGGCAACAACAACAAATCTAAGTATTGCAATTTACCTATGTACGTGTTTGCTGTCCACTCCCCACCGGCTCGGAGGCCCTCGGCCGCACGTGAACTCAGGTCCAGCGCTGCAGCTCGATGACGTTGCCCTCCGGGTCTCGCACGTACACGAATGAGATGGTACCAGCCCGCTCGACGTCCGTCGTCACCGGCTCGCCGATCATACTGCCACCCTGGGCGACCACCTGCTTGGCCGTGCGCGAGACGTCGTCGACAGCGAACGCGATATGCCCGAGTCCGGGGCGGTTCGGTGCGGGAGACGGCGCATCGAGGATTGGGGAGTAGCTGAACACTTCCAACGTCGGCCCGTCGTCGCCGAATCCTGGTAGGCGGAGGTGGACGCCGCGAATGCGGAGTCCTGGGACTCCCGTTCCTCTGTCGAGCCACTGGCCTTGCTGATCACGCTCCGGCGGGACGGGCTCGCAGCCGAACACCGCCTCGTAGAACCGGGCCAGGGTCCGCCAGTCGCGTGCGACGAGGCTCGTGTGCACGTACCGTGGGAGGGTCATGTTCCTCACTCCCGCAGATGTCGGAGCTTCCGCTCTTCCACCGCGACCTGCAGGTCCCAGGCGGCCCGCGCCGCGGCGGTACCATCGCGCCGCTTGATTTTGAGTACCAGGCGGTTGTCCTCGGCGCCCGGAATACCCGCAAACACGTCGAGTCGAGTAGCGACCAGCACGAGTCGGCCGCCGAGCAGCCGCCGGCGGTACTCGACGCCGGCAACATCGATCAAGGGAACGGATACCGTGCGCACGTCCGACGCCGTCATGCCCCTATCCGTCGTGCGGTATTCCAGAGTCACGCCCATCGAGTCGTACCGCAGCACACCGCTGATCGCGATGGTTCCCTTGCTGAGCTGCGTGACGTCGGGGCTTATCTCGAACTGAACGGGATAGGGCATCGCTCCATCGGTTTCACATGTTGCCGTTGACGGGGTCCCGGCTGTTTCGCTCGATCAGTCACGAGCCCCTCTCGTTGCTGCCCTCGCAGGGCTCGAGGCGCGTCCTATCACCATCTGTCGAGGAACTGTCGCACCGTGGTCAGGAATGCCCGAGGCTGCTCGAGGAACGGGAAGTGCCCGGCGTCAGCAATCACGGTGAACTGGTCGTTGGGCAGGTGTTCGCTGAGGGCCGAACCGCCCAGTGTGCGTCCTGGCTCGTCGGAACCGTACACGAGTAATGTCGGCACCGTCACCCCGGCGAGCTCGTTGTGGAAATCGAAACTCGTGAGATCCGGCATCATGTAGGCGAACTGCCGGCTGCGCTCCCCGTAGTCGTCAGGGACATAGAGCTCGAGCTCGCCGATGCGGGCGCGGTCGTGGAACTGCGGCCGGAACGACAGCAACAGCATCTGACGCACCGCCTCGGGTCGGCGGTCCGCGAGAGCCGGACTCGCACGAAGAGAGTCGCGCTCGAGGCTGTCTTCGGCAGTGACGCGTTGGGCGAGGAGCCGCTCCTCCTCCTGCCAGAGGACCGAGCTCGCGCTCATCGGGCTCACCAGCACCAACGACGCAAGGTGCTCTCCGTGCCCGATCGCATAGCGCAGTGCGAGCAGACCACCCCAGGAGTGGCCGAGCAGGTGGATCCGGTCGAAGCCAATCGACTGGCGGAGCGCCTCGATGTCGTCCACGAACGTGTCGAGGCGAACGCTGCCGCTGTCCACCGTCGCGTCGGAACGCCCGCTCAATCGCTGATCGTAGAAGATCAGCTCAAAGGACTCCGCGAGTGGCGTCAGGTGTGGCAGGAGGTAGCCGTGCTCCAGCACCGGGCCGCCGTGTACCACGATGACAGGCGGGCCGGCGCCCATGCGCTTGACGTACAGCTCGGTGCCGTTGACTGGGCGAAGCCCCTCGTCGGTGACCTGCGGCTCCGCGACCGGCTGGTCGGGGGCGGGGCGCTCGCATGCGACGTTCTGCACGCACAGCACCACAGTCATGAGAGGCAGCCAGGAGTGCACGGCCGTCAGGGCTCTCTTCGACCTCATGCGTCGTCGTCCACCTTTCCGAGCTCAATCACGTCTCCTGAACTACGCTCGAACTCCAGCAGCTCGATGGGCATCCCGTCGTGCAGGATCATGGCGACGCGAACGCCGTCCGATGGCGATGACGGTGGGCCGAGGAGTTCCTTCCCCTCCAGTGCCGCATCGAGATCCTCCACCTCGAATGCAACGTGCGGCACACGCCGCACGAGGTCAGAGACCGGACTGTCGACCTCGAAGCGCATCCACTCGACGCCGTACGGACTCGAGTCGAAGCCCGACACGTACATCTTGAGCTTCGGTAGATACCGTTCGCCAGGCCGCTGCTCGGTCGTGGGAACCCCCAGGTGGTGGTACCGCCAGCCCCATTCGGCGATGGCATCGGGTGGTTCGTGCTCGCGTCTCATCGCGCTTGCCGTTCGAAGGGTCCTTGGGTCAGTGCGACCGTCAGGACCGGTCATACCGATCCTCACGGTCCTGCTTCGCCGCTGGGATGACCCGCACGGCGTGGATGCGATCGTTTACCGCGAGGTACCCGGTGGCCTTGTCGATCTCGTACTTGATCAGGTCGTGGGGCGGAGTCACGCATGAGGGTAAGGTGAGCGACTGACCGGCAAGATGCCATATGCGGGCCGAATCACGGTTGTAGTGACGGAGGAAGCACGTTCCCCAGGAAAGCATCCTGGCGGTCATGTGTGCCTGGAGCTGGGTGGGTCCAATGGCTCGTTCGAGGGACTGACGTACCAGATGCACCGTGCACTGCTGTTTCTGAGCGGGGGGGCGAATCGTCCCGTGGTGAAAGTGCAGGAGGGAACAGGCCGGATGCGAAGCATGTTCTCCTTGGACAGACCACACGGCCGTGCGTCTGGCGCTGTGGCGAGGGAGGAGACTTGGAGGCACGTATGGGTCGGGCGGCTCTCCCGCGGGACGCTGTGATCCCACATCTTCCTGCCATGTCGGATCAGGCGGATCGACTACGCGCGGTGCTGGACGACCGCTATGCTCTCGACCGGGAGATCGGCCGCGGAGGGATGGCGACGGTGTATCTGGCCCTTGACCGCAAGCACGAGCGGCCCGTTGCGATCAAGGTGATGCATCCCGATCTCGCGGCACGCGGGTACCGGCCAGAGCGTTTCCTGAGGGAGATCCGTACCATTGCGGGACTCACCCATCCCCAGATTCTCCCACTCCACGATTCCGACGAACGAGACGGGTTCCTCTACTACGTGATGCCCTACGTGGATGGAGGGACGCTGCGGGATCGGCTACGACGAGACGGGCCGCTGCCTGTCCGTGACGCCGTGGCAATTGCGCGCACCGTGGCGGGAGCTCTCGACTATGCGCACCGCCGCGACGTGCTGCACCGGGACGTCAAACCGGAGAACATCTTCTTTCATGAAGGGCAGGCTCTGGTGGCGGACTTCGGCATTGCGCGTGCGATATCGGCGTGTTGCGACGAGCTGACGGCTCTCGGCGTCGCGGAGGGGACTCCAGCCTATATGAGTCCCGAACAGGCCAACGCCGAGGAGCGGATCGACGGCCGCAGTGACGTCTACAGCCTCGCGTGTGTGCTGTACGAGATGCTAACGGGACGACCCCCGTTCGAGGGTAGAGCCGCGCATGAGACACTTGCGCTCCATACCCTCTCCCCCATACCCCGCCTCCAGCCGATGCGGGCAGAGCTATCGGCGGGGTTGGAGGCCGCGGTGATGCAGGCGCTGGCCAAGGACCCCGACGAACGATACGCGTCGGCGGCCATGTTCGCCCGCGCACTCGAGCAGGCTCTGGAGCGCAACGCGATCGTTTCCCCCGGGCGCCGCGTCGGAGTGACAGGACCGACCGTCGCCGTCCTGCCGTTCGTGAACCTGAGTCGGGAGCCGGACACCGAATACCTGAGCGAGGGACTCACAGACGAGTTGATCAGTGCCCTGGCGAGGGTGGAGGGACTGCGTGTTGTCTCGCG
Organism: Gemmatimonadota bacterium; assembly: GCA_039584325.1. GTDB lineage: Bacteria > Gemmatimonadota > Gemmatimonadetes > Gemmatimonadales > GWC2-71-9 > JAOTVV01. Next base: position 14,418 of record JBDGYA010000043.1, read on the forward strand.
CACCTCCGTGTTCGCGCTGGGGGATGAGCGGCGGGACGTCCGGGCGATTGGGGCGCTGCTGGGCGCAACCGCGGTGCTCGAAGGAACGGTTCGCGTCGCCGGTGACCGGCTCCGGATCAGCGCCAGGCTCAGTAGCGCCGAGGACGGACGCCTGCTGTGGTCGGAGCGGTACGACCGGCGGATGCGGGACGTGTTCGCCATCGAGGATGAAATCGCTGGAACGATCGCGACTACGCTCCGGCCGACACTGGTGGGTGACGTTGCGGAAGCGGTTCCCCGCAGGTACACCGAGAACGTCGAGGCCTACAGCCTCTATCTCAAGGGTCGTTTCCACTGGAACCGCCGCAGCAGCGAGGGGATCGCGACGGCGATCCAGTTCTTCGAGCGCGCAATTGCCCTCGATGCCGACTACGCGCTTGCGTACTCGGGTCTCGCCGACTCCTATGCTCTGCAGTTGGATTACCGTGGTGTCCCGGTCGCCGAGGGAATGGAGCGTGCGAAGCGCGAGGCACGCACGGCGCTCGCGCTCGACGACACGCTGGCGGAGGCCCATACCTCACTTGGCTGGGTCACGTTCATCTACGATTGGGACTGGAACAGGGCCGAAGAGAGCTTCCAGCGCGCCCTTCAGCTGAAGCCGGGTTACGCTACCGCACACCAGTGGTACGCGTGGCTGCTCGCGGCGACGGGCCGACGGGATGAGGCACTGTCGGAGGGCAAGGCTGCCATGGACCTCGACCCGATCTCGGTTTCCGTGCGCCGGGGCCTGGGCTGGCTCCACTACTACGCGCATCAACCGGAGCCCGCGGTCCGCCACCTGCGGCGTGCGGTGACCATGGACCCGACTGCTACCGAGAACTACCGGGTGCTGGCGTACGCAGAGATGCAGCGAGGTGCCACGGAGGCCGCGGAGTGGGCGGTCAAGGAGGCCTTGGCCCTCGCGCCGGACTCCGCGTACGCCCTGGCCGCACGCGGCTACATCGCGGCGCTCAGCGGGGTACCGGACGCGTCCCGGCAGGTACTCGATGAGCTGACGACGCAAGCTGCGACGCGTTACGTGTCACCCGTAGCGTTCGCGACCGTCGCAATCGGACTTGGCGATGCAGATGCAGCCTTCCGCTGGCTCGAGGCGGCCTACCAGGAACGACGCGGGTGGCTCGCCTACCTGAACGCGGAACCGGTGTTCGATCGTTTGCGAGACGATTCACGTTTCGGTGAACTGCTGCGGAGGATGCGCCTGACGTGACACCGCTGAAGCGTGGGCTCAGCGCCTGCGCCTCACGGGAAGTATGGCGACTGCATCAGCCACCACAGGAGCGCAACAACGAGCAGCAGCAGCGGCACGGCAGCCAAGGCCAGGCGGCGGGTGACCTTGCGGTAGTAATCGATCGCGCCCTGCTGCTTGCCGATGGAATCCTGTTGATTGCGGAGCGCCTCGGAGGAGTTGGCGACTTGCTTCCGCTGCAAGTCCCGGATTTCCTGCAACAGTTCGATCACACGCTCTTCGGTCATCGGAGCCTCCGTGTCGGTGGCAGGGTGCGGACCCAACATGCGGGTGAGGCAGAGGCCCAGCAACCCGTCGGGTAGGAGTCGCGTGACCCGCTTCTGCCGGTTCGCTACACGGTGCGTGTGAAATACGCGGCCGTGTGGTAGAGCACCGGGCTCGCCGCGACGAGGGTACCCACGATCGTGGCCCAGTCCCATCGGCCAGCCCGCTCGCGCTCTCCAACGACGACCCCGATGCCGAACAGTCCGTAGACCGCCGCGAGCCCGAGCGATGGGAGGAGCAGCGGAGCGGCAGCCCAGGCGCCCCATCCGTCGTAGGGGCGGATGTAAGCGAGGGTGGCGAGCCACAGCGCCGGCGGAAGCCAGCAGGTCCACAGGAACAGGCGGCGCACGAGTGGGGAATCCCTCCACTTGGGGTTGGGAACCCAACCTGTGTCAGGGCCCCCCGCGCGGGCAACCCTTCGTGTGGCGGCTGCGCGGGATCAGGAGCGCAGCAAGCGCGACCAGTGCTCGTTCGCCAACTCGTACAGTCGTTCCTTGCCGCCCGGAAAGAGGTCGCGGCCGAGCTCAGTGGCGAGCTCGGAAGGAATGCTCCCGGCTTGGATCAAGTGCTGCCCCGCGCGGCGGACAGCGTCGATATACGGCGCGAACAATGGGGCGAGTCGGGCGTTGGCGAGCGGCTCTGCGAAGGTCCGGAGAATCTCTCCAGCGTAGCGCATGCCGTGGAGCCGGGCGATCTGGCGAAACGTGACGCGGAGCGCGTCGAACGTCTCGCATTCGGGGAATCCGCAGGTCGACACGAGGATCATCTGGTCCGGTCCCGGGCCACGCTCGGGATGGCCGGTCATGCCCGGCAGGTCGGGGTGAGGAACGAGCCACGGCTCGTAGCGTGGCAGCAGACGATCGAGCAACGTCTTCATGATGCCCGTCATCGAGCAGTGGTAGACGGGCGTCCCGAACACCACGACGTCCGCGGCGTTGTACGTCTCGATGACCTGTTCCATATCATCGCGATGCACGCACACGCCGGGTGTCCGCACCCAGCACTGGTAGCACCCGGTGCATGGTTCGATGGTGAGCTTCGCGACGTGCATCAGCTCGGTGGTGGCTCCCGCGTCCTCCATCCCAGCGAGCAGTGCTTCCAGGAGCCGGAATGTCCCGCTGTTCTGCGCGCGGGGCGATCCATTCACAGCGAGCACCCTCATGGACGTGTGACGGTAGCCGCCAGTGCGGCGAGCGCGACCACGATTCCGATCAGGGAGACGACCTGGAACCGCACGCGGGCGCCGTCCAGATCGGTGATGCGGCGCCGGTCGGCACCTCGCGGCAGGCGGGCGGTGACGACGATGGCCGGGAGCACGACGAGCCAGCGGAGGACGGTGAATGGCGTCGCCGCGGCCTGCATGAGCGCGGTCGCGACGCCCAGCCATGCCTGGAGCGCAAAGGTCAAACCCCACGTCAGCGAGATCGCGGCGTTCACGTGGAGGAAGGTGGAGTTGTGCCACAGGGCCTCGACGTACTTCCATTTCGAATACGCTGCCGAGAGCGCGGGAGTGCGCATCGCCGTGGGTGCGAGCCATATCACGGCGAGTGCAGCGGTGGCCGTCGGCGAGCCCCAGGAGTCGAACCAGGCAGGTGCGATGATTGCCGTGATCAGGAGGCCGGCGACGCTCACCAGCGTTGCCGTCTCAAACCAGGTCGCCTCGCGTACCGCGGCGCGATAGCCGACGATGGTCGCCGCGGCCGCCAGCAGCAGTACCGGCGCGACTCCGATCCACGTCAGGATCCACGGCACGAACGCCACTGCGAGCCAGTGCATCCCCGCGAGCCGTACCGGGCCTGCAGGCCGGGCTGTGGAAGAGAGGGACACCGCGGCCCGGGGGCGGAATAGCTCGTCCATCTGGAGCAGCAGGCTCGCATCGCCGCGGACCTCGTAGAGTCCGTCGAGCAGGGCCGCGCGGCCGGACAGTTCCCCGCCCGCGATCCGAAGCCAGACGTCGGAAGGCGTCGTGATGGTGAGGGTGGGGTCCCGGGCCGGCCCGGTCTGGAAGGTGCAGTGCTGGTTCCTGATCTCGAGGTGGTACTCGCCCGGCTCGTCACCCGTCACCTCGAACTGGAGCACCGCGTCCACGTCCTGGGCAGCCTCCCGATCGAACGCGAGCGGCATGCCCTCGATGGTCTGGCGCAGCGTCCTCATTCGAGGGCCTCGACGGTGTCGATCGCCTGCTCCAGCCACTCGACCCACGCCGCTTCGTGGCGCTCGCCCAGCCGGCGTACTAACTCCCACATCGTGCCCTCGCGCGCGCGCCCCGTCCGAGCGACGATGTCGGCGACCATCGGGCGTACCTCGTCGCGATAGCGGCTGAGCGCTGCACGGTGGAGGTCGAGCTGGGTGCGGAGATGGAGCAGAATGCGGTCGCGCCCCAGGTAGCCCGAGAAGAATAGCTTGAGCAGAGCGGGGTTCTTCCCGGGAGAGAGGTCGCGCTCCGGCCGCTCCAACCAGTCGAGCAGCTCGGCCTCACCGTCTGTGGTGAGCGAGTAGATCTTGCGGTCGGGTTTCCCGTCCTGGGGCTCGAGCCTCGATGTGATCCAACCGTTCTCCTCCAACGACTTGAGCGTCGGGTAGATCTGGTTGAGCCCGGCGTGCCAGAACGACTGGGTGGACCGGTCGAGGTTTCGCTTGAGATCGTAGCCCGTCATCGGGGCGAGGTTCAGGAAGCCGAGGAGCGCGTACCGGAGGGACATATATACCATTATTGAGCTATCGTTAGTGATATAATAATCTGCTGGTGCCGTTCCGCAAGCGGCGACGCACACGCTGTTCACCGCTCGTCGTGTAATCAGTTGTAATACATGAGCTTAGCACGCTAGAAGAAGGCGTCGATATCTGTGGCGAGAGCTCAGAACCGGTGGGGAGAGGAAGGTTGGATGGCGGCGCGCCGCCCCGGGAGAATGGGGCGGCGCGCTCATGGACTGGCGACTAGTGTCCCGCTCGACGTCCCGGTAGCCTCTCCCTCCCGACCTTGAGGCTCCGGAGGAACTCCCTCGCGGAGTCGTCCTCGATCAGGGTATTGGCCACGAGGTCGATGATCTCGTCCTGCGTCGCGCGGAGTCGCCTGACCTCGTCCCGCATGGTGACCTGGTCGTACCACAGTTTCACGTAGCCGATCCCGGCGACGCCGAGAAGCACGACGAACGCCACTGCAAAGACGCCCATTGGTTACCGCCTTCCGGTCGTGCTGGTCCAGGTGTCCATCACGGATCCGCCGAGGACGCAGACCTGCGCGCCGCTGCACGCCTTGGAGATTCCGTCCGCCAACGCCTCGGCGATGCGGAGCTGGAGCAGCTCCTGGTTGGCGGCGTAGGCCTGCGCCTCCAGTCTCGCCGCCGTGGCTGAATTCGTCTTCTCCAGCAGGTCTCTGGACGACGATACCGAGTCGATCGTGTACTGCGTTCGCACCGAGTCCAGGACCTGTGCCTGACGCACCGCGGCGATCCGCATCTGTTCGATTGCGGGAGGTGTATCGATGTCGCGGATGAAGACGTTGCTGATGCGGGCGAGCGGAACGCCTCGCTCGGTCACGAGCTTGCGCTCGATGTGCGCCTTGACGGAATCCGACAGGAAGACACGCTCGTTCGAGAAGATCTCGAGGCAACGGTCTCCCGTTCCGTCGTCGCACTCGACGTACCAGCCGGCCATCGCGGTCCGATATCCCTCACGGATCGCGTTGTACACCACGGCCTCCGCCGCGGTGTGCGATCGCTTCTCGAGGAACACCTCGAAGATGGTGAGCGGGTCGTAGCTCCACTCGATGGCGACGTCGCCACTGATCGTGAGCGGGTCCGCGGTCTGTGCCTGGAGCGGGATGGGCCGCTCGGGATCGACGGGGAAGTTCTGAACGATCAGCGGGAAGCAGGTCTTTTGTGCGACGAGCATGAACGACCAGCCGGTCGACATCTTCTCCTGGATCGGGTCTCCAAAGCGTGTCATCACACAGTGCTCGGTCGCGTCCACCGTCGTACTGCCCATCAACACTAGGGCGACGACGATCACCAGGAATCCGGCTCCCAGGATCCCCAGTGCACCGAACTTGAGTCGGGAATTGGCGTGCATGGCTACCTCTCAGGGCGCTTCGGTTGCGTATCGGATCGGTCCGTATCGGACCGCGCTCGGCGGTGGGACGTGTTCCCCCTGGTTGGGGAATGTGGGGAGTAGACGCGTCGGAGTCGAGTCCCGCGTCGGGCTGCGGATGTGAGTAGCGCTCGATGTGGGACTAGGATCTACGTTTGCCGCCCGAGGGCGGCGTGTAGACCCGGTAGAAGTGCCAGAGATAGCTCTCGTGGCTCAGCCGGAAGAGGTCGAACACCACCTCCCCCCGGGACTCGCAGGGATCGGGCTGCCGCACGACACGAAGCAGGTGGGCACGGCGGTGTTCGCGGGGTCGTTGTACACGTTGCGGATGGCCTCGATGTCGGACGGATCGTCCACGAACGTGAACCGCGCGCGGATCGTCCCGCCCCGGGTCCAGTTGATCCAGTTTTCACCGGCCTCCTGCTCGAGGCCCATCTCCGCGGATCGTGCGCGCATGCCCTCGACGAGCTCAGGCCACGGGGATGCGAACAGCTCACCCCAGCGGTAGCAGGTCTCTTCGTACATGGCGTCTGTGAGTAGGTGCGGCATCGGAAGCTCCCGAAGGGGGGTAAGACGGTAAGACGGTAGGACGGTAAGTCGGCAGGGCGGTCCGCTACGGTCCCACCCGCGGACGGTCTCCTACCCCGTGTGCGCTCCACCACTTGGACGCGCGCTCCTGCGTCCAGTGGCGCTCGAAGGCCACCCGCTCCAACTCCGCCGACAGGGCTTCGGCGGTCTGGACGCGGTCAGCCGGGTTCTTCTCCAGGCACGACAGCACGACTGCCTCGAGGGCGTCGGGAATGTGCTGCTCGGTGGCGCGGGACGGAGGTGTGGGCTGCTTGGTGGCATGTGCCAGGAGCATGGCGGGGTAGGTGCTCTCTTCGAACACGAGCCGGCCGGTGAGCAGCCAGTACGCCAGACAGCCGACGGCGTACAGGTCGGCCCGACCGTCCACTGGGCCGTCACCCCGGGCCACCTCGGGTGCCATGTACGACGGGGTCCCGTGGATGGTGCCCGTCTGCGAAAGGCGGAGGTCCTCCTCGGTCGGCACGGTGCTATGCCACTTGACGAGGCCGAAGTCGAGCACCTTCACAAAGTCGAACTGAAAGGCGCGCTGACACAAGTAGACGTTGGCCGGCTTCACGTCGCGATGCACCAGCTCGCGCCGGTGCGCCTCACCCAGTGACGCGCACACCTGCCGTAGTACGTGCACCACGCGCTCGGGTGGGAGGGGGCCGAACCGGCGCACGAACTCTTCCATGTCCACGCCCTCGAGCAGCTCCATCACATAGTAGAACGTGCCGTCTTCGGTGGTGCCGAAGTCGTACAACTCCACCGTGTGCGGCGACTGCAGCGATGCTGTGACCTGCGCTTCCCGCTCGAACCGGGCCACCAGCACCTCGGCGTGGCTGGGGTCCACCCCGAGCGTTTCGCGGTGGATCAGCTTGACGGCGGCGGGCCGGGCGAGCATGCGGTGGCGCGCGCGCCAGACCTCACCCATGCCACCGTGGCCCAGTCGTTCCACCAACCGGTAGCTGCCCATCTCCTGCGCGCGCTTCACGTCCTGCCCCAGCCGGTAGATGGCCCGGGCGGCAATGTACGCGACGCCAGCCGTAACGATGTAAGGGCCGACGAAGATCACCGAGAACGCACCCGCATCGAGCGCCGGCGCGCGACCGGCTCGAACCTCGAGCAGGTAGACCACCGGGATCGCGGTGGCCGAGAGCAGGAGGGCCACCAGTGCGCGCCGCGGCCGGGCGGGCACCATGACGGTGAAAAACAGCATCCAGAGGGCCACGGTCGAGAACCCGACGATGTCCGACTCCATGACGTCCGCCGTCAGGTTGCCGAAGGTGTCCCAGTAGGTGGAGAACGCGACACCGTAGCTGATGGCCACTTCGTAGACGAGCGCGGTCGCCACCACGGTGCTGGGGGCGACGCGGGGCAGCCGGGCAAGGGCGAGCATGGCGAGCGAGGCCGCGATGATGAACACTGCCGGGCCCCACTCTCCTACGCGCTGGAACTCGTAGGCCAGCTCCCCTTCGAAGAGGTTGGTGAGGAACCAGCCGACGAACATGAGCGCGAGCAATATGACGCCGATGATCTGCACGCGCCGCACGGCCAGGCGGAGCAGCACCGGCGGCAGGGTTCTGCCTGACGGCGTGGCGCCCGGCTCCCGGTCGGCGCCGACCTTGGAGAGGATCAGTCGGTCGTGGTCGGTCATCGTTCGTGCACCAAAGCCTGAAGCCGGGCTGGAGATTGCGCAAGGGTGGGGGCGTGGAGCCGGAGCTTCCCAGCGCGCGGCCGATCGATACCTTAACCAGCCCAGAGCCCGAGTCCGAGTGACCCATGGCTATTCACGCCCTCACCCTCGCGGCGGCGTTGGGCTCGGCGGTCGTTCCACAGGCCGGGCCCGCCGACTCCCTGTTGGAGGTGCGGGCGGTCCGGGCACCCGCGCCGCCAACGGTGGACGGCCTGCTGGCCGGCGGGGAGTGGGACAGTGCTGCGGTTGCCGCTGGGTTCATACAGTATGAGCCTCAGCGCGGTGCGCCGGCCTCGACGCGCACGCAGGCGCTGATCATGTACGACTCGACGCACCTCTACGTGGCGTTCCGTGTCGTCGATCCGGAACCGCTCACGGCACGGCTCACGCGCCGCGACGCCGAGTTGCTCGAGGACGACGCCGTCATCGTCCTCCTCGATTCGCACTATGATCGTCAATCAGCCTACTACTTCGTCACCAATCCGCTGGGGACCCAGTTGGACGGACGGGTGGCGAACGACGGACGGACGGTTGACCAGACGTGGGACGCCACCTGGCTCTCCGCCGCGCGGATCACCGAGACGGGGTGGACCGTCGAGATCGCCATTCCCTTTACCTCCATCAAGTACACCGCCGGTGCGGGCACCACCTGGGGAGTCAACTTCGGCCGCAGCAGGCGCCGGAATCTGGAACTCAGCTACTGGGCAGGTCCCCTCGACAACCAGTTCCGCGTCTCCCAGTCGGGGGCCATGACCGGGCTCGATGTGCCTGCGCCGGCCCGGCGTCATCAGGTGATCGTCTACGGCCTGGCGCGCGCTCAGCAGGACACCACACCCGACGCGGATGCCGGTCTGGATTTCCGATATGCGCTCACTCCGGGCCTGGCCGCCTACGCCACGCTCAATCCCGATTTCGCCACCGTCGAGGCCGATCAGGAGCGAGTGAATCTGTCACGGTTCGAGCTCCAGCTTCCGGAAAAGCGCCCATTCTTCCTGGAGGGTGCGGAGTTGTTTCGGCAGCGCATCCGCACGTTCTACTCTCGCCGCATTCCCGACATCACGGGTGGCGCTCAGGTCCTGGGCAAGCAGGGCCGCTGGACACTGGCAGCGCTCGGAGCGCGCTCAATCCCACTCGGCGATTCCACGGTCGCCACCTACGGGGTCGTTCGCACGCAGCGCGATATCGGATCGTCGAGTGTCGCGGTCATGTTGGCCAACCGTACGCTGGAAGGCATTAACCAGGGGTCGATTGGTGCCGACGCGACACTGTTCTTCACGAGGACGTTCGGCATGACAGCGCAAGTCGCGCAGAGTTGGGGACCCGGTGACGGCGGCACGTGGGCCTATTTCCTTCGCCCCGCGTACGATTCGCCCACCACACACTTCCACGTGCGCTATACACACCTTGGCGATCGCGTTGCCGAGAACGTCAACGCCATCGGGTTCATTCGCGACGACGACCGCCGTGAGCTGGACGGGGCCCTGTCCCACACCTTCTGGTCCAGCGGGGGCGTGCTGGAGCGAACGGAGTACGATTCCAACTACAACATCTACTGGAGCCAGACCGGTGTCCTCCGGAGCTGGCAGATCGATCAGGCGATCGAGGTGGATCTGCGGAACCGGTTCTCGGTAGAAGTGGAGTTCACCGAGGAATTCAAGCGGTTCGAGAAGGACTTCCGGAATCGCAGCCTCGGCCTCGAGCTGGGCTATAACACCAGAGAGTTCCAGTCAGCTCGCGTGGGTTTCGCGTTCGGGAAGAACTTCGACTCGGACTTCCGTCTGTGGACCATAGGTGCGGCGTACAAGCTCACGTCCGCGCTCTCACTGCAATACGATCTCGAGTACTTGACGCTGGATCCCGACCCGGAAAACGAAAGCACCTGGATTCACGTCGTGCGCGCCGACCAGTTCTTCACCAACGATCTCTTCGTTCGCGTGTTCTTCCAGACTAACTCGGCGATCGACCGCGAGAACATCCAGGTCGTCTTTGTTTATCGGTACCGCCCGCCGTTTGGCACGGTCCAGCTCGTCTACCAACGGGGCCAGGCCGAGTTCGGCGAACCCTCGGAGCAGGGAAGCACGTTCTTCCTCAAGGCCACCGTGGTGTTCTGACCGCCAGATGAGCGACGTCAGGTCGCGATCGGTCCGTCAACCGGACTCGATCGAGTGCACTGGATCCACCTGACGCGCTCAGCGCCGAACGTGCCGTTGGATGCCGAGGGTCACGGCGTCGAGCCCGGGGGCATAGGACCCGCGCTGCGCAGTCGCGCGAGGCCCCACGTCCCGGCCGCGAGGCCGATCCTCACCCCGATCACGCCAAGGAACAGGATGGGCAGGTACCAGAGGAGCAGCGACTGGTCGGGTTCGCCCCAGCGGGTGACCACGGCTTCCCACACGTAGGCTGCGACCAAGGCGACGCCCCCCAGGGCGGCCGCGATCCCGAACGCCAGCGCCACGATGGGCATAGCTCTGCGCGATCTCATGTGCCGCTCACGTCGAAGACCCCGCACGGCGCGGCCGCGAGCTGCACCATGCGGTCGGCCAGGCGGCGTAATCCCGGTCGCCGGCGGAGCGAGGGGAGGAGAAGACGACCGCGTAGGAAGGCGGTTCGGGGGGACCCGCGAAGTCCGGGCTCGGCGTGTCGGTGTACCTGTGGTCTGGGACGAACGGATAGGGGCACCCGGGTCTGTGGTCAATCACGGCTGGGCCGGGTGAGTCTGTTCACGCCACAACCACACCGCCAGGGCTCCCGGTCCGAGTACGGCGAGTAGGCTGGGCCACATGGGCATGACGACCCCATCCACGACCAGCTCCACGCCGAGGAGGAGCCGAAACAGGTGTGCGACGGCCACGAGGCAGAGAAACAAAGCGGAGAGCAAGGCGGCTGGGCGCATGGGAACCTCCTGATAGAACTCTGGGCCATGCAGCGGGCGATGTCCGAGCGATGGGCGTGCACGGCCATCAACGGCAAGATGTGGGTCGACCGCGGGCGGTGTCCACCCGCCCGGATCCGGGATCCCGCCCAGCCGCACGAGGACAATCGTCTGGTAATCTCTGGTGGCATATCGACGTCGACGCGGGGCCCGGTATGCGCGCGCGCCTCTCGACAGGAATCGCTCCGGTCGTACATTTGACTTGACTCGAAGGGGACGGGGTGCACGATGGACGGGTCCAACGGCGGATCACCCGGTCGGTCGATCGTACCGGACACCATCAAAGAGCGCGGATTGTGGTATGCGTCAGAGGTTTACGCTCGGCTTCCGGAGAAGCTGGCGCGGCGCATCGCGCAATCGCAGATCCGACGGGGGAACCGGTTCGAGGAAGGCGAGGAGTTTCTGCTCCATGCCCTGAAGGTGGTATCACGCAAATGGAAGTCTCTGCATCCCAACGCGCGACGGCGCTTCGTGCAGAACGCCTTTGGGTACTACCTGATTCACGGACCCGAGAAGAATCGGATCGCCGACACGCTGTTTGACGGAGAATACCCGCCGGTCATGGTCGTCAGCCCCACCATGCGATGCAACCTCACGTGCGAGGGCTGCTACAGCGCCAATTACGACCGCCGGGACGCCATCTCCACCGAGCGGTTCCACGCGTTGCTCGACGAAGCCAAGCAGCTAGGCATCAACTTCATCGTCGTGAGCGGTGGCGAACCGTACTTGCGCAAGGACCTGCTCGAGGTGTTCGAAACGCACTCCTCGATGCAGTTCCTGACCTACACCAATGGAACCATCATCGCCGATCGGGGCTTGGCTCCGAAGCTCGCCGAGCTCGGCAATGTGATGCCCTGCATCAGCGTTGAAGGCTTCGAGAAGGAGACCGAGGCACGGCGAGGCAAGGGCGTGTTCGGGAAGATCGTCCGCGCCATGCGAGAGATGAAGGATGCGGGAGTCATCTTCGGCTTTTCGGCCACTCCCATGCGCCACAACAACGACTTGTTGCTGACCGATGAGTTCGTCGAGTTCTACATGAATCTCGGATGCCTCGTCGGCTGGTACTTCTCCTACCTGCCGATCGGACGCGCCCCCAATGTCGACCTGATGCCAACGCCCGCACAGCGTCTCCACCGCACAGCGTCTCCACCGCTACAACCGCATCCGGGCCCTGAGGGCCAAGTACGACATCATGGTCGCCGATTTCTGGTGTGACGGCTTGCTGACCGGCGGGTGCCTCTCCGGCGGGCGCACGTACTTCCACGTAAACGCGTCGGGTGGGGTGGAGCCGTGTGTCTTCAATCAGTTCCACGTCGACAGCATCTTGGACAAGTCGCTCGAGGAGTGTCTCACCAGCGCCTACATGCGCGACGTGCGTCTCTCGTTGAACGACGTCGAGAACCCGCTGCGACCTTGTCCCGTGTG
>JBDGYA010000175.1:0-2461 GCA_039584325.1 Gemmatimonadota bacterium
TTCCAGTAACGCGGAGGGCGGGCCGGTGCGCGGCGGACAGAAGGTCGTCGTCGCTTCAGCGACTATCAATGCCGAGCCGCAGATGACGGATGGACGGATGGGGCCGGATCTCCCCGCACGGCGACTATGGGGTTCATGCGGCTCAGGGGGTACCGGCTTGCGCGGCGCCCGCTCCAACCACGGAGGGCGTCTGACCGCCGCCGCCGCACTTTGGAAGAGGGGCGGCGCTTCCGCGACCGCCCCTCCTTCTGGATTGGATCTCCTGCCCCGCAGTGGCTTCGGCGCTCGCTAGCTCGACGGGCACCCTGGGTTGTCGGCCCCGTCGAGTGCCGTGGCGGGCATCAGCATCGTGTTTGGATCCTGGCTCACCAGCGCCGCATTGACCGCCGCTTTCCACTCCGCTTCATTCGTGCCCCGTATGCCGCCGGAGGATCCCGGCATCGCCGCTTCCTCCACGTCCGTCAGTCCGAGATCACCTAATTCGTCGGTGTTGACGTTGGCGGCCACTTCCGGTCCTCGATGTGCGCGACGTCGCCATGAGGCAGGTGCATGGGACACGATGGCGTCCGCCGGCCCCACGGCTCTCACCGAAACCGTGCAATTCGGAGCCTTTCGATGACTGCGGCGTCGAGGCTGGGTGGACGGATCGAATATCCAATAGCCAATGGGGGAATATCCAATGTCCAAGGGTGGAGAGAGCCCCGCACGCGAACCGGCGGTTGAAGGCGGGTTTCTGCCTAGGCAATGAGCCGTACCGTTCACCGCTGTTTCGATACTCGGCCTGCCGAGCGCATGATGAGTTCGCTACAGCTGCGTACCGCTCAGCGCAGCCCAGCCTGCTCCTCCACAGCGAACCGGTTGACGAACTCTTGGCTCGTGCAACCACCGGCACCCTGGCGAAAGCCGATGTCAACAGCTGTTCGCCGCTGCTCCGGCGTGCCATGTTCGGCCGGCGAGAACCAGCTCCAAGTCTGGATACCGTCCCCGAGCATCCTTGCCGCAACTCTGTCGGCATCTGCGACTTCTAGGAAGCCTGTGCCTGCCACGCTTGCCAGCCACACTCCTGCAAAACAGTCCGCCATGAGTTCCTTTTGCATGTCTGAAATGCTCGGCGGCCACAGGCCAAGCTGGTAGCCCACATGGTGCCCGATCTCGTGACTGAAAACGACAGCCGGTCCCGCGTCGCCGTGCTGAAGGAGGAGACTGGTCACCATGTTGTCGTCGTAATACACGCCGCTATCAAGAGTACAGTAGAACGCACCGTACATGGGCGAGACACCGCATGGGGTACTGATCGGCTGAGTGTATGCCTGAAACTGCATGATGGGTGTGTACGTGAGTTGAGCGGCCGTGAACCACTCCGCCCACATTAGCTCGACATCCCTCCGGATCAGAGGGTAATAGTCACTTGGATTGTCAGGGCACCCGTCACCATCAAAGAAGTTGTTGAAGTTCTCTGGTGTATGGGGACATCGATCAATGGTGTTCAGGATACCGTCGTTATCCGGATCAGGGTCGTATGGACGTGTTGGTGGCCCAGTGGCACTGTCCCCCCCACACGCAACACAAAGGCCCAGCAGCCCGATTGTCGTTACGGCCACCCTCAGCTTCACGGTCACTCCGTTGGCCATGGTGCAGGTGTTGAATATCCACAGCTGCAGACCTGATCGGTAGGTACGCCCTGCGGCCAGGGGTCGACATGCCGGTGAGTGCGTTCGGCCGAGCCTCGGCGCGTTCGACGGCGCGGCCTCAGCATCGGGTCACGTATCCCTAACCGCGTGCCCCGCCTGGGGGTCCTTGGGGGGCTACGGGGTGCGCGCTGAGCGCGACCCCGTTGGGAAGGAGAGCGCCTACCGCCCTACGGCTCTTCGATCCGCGCGTCGAGTTGCGAGGGGCGAGCCTCGAGACCGGCCCTGTGTCGCTCGACCTCGCGCACGATGTCGGCGATCACCTCCGGGTGCTCCGCGGCCACGTCGTACTGCTCGGACGGATCGTGCTCCAGGTGGTAGAGCCGCGGCGGGTCGTGCTCCGTGCGCCGGTTATCGGGGTGGTAGGCCCACTCCGTGACGAGATGCGCTTTCCATGGCCCTTTGCGCGCGGCGTAGAGGGTCGCGCCCCGGTAGTAGAAGTAGACGTCGCGCACCGGTTCAGGCGAAACACCCGTAAGCATCGGCAGCAAGTTCCGCCCGTCGATCACCCGATCGGTCGGCAGGGAACGGCCGGTCATCGCGAGGGCGGTGGGGAAGAGGTCCATGGTGCTCGTCACGGCGGCGTTGACCGAGTTCGGCGCGATGGTACCGGGCCACCAGGCCAAACCGGGCACGCGCATGCCCCCTTCCCACGTCATCCCCTTGCCTCCGCGCAGGAGCCCCGCCGAGCCGCCGTGCGTGTCGAACACCAGCCAGGGGCCGTTGTCGCTCGTGAAGAAGACCAGCGTGCGTTCGGCCAGCCCCGACTCACG
>JBDGYA010000176.1:0-2852 GCA_039584325.1 Gemmatimonadota bacterium
GCCATCCAGCCGTTCGAGATTCGCCACGAGATCCTGGTACGGGTGGCGCATCTCAGGGAGGTGGCGGGCCCTGCGCCGGACGAGGTGATGCTCGCTGTCGAGCAGCAGGACGCGGTGGCCGAGCGGATCGGCGCGTACGTCTCCTCGGGGGTTGCGCTCACGATCGACGGGAACCCGGCGCCGGGCACGCTCGATCGCATCGACTACCTGACCGTGGACCTCCTGGGGGTGCTGCCCCGGCCGACCCCGATCCCCGAGCCCGTCGCCGACGCCATGGTCGGGGTGACCATCGTCTACCTTGTGCCGGGCATGCCCGAGACCGTGACGCTGAGCTGGAGCGAGTTTTCGGCTGCGGTACCGTCGGTGCCGGCGACGGTGATCGATCCCGAGTCGTCGGGGTCCGTCATGCTCGCGCCTGGCGCGGCCACGGTGCAGTGGGAGAACGCGCTGCTGGAAGATCCTATTCCCACCGTCGCCAGCGTCGCCGTCGAGCCGCCCAGGGTCCCCGTGCCGCTGCTCTCGCTGCCGCTGGTGGTCGCGGTCCTGATACTCGGTGTGATGGCGGTACGGGGTCGTCGCCCGACCTTGTCGCTCGCCGGTGCCCGCGTCACCCTGGCAGCTGCGTTCCTGACAGTCCCCGTCGCTCGCACCTCCGTGCCGGTGCCGTTCAACTTCGGCTCGGTGCCGTCGGAGCGTGCGGCGCGACGCATCCTGGCCGGCGTGCTGCCCAACGTGTATCGCGCGTTCGAGTTCCGCGACGAGGCCACGGTGTACGACCGGTTGGCGCTGACGGTGACCTGGAGCATCGCCGCGCGCTGGTCATGGAGGAGCGGGGCGGTGCGCGCGCGCGGGTGGATGCGGTGGAGGTGGTCGAAGTGGACGACATCCGGCCGGCCGACGGCGGCGGCTTCGAAGCACGTGCCGTGTGGACCGTCGGCGGCACGGTGACCCACTTCGGGCACCGGCACTTCCGCCAGAACCGCTACGATGCGCGCGTGTTGCTCGAGACCGTGGAGGGCAGCTGGAAGATCGGCACCATCGAGGTGCTGGAAGAGGAGCGGATCAAGTGAGAAGCACATATCGAACCCTCGGTCACGCGACAACTGCCGTGCTCATGCTTGGTGCAATCGGGTGCGCGCCGGCCGATGACCGCGCGGACGCCGAGCATGAGGAAGCGGTGCACTGGGGCTACGAGGGTGCGGAGGGGCCCGAGCACTGGGCCGATCTCAGCGCCGAGTGGTCCGTGTGCCGCGACGGGACGAGTCAGTCACCCGTGGAGCTCGGCGGGGCGGTACCGACTCCTCCCGGAACGGGTGTGGGCCTGAGCCGCAACTACGGCACCGGCACGCTCTCGATTGCGCGTACCTCGCACGCCGTGGACTTCCTCGACAACGGACACACGATTCAGGTCACCTATGACGAGGGAAGCACCGTGACCGTCGGTGGGGTCGAGTATCACCTCCGGCAGTTCCACTTCCACGCGCCGTCGGAGCACACGATCGGTGGTCGGCACTCTCCCATGGAGCTGCACCTCGTGCATGAATCGGACGCCGGTGAACTGGCGGTCCTTGGTGTGTTCATCGTGGAAGGGGAGCGCAACGCGGCCTTCGAAGCGCTCATCGACGGGCTCCCCGCTGCACCGGGCGAGGAACGGCACTTCGAGGACGTCGAGATCGACGTCGACGCGTTCATGCCGCCCGACGATCTGTTCTACCGCTACGAGGGATCGCTCACCACGCCCCCCTGCTCGGAGGGGGTGCAGTGGGCGGTGTTCGCCGAGCCACTGCAGGCATCCGCCGAGCAGATCGCGGCGCTCGATGCCGCCATGCCGGAGAACAACCGGCCGACCCAGCCGCTCGGATCGCGTCAGGTAGCACTGATCTCGCGATGATGCGCCCGGTTCGTGGCGTTGCTCGTGCCACCGTGCTCGTCGTGGCGAGCGCCGTGTTCCTTGGCCGTGGTACCATCGCGCAGACAACGAGCGACAGTGCCTCGACTGCGGACACTATTCCCCTGGTCGGGTGGGGCAGCAAGGGCTTCGAGCTTCGGTCACGCGACGGCAACTTCCTCATCCAGATCCAGCCGCGCGTGCAGCTCCGCTACGCGTACCCTCGGGATCAGAACCCGGCCACCCTCGAGGACTTCCAAGGCGATCCGCAGCACGTCTTCAAGGTGAACCGCGCCCGTCTCAAGATCGGGGGGCACGCGTACCGGCCGTGGCTCACGTACTTCTTCGAGTACGAGCTGGCGGCATCCAATCTGCTCGACTTTCGCGTGATGGTGGAGCGATTCCCCGGCCTCAAGCTCAAGGTCGGGCAGTGGAAGGTGCACTACAATCGCGAGCGCGTGATCTCGTCGGGCCAGCAGCAGATGGCCGATCGCTCTCTCCTCACGCGGCCGTTCACGCTGGATCGTCAGCAGGGGCTCTCGCTGTACGGCAGGCTCCGCGGCGGCGGTGCGGCGGACGTCAGCTACTGGGCGTCCGTGTTCACCGGCATGGGTCGGGGCGCGCGCGAGAATGACGACAAGAACCTCATGTGGATGGGGCGGCTGCAGTGGAACGTGTTCGGCCGCGTGCTGCCGTTCACGGGATCGGACATCGCCAGGCGTGCCAAGCCCGAGGCCCTGCTCGCGCTGGCCGCCGTGACGAACCGCAGCCCCTACACGCGGTTCTCCCAGGACGGCGGTGGCCAGCTCACGGGGTTCCCGGATGGACAGCCCGGGCAGTACCGGGTGAACCAGTGGATGGGGGAGACCGCGTTCATGTACCGCGGCTTTTCCTGGCAGCAGGAATTCCACTGGAAGCGCGTCGAGGACCAGGTGAACACCACCACCACGACGCTGATCGGGAA
>JBDGYA010000177.1:0-2162 GCA_039584325.1 Gemmatimonadota bacterium
CATCGTCCTCCGCGGCCTTTCGACGCGGGGAGAGCTCGAGGCGCCACACGGTCGATTGGCTCTCGGCATACTGGTTTTTCAGGACCTGTGCGTCGTGCCCATGGTCCTCGTCATTCCGTTGCTTGGAGACACTGGCGTCGGCACGCGCGTATGGATGCCGCTACTGACGGCTGGTGTCGTCGTCGCCGGTGCGTTGGTGGCCGCGCGCTTTGTGGTGCCGCGCTTTCTAGATGCAATCGCACGCACGCGACAGCGCGAACTCTTCGTCCTATCCGTCTTTCTGATCTGCCTTGGGAGCGCGTGGGTAGTTTCGAGCGCGGGCGTCTCACTCGCATTGGGCGCGTTTCTCGCGGGCCTGGTCGTCTCGGATAGCCGGTACCGTGAACAGGCGATTTCGGATCTGGTCCCGTTGCGTGACGTTCTGACAAGCGTGTTTTTTGTCTCCATCGGCATGCTGCTCGATCTCCAAGACGTCTTCCAGGGCCTGCTGCCGATTCTCGGGCTATTCGTGACCATCGTCGCCGGTAAGTTCATCATCATTTTCCTTGCCGCGTCCGTGATGAGGCTCCCGCTGCGCGTGGGAGTCCTGACCGCTGCGTCGCTGTCCCAGGTCGGGGAGTTCTCGTTCGTTCTCCTTCTGGCGGCGAGGGGAACAGGCCTGCTGGAGGAACCACTGGCAAGCAATCTCACAGTGGCGATCATTCTTTCGATGCTGGTCACGCCGTTCGGGCTCGCTCTGGGGCCCCACCTGGCGAGCGGTTTGGGGAGACTGAACCCCCTGACCCGCCTTCTTCAGGTACGAACGACCGAGGAGATGGGTGAAACGAAGCCGTTGCGAAACCACGTCATCATCGCTGGGTACGGCCTGACCGGCCGGAGCCTGGCCCGCGCACTCGCGCAGATTGGCGCTCGGTACATCATCGTCGATATCAACACCGAAAATGTTCGGGACGCGGTCCGGCTCGGGGAGCCGGCCTGCTTTGGCGACGTGACGAGCTCCGAGGTGCTCGAGCATCTCGGTGCTGCCGATGCCAGGGAGCTGGTCATCGCGATTAACGATCCCGACGCGACTGGCCGCGCAACGAGGGCTGCCCGACGAGCGTCGCCGGATCTTCGGATCACCGTGCGTACCGCCTACAAAGCTGATGTGGAGCGACTTGAGGAAGAGGGCGCCACTCATGTCTTCGCTGCCGAAGTCACGGTGGCCGGCGCGATTACCGACCGTGTGATTAGAAGTGTCGACAGTGGTCCAGACGCGGAACCCAAGCCGTCGGATGCCTGCGCCGATGGAGTCGCGAATCAAGGCACAGAACGATGAGCGCAGGCAACGGTCCCGTGGGTCTCCCGCCCGGTGCGTCTCCCCGTGCACACCGGCTCGCGGCGGCCTTCGCACGTCCGGTGGAAAGATTCCTCCATGTAGAAACCTCGAGTGGAGTCGTCCTGCTGGTCACGGCCGTGATCGCCCTCGTGTGGGCGAACTCTCCGTGGGTGTCAACCTACGAGCACCTGCTGCACACACCCATCTCCTTGGGGTTCGGTGAGCACGCGTTCACGCGAACGGTCCACTTCTGGATCAACGACATCCTGATGGTAGTCTTCTTTTTCGTCGTGGGGCTCGAGGTCCGACGGGAGCTGTTCGAGGGCGAGCTCTCCGAGCCCCGGCGTGCCGCGCTGCCCGTGGCCGCGGCGCTCGGTGGGATGCTCCTGCCGGCGACGATCTATCTCTCACTCAATGTGGATTCGCCCGCTGGTCGCGGCTGGGGTGTGCCGATGGCCACCGATATCGCCTTCGCCGTCGGAGTGCTCGCGCTGCTCGGCCGGCGCGTGCCGGCGGCATTACGTGTGTTGCTCCTCGCCGTGGCGATAATCGACGACATCGGCGCCATCCTGGTCATCGCGTTGTTCTATTCCTCCGGGATCGCGTGGGGCGGCCTCGTCGCAGGCGGACTCGGGATCGTGATCGTCCTCATGATGCAAAGAGTTGGCCTGCGCCAGCCGTCCCTCTATGTGGTACCGGGTGTCTTGATCTGGGGCGGGATGCTGCATGCCGGAATCCACCCGACGATCGCGGGCGTGATCCTCGGACTGCTCACGCCCGTGCGATCGTGGTTCGGCCATGAAGGCTTCCTGAAGGAAACCGAGGAAGCGCTGGGCAGCTTGCG
>JBDGYA010000098.1:0-8218 GCA_039584325.1 Gemmatimonadota bacterium
GTTCGGCTCGACCCGCTCGAGCGGGCAGAACATCGGCCGGTTCGACCTCGGTTACCGCTTTGGCGATGGCTGGGGAGACAAGCGCTGGGCGGTGAGTTTCGGGAGCGGGTTTGCCTTCTGACGGACGGTAGGACGGTAAGACGGTAGGAGCGACGCCATCGGGGTCCGCTGCCTGCCATTCCCGGCTGCCCACCGTCCCTTACCGTCTTACCGGCCTACCATCCTACCATCGTACGTTCACCGCCGTGCCCGACGCGCTCACCATGAGCATCGTACCACCACGGCCGACCTGAATCGTCTCGTAGTCCAGGTCCACGCCCACGACGGCGTTGGCGCTTAGGGCCTCCGCCTCCATGGCCATCTCGTCGATAGCGGTGTCCCGCGCGCGCTGAAGCTCCTCTTCGTACGCGGCGGAGCGGCCGCCGACGATGTCGCGAATCCCCGCGAAGAAGTCCTTGAAGATGTTCGCGCCGAGGATCGCTTCGCCGGTGACGATCCCATAGTAGGTCTCGATTTCCGCGCCTTGGACGGTCGGCGTCGTCGTGATCAGCATGCGTTCGTTCTCCCTCAGTCGAGCGCGGTCGGAGCCGCGCGTAGGGCCCGGGCGACACCGCGCAGCAGGGGCCCGTCGACTGCGAAGCGTGGCAGGTCGGCGATCGGGCACCACACGGCCTGGTGCTCGTCGTGTGGCCTCACCAACTGCGGGACAGAGAAGTGGAACATGAGGTCGTGGTGTAAGTGGAGCGGCTCGGTGTCGGTCGCCGGGATCTCGTGGACGTCGACTGCGACGAGCGAGGTGGGCAGTGTGTCGCCCAACTCGATCCCCGTCTCCTCGCGCACCTCCCGTCGGGCCGTGTCGTGCACGGAACGGTCCTCCGGCTCTACGTGCCCCCCCGGTTGGAGCCACCGCTGCAGGCGCTCGTGGTACACGAGCAGGACGTGTTGCCGGTCGGGCGAGAGCACGACAGCGCTCGCCGTGACATGGCCCGGGTCGTAGTGCATGCGGTCCAACGGTGCAGCCGAGTACTCGAGCAGCTCGACGGTCTGCTCCAGGCTCGCGAGCGCACGGCCATCCGTCGTCGGGTCGAACGCCTCGACGAGCGCGAGCACGTCGGGGACCGAGATGGCTACCCGCTCACCGGGGTCACGCACTCCGCTCCCTCGTTCTTCGGGTTGTTCACGTAGGTGCTCACGGGGTACGCTGTCATCTCCTCTGCCGGGAACGGTCCCAGCACCGTGCTCAGTTCGTCGACGTCGCGGTTGTCCGAATCGAGCCACATATCATAGCGGTCCGGCAGCAGGATTGCAGGCATGCGGTCGTGGATCGGCGCCACGAGGTCGTTCGGGGTGGTGGTAATGATCGTGAACGAATCGATCGGTTCCCCCGCTGTGTCGTGCCAGCGGTCCCACAGGCCGGCGAAGGCCAGCGGCGAGCCGTCCTCCCGGCGGAGGTAGTACGGCAGCTTGGCGCGATCCGTACGTTTCCACTCGTAGAAGCCGTCAGCCGGTACCAGACAGCGCTGCCGCCGGAACGGCCGCTCGAACGCGGGCTTCCTGGCCAGCGTTTCGGCGCGAGCGTTGATCATGCGGTTGCCGATGGCCGGGTCCTTGGCCCAAGACGGGATGAGTCCCCAGCGCAGCCTCTGTATCACGCGCTCGCCGTTGGGTCGCTGCCGAATCACCGCTGCTTCCTGGGTTGGTGCGACGTTGTATCGCGGCTCGAGCTGCGGCATCTCCAGCAGCTTGAAGACCTCGCGGTCGAGCTCGGCGATCTCCGCCTGGGTGAAACGGCCGCACATGGTTGAGCTGTTCTCCTCCCTCGCTTCAGCACAGTTCGTGGGATTCCCGGTGCTCCGTCTGTCCGTCCACCCCTCCTAAACCTACTCCCTGGATTGCCCTGCGGAGTCACGCTCCGCAGATTCGGGAACCCCTCTGGCCGCGGAGTCTGTCCCATGTGTATACGCGTATCCCTGGCCTGTGCCGCCCTGCTGTGCGCTGCGGCGGCCGGCGAGTTGCCGGCCCAGGACACCATTCACTTCACGCCGGACATCGGTTATACGACGTTCGCGGTGCGCGAGCCGGTACTGCGGATCATGCCCGGCACCATACTCGTGTCGCGCACCAACTTCGCTGCCTACTACACGGAGGAGGGCGGCGCGTTTCCGGGCGAGGTCGGGCCGATCTATGTCGAGGGCGCCACGCCCAACGACATGCTCGTGGTGAAGATCCACTCGGTGAAGCCGAACCACGGCATCGCCGCCTCGCGGCTGTACACCGACTTCGGCAGTCTCTCGAACGAGCGGGGCAATCGTGTACTCAACGATCCGATCCCCGAGCGCCGCTACGTATGGCACCTCGACCGCGAGCGGATGACGGGCACGACGGAGCTACAGGGCAGCCGCCTGCAGGCGATCACCATAGACCTACAGCCGATGCTGGGCCGTCTCTCGGTGGCGCCACGGGGCGAGGAGTCGTATTCCGCGCTCTGGCCCGGCTACTTCGGCGGGAACATGGATGCCCCCGAGATGCGGGAGGGGACGACCGTCTATCTGCCGATCTTCCACGACGGTGCCTACTTCTACTTCGGAGATGGGCATGCCCGGCAGGGTGTGGGCGAGATCTCCGGGACGGGCCTCGAAACCTCGATGGACGTCGTGCTCGAAATCGATGTCATCAAGGGGAAGACCATCGATTGGCCGCGATTTGAAGATGACGAGTACATCATGGTGGCCGGCAGCGCCCGGCCGCTGATCGACGCGTTCCGCGTCGCGCACGTCGAGCTGATCGAGTGGTTGGAGGAGGACT
Source organism: Gemmatimonadota bacterium (assembly GCA_039584325.1). GTDB lineage: Bacteria > Gemmatimonadota > Gemmatimonadetes > Gemmatimonadales > GWC2-71-9 > JAOTVV01. The sequence continues at coordinate 2,806 of JBDGYA010000098.1, forward strand.
TCGGGTTCGATCGGTACGACGCCTACACGTTGCTGGGGCAGCTCGCTGAGAGCACGATTGCCAACGTCGTCGACCCGCAATACACCGTGGTGGCGAAGTTCCCGAAGAGATACTTGCCGTGAACGGTGGGATGCGCTTGTAGGGTTGGTGGCGATGGAAGCTTGGGAAGCGATGGGAGAGAGGACGTCCCCTCACCGCCGGTCCGCCACGTCCGGTGGTCCGCTCACCACGGGGTGCTGGGCGAGGAGGCTGGGGGCTTGCGGCAGCTGTATCGGGACAGGGGCGATCTACAATGGGTAATCAGGATCGCCATGATCCCATATCTCACGCTATGTCAACAGGTTTCATGGGCATTGACGGCAGCGGCCGGGTCAATTACTGTATTAGCAGACCGATACACTTGGCGGCCGGATGTTCGACCAGATCGACCCCCGCAGTCCCACACCCCTGTACGACCAGATCGCCGATAGGATCCGCGTGGCGGTGGCGGCCGGGGAGCTCAGGTCCGGTGATCCGTTGCCGTCGGTCCGGCGGCTTGCGGGGAAGTTACGGGTGAACCCGGCGACCGTCGTTCAGGCGTATCGGGCACTGGAAGCGGAGGGCTTCGTGGAGATGCGCCAGGGGTCCGGGACCTTCGTGCTCGATGTCGGGGCGAGCCGCCGAGACGTTGAGCGTGGCGACCAGGCGCGGCACCTCGTGCGGAATCTGCTGGCGGAGGCGGGGAGGCGCGGACTCAGTACGCAGGACATTCTCCGGGCGCTGAAGCTCGAGACCGGAACGGAGGTGGGATGAGCAACGCCATCGAGATGCGGGGCGTGCATCATCGGTTGGGGAAGACCTTCGAGATCCGGGATCTGACGGTCGCCGTTCCGTCGGGCTCGATCTACGGCTTCCTGGGACCGAACGGGTCGGGCAAGACGACGACGATCCGGCTGATGCTGGGCCTGCTGCGGCACCGCCGGGGGAGTATTCACGTCCTGGGAAGGCCGATCCCGCAGGACGTGCCGCGCGTGCTGGCGCGGACGGGATACGTACCGGAGCGCCCCCACCTCTACGATGGATTTACGATCCGCGAAGTGATCGACTATCACGGCGCGTTCTTCACCACGTGGGATGCCAAGCGCGCCGAAGAGTTGCGTGAGCGGTTCCGGCTCGATCCGTCCCAGCGTATCGGAAGGCTCTCCAAGGGGGAGACTGGAAAGCTGATGATGCTCCTGGCGGTGGCCCAGAGCCCGGACCTGCTCGTGCTCGACGAGCCGACGGACGGGCTCGACCCGGTCGTGCGCCGGGACGTGCTCACCGCTGTGCTCGATTACGTGTCGCAACGCGACGCGACCGTGTTCATCTCCAGCCACCTGGTGCACGAACTGGAGCGGATCTGTGACTGGGTGGGAGTCATGGACAACGGCCGGCTCGTGGCCGAGATGCCGATGCAGACGTTCAAGAACGGCATCAAGCGCCTGCGGGTGGCCGACGCCCCGTCGCTGGTGAGCGACACGCCGTTCGTGCTGCTGGGACGGGAGCCGGGGGACGGACTCAGCGGTGGCGAGGTGTGGGTGGTGCGTGGGTGGCAGGATCCGATGAAGCAGTACTTCGAGGGCGTTGGCGCCCGGCTGCGCGAGGTCGTGGACCTGGACCTGGAGGAGGGCTTCGTGGAACTGCTGCGGACCTTCCGCACGCCGGAGGCATAGGGGGGAGCCGTGTTCCGACAGATCCTGTTCACCCAGTGGAAGTGGGCCGGTATCGGGGTCGTCGTCGCCGGCGTCGCTGCATTCGCGCTGCCAATCCTGACCGTGCAGCAGGCCGGCGTCGCCGACCCGACGTGGCTCGACGCCAGGGCCCTCCTGCCGGTGCTGGAGGAGTGGAGTCGGGCCTACCCGGCCCTCGCGATGGCCATCGGACTCCTGCTCGGCACGACAGCCTGGTCGCGCGACCACCGCAACCAGCACGTCTATGCCCTGTCACTGCCGCTGCCGCGCTGGCACTACGTGCTGCTGCGATACGGTGCGGGGCTCGTACTCCTGGGAGTACCCGCGGTCACGCTGTGGCTGGGCTCGGTGCTCAGTGCGAGCATGGCAAGCGTTCCTCCGGGTCTGCAGGCGTACCCACACGCGTTGGGTCTCCGGTTCGCACTCGCCGCGCTCGTGGCCTACTCTCTGTTCTTTGCGATCTCGGCCGGCACGGCCCGGACGGCCGGGTACGTGCTGAGCATCGTGGGCGTGCTGCTCGTGGGGCAGTTGCTGCTACAGATCGCCGGAGCGGAGGCGAACCTGGTCACGCCGGTGTTCGATCGCATGATCACGTGGCCGGGGCCGTTTGACATCTTCGTGGGCCGCTGGATGCTGATCGATGTCTGACCTGCGGGTTCGGTGCCCGCTGGCGTGGAGCACGGCGGTCCTCGCGCTGCTCCTGCCGTCCCTCGCACCGACCGCTGCCGCGCAGTCAACCGACGACTACCGCGAGCGCGTGGAGCGACTGGATGCCCGGCTCGAGCGCATCAGGCAGGAGCATACACGTGCTGTGGGAGCAGACACGCTGCCGGGTGACCTCGATACGCTGCGGGTTGGGCCGATCCGGCTGCTCGCGCCGCAACCGGCCCGCAGGTTCGTCCAGGCAGTCGCGGAGCGTCTGAGGGATTCGCTCCGACTGACCGTGCGCGGCGACTCGCTCTTCCTGCCGTCGCTCATGTATCTCATTCGGCCGAGTCGTCGCGGGCTGGCGCCCTTCAGATTCGAGGGGGTCGGGGGCTGGGTGTACGGGGACCAGGACTCACCCGGGCGAGAACCCGACTCACCGGACCACGTTGCGAGCGGGCTTCTCGGCATGCTTCGGGGAAGCGCTGCCCAGTCACTCGACTCGACCATGCGGCGGTGGCTCGAGGGCTCCCTGCCACTGGATACGCTAACGGAGATCCAGGCCCACACCGTCTACATCGAGCTGGCGACCAAACCTCTGGCTGTGTCGGGCGCGTGCTATGCAGGACAGCTGGACCGGTGCCGGGAGGCCCTTGCTGTAGGGACGGGAGGGGCGGAGGCATGGTACACAGACGAGGAGCGTCGACAGCTGGTCGCCTCGGCGATGGCATGGCACCGTGGCGTGCAGCGTGACCCCGGTGCACGGCTCTGTGCCACCACCGGTGACGAGCCGGCGTGCACCGAGATCCTCCAGACGTATCCGAATCTCGTGCAAGAGCCGCTATCACCAATGGCCCGACAGACGCTGGTGCGTGTGGCGTTCGAGAGCGGAGGTGAGGGTGCGTTCGGACGGCTCATGACCGGCGACTCTCTTGCCCTCCCGGATCGACTCGCCCGCACGGCCGGGCTTCCAGTCGACTCGCTCATCGCACGGTGGCATGCAGCGATCATCGCCGCCCGGCCCGCGGGCACGGTGCTCTCCCGAGCCGGCGGATGGACGGCCTTCCTTTGGGTGGTCGTGCTCGGTGTCCTTGCAATGCGGGGCACGAGGTGGCGTATCCAATGAGACGCATGGTGCTGCTCGGTGTGGCCGTATGCCTGCTCATTACCGTCGGTCTGCTTCCGGTGAAGGAGTCGAAGGGCGACCTGGTCATTCGGCGCTCGAACCCGGAGTGGCGGGCCGGATTCCAGGTTGGCTCGGCACAATACTTCCTCTATCTGCTCGAGCTGCGGGACTCCGTACTCACCTACCCCGGCGACGAAGCGGACGTCCCGGTGATCAGAATCGACTCCAGCGTCCCGGACCGGGCTCGGCAGGCGATCGAGGAAATCCTGCGCACACGCCACGATCGAGTGGCCGCCGACACCTCGATGCGCGTCGTCGCGCTCGTCTTGCCGGGCGCCGTCCCCGGGGAGCGGAGCGGGTACTTTGGGATGGCGCAGATCGTGCCGACGGCGCCTCACGGTCGCACCTGCATCGCCGTCATGCATCTCGGTTCATGGGACATGCGGCGATTCCAGCGGGGACAAAGTGTCTCGCCCTATTCACTGGCCTGGATGCGCGAGCAGGGCCTAGGTATCTGCGGCTTCTACGCCGCGTTCGGCTTGCCTGGCCGTCACGTCGCGGCCTGGCTCGAGGATCAGGCTTATGCGCCCGCGGGGGATCTCGACTGGCTTTCCGATCCGCTGACCGTACCGCAGCCCATCGACGACGGTGAGCGGCTGGAGATCGTGCGCAGCGCCGATCTCACGTTCCTAGGATGCGCCGCCGGCGATGTCGAGCGCTGCCGCGAAGCCATCTACAGCCGGCCCGGCGCGGATCGCGTGCCGGTGGCATGGGCCGACTTCAGGCCTCGGGGTATTGCGAGCCCCCGGGTCCTCGGAGGACGGGCACGACCCCGTGATCCGCTCGGCCCGTGGACCGCGGCCTACCTGGGCGACATGGTCGGGCACTTCGGCCGCGAGACGTTTGCCCGGTTCTGGACGTCGGACGACTCCCTCGAGGCCGCATTCGCCTCGGCGACGGGGCAACAACTCGACGAGTGGACCATGCGGTGGGCCCAGGCGTACATCGGTGTACCCCACAGCGGCAATCGCGTCAGGTTCAGCGCGGTAGTCTCGGCGTTCGTTGCGGTGGGGGTGGTGGTGGGTGGGGCGGCGCTGTTCGCGCTACGACGGCAGGTCGCCTAGCGAAGTGCGTGGACGGCGGCTTCGCCGGCGCTCCCGTCAGTGGGCCCGGGCGACGTCGTTGGACTTGGTGAGCGCCCGCTCCAGCTCGGTGTGGGATTCCGACACCCCCATGGCTGCGGCCCGCTCGACGGCTTCGCGCAGCTCCTCGATGACCGCCGCGACGACCGAGATCTCTCCCGTCATCGCCTCCCGCTTGGTCTCGATCTCGCCGCGGCGACGCGTGGACGTGGTTGCCCCGAGGGAGTGACCGCCGGACTCCTCGTCTAGCACCCGCTCGAGGCGGTGGAGCTGGCGGGCCAGGGACCGCGCCCGTGCGACCATCCGGTCCGCTGTTCCCACGACACCGGGAATGCGGTCGCGCTCCGAGCGTGGCATGTTGCTGATGAGCCCTGCGATCACCGCGCGCTCGCTGCGCACGGACTGCACCGAGTCGGCATGGGTGCCGAACGCGCCGGTTCTCGCCCCGTGCGTGCCGGTCTCGCTCGACACCGCTCCGCTGGGGCTGCCGTCGCCCCCGCGGAGGATGTCGCTCCACGTATACCCCTCTCGGCCGTACCGGGAAGCGATCGGTAGGAGCCACAGCGCCGCCACGACGGGTGCGAACTCCAACGATCCGTTCGTGAGGAGATCCGCGGCGAGGAGCGTGAGGCTCCCCCCGACGAAAAAGGTGGCCGAGCGGCGGAAGGCCGTCACCGGCGTGGCAGGCGACACGGCCCCACGGAAAGCAGCGCGCACGCCGGGCGGCTTCCGTGGGGCGACATCGGCCGCACCTTCGGGGCGGAGCAGCGCACAGATCTCTCGCGCCGAGG
>JBDGYA010000178.1:0-2135 GCA_039584325.1 Gemmatimonadota bacterium
GGCCGGCTCCAGCGACCCATGAAGGCTTCGTACGTGGCCCCCGCATTCCAGCCATCACCCACATCGGGTGTCATGAGATCCTATGCTCCGGAGCCTCGGCCCGGGACTCACTGCGGTTCGACCGTCCTGATCTCGTCCAGGCTATCCCGCAAGTGGTTCGCCCAGTACTCGAAGAGCCGCTGTACATCGGCTCGGACGAACGTCGGCGACACTTCTCGCATGCTGTTACCGCCGGGGTTGCTGGTGGGATCCCGCCGGTCCGCCGCTCGCGCGTAGATCTCGCCACTCTGCGAGTCGCGCAGCTCCAATAGCAGGGTGACTTCGCCGTATGAACGCGCGTACGTATCGTCACGACCGCTCCGTTCCGTCGGCACTCTGACCACCAGATCGACCAGCTCGGCGGTGATGCGGAGGACGTCGGGCGCCGGCGCGTCGACGAGGTCGTACCCTTCGTTCTCGGTGAGCGCCTTGACCACCGCTTCCCTGAACATGCTCTTGAAGTTCTCCATCTGCTCCGCGCTCAACGCGAAGTTCTGATTCCCGCCCGCCGTCCCGGAACGTCGGCCCCGCGGATCCCGCTGGTAGGCCACCACCACCGGGTCGAGCATGAACTTGGTGTAGCCCCGCAGATCCATGTCCGGCTTGACCCATGCCAGTGCCATGACCGAGTTGTCCACGCGGTGGAGTCCGTCCGCGGTGATCTCGGCATTCGGACCGGTCTGCACCGTGGGGGGCGGGGCAGAGGCACAACCGGTCGTCGCGGCCAGCACGCCGGCGCTGACTGCGCCTACGAATCGTTGTCTCATCTTCTCCTCCTGCTCGCGTGTTTTGCCACCTACAAATATGTACTGTGCCGTCACTCGGCACCCGACCCGTGCGTCATTCCGCGGCAGCGAGCGGCACGCAGCTGTCCATTGGCAGGTCCTCACGGAATGCGGAGAAACGGCATGTACTCGCGCCATCCCAGCAGAAGCGAGAACGCCACATGGATTGCCGGAGCGCTCAGGCATGCCAGGAGAACGTACACCGAGGCCTCCTGCCGGTTCATCCGAAAGGCACGCAACGGGAGGACGACCGTGATGAATAGGGGTAGCGTGTAGTACAGCCACCAAGGCGTTCCAGCGGCCGCCCCGTACTTGGCGACGAGCATGCCTCCGGGGCCCACGACGAGTGCCACAAGCCAGATGCGCCGCCGCGCGGGCTGGCGAGCGCGCAGCACGAACGCCAGGATCCCGGCCACCACCAGCAGCGAGACCAGCATGAAGATCGGAAAACGGTAGACGGTAGACATCGATCCCACTGTCCAGTCTGCTCATCTCTCTCCAGGAGGCCGCGACCTAGTCACTGGTCCTCGCCGCCGTGAGATAGAGCATCGGCCCCACGAAGAAGGCCTTCCCGATGAAGTAGAGCCCCAGTGCCGTGCCGAGGGGGTCGTCGATGTCGAACCCGACCCGTACGATGAGCAACGTGCCGGCCACCAGGCAGCACACGAACGCCACTGCGGCGGACCACACACCCAGCTTGGTTGGTGAAGCCACGCGATATCGCTCCTTTCGAGACGAGTGGGATGGAACCGTCAACACGCTTGACGACTCGCTCCACGTCGTATCACTCTTGCCCAATAACATGTTCACACCTGTGGAGGCGCGCCATGTCCGCTGGAGCAGGACTCGCCGAACAATTGGAATCGACGCACCGGTTCTTCAAGACCACCCTGTCCGTGTTCCAACCGGCCGATGCCGGGTACACGCCGAACCCGGAACTCTACTCCGTAGCCGGTCATGTCGCGCACGCAGCGGATTCCGTCGACTGGCTGATCGAGGGGGGATTCGGGGAGGGGTGGGACATGGACTTCGAAGGTCTCGTTGCCAAGGCCAAGGCGGTGACCTCGCTTCAAGAAGCCACGGAGTGGCTGGATCGGGCTTTCGCCAACGCCGTCGCCGTGGTCCGTGCGGCCTCGGACCAAGTCCTCTTCGAGCCGATTCCGGATACCAGGATCATGGAGGGGGCCCCGCGGAGTGCCGTGGTGGGCGCGATCGTCGATCATACGGCGCACCATCGCGGGGCGCTGGCGGTGTACGCGCGCCTGATCGGCAAGGTGCCGCCGATGCCGTATTCCTGAACCCCACGCTCCG
>JBDGYA010000099.1:0-8219 GCA_039584325.1 Gemmatimonadota bacterium
GCAAACCCGCTCCCGAAACTCACCGCCCAGCGCTTGTCTCCCCAGCCATCGCCAAAGCGGTAACCGAGGTCGAACCGGCCGATGTTCTGCCCGCTCGAGCGGGTCGAGCCGAACCGCAGTCCCAATCCCACGTTCCCCCCCACGCGCGGATCCTGGTCGCGGTACCATGCGCCGCCGTAGTCCACGAATGCGGCAAAGCCAAGCCCGAGAAAGCCGAGGATGTTGTCGAACAGGAACGCGCGGTGCTCGAGCGCGAACCATGCCGCCCGGTCGCCGGTGAACGCGTGTGGGCCGAACGAACGCGGGCCCCGCCCATGGCCGATGTCGTACTCGAACCCGGGTGGCGTCCCTTGCCGCATCGACCACTCCGCATGAAACACGGTCGCACCCTTCGGAATCACCTGTGACGCCGCCGTAAGCTGGACGCTGACCTGGCCCGAGTCCAGTCCGGCGGTGGTGAACAGCCCGTTGGCGCTCCCGACGAACCGCACGAAGTTCTTCCCGAAGGCGAAGCCGCTCTGCAGCAGGGCGCTCGGTCCCACCCCCGTTTCCTCGTATCCCCAGGCACGCGGAGCCAACCAGCCCGCGAAGAGCAGGCGGGTGCTCAGATCGACGTCCTCGTTCCGCCCGAAGCTCGAGTAGTACCGGGTCACCCGGAAACGGGGCTCGAGGAACTCGGCAAAGACGCCGACCGCGCCCGAAACGGTGTCGGGCACGAGCGCCGCATCCGCCTCGTACAGGAAGTATTCCTCACGCTTGATCTGCCCGACCAGGCCCATCCGGATGTAGCCGCCGGAGCCGGCTACGGGAGCGAACGCCACGTCGCCGCGCTGCAGGAACAGCCGGCGCCGGTAGGTCTGGACGGAATCGCCGTCCCGGAACTGGAGCAGCCGCTGCTGACCCGCCTGCCCGATGAAGAGGAAGGCGCTGCGGTCCTGGAAGGCCCGGAACGGTTGCCCGACGGTCCACGAACCGAAGTTGCCGTCGCTCAGGTTGTCCCAGAACCCGCCCACCTCGAATCGCGAGCCGCGAATGCGCTCGATCCTGCCGTTGAGCTGCAACGCCGTACGATCGGGAACGTCACGATACACCGCCCCGACCGAGGCACCCGTGCCGAGGAAGTTCGTCTCCCGCGCTCCGAGCGCCCACGACAGCTCTCCGGCCGTGAACGACGCGTTCAGGATCAGCTGCGTGCTCCAGCCGTCGTAGGCATCCACGTAGACGTCGACGGCGCCCGTGTCGTTCACGATGGGCCGGACCGTGACCTCCCGGAACAGCCCCCGTGCGCGGAGATTGCGGGCCGACTCTGCGACCGCGGCCGAGTCGTACGGCTCACCTTCCCGGAACAGCAACTCGTGGCGTACGACCGACGGTCGCGTCGTGACGTGGATGGCGTTGGCGAGGCCGAACAGGAAGTTGCGGTCGGCTTCGGTGGAGTCGAACACATTGTGGGTACGTACGACGATGCGCCCGATGATGGGCGGCTCAGCGCCCTCGACCTCCTGGGCAGAACCCCGATCTACCGGCACCAGACACAGCAGCACGGCGAGCGCACCGATCAGGCGCATGCAACCTCACGATTCCCGTCAGCACAAGTCCGCCACCGAATCCAACACGCGCTCGGGTCGAATCCCACTCGACGCGAGCGTGTCCTCGCTGAACTTCCCGGTCCGCACCAGCCATCCCTGGAGGCCCGCCCGCTGGGCGCCGTCGATATCGGCCCACAGGTCGTCGCCGACCATGGCGATCGACGGGATGGCGGTCGGTTCCGGCGTGCCGCCGTTCCGCCGCTCCGCCGGTTCCAGCGATCGGACCGCCGCCTCGAAGAACTCCGCGTTTGGCTTACCGCAGACCGTCGCCATCTGCCCCGTCGCATATTCCAGGGCCGCGACGTACGCGCCCGCGTCCACTTCGACGCCAGTCGGCCCGTGCCAGTAGCGCCCCACCTGCAGGGCGACCAGCTGCGCACCGTCCATAACATAGCGGAACGCTTCGTTGAGCAGGGTGTGGGTCCACAGTTCCCCGACGTCGCCGATGAGGACGGCGTCCGGAACGGCGCTCCGCTCTCCCGCCGTTCCGCCCACCAGCTCGAAGTCCTTCAGGTCCTCCAGAGCATCCTCCGTCACGAACGGTGCGACACGCTCGATGCCCCGGCGCTTCATCCAGTCCGCGCCGGCGTACACCGCCGTGAACACCTCTTCGCGCTCGATATCGATGCCGCCGTCGCGCAGACGCTCAACCACACGCTGCCGCGAGCGCCGGGTGATGTTGGTGAGGATGCGAAACGGGAAGCCCCGATGCCGCAGCCGCTCGACGACGGCCGCGGCACCGGGGACAGCGCCGGTCTCAGTGAGGAGGGTTCCGTCGACGTCCAGCAGGACGCCGGCCAGCTCCTCGATCAGTACTTCCCGAGGTATCGGTCGACCTCCCAGCGGCTCACTTGCTGGGTGTATTCCTTCCACTCCGCGCGCTTGGCTTCGAGGAACATGTTGTAGATGTGCTCCCCCAGTGCCTCGCGAACGACCTTGTCCTTCTCGAGATGATCGAGCGCCTCGTGCAGATCCCGTGGCAGCTCGTCGATCCGGTACCGACGCCGCTCACGCTGACTCATGGTGAAGATGTTCTTGTTGACCGGATCGGGGGGCGTCAGCGCGTTCTCGACGCCGTCCAGCCCGGAGGCCAGCTGCACGGCGAGGCTGAGGTACGGATTCGCCGACGGGTCGGGCATGCGCAGCTCGCATCGAGTGCCTTGTCCGCGACGCTCTGGCACACGGATCAGCGGTGAGCGGTTGCGTGCGCTCCACGCCACGTTCACCGGCGCCTCGAACCCCGGCACCAGGCGCTTGTAACTGTTCACCAACGGGTTGGTGATCGCGCAGAACCCGCGAGCGTGCTTCAGTACCCCTGCGATGTACGCGAGCCCGACGTCCGACAGCTCCCACGGCCCCTTGGGATCGAAGAAGGCGTTCTTGCCGTTCTTGAACAGGGACTGATGCGTGTGCATTCCCGAGCCGTTCTGTCCAAAGATCGGCTTGGGCATGAACGTGGCGATGAAGTTGTGTCGGTACGCGATGTTCCGAACGATGAACTTGAAGGTGGACAGGTTGTCCGCCGTGGTGAGCGCGTCCGCGTACTTGAAGTCCACCTCATGCTGGCCCTCGGCTACCTCATGGTGGCCGGCCTCGACCTCGAACCCGAGGTCCACGAGGTCGTGGATGATCAGCCGCCGGATCGGCTCCGCCTTGTCCACGGGCGCGAGGTCGAAGTACCCGCCCGCGTCGTGCGATTCCAGCGTCGGATCACCGTGCTCGTCCAGGTGGAAGATGAAGAACTCGGCCTCCACACCGGCCATCATCTCGTAGCCGAGCTTTGCCGCCCGCTCGATCTGGAGCTTGAGTGCCAGCCGCGGATCGCCGGGAAACGGGGTCTCGTCAGGGCTGTACACGTCGCTGATGATCCGCGCGACGCGCCCGCCTTCGTCGTCGTAGGGGAAGATCTTGAACGTGTCGAGGTCTGGCTTGAGGATCATGTCGCTCTCCTCGATCCGGACGAAGCCCTCGATCGACGACCCGTCGAACATGATCTCGCCGGCCAGCGCCTTTTCAAACTGGGAGCGGGGCACCTCGACGTTCTTGTTGATGCCGGTGATGTCGCTGAACTGCAGGCGCAGGAAGTCGACCGAGAATTCCTCGGTCAGCTTCAGAATGTCACGGGCGGTGGCACCGTTGGTGTCGATGTGATTGCCCCTGATGGGCGGCTTCTCACCCCGGGCGGGAATTGTAATGGACTTACGCGGCGGCACTGGCGACTCCTTGTAGTGGTGCGGGACGACGCAAATGACACGACCGGCGGTATCCCGCCGGCCGCGGGAACGCTACTTCGACACAGCGCGCATGTCAAGCGTAGCAGGTCGGATTTGCAGCAAAAGCCGATCCAACGGCCGGGAAAGGGGCAGAGAACGCAGAATTGAGGCAGAAGGTGTGCAGAATCTGCACAAATTGCTTGTCAGTGTTGCACGGCCGCTACTGCAGGGACTTGAGCAGATCCCACAGGTTCCGGCCGCTGGAGAACTCCCGGAACCGCGCCTCTACCTCCCGCTCGTCCCATTCCAGGAACATCCACCCGGAAAGGCGGTGGGTATTGCCGGAAATGAAGTGGATGCGGCCCCGGATCACGCCGTCGGCTGGATCGAGTGCGGTCTCGAGCAGGACGTCCCAACGGTCCTCACCGATCTCGAGCTCCCCCATCTGGCGGGCCTTGATCTCGCTCCAGGGAGGGTCGAAGCGGTGCGATTGCTTCTGTCCGTCGGCGTCCTTGTGCATGGAGGCTACAGTAACGCGGGCCGGTCAGCGGCGCCAGCAACTATATTACACGGCTTCGAGCCGTGAACCGGTCACACGAACCCCGGATTGACGCTGGACATGAACGCCACCCCGAAGAAGTCCTGTTCGAGCTGCGGCGCATCGCTCAACGCGACGGCGCAGTTCTGCCATTCCTGCGGCGCCAAGCAGGGCGCCGAGTCGAAACCGGTCCCGCCCGCCCTGCTGGGGCTGGTGGCCTTCGCGGTGATCGCCGTCGTCGCGGTGATCGCCTACAGCGTAGGGAAGTCGTCCACCCCGCAGGCTGTGCCCGGCGGGCCCAGCGCCCCGGTCACCGCTGGGCCGGGCGCTCCACCGGACATCAGCAACATGACGCCGCGGCAGCAAGCGGACGCCCTGTTCAACCGCGTGATGACCGCCCACGAAAACGGCGACTTCGCCTCGGTGAACCAGTTCGCGCCGATGGCGGTCAACGCCTACAGCATGCTCGGGGAGCTCGATCCCGACGCACACTACCACATCGGGCTGATGAGCGCGATCACCGGCAACCTCGACGAGGCACGCGCGCGGGCCGAGTCGATTCAGGCTCAGGTGCCTGTCCATCTGCTCGCGTCCTTGCTGCGGAACTCCGCCGCACAGATGGCTGGAGACGAGGCTGCGATTCTCGCCGCCAAGCGGACGTTCCTCGAGAACTACGATGCGGAGATCGTCACCGGCCGCCAGGAATACATTGACCACCAGCGGTCGATCGAGTCGTTCAAGGCACAGGCCGAGGCGGCGGTGGGCGGCGGAAGCTGATCCGCTCCAGAGCCACGCCGCGATGCCTCGGGTGTCGACGACCATGCGTAACACGATATGCGACGGGGAGCTTCGGCTCCCCGTCGCCGTCGCGGCCCTCGCCCTCGTTCTGGTATCCGGCGCTTGCACCACTCCCTCCCGCCACATCGCCGTGACCTCGGGCTCCGACGGCCACGTCGTGATCTACGACGACGACTTCCGCGTGACCGACACCGTCGGTCTCGCCGACGCCCACACGGGGCGACGGGTCGGCGCCTGGCTGGCCTACGACGGGACCACGCTGTTCGCCGCGCAGAGCACGGCAACGGCCGGGGCCCTCGTGCGGGCGCGCACGGCGGACGGCACCGTCCTCGACCGGGTGGATTTCTATCGTGGTAGGCCAGGCTTCGTGTACCCCCTGTTCGACGGGCAAACCGTGCTGGCGCTGACCATTGAGCGAGCGGGGATCGCTGCCCGGAGCACCCTACACTTCCTGGCTCTCGATCTCTCCACCGGTGCCACACCCATCCCCGTCTGCAACACCACCGCGCTGGGCCTCACCACCGTGCGCGCGAACGACCGGGTGTACGTCCTCTGCGATCGCGATCTCGTAGTGGAGCTGGACCGCGAGCTCCGCACGCTGATCCGCTCGGTCCAGCTGCCGTCCACCGTGGGCACCGCCAGCCCGCCGTGTGGAGCGCGCGACATCGGGATCGCCTCGACTGGTTCGATCGTCTTCGTGCTGTGCGCCGAAGCCGGCACCCTCCTCTACCTCGACCGGGTCACCCTCGAGCCGCTCGACTCGCTGCAGGTGGGGCCCGGCGGCTCGGCGCTGGCGCGCGCTCCGGATGGCCAGCACCTCGTGATCACCCGGCCCACGATGCGGGAGGTGGTCGTTGCCGACGTACGACGACGGAGGTTCGTCGGGAGAATCGCCACCGAACACGCGCCGCTGGCCGTCGCCACCGGTGCGGACAGCCGCGTGGCATTTGTCACGACCGGCATCCCGCGCGTGCCCGGCCAGCTGCTGAAGATCGACCTGCAAACCGCAACCGTCCTCGCCGAGGCAACGACCGTCGAGATGCCGATCACCGTGTCGGTGTGGCCGGGAGAGGAGAGCCCCGTGATGCGATGGGAAGACTGAGAGGCGACTACCACTTCTTCACCCTCCCCATCCGCGACGTGGTCACCGACTCGGCCGCCATGCCCCGGCGAACCACGAGCTTGGTATTGGCCGCGCCGTAGCCGAAGCCGTTGGGATAGATCCGGATCACCGGGCGACTGGCGCTCAGCGTGACACCGTGACGCGACGGACCGGGCCGGGCCAGGAAGACTGAATCCGTGACGCTCTCGTACGCCGCCCGCAGGGTGTCCGGACCGAACTCCATGCGCACGCGGGTGCCGCGATGGATCGCCGCATACCGGGCCTGCCGGTAAAACGTGACCAGATCCCGGGCGGCCCGTTCGGTGGCCAGACGGTCGCGCACCTGGGCAAAACGCGGTGCGGTAAGGGCCGTGAGCGTGCCCACCACGACGATCGCGATGAGCAGTTCGAGCAGGGTGACGCCGCGGGTTCGCATACCCCACGCTCGGGCCAGTGCCGCTCGGGGTGGTAACCCAAGCTGCTCTGCTCAGGGCAGAATCGTGCGCGCCCGGGCCGCGGACACGCGGCAAGCCCGCGTCAGGGCTTGCCCGCCATCAACGGCCCTCCCATACTTGGCGCTGACCTCGCGTAAGCAGTGCGTCTGACCGCTGGAGGACTGAACGGCGATGGCAGGTGCGGTGAGCAGCAGCGATCCCCTCGTGAGCCTCCGGGAGTACCGGCAGCTTGCGCCGTGGAGTTTGCGCGACCTGACAGCACTCGCCGCAGCCATCCTCGAGTCCGCGGCCGTACGTCCGATCAACGCGGCAGCCGCGGCTTCCCCCTCCGAGCGGACCATCCGGTTCTACGTCACGCGCAACCTGGTCGACCCGCCGGAGGGCCGGGGAACCGCGGCAACGTATTCGTACCGGCACCTGCTTCAGGTGCTCACCATCAAGCTGCGGCAGATGGAGGGCCGTACGCTCACGGCGATCGCCGACGAGCTGACCGTCACCACGGGCGATGTGCTCGAGCGCCGGGTCGCGAGCACGCTGGGCTCGGCCCTCCCATCCCCCAGCGTCCTGCCACTGCTCGCCGATGACGCGCAGCCACGGGGTCGAGCTGGACGCGTGTTCCGGTCGGCGAGCGAGGTCGAGGAGCAGACACGGGACGAGCCGACTACGACGTGGCATCGGCTGCGAGTGGCAGACGGTGTCGAGCTCCACCTGCGCGGTGACCATCCGGTCGCCGCGAACGGCACGCTCACGGGGCCCGCGGCGGAAGCCGTACGCCTCGCACTCAACCGCCTCACACTATCGCGCCGCGGGTCCGGCGCGGAACCGAGTCCGGGCGACGGGACGGACCGCAATGCGTAGGACCGTCGCGCCGTCGTTCCCGCATACGCAACCCCGGGAGTGCTGACATGGGCACATGGATCTTCCTGATCATCGTGGCCGCGGTCGTTTTCTGGGCGATCTCGGCATACAACACACTGATCCGCATGAAGGGCGAGACGGAGAACGCCTGGAAGCAGATCGACGTACAACTCAAGCGCCGCCACGACCTCATCCCGAACCTGGTGGAGGCGGTCAAGGGCGCGATGGAGTTCGAGAAGGAGACGCTGGAGGCCGTCATCCAGGCACGGAACCAGGCGGTGAAGATCCAGGCCGGCGCGTCTCCCACCCAGGGCGTGCAAGCCCTCGCGGCTGCCGAGTCCGCGCTGGGCGCCGCGCTGTCTCCCGACCTCAAGGCGACGAGCAACGTGGGTCAACTGCAGGAAGAATTGACCTCCACGGAGAACCGTGTCGCCTTCGCCCGGCAGCTCTACAATGATACGGCGACGACCTACAACGTGAAGCAGCAGCAGTTCCCGTGGAACCTGATCGCCGGGTTCGCGAGGGCGGAGCAGGTGGAGCTGTGGGAGATCACGGATGAGGCAGAGCGGGCGGTGCCGCAGGTCGATCTCTCGATGAAGCCGAAGGGCGAGTGAGCGCCGAGAGCAATCTCTTCGCGCAGCAGCGGGCGAACAGGCGGCGATCCGC
>JBDGYA010000179.1:0-2125 GCA_039584325.1 Gemmatimonadota bacterium
GATATCCGTGCCGTTGTGCGCCGCGTCCATGAGCTCTTGCCGACTGGTGGGCTTTTCATCTCGGAAACACCGTGCTTGGGAGAAAGGGGCTCGCTGTTCAGGTTGTTGGTCAGTGTTGCCCAAAAGGTGAAGATCGCACCGCCGATTCTCAGCCTTACGGTTGCCGAGCTCAAAGCAGAAATTGCGGGTGCGGGCTTTGCTGTTACCGAATCCGAGCCGTGGGACCGCAAGAACGCGGTTCACCGGATTGTCGCCAGGAAACGGTGAGGTGCGAGCTGAAGACTTCGCATGACGGGTAAAGGGGACGCCGAGAACATGGCGCAACAGCTGACCACTTCGTTGCTGGCCTTGATGCTCGCTGGGTGCATGTGGTCCCCGACACGCCAGCCGAGCGCGAGGGATGCGGAACTCCTGGTGGCCGCCACGGCGCTGTCCGACTTCGTCGGTGAGCCGGATTCGCTCGGCGTCCTCCGGCTGTACAGGAGCCTCCAGGCGCGGACGGCGCAGTTTCCTGACTCCGCTGCGTGGACGGCGGCGATGGATAGCTTTGGCCTCGAACGGACTCGGTATCCAACGCTCGTCGCGAGCTACTGGCGGGCAAACCGGCAGGTGCGGTTGCTCGATGACGTACTACCCGTGCCAGGCTGGCGTGTGCAATTGGTCGATGCCCCGACTGCGCAGTCGCCGGACGCTGGGACCATTCATTACGTATCACGCACTGGGTTCGCACCAACCGGTGACAGTGCGCTCGTGGCCGTGGACGCCCTCTGTGGCCCCTTGTGCGGCCGCGGCGCCCTGCTGCTGTATGTTCGGCAACACAACGGCTGGCGCCTCGCGTCGACGCTGCAGCGACTGCGATACTGAGCGATCCGCACAGCATCGGTCCCGATGCCGATGGGCACCACCGGGTGGTGCAACCCGCTGTACCGGCAGGGCTGACCGTTGGCCGGCACCCGTGAGCGGGTAGTCTCGATAGCGGGAGAGCGCCTATGCGGACATCGCAGCGGTGATGGACCTCGTCGTACGAGGAGTCGTAGCCGGGGTGGTGGGGACCGTGACCATGGATTCGTTGAACCTCCTCGTGGCCCGCACCGGGATGCTCTCGAGAACAGACGTGCGAATGATCGGGCGCTTGGCTGCGGGATGGGCACGCGGGCGCTTCTGCTACGATGATCCACGTGAGATACGACAGGTGGTACACGAGCGGCTCTACGGGTATGTCACGCACTACGCAATCGGCGTGAGCCTCGCGCTCCTGTACGTGCTCGGCTGGGCGCTCCTGGTCGGAGGGCGTCCATCGCCGATGTGGGCCGTGGCCTATGGTGTCGCGACAACCGTGGCCGCCTACTTCTTCGTCTTGCCTTCCATGGGGTTGGGAGTGTTCGGCAGGCGGTCGCCTGAAGGCGTGAGGACGCCACTTTCCAGCCTGGTCAACCACCTGTTCTACGGGGTGGGGCTTGCGGTCGGGATCGCACTGGCATGAGCACTGGTGAGAGAGACGGAGCGCCAATGGCATACCATCCCCTCAATCTGGCGTTTCGCTTCGTCCTGGAATTGGCGGCCCTCGCGGCGATGGCGTCGTACGGGTGGCACCTGACCGAGCACACCGCTCCACGGCTGGTAGCGGCGATCGGCCTGCCGCTCCTCGCCGCTGCCATGTGGGGTGTCTTCGCCGTACCGGGGGACCGCAGCAGGTCGGGCAAGGCACCAGTCGCTGTTCCAGGTTGGGCCCGTCTGACGTTGGAGCTCGTCTTCTTCGGATTCGCGGTCTGGAGCCTCTACACGACGGGGGCGGGCACGCTGAGCCTCGTCCTGGGTGTGTCCGTGCTCGTGCACTATGCGCTGTCGTGGGAGCGAATCAGGTGGCTGCTCGAGACATCGTGACATACCCACGCTCAGGCGCCGCTCTGCGTGAGGGGCGTGACGTGTTGCCGGGCGCGGGTGTGGCGTTGACACGAGTGCGTGGCTCGATATGACTAACTGGCGGGTGACACGCGCCACGAGCGCGTTCGCCCGCGGCTCGGACGCAGGGACGTCAGGCAGACCGACCGTCGGTCACACGCGCCGAAAGGGAGGATTGCCATGGGCCAGATGCTGGAGACGCGACAGCTCCTCACAATGCTGC
>JBDGYA010000100.1:0-8494 GCA_039584325.1 Gemmatimonadota bacterium
CAGTAAGAGGACGACGGCTCCTGGCAGCACCCAGCCCGGCAGGTCGAGCCAGCGCATGAGAAACTGGACCACGGACAGCAGCGCGAGGGATGAAAGGGCGTAGAGTCCCACCACGCGGAGCGGACCCGTCGGTCGCGTCACCCACTCGGGGCCGGCTCCTCCCCCGAGGGCCTCCGCGAACTCGGCTGCTGTCGCGAACCGGTCCGCCGGTGCCTTGGCTAGAGCGCGGGTGAGCGCCCGCTCCACCGCCTCGGGCACCGTCTCGCGCAGCACCCTGACCGACGGTACCACCTCTCCCAGCCGTTTGGCGATGATCGCCTGTGGTGTTGGCCCCGCGTGCGGCGGCTCTCCTGCGAGTATTTCATACAGCACGCATCCGAGACCGTAGAGGTCACTGCGGGCATCCAACTCCGCGGTGGCGCTCGCCTGCTCCGGACTCATGTACGCCGGTGTTCCCACCGCCAATCCTGTCGGTGAGCCGCTCCTGACCGGCTGCTGCGATGGCGCGCGCGATGCCGAAGTCGGCCACCACGGCGTGCCCGCTCTCGAGCAGGATGTTCTCGGGCTTGATGTCACGGTGCAGAACACCCTGGCTGTGGGCGTAGCTCAGCGCATCCGCCACTTCGCGGGCGATCCGGAGCGCGTCGTCGAGCGGGAGCTGTGTGTCTCGGTCCATCCGATCCCGCAGCGACTCCCCCTCGACATACGGCATCACGTAGTAGGGCACGCCG
The DNA here is from genome assembly GCA_039584325.1 of Gemmatimonadota bacterium. Taxonomy (GTDB): domain Bacteria; phylum Gemmatimonadota; class Gemmatimonadetes; order Gemmatimonadales; family GWC2-71-9; genus JAOTVV01. The sequence continues at coordinate 732 of JBDGYA010000100.1, forward strand.
CCCGCTTCGCCCGAATCGAACAGTGGGAGGATGTGTGGGTGGCGCAGCCGGGCGGCGATCTCGATCTCGTGCAGGAACCGCTCGGAGCCGAGGGTCGCGGCCACCTTGGGCTCTAGGACTTTGATGGCCACCTGGCGACCGTGCCTCAGGTCGTCCGCGAGATAGACTGTCGCCATACCGCCGCGGCCCAGCTCCTGTCGAATCGCGTACCGGTCTGCGATCTCGGAGCGGAGGCGCTCGATCGCGTCCGCCATTCGCCAAATCCGATCGGGAGAGTCCCTTAACTTTGGGCTGCGCCCAATGACAGTGCAAGGGGGACGTTCCCACCGATCGGCGACGGTGGCCACGAGCGATCCCCCGCGGTGTGGAACCTTCGCCTCGCTGGACGGGTTTGACGACGCGCTGTCTGTCCACCATGCCAACCTTGAGAACAGGTGAGCCATGCTGCGTTGGTCCGATGTCCTCACATTCGCGAGGCAGGGAAATCCGGAGTCGCCGCGCCGAGTCGCGTTGACGGACGAGGAATGGCGTGCGCGACTCACGCCCGAGCAGTACCGTATCACGCGCCGGCAGGGGACGGAGACCCCGTTCAGCTCCGAGATATGCAGTCTATTCGAGCCAGGGCGCTATGCCTGCGTGTGCTGCGACACGTTGCTGTTCGATGCGGATGAGAAGTTCGAATCCGGTACGGGGTGGCCGTCCTTCACGCAGCCGGTCGAGCCGACGGTCATCGCCTATCGGCTGGACGACTCACTCGGCATGCAGCGTGTCGAGACGATCTGCAATACCTGCGACGCGCACCTCGGCCACGTGTTTCCCGATGGCCCGCCGCCGAACGGTCTCAGGTACTGCATCAACGCAGTGGCGCTGAACAAGGTGGCAGGGGATCGAGGGGATGAGGGATCGGGGGATCGCCCAGGGGGGTGATCGTGGTTCTGCCGGCCAATGCCACCGCAACGGTGGTAAGCCGAGCGATCCGACGATCTCACGATCCGACGAGTCATCCTCGGCGGCTTCCGATGTGCGTGACTTCGAGGAGTCGGTCCTAATCTCGCTTGGCCGGGGCGGTATTCGGCTGGCTCAGGACCGCACGAAAGACCCGCAGCGGCTGCGCCCCGTAGATCCAACGCTCTCCCACGAGGAACGCCGGCGTGCCCCGGATCCCGTGCTGCCGACCGCGCTTCGTGAGTTGCTTGATGCGGCGGTCGAAACGGCCGCTCTCACAGCAGGCCGCGAACGCAACGGTATCGATCCCGACGTCCAGGGCGAGACCCTGGAACGCTGCTCTCGGATTGCGCGGCTTCTGCCAGACGTTCTGCCGAGCGTAGAGCAATTCGTGCATGGGCCAGAACGCTCCCTGCCTATCAGCACACAGCGCCGCGGTGAGGGCCTTCTTCGAGTGTCGAAATCCCAGCGCGACCGGAACGACTTCCCAACGCACGGTTCCCGGTTCGATGAACTCGGCAGCGAGCGCGGGGAACGTCCCCACGGAGAACTGGGCACACGCCGAGCAGCCGAAATCGGTGAAGGCGATCACGGAGATGTCGGCGCCTGGGGGTCCCAGTACGAATCCCACCTCCGGTGAATCCTGGGCGCCGACTACCGCGGTGCCGAGGACAACCGCCGCGAGAAGGCACGAAGTGGACAGGGCTCGGGGCGTGCTCACAGTTCTCCCCAAGCCACACGATAGCCAACGCTGCCGCTCGCACCGGTCGGGAGGTTCTGCCCGGCCACGGGAATGAGGCCGGTGAACTCCAGCGTGCCTCGTCCGAGCCGATAGCCCAGGGTGGGTTGGAGTTGGAACAGCTCTCGGCGCCCGCTGGGGAGCTCGACACCCAACTCCGTCGGGGTGCCACCGAAGAGCATCTCAATGCCAAGCTCCGCATGGAACCTCCCTGCGCGGCTGCCCAGTCCGACGTGCGTGAAGACCTCATTGCCCGGCTTCCGTTGGGACGTCTCGTTGAACTCCCGCCAACGGTAGCCGACCCAGCCAAGCACATACACCGGGAGGCCTGGTAGCGTGGTCCCGGATTCCACGCTCAGCTCCCAGTCACGCTGCCCCTCACTGAGGGGGATGATGGTGGCGTCCACCGGGAAGTCACTGCCGGGGATCTTGAGCCCGCCCCGCAGCGACACGGGGATCTGACCGGCACCGATTACCTCGGTGCCGACTCGGACCGACAGGCGAGGATCGCCGATACCGACCCGGCTCGAGGACCCGCTCTCGTTGGCCGAAACGAGGCTGTGGACCGGAATCTGACCCCAGACGTCCACTCCCCGTGTCACGCCGACCGCCGCGGTCGCATACACCGAGTGCGTGCGTACCCGGCCGCTGCCGAGGAACGGTAGCCGCTCGCCGCCGGGGCCGAAGAACTCGGTCGACACCTGGCGCAGTGCAGAGACTTGGAACCAGCCCGATCCGGGAGGAAGTGTGCGAATCGTGCCGCCCTGCGCGAGCACGGGTGAAGAGTGTGGGGCGCTGCAGATTGCCTGTCCCTGTGCGTTGGCCCCGAGGGTGACGAGGCCAATCAGTGCGATCGCGAGCCGGGCCCCAGTCATCCTGTGACGCCTGTCCAGAGCGCGGCCTCGGGGTAGAAGGCCGCCCATGCGAACCAGTATGCGACGAAGGCGTCGCTCAGCGGGGTCAGCCGCGTACCGGCGAGCGGCCCGTCGGTGGCGAGCCCATCCAGGCGCCACGTGCTCCCCCCGTCATCAACGAACCTCCCGTTCACCACCCCGAAGGTGAGCGTCTGGCCGTCGAGCTGCGTTTCGAAGGCTACCGCGCTCCGGCTCAAGCGATCCCAGAACACGACGACCGACCGATCATCGAGCGTCACCGGGACCGTCGCGCGGGCCCCCACATCATTCAGAACCCCGAAAGGCAACGCGAGCCCCGCGTCCGACCGCCCGGGAATCCCAAGCACACGTTCCTTGGGCGGGCGCCGCCGATCCACCGGCATCGGGAACAGCAGGTTGGCATTGTCCTCTCGGTCATAGTCCCCATAAGGGTACTCCTGGTAGTCACGCCCGAACCCGCTCTCGCTGGAGACGACCTGCGTCGCAGGGTGCAGTGCACGCCACGCGCCCCAGGTCATCTCGAAGCCCGGGACCATCGGTAGGCCGGTACCCGCTTTCCGGCCGCAACGTGCGCCACGTAGCATCTGTGGCCACAGCGAGATCGGGTCGTCCCGGTCATACATGAGGAGGTTGTTCTTGAAGAGCAGCCCAGAGACTCCGAGGGTGAGTCCATCGATCGCTGAGCGGTCGAACACGAGACTCGATCCGGTCAAGGGGCAGTGCGTCACGGCGAGGCGGAGATCGGCGATGTCGAGATTCACGATCTCGTGCCACCAGAGGATGTTCAGGGGTATCGCGTAGGGCGTCTCGTCGATGACGAGCCCAATCACCCGATCGTCATCGCGCAGGTAGGCGGCATCGGGGTCGGCCGGACCGACGAAGAACGGGTTGTGCAGTGCGGGAATGCCGTCGATCCCCGGCCCGCCGCTGACAATCTGGCTCGTCGGGATGGTGCAGCTCAGGTCGGGAGTTACCGAGCTCGACACACCGCCCACCTCGTCGGCGCCACAGGCGGCGGCGAGGAACGGAATGATAGGTATGAGATAGTGAGACCTAGTCATGGCTCCAAACCTCCAGGTGGGGGAACCTCCCTGCGCGGCAGGGAGTTCCCGCGGCCACGTCCCACGCGACCTGCCAGCTACATGGTCCCTTCGGGTATTTGAATGGCTGGTGATCTAACGATCAGTCGATCCGTCGACTCTCCCTGCTCCAGCCCCGCCCGTCTATCTTACAGGCCTGATGCCCGAGATCTCCTCACAGCTCTCGGCCGCCCTTGCCGATCGGTACCGCATCGAGCGCGAGCTCGGTGCCGGCGGCATGGCTACCGTATATCTGGCTCACGACGTCAAGCACAACCGCAAGGTGGCGCTCAAGGTCTTGAAGCCGGATCTCGCAGCGGTCGTGGGCGCGGAACGATTCCTCCGGGAGATCGAGGTCACGGCGAACCTGCAGCACCCGCACATCCTGCCGTTGTTCGAGTCGGGTGAGGCCGACGGGTTCCTCTTCTACGTTATGCCCTATGTCGAAGGGGAATCGCTGCGCGGCCGCATACAGCGAGCTGGTGCGTTACCGATTGCGGATGCGACGCGGCTGATGCGTGAAGTGGCCGACGCCCTGGCCTACGCGCACTCGCGTGGCGTGGTGCACCGCGACATCAAGCCTGACAATGTGATGGTTTCCGGCCGACACGCGACGGTCACGGACTTCGGTGTGGCGCGCGCCGTCAGTGAGGCAGCCGGTCGGGAGGCACTCACAACGGTCGGAATCGCCGTCGGCACCCCAGCCTACATGTCGCCAGAGCAGGCGACGGCCGATCCGGACATCGACCACCGCGCCGACATCTATGCGTACGGCGTGCTTGCGTATGAGCTGCTGACGGGCGCGCCGCCGTTCGCGGATCGCACGCCGCAACAGATCCTGGCAGCGCATCTCACAGAAGAGCCCAAGCATCTCTCGGAGGTTAGACCAGAGGTCGGGGAGAGGCTTGCGCACGTGGTGACTCGTTGTCTCGCAAAAGAACCCGACGATCGCTGGACGAATGCCGACGAGATTGTACACAGGTTGGAGACGCTCGCGACGCCGGATACCGGGATACAGGCCGTTCGCGGTGCTGCACGGACCCGTCGACTCTTCGGCATCGCCGCGCTCGCGGCGACCGTGATCATCGCGGTGATTGGGTTCGCCGTCTTCGGCCGTGGATCGGAGCCGCGAGCGACCGCCTCCTCGACGTCGGTTGCTGTCTTCCCCTTTGCGGTCCAGGGGAGCCCTGATGTGCAGTACCTCGGGGAGGGTATGGTGAGACTGCTCTCGACCAGTTTGGACGGTGCGGGCAACCTGCGAAGCGTCGATCCCCGAGCAGTCATTGCCCGCGTGAGCAGGGAAGGACCCGAAGCGGCGGCGCCCGAGCAAGCGGCGCGCGTTGCGCGTGACTTGGGTGCAGGACTGTTCGTCCTGGGTGACATAATGCAGGTAGGTGAGCGCGTTCGAATCGACGCCGCGCTGTACAACCTGGAATTGGGGCCGGAGCGTGTGGGATCGGGATCGGCGGTTGGCTCGCCCGACAGCATTCTCGGTATGGTCGATCATGTGGCAGCTGGCGTGTTGGCATCGGGCGTTGCGGGAGCCGGTTCGCGTGTGACGCGAATGGCGGCGGTCACCACATCCTCTCTGCCTGCGCTCAAGTTGTACCTGGAAGGTGAGAATGCCTTCGGTGCGCTGCAGTTCGAACGGGCCGTGGAAGCGTTCACAGCGGCCGTGGTCGCTGATAGTCAGTTCGCGCTGGCACTCTATCGACTGAGTATCGCTGCGGAGTGGGCGCTGCGGCCCGACATCGCTCGTGAGGCCGCTGAAGGTGCGGTACGACATGCGGATCGGCTATCCGATCACGACCGGCGCCTGCTCGAGGCCTTGCTCACGGCCCGGAGGGGTGATGGTCGGGAGGCGGCACGCTTGTTCCGCGGGATCGTGGGAATCTGGCCACAGGACGTCGAGGGCTGGTTCCAGCTCGGCGAGGTGCAGTTTCACTATGGTCCTCTGTATGGAGAACCGGTCGCGGCATCGAGCGACGCGTTCCAGCGAGTGCTCGCGATCGAGCCTGATCATGCCACGGCGTTGCTACACATGCTGCGAATTGCAGCACGCCAGGGCGACGGAGAAGCGACCGACTCGTTCACCGACCGGTTCCTGCGTGTCAATCCGGAAGGGGACCGTGCCCTCGAAGCAGCGATTTTGCGAGCTGCAATTCGGTTGGACTCGACCGAGATCGCCGCCTTGCGCGAGCGGGTGCTTGACGCGCCTGAGGTCAGCGTCCCGCAGACGACCTTCAGCCTCGCCGTCTGGACCGACGCTTTCTCCGCCATGCGATTGTTGATGGGGACGGCCATCGATCCGTCACGGTCCCGTGAGTTGCGCGCCCTCGGCCATGTCCATCTTGCTCATGTCGAGGCACTGCGCGGGCGGTGGGCAGCCGCGCTTGCGGAATTCGATGCGGCAGAGTCGCTCGAGCGAGGGCTTGGATTTGAGCATCGCGCGTTGCTGATGTTGCAGCCGTTTATGCCGGCGTCTCGCGACCAGATTGAGGCGTTGCGCGATACGCTGCGGGCGTGGGATGCTGCGCTGGCACCACCGGCTCGATTCCCGACCGCTCACTTTGGGGTGCACGACAACTTGCACGAGGGCCTCAGGCTCTACTTGCTGGCCATGGCGAACGTGCGTCTCGGTGATCTGTCGATCGCGCTGTCGCTTGCGGGACAGCTCGACCGTCTGTCAGGGGAAGGGGATGCAACGCTGGTGCACCATGGTCTCGCGGGCGGTGTGCGTGCGGCGGTGGCGGAAGCGCGAGACGACACCGCAGAGGCAGCGCGGATACTGGACACGGTAGAACAAATCGGGAACTACGAAACAGCGATGTTCTCATCGTTTCGAACGCTTGCCGCGGAACGGTATCGTCGTGCGGTGCTCCTCGATCGCCTCGGCCGGACTGACGAGGCCGCACGACTCTATCGGACATTCGAGGATTTCAATCTGTATGACCGGGTGTTCGCCGCGCCTTCCCATCTTCGCGCCGGCCGCCTCGCCGAGCGGGAGGGCCGCACCGCGGAAGCACGCCGTCACTACGAGCGCTTTCTATCGCTATGGGCGAACGCGGATTCGGTGTTCCAGCCACTCATTGCTGAGGCGCGCGCCGCGCTGTCTCGCCTCGAGGGCAGCGACGGGTCGTGAGATTCGATCTTTCAGGGTCCGCCTTCCGTCGCTTGGTACCGGACGATGGCTGAGATCGGTGAGCGTTTGGCGACGGTGAGTCTCGCTGAGGACGTCAAGCATAACCGCAAGGTGACGGTGAAGGTGCTCAAGCCCGAGCTGGCAGCTGCACTGGGGCACGAGCGGTTCCTAGCGGACCGAGTACCCCTATCTGGCACCCCTCAGGGCCGATCCGCGATACGGTGCACTGCGGCAACGAATGGGCCTCCGTTAGTGTGAAGAAGCGTGATGCCAGCTCACCGGCCCCCGGAGCACGCCGTGGTCTCCCACGCCTGCGGAGCCACGGTCGAGACGACCACGTGAAGAGGATCGAGACAATCGGCAGGGTCGCGTTCCCACTGGTGTTTGGCGCCTTCAGCGCCACGGTGTGGCTGTTGTAGGCAATCGTGGCTGACCGCGGAGCGAGTGCGGGTACCCCCGGGGTGTCTTACGATGTCCCGTCCTCTTCCCCCTCCGTTCGACGACGTCGATGCTTCGCCGCCTCCGCCCCGATGCAGGCGGTGCAGTGGCCTGAGCCGTCGTGGAACTGGTGGAGGTCGAGGCACGCTCGACTCACAACCGGCCACGCGTCTTGCAGCGACGACGCGGGTGGAGCAGAGTGCACGGTATGACGCTTCGCGACAGGATGACGGACCTGTTGGGTCGAGCTGACGTCACGATCGACGGTGGATGAAATGGTCGCCCGAGTATTCCGCGCCGATCTGAAGAAGGAGCTGACACCGTGGACGGACGCGCTCCGAATGCTCGAGGCTCGTCTCCGTAACCTCCAGCGTCCCGGACGTACCTTCCGCATCGGACGCCACCACTACGATATCGGTGACGACCTGTTCAGCCGCATGCTCGACCGGCGCATGATCTACAGCTGTGCCTATTGGAAGGACGCCAGCACGCTCGACGAGGCGCAGGAGGCTAAGCTGGATCTCGTC
>JBDGYA010000101.1:0-8130 GCA_039584325.1 Gemmatimonadota bacterium
GCATTCACCGGTAATTGCCGGTACCACAGGGCAATGTGCGTAGAGCCGCGACTTGTCACGTTCGGCACGGTACTCGAACGAAGCACAACTCACTGTGCCAGCTGGTCAAATCACTCATGATCCGTCGGTCGTAGGTTCAAACCCTACAGGGCCCACTTCGTCCTCGCTTCGCTGCGGTATCGTTGTACCAGTGGCGTCCACGGTCGCGCCCCGCTGGCTGCGCTGTGCGCCAATCCAGTGGCGTGCCAGAGCTGTCCGACCCCTCCTTGGCAAAGATGATGGACTCAGCAGAGCGCGCGGTACCCGGTGTGTGAGGCCCTCCATGTTCGGACAATCGGCGGCGGCTGCGACGATGGTGCCCCTGGCGGTGCTTTGCGGACGGAAAAACGGGGAACCCAAACGCATTCCTGCAATCCCCATCACAGAAGGACACCCATGACCCATCAATATCGCGTGCCCGGTGGACCTCCTCGCCGCATGACCTGCATTGGTGCATCTGACCGGATGGCCAGGGGAGAAGTTCTGAGATGACGCGGGTGGGGATCTCCATGTCAATCACACGAAGAGCATGTTCCGGTCCAGCGAAGCCTCCGGAGGGTCCACCTCCCTCGGGATGGAGGGGCTGTGCTGGCGCAACGTCTCAAGACCGCCGCTGCGGCCGAGCCGCACTGGCTGGGTGGTCAGTTCGGCTGGAGTTGGCATCATAAATGCTCACACAATTGTCGGATCACACCGTTGCCGTGTTTGCTGGAGGTACAGATGCCGGAGAGCCGCGCTTCACCATTGCGCTGTGCAGATTGCGGACGGGACATCCTCGGAGAGCCCATCGTGATCTCGCCTGCTGAGCAACTCTGCCAGGATTGCTGGCCCTTCTTCCTCAAGCCGATTCCAGGTAGTGACAAGGAACCCCCGGGTGCGCAGCCCGAGCCAGTCACGCACAGCGACTGAGTGTGCGGGAGTGAGAGTCTCCTAAGCTGGAGGCGACGTGCCGGATCCTGCCTGTGGAAACCGATCTGCTCTCCGATACGTCGTGACGATCGCTGACGGCCCTTCGTCAGAAGGTCTCTCGGTTTCATTTCATTGATCGACGAGGCATCGCCGCGAGCGGCTAGCTCAATCGGCTAGCCCGTCGGTCTCACATCCCCGTGGGTCACTGCTTCAGATCCAGTACCGCCTACTGAAGGCGGCGTAGCGTCGTGGCGCTCCCAGTGGCACCCTGGGGATGTTGCATCTGCTCGACAACCCAGGACACTCTAGGTCTCCGTGTGTCACCCCTCGCAACCACGGTTCAGATGTCGTCCTCGTCCGATAGAAGAAGCATCCTGCCTTGCCTGCCCCTGCGGCTCCCTTCTAGTCACTGATCCCTCGGCTGGGCCGGCAGTTCGTGTCAACGGCAGTTTCGAAGTGCGCGTGAACGGCGGCGACGAATGCACACACCGCCGGGGAACCAGCCGAGAGCCCTACCTGCTCAGTACGGGGCTGTCTAGCGTTCTCGCGGACCCTTCAGCGCCATCGTGCGCCGTTTGCCAGCCGTCATATCGTCGTCCGGTCAGCGTATGCGACTGCCGCCGTTCTGCCGATCGTTGGCTATGAGAGCCGTCCAATTCGGGGAGCGGCGAAACGCAGATGAGGTCTGGGGGTGAGTGTTCTCTTGGAAGAGTGGGGCGGATGCGATGATGCCCCCCGAGACAGAGTCCCGGGGGGCATCGCTCAGCAGGCTACGCCTGTGCCATGCTAGCACTTGTTGACATTGCAGCCGTGCGGCTGGTCGTAGTGTGCCTGCAGGTTGCCGTGATCGAGGACGTCGAACGGCACGTACAAGATTGGGTCTTCCGCTGCCGGATCGGCACCGATGTCCCAGATCGCTATCATGCCTTTGTCGCTCTTGCCACCGGGCTCACCAGAGTCCTGCAGGATGAAGTGGATCGGTGCACCATAGACATTGTTGAGCTTGCCTATGGTCTTGGCCTCGAAGGTATCAAACGGGGCCGGTGGCGGCTCCGGATTGACACCGGGCTCATCTGTGCAGATCGGGTAGCCGGGCAGGAAGAACTCCTTCTCGATGTGCCACTTGTTGTCCGGCCAGTTGATCTCCAGGTTGTTGGACAGCTCGGTGTCGCAGTGGAGAGTGAAACCGTGCGTCACCTTCACCGCTTCACCGTTGGTGCCGGTCATTCCGAGCCAGCCACCGCCGCCCGTGAAACGGCCCACGCCCTCCGACGTCCGGCAGATCAACAGGTCGTCGACGGCTCCGGACCCACCGAAATCGAATTCCGCCACATCCTCGAAGGTCGTGAAGGGCGTCTCCACGATCTCGACACTGCCGTTGCCCTGCGCACTGGACGCACCGATCTCGACGCCGTCAACGAGCAGCCGGATCGGAGCTTCCACGATCTCCTGATCGAGGGCCTTGTAGGACTCGAAATAGAACAATCCGTTGCCTGTGAAACCGGTGAGGCTAATCACTCCACCGTCAGGGCTGTCTCCCTCGATCTCCCAGCTGGGTACGCCCTCAATCACCAGCACATTGTTCAGTCCCACGCAGTCCGGGCATTCCCCCGCCGGCGGGATCTGCAGATCATGGTCCGGAAACTCCTGCGTCCGTGTGTCGAAGATCCTGGCGTTATTGACGCCGTTCGGTTCGGTCACCGCAACGGTGAGATCGAATCCGAAGCCAGTCGTCAGCGTGGTCACTATACTCCCGTACGAGAATCCCTGATCGTCGAAGGAGATGACCTCGCATTCCGGTGCGGTCGCGTTGAAAAGTGGTGGTGGTATTGCCCCAATATCGGGTGCAGTTGGCGGAGCTCCGTTTTCACACGCCACCAAGAGTAGCGCAACGACTCCGAGAGCGCTTCGGGTGAGTCGCATCCCTGCCTCCTCTGTTGAGTGAGTCTACACTGATGTGTTCTCGCACCTCCGGTGCGTACAGGCGCCGGTTTGCCACGCGCACTCAACTTCTGGGGCGTCCGCCGGACCGTGAGGTCGTTTCCAACCTGTCCCCGAATCGCAGCGGCACCGTCGTCCGCCTCGGACCAGTAGACCTCTCGGCGTTTGACACGCGCTCGTGTCTGGCCGACGCCCACCGTGCGCTCGTTCATCGGCAGCGGGAGGGAAAAACTCGGGATTCAGAATCCACGCTGCAGAGCGATTGTTGCGCAAGAACGGCGCCGGGGGAGACTCGAAGCCATCGGCCACAGGGGCAGCTGTGATCCCCAACGCGACCGCGATCGAGCCTGGCCGCCCAACACATTGGCACGCAATGTTTTTCGGGCGAGACATCGGCTGGCGATCCTCTCTTGAGCGTCCTCGACACATGCGTCGCTCTCGCGGAGCCGGGACATTGACTGGGACTTTCATCGCAGGAACGCCGCCGAGTCTCCGCCGCGTGTGTCTTCACAGTGCAACAGCAGCGGTCGGAGATGAGCACGTGCGTGTTCGAGGGAAGTCCGCTGTCCTACAGCGCACACGCGGTTCTCCGCTGCACGGACTTCTGGGGAGCCCGGACCAGACGCCACGGAGGCTTCTCGGTTGGAAGTCCAGCGTGTTATTATGTAAAGAAGTCGGGTGGTTAGCTCAGTTGGTTAGAGCGCCGGTCTCACATACCGGAGGTCACTGGTTCGAATCCAGTACCGCCCACTGAGCGTGACCTCGCCCCGCGGCTGTCCGGCACGCGGGGCTTGTAGTATCCGCTCCACACCGAAGACGGTCTCCTCACCGCTGCAAGGCCCTCGCGACCTGGGTCGGATGTCGCCCTAGCGCAACAGCCGGCAAATCCCTAAATTGTCGGCCCGGTATTCGGCGGCGAGTCCCCCTAACCCGACCGAGGCCCTTATGCAGGCAGTGCTCGCCTGGCTACGCAGGCAGATTGAGACGGTCCCTCCGGAGATCGCCGTCTGCGAGTTCCGCTGCCGCAAGCCCCAGTGCCGAGTCGCCGACTGGGAGGTCTGTTCGAGCCGGACCGCGTTCGGCGCGACCAACCCCATCCAGCTAGACCCGCCCGCCCGCCGCGAGGCCTAGGTCGGGCAGCACTCCTCCCGGCGCAGCGTTTCCGCGTCCACGCTTCACCATTCACGTTTACGACCCCTTCACTCTTCACGACTCAGCACTCCCCGATCCGCGCGCCGCGTCCACGTGTCACCTTTCGCGCTTCACGTCTCACGACCCATTCACTCATCAAAGTCGCTCTGCACACCATTCCCCCTCAGCGCCCAGCGATGGTGGGCAGTGGTGAAGACCGTGTCACCACGTTTTCTTTCATCCCGTACGTACTCCGAAGCGAGTCTTCGAGCCGCCGCGCACCTGTGAGGGAGTCGAGCTATGGAAGACGTGATCCTGGAATACATCCGCAACGAGTACCTCGAAGACGATGACGACGATGTCGAGTTGGACGCCGACACCCCGCTCATCTCCAGCGGCATCGTCGACAGCTTCAGCATGGTAAGTCTCAAGCGGTTCCTGGAAAAGAAGTACGACATCAGCCTGCCGGACGAGGACGCCTCCGCTGAGGCGTTCGACAGCGTCCGCAGCATCATCACAGTGGTGAAGAAGCACGGGGGAGGGGGGGAGTGAGATGGCCTATTCGGGCACACTCAAGCAGGCATACCGCAGTGAGCTGAACACCATCGAGGAGAAGGGTCTCCTCAAGGAGGAACGCTACATCCACTCGCCCCAGGCGGCGCACATCGAGGTCGAGTTCCCGCAGGGCGCCGACCTCAAACCGGTCATCAATCTCTGCGCCAACAACTATCTCGGACTCTCGAGCCATCCGGAGGTGATCGAGGCCGCCCACCAGGCCCTCGACGCGCGCGGCTATGGGCTGTCCAGCGTCCGCTTCATTTGTGGCACTCAGGACATTCACCGAGAGCTGGAGGGTAGGCTCACCGAATTCCTGAGGACCGAGGACACGATCCTGTTCCCGAGCTGTCTGGATGCAAATGCGGGCGTCTTCGAAGCCGTCCTCGGACCGGAGGACGTGATCATCTCGGATCGCCTGGTGCACGCGAGCATCGTGGACGGTATCCGCCTCTGTAAGGCGGTCACGGATACCTACAAGCACGCCAACATGCAGCACCTCGAGCAGAAGCTCGAGGAACACCAGGATAAGCGGGCCCGCATGATCGTCACCGACGGCGTGTTTTCGATGGACGGCGACCTCGCCCCACTCGACGAGATAGTGGCGCTCGGCGAGCGGTACGACGCCATGGTGTTCGTGGACGACTCGCACGGTACGGGGTTTATCGGGAAGACCGGCCGCGGGGTACACGAGCACTTCGGGGTGATGGGCCAGATCGACGTGATCACCACGACCCTGGGCAAAGCTCTTGGTGGCGCGTCCGGGGGGTGCGTGTCGGGCCGCAAGGAGGTCGTCGAGCTATGCCGCCAGCGGGCGCGGCCCTACCTGTTCAGCAACACGATGGCCCCGCCGATCGTGGCCGGCGCACTCAAGGTGATCGAGATCCTGAGCCGCAGCACCGAGCGCCGCGACACGCTCGAGGAGAACACGAAGTTCTGGCGCAACGGACTGACCGAGGCCGGCTTCGTCATCAGGGATGGCGAGAGCCCGATCGTGCCCGTCATGCTGTTCAACGCAAAGCTGGCGCAGGATATCGCGCGTGACCTGTACGCGCAGGGTATCTACGTGATCGGGTTCTTCTTCCCAGTGGTGCCGCAGGGCCAGGCCCGGATACGCACGCAGCTGTCGGCCGACCACGACCTCCCGATGCTGGAGCAGGCCCTCGACGCGTTCAGGAAGGTCGGTGAGAAGTACGGAATCCTCGGGCTCGACAAGAAGGGCATCATCGAGAAGTACGGGATGTAGGGGCGGCGCGCCGCAGCATGGACGAGCGCCGCAACCTCTGGTGGGAGTCGCCGACGGTCGAGCTGGGCAAGGTGGTTCATCTCGACCTGCCGGACCCGTTCCGCACCGTGCACGGCGGCTACCTGCCGCAGATCCAGGTGAGCTTCGAGTCGTGGGGTGCGCTGAACCCGGCCCGCGACAACGCGGTCCTCGTCATCCATCCCATGACTGCGGACTGCCACGTCACCGGGGAGTATCTGGGGCAATTCACCGGCTGGTGGGAGGCCCTCGTCGGGCCCGGCCGAGCGATCGACACCGACCGGTTCTTCGTCGTCTGCCCCAATCTCATCGGCGGTTGCTACGGCACCACGGGCCCGCGCTTCCCGTCGGTGAACGGCGAGCCGTACCTCGACCAGTTTCCGCTGCTCACGCCGCGTGACATCATGCACGTCCAGCGGCTTTTTCTCGAGGCGCTCAGCGTGCGACGGCTGTACCTGGCCATCGGCCCCAGCATGGGCGGCATGATTGCCTGGGAGTGGGCGATCGAGGGGTCTGACCTGGTGGACCACGTGGCGATCGTCGCGGCCCCGACCCGGACGTCCCCCCACCAGATCGGGCTCAACTGGCTGCAGCGCCGCGGCATCGAACTGGACTTCACCGAGAACGAGCAGGTCGCGACGCAGGGGCAGATGGTGGCCCGCGGGGTGGGCATGCTGAGCTACCGGTCACCCACGGGGCTGGAGGAGAAGTTCGGACGCGAATGGTTCCGGCCGCCCGGCTCGACGCTGCGCGAGCGCGGCATGTTCAATGTCGAATCCTGGCTCAGGCACCACGGCCGCCGCATCACGAAGCGCTTCGATCCCTATACGTACCTGCTGTTCAGTCGCGCAATGGATCTGCATGACGTGAGCGAGGGACGCGGGGACCTGGTGAGCGCGCTCGACCGCGTGACCTGCCGCACGTTGGTGCTCGGCATCAGCTCGGACTACCTCTATCCACCCGACGAGGTGAAGCAAGGTGCGGACGTCCTCGCGCACCTCGGCCGGGACGTGCGATACGATGAGATCCGCTCACCCAATGGCCATGACGCGTTCCTGCTGGACACCGATCAGATCGCAACGTTCCTCGAGCGTTTCTTGGCGGCAAAGCCACGGGAGGCCGTGCCGGTCACGGCACGCGAACTGCGCCAGGTGCGGATCGGAATCCTCGGCGCGGGCAAGGTAGCGGCGTCGTTCGTGCGCCTCGCGCGCGAGCGGGCTCCGCTGATCGCCGAGCGCAATGGGCTCACACTCGAGATGGCCGGCGTTGCCGAAATCGACCGGGAGAAGCTCCTCGACCCGGTGTTCGAGGATGTGACGGTGTCGCACGATCCCGAGGCATTCGTGCGCCGGAAGGACTTCGATGTGTTGCTCGACCTCACGCGCGGGCTCGGCACCAAGGAGCTCGTGGAGCAGACGCTTGGCAAGCGGCGGCCGGTCGTGACACCGAACAAGGTGCTGCTGAGAGCGCACGGAGACGCCCTCGAGCGGCTCGCGTTCCAGAACGGTGTGCGGCTCGCGTACCATGACTCGATCGCGGCCGGGTGGCCGCTCATTCTGGCCTTGGAGCGGCCGCTCGCACGCGGCGGCATCACCGAGATTCGGGCGGTGCTCTCCAGCGCCTGCAACGTCATGCTCGAGCATATGGAGCAGGGCGTGGGTCTGCACGAGGCCGTCGGCATCGCCCAGGCTCGCGATCTCACCGAGCCAGATCCTGACCTCGACGTGTCGGGCTGGGACACTGCCCAGAAGCTCACGCTGCTGCTCACACGCAGTACGGGACGCCGCTACCTGGGCCATGAGATCGAAACCCGAGGGCTCGACAGCGTCGATCCGCACGTGGTGCGCCGTGCGTCGCAGCTGGATCTGCGGGTGAAGCTCGTGGCACTGGCCCAGGCGTCGGGCGATGCGCTCGGCGCGACAGTGCGCCCGATGGCCGTGCGCCACGACGGCCACCTGGGTATGGTCCGCGGGACGAACAACATCGTGGTGACGCACGCCCCCGACGGCGGGGAGATGGTCTACGCGGGCACCGGAGGTTGGACGGGTCGCTTTCCCCCCGTCGAGGGGGATGTGCGGGCGCCGACCTTCGACCGGTGGCTGGCGCCCGAAGGGGATGCCGTGCGAATGGTCGAGACCGAGCGCGAAGGGGCCATTCCCGTCCTGCCTATCCTCCGGATGGACGGCGCGGCCGTTGTGTGACGAATGGCAGCGCACACACACTTCAATCGACTGATGCGGGTGTCACGGAATCGCTGATGAGCAACATCGGATCGTACGAGGAGCAGCTGC
>JBDGYA010000102.1:0-9350 GCA_039584325.1 Gemmatimonadota bacterium
TGCTGGTGCGCTCGATAGCCAGCTTCTTCATTCGCGATCGTAGCGTCGATGGCTTGAGGCCGAGCCGCTCGGCCGCTCCACCGGCGCCAGCCACCTGCCACTGCGTTCGCTCCAGGACCTCGAGGATGTGGAGCCGCTCCACGGCCTCCAGTGTCTCGGGGCCATTGCGCCCGATGGCCACAATACCCGGCGTCTCGGCCCCACTGAGGGGCTCGGCGAGCCTCAGCTCCGGGCCCTGGGACGTGAGCACGGCCCGCTCGATCACGTTCTGCAGCTCGCGGACGTTGCCTGGCCACGCATAGCGCACGAGCGCGTCCATCACCCCCGGAGGGATCTGATCGATGCGCTTGCCCTGCCGTGCCGCATACGTTGCGGCGAAGTGACTCACGAGCTGAGGAACATCCTCCTGCCGATCCCGCAGCGGGGGGATCGTGATCGGGAAGACGGCCAGCCGGTAGTACAGGTCCTCGCGGAACCGCCCGTCACGTACTTCATCGGTGAGCTCCTGAAGGGCACGCAGCAGCTTGGGCTGGATCTCCAGCGGGAGCTCCCCTATCTCGTCCAGGAGCAGCGTGCCGCCATCGGCTAGCTCGAACCGACCCCGGCGACGCTTGACCGCCCCCGTAAACGCCCCCCGCTCGTGACCGAACAACTCGCTCTCGACCAGACCGTGGGGGATCGCCGAGCAGTTGACCCGGATGAACGCCCTCTGCCCTCGCGTGCTGCGATCATGAATCAGGCGGGCCACCAGTTCCTTGCCCACCCCGGTCTCGCCTTCCAGCAGAACCGGCACATCGGATTCGGCAACCTGCGACACCTTTTGGGCCACGTAGCGCAGCGCGTCGCTCTCACCGATCAGCTCGTCGAACTTCTGATCGGCCCGCAGCTCCTCCTGCAGGTAGAGGTTCTCCCGCTCCAACTGATCCCGGAGCTTGGTCACCTCGGCCAGGGCTTCGCTCAGCTCCCTGCGCGATCGCTGCTCTTCGGTGAGATCCGCACCCACCGCCAGGAGCCCCTGCAGTCCTCCGCCCGAGTCGAGCAGCCGGAGCGTTGACCAGTGGAAGGTCCGGTCAACACCATCCGATGTGCGGACCGCCCACTCCGTCTGGGGCGGCACGCCCCCGCGAGCAACCTCCCCCACAACGGTGTCCATCACCGACGCTCCATCGGGAGACGCGAGTGTCGACACGTGCTGGCCGACCACCTGGTCAGCCTGACGACCGATCAACCGCTCGAGCATCGGGTTGACCAGGTTGACTCGGCCGTTCGTGTCGACGCCCAGGACAGCGAGATCAACGCTCTCCACCAGTGACGCCCACCGCTTCTGGTTGGCGACGACCTCACGGGACAGATGAGACGCCCGCACGACCGCGTCCACGAGATCGGAGGCGACGACGACGAGCACACCGAGGAACGCGGGCACCACCAGATACGGGCTGCGGAACACCAGCGTGTCCACGAAGAACCCGTGCACGTTGGCCGCGACCAGCAGGAAGACCGCGACCCCGACGCGCGTGGCTTTGCGGCGCTCGCGGTTACGGACGAGCAGTCCGACGAGCGCCACCGCACCGACCAGCAGCGCTCCGACCGTGAGCACGGCCACGAAGCCGAACGGGTGGGTGGGACCCGCGAGCAACGCGATCGACTCGCCCCAGGGGAGCGGGACCTCGGTCAGTCCCTCCGCCGCTCCATGCGTGATGCCCGCCGGGGACACGAGGTGAATGACGCCGGACAGGACAAGGAGGCCGATGAGTGTCGCCGGAATCCAGCGCCGTTTGATATCGGCGTAGTCACTGAAGAACCGGACGCACGCCATCCACCAGAGTATCTGAAAGCCGACCGTTGCCTTGAGCCACGCTCCGAGCTCCGGCACCGCGGTGGCGTTGTAGGAGGCCAACTCCGTCACCGCGGCGGCGGCGGCGACCACCGCCATCACCACGAACGGGACGTGCACTCGCCACGTGCGCAGCCGCGAGGCGACCAGCAGCTCCAGGGCGGCGAGCGCTATGGCGATGCCCGCGCAGAGCAGCCACAGGGTAGCGATGAGCGTCATGCGCCGACCGGACCCTGCGGGGACGGCAGACTAGGCTTTCCGACAGACATGGTGCCCAATCTAGCCCGTGAGCGGCCGGGGTCGGAAGAAGGAGCGGCTTCGCCATGATGCGGCCGTGCACCTCCACGGCCCGCGCTGGGCGGGGTAGCGTTTCACGTTTCCCGCTTCACGTTTCACGTTGCCCGGATTCCTCCCTCGCAGCGATGCGTCCCTCCGCGCACTGCGGTGCCTGCACTGCGGGAACTCCTCGGCACCCGAAGGGCACCAACGTGCGCTCCAGACCGCACCGCCGCTCGGAACCGCAATCACCACTCTTCACTCTTCACCCTTCACTCGTCGCTCGCGTTAGACCACGCTTCACGTTTCACGATTCACGTTTCACGGTGTACGTGGCGCCAACGTGCGCTCCGGACCGCACCGCCGCTCGGGTCTTGCCTTCGACCCGCGTACCCACGTTGCACGCTTCACGGTATACGTGGCGCCAACGTGCGCTCCGGACCGCACCTCCGCTCGTGACTATCGTCAGCGGTAGACGCTGTTTCGGTGGCCGATCTTGAGAATGATGACGATCAGCTTGCGCTGCGCGACGCTGTAGATGACGCGAAACCGCCCCACACGGATTCGAAACACATCGTCATAGCCGGTGAGCTTCCGCGACCCGCGCGGGTGGGGCTCGTCTCCGAGGGCGAGGATGGCCGCGACCACCCGCCGCTGGTCGCGCCGAAGGAGCTTCTTGAGCTGCTTCTCGGCGGTCTGGGAGATCTCGATTTCATAGCGTGCCATCGAGTTTCAACTCTCGCAGCACGTCGGACAGCGGTCGGGTCGGCTCATGGCGAATCCGCTTGAGATCGTCGACGTCCTCCAACTCCTCCAGCCGATCCAGGATCGCCTCCTGCACGAAGTGGTTCATCACGATCCCCCTCGACCTGCAGTATTCCTCCATTGCCTTCTTCACTTCGGCGTCGATGCGGGCGTTGATCTGCACCAGTGGCATGACCGGCTCCGTTGCTATGGCCTCATACTACAAGCTAGCATATCCTAGCAGCCCGGCAAAGCGCGCAACGGAGAGCACTTTTCACGTTTCACGTTTCACGTTGCATGTCGCCCTCCCCGGTCTCCTCCCTCGCGGCGATGCGGTCAGAACCGCAATCATCGCCCTTCACTCCTCACTCTTCACTCTTCACACGTGCTACCACGTTTCACGTTTCACGCGCATCGAACGTGGGCTCCGAACCGCACCGCCGCTCGGGACCGCAATCACGGCTCTTCACTCTCCACCCTTCACCCTTCACTCTGCACTCTGCACTCTGCACTCGGGCCACCACGCTTCTGGCTTCACGTTACCCGCGCCCTTCCCCTTTCCCCTCCCGGCCTCCACTCTTTCCACTTCACGACCCGATGGCTCCGGCCCCAACAGGACTCCGCTCATGCGACCCGCGCTTCGCTTCGCCCCACTGGCTCTCGCCACCGTCACGGCGCTAATGACCGTTGCCCCGCCGATCGCGGCCCAGGACCGCCCAAACCGCCGCACGCTCGGTGGGCATAGCTTTATCACCTCGAGCAACGTGGGCGACCCGTTCATGGGGACGTACATCCGAACGACTACCGGGGCCGGGCGCGCGCTGGACCTGCAGGTGCCGGTGTACGATCTGGACAGCAATCAGATCGGTACTCTGAGCGGTAACATCGCGTTCGTGCAGCTCGCGCTCGCGTATCAGCAGCGGCTCGCAAAGTGGGTAGTCCTGCGCGCGAGCGTCTCCGGGGCCGCGCGACTCGGCACCAACCACGTGGCCCTGCTGGCCGAAGGAGCCGCAGCCGTGTACGGCGGGACCTTCGGAGCGACCTTCCGCCTCGCGGAGACGGAGCGGTTCTTACTGTCCGCAATTGCCGAGGGGCGCTCGAATGCGATCTACGCCATCAGTCCATTGACGTTCGTGATCAACGCGATCGAAGGTGGAACCGCCGACAGCACGACGGGCCTCCTCGACAAGGGTGACAACTGGCGCCTCATCGGCGGATTGCGGACGGCGTATGCTTTCGCACCGTGGATCGGGATCATGGCGCTCGCGGAGATCGGCCCGGCCACCCGGTTCTTCGAGGACGAGAGCGGCGACCGTAACACCGGCCAATTCAGCCTTGGCGGCACGATCAGCCTCGATCTGAAGCCTGGCACCAACGTCCCCATCGGGTTCGCGGGATCGGTCCTCTATCAGTCGGAGAGCGATCGCGGCGATGATCTCGTCGGTCGTCAGACCTTGTTCGGCCTTGGCGTCTTTTACACGGGCCGCCACGACCTGACCCTCGGTCTCGAGACCGGCTTCCAGCGGTTCGACCAGCGGGGTCTCGACAGCAAGATCAATGCGGTGCAGATCAGGCTGGTACTGAGATACGACTTTTGAGCCGCGCGAGCGGCAAACGGACGTGACGTGGCGCTGGGCACGTGAGCCGTGAATCGTGAAGCGTGCTCTCACCCAATCGCGTTCACGTTTCACCTTTCACGGGTCCGCGTCCCCGGCCTTCCCCAATCCGCCCCGCCCCAGCTACCTTGCCTGACCTATCGACAATCGAATCCACAGGAGCACGACCAATGAAGACCCTGACAGGTATCGCCCTCGCCACGCTGGCGGCGGGCATCGCACTCACCGCTCCGGCCGCCGCGCAGGTACGGAGCGAAATCGAGCTGACCCGGCAGCAGATCCAGACCGAGCGCCAGGCGCTGGTCAACGCCGGCATGGAGCTGACCGACGAGCAGGCCGACGGCTTCTGGCCGGTCTACCGCGAGTACCGCGCGGAACTCGCTCCGATCGGCGACCGGCAGGTCAAGATGATCATGGGGTACGCCGAGAAGTACGGCTCGGTCACCGACGAGTACGCCCAGAAGATGCTCGACGAGCACCTCAACATTCAGCAGGCGAAGCTCGAGACCCAGCGCAAGTTCGTGCCGCGGTTTCTCACGGTGCTGCCGGCCATGAAGGTAGCGCGGTTCTATCAGTTGGAGAACAAGCTCGACGCCGTGGTGAACTACGACCTCGCGATGTCGATTCCGGTGCTGCAGTAGAACAGAGGGGGAAAGGGGAAGAGGGAAAGGGGAAGGGTACAGTCACTCCCTCATTCCCTTGCCCCTTCGGGGACTGCCATGGTCAGAGTCATTGCCCTACTAGGGGCTGTTGCTGCAGCATCCGCGGGCGCGCTCACGGCACAGGAGCACGGTGCCGCGGGGCAGCCCGTAGCGCACGAGGAGCACCGCAACCAGGTCGGTGTGTTCGTCGGGGCAGCCAGCCACCTGCATCAGAAGGAGACGGGTATCGCGGTCGGCCTGGAATACGCGCGGCGATTGACCCACTGGGTCGCCGTCGGTGCCTACGCAGAGTACGCCTCGAGCAAGCTGGAGCGTGACTTCATCGTCGGCGTACCGCTCGAGGTCGAGCCGGTAGGGCGGCTTGCGTTGTGGGCCGGACCGGGGATCGAGTTCGTAACCGTCGAAGACGAGGCGACCGGAGAGGAAGAGAACTAGACGGAGTTCCTGCTGCGCATGGGCACGGGCTACGTGTTCCCGCTTGGTCGCCTCACCGTGCGACCTTCCTTCAATGCCGATTATGCAGGGGGACACTGGACCCTGGTGTACGGAGCGGCGCTGGCGCTGCCGTTTTAGAGAACGCGGTACGCGGTAGGCGGCACGCAGTGCACGGTACCCGCTTTGGGGGTGCGCGGTGCGGGATTCTCAGTCTGCGTCGCGCGGCCTAGTTCTCCCTCGGGCGGCAGCGATACCGCACGTGATACACGGCGGGCTCGCACGTCGGGTCGCGCCCGCCGCCGAACACCCAGCCCATCCCGATCGACAGCACGGGACCGGCTTCACCCGTGACACCGCCACCGAAGCGCCACCCCAGGTCGATACGGCCGGTACGCGCCACTCCGCTCAGCGCAGAGCCCATGCGGAGCCCGAATCCGACATTGCCCCCGAACCGCGCTTCCTGCCCCTCGAACCACGCACCGCCGTAGTCAACGAACCCCGCGACCGCCGCGCCAAATAATCCGAACAGCGCATCCAGCACGTACCACTTGTGCTCCAGCGTGCCCCAGAAGCTCCGGGTGCCGACAAATGCGTGGGGCTGCCAGCTGCGTGGCGGCACGTTGAACCCGATATCGTACTCGGCGCCCGGCGTCTCACCCTCCATGACGCCAGCCTGCACGTGGAGAATCGTCGCGTGCCGGTCGGCCACCTTGTACCCGCTGGTGAGCCGCACCTCCACCGCACCCGAATCGAGCCCGCTCCCTTCGAAGATCCAGTGCCCTTCGGCGTGCAGGGTCGCAAAGCCCCTGCCGAACGGCACGGTCCCCCGTAGCGTCACGTCGGGCCCTATCCCGGTGGCGCCGTAGCCAAACGCCTTGGGGGTCGCGACGATGCCACCGCTGACGTACAGGCTCGCGTCGATGTCCTCCTCGCCCAGCCCGTTGAACCGCCGCATGCGCAGGAATCGTGAGCGCTGCCAGGTCACGTAGAATCCCAGGGCCGCGCTGATCGAGTCGGGAACGGCGATGCTGCTATCGCGCACTCGCGGGATGAAGCGCTCCTGCCGGATCTGCACTCGGCCACCCAGTCGCAGGTACTCGTCGGCACGCGGGGACGTGCCGACCGCAGCCGTGGCCGTGGCGAGGAAGGCGTCGCGGTCGTACACCGTGGTATCGAGCGTCGTCGCCGTGGTCCGGTACTGCAAGATCCGCTGGTTCGCATACTCGCCACCCACCGCCAGCGAACGTGGATCGCTCGTGGATCGGAACGTATCTCCGATGTCCCACCGCGCTACGAATCCGTCCGACATGCCCTGCACGTACGCATCGACGTCCATGCCGGAGCCGGCGAGGTTGTCGATCTTCGTGGCCCCCTCGACGGCCGTGCGATCGACGTCCTTGCGGTAGGACGCGTGGGCGAGCGTCCCGGTGCCCAGCAGGTTCAGCTCGGTGAGACCCAGCTTGTACGTGACCGTCCCCTTTGCCCCAACCCCAAAACCGATGGCCGGCGAGGTGGTCCAGCTATCGCGGGTCCGGACCAGCACCGCGAGCCGGCCGTCGTCGAGCCGCATCGAGTCCACGGTGACTTCCTTGAAGATCCGCAGCGCCCGCAGGTTGCGCTCGCTCTCGGCGGCACGGGCGCTGTCGTATGGCTCGCCGGGCCGCAGCAGCACCTCTCGCCGCACGATGCGCGGCCGCGTCATGGCGTGCAGGGAGTTCATCGCCCGAGGCAGAAAGCCGGTGGCCTCCTCCGGCGGGAACGGATCGCTGACAGTGACGATCACCGTGTCGACCCGTGCGGCCTGGGCATGCGTCGAGGGAGCCTTCGACACCAGCAGCGCCATCGGCACACATACCGCTGTGAATCCTCGCAGGAGCCCTCGATCTCTCACCGTACGTTCCCCTTCCCCTCACGTTGCACGTTGTACCTTGTCCGTCGTACGTCTCGTCTTTCACTCTGCGACTCAGCCCCGACGGTCACAGCATCGACGGCTCTCCACGTCCTTCTTCCCCCTCTCTATCTCCCACTTCCGATCTTCGCCGACTCGACCGCCGTATGCAGCCCCACGAGCCGTGCCACCAGGATCACCAGATACAGCTGCCCGATCACCGCCTCCAAAACGCTGATCATCCGTGCGAACTGCGTCACCGGCTGGATGTCGCCGTACCCGAGCGTCGTAATGGTCACGAAGCTGAAGTATTGGAGCGCGCCCCGGGTGGTGCCCCCATCCACCATCGAGGGAATGGCAAATGCCCCCGGTCGCAACCTCTCGATGACGTCGTATCCCGTTCCCCACATCAGGGCTGCCAGCATGTAGACGCACACGGATCCCAGCACGATACCGAGGTCGACCTGTCGTGCCCGCAGCACGAACGCGAGGATCAAGATCGCCACGTACGCGAGGAACGCGATCGCGACGGCCTCGGCGATGACACTGAGCGTCGGCAGTGATGCCACCGACGACACGATGATCAGCGCGCAGCCGGGTAACCCCAGCGCCGCACCGACTCTGACGTGCCGCCGAGTGTCGGCCACCGCGGAGAGCGACGACAGCAGTACCACGGTCTCGAGGCGCTGTGGAAGGGCGAACGGCAGAAACAGCATCAGGATCAGAGACACCAGCAGTACGCCGAAGCGGCTGCCGGGGGCGAGGAGCGTGCGAACGATCTGAGACATGGCGCTGGCCGGTGAGGAGTCGGCGGCTATCGTAGCCTGCTGCAACGTGGCCGGCAAGCAAGGAGAAAGGGGGAAGTGGGGAGAGGGAAAGGTCGTGCCATCCTCTCACCCCCCTCCCCCTTCCTTCTTCTCCCTTTCCCGCCATCTCAGCCCGACCTCGAAGCCAACGATGAACCGCAGGCTGCAGTACACGAAGGTCGCCTCGGAATCCGCGTCCTCCTGTTGCAGCACGCCTCAAGCCGAGCGACCGCAACCACGGAGAGCTATCTTCGGTCATGGACGACCAGCTCCAATTCGTGAAGCTGATCGCGGAGCGGCTTGCCTCGGCCGACCTCGACTACATGTTGACCGGCTCGATGGCGATGGCGGTCTACGTCACTCCCCGCATGACCCGGGACGTCGACGTTGTGCTCGAGTGCGGTGAAGGAGACGTGGACACCATCGTCTCACTGTTCGCGGGCGACTGCTACGTCGAGCGCGAGGCCGTCGCCGATGCCATTGCGACCCGGGGGATGTTCAACGTCATTCACAACGAGTGGATCATCAAGGGGGACTTCGTCGTTCGCAAGGATGACGAGTATCACCGGGCGGAGTTCGACCGCCGTCGAACGGTCGACGCAGGTGGTGTCTCGCTGAGCGTGGTCGCACCCGAGGATTTGGTGCTCTCCAAGCTCGTGTGGGCACGTGAGACCGACTCGGAGCTGCAGCGTCGCGACGTGCAGGAACTTCTCGCCGCGGATGTATCTCTCGACAGGGAGTACCTGGATGCCTGGGCCGAGAAGCTCGGTGTAGGGCAGCTCCTCAGGGAACTCGAGGCATGAGCCCACCGGCGATCGACATCGATCAGCACGTCCGTGCGCTGATGGCCCGAACGACGCCCATCCGGAGATTGCGGATGGCGTCCGGGATGTTTGCCGCAGCGCGGGCACTGGCGCTGGCCGGCCGTCCCGACGACGCTACCGACCAGCGTGCCTACCTGTTCGGTCGCTTTTACGAGCGGGACTTCTCCGAGCCGGAACGCACTCGCATCATCGAGCATCTGTGCCAGGCCAGTCAGTAGTCGGGCGTTGATGATGAGGCGCTAACCGGCTGTTGCTGTTCAGACGG
>JBDGYA010000014.1:0-65211 GCA_039584325.1 Gemmatimonadota bacterium
GGACTACACGTTCCGGTGCCGAAACGTGATCCGGCCGCGCTCCAAGTCATACGGGGAAAGCGCGACGGTCACCCGATCACCCGCGAGCACGCGGATGCGGTACCGCCGCATCTTGCCGGCGAGCGTGCAATGGACGTTGTGCTCATTCTCCAGTCGCACGCGGAAGGTGGCGTTGGGCAGCACTTCGGTGACCGTGCCCTGCATCTCGATGGCGCCCTGCTTGGCCATGGGTGTGGACTCCCTCAGGAGCCGTAGCGCCCGCGGTTGGAACGATGGCGGCGGCGCTGGGCTGCGGCCGCCTTCATGCGCTTGGCCACACTGGGCTTCACGTAGTACCGCTTCTTCTTGACGTCGCGCAGAATACCCGACCGCTGGACTTGCCGCCGGAAATGCTTGATGGCCCACTCCACGCGGTCACTCTCATTCAGAATCACTACCGTCATTCACCCTCCGGTTCCATTCCACCCCACAGGAGACTGCGCGGGGCCGCTCGGCACCAGTCCGAGCGGCCCCGCCACGGTCAACCGCGTGGTGGACGCAGCTTACGCTTCGATCTTGACGACGTTCTCCGCGGCCGGGCCCTTCTGGCCCTGCACCACATCGAACTCGACCCGCTCACCCTCACGCAGGGACTTGAAGCCTTCGCCCTGGATCGCCGTGTGATGGACGAAGCAGTCCTTCTCGCCGTCGTCGCGGGTGAGGAAGCCGAAGCCCTTGCTGTCGTTGAACCACTTCACGGTGCCGGTGGTACGCATTGCCGTACTCCTTGTTGTGTGCCGATGTACGTCGGAGTCCCGGTCATGCGGTCTCACCCGATCGTGCATCTGTCGCTCGCGGTCAAAGCCCCCGCGTCGGGCTGCCGTTGCGGTGGGACTGCACGTCCCGACCCCCGCGACGGCGGGTTGTCCTACGGCGAAAGGGAGACCTGCGCTGTGCCAGATCCCCCTTGCGACGTTCACTGGTTGCTCTACACGCCAAGCCGGGCGTGCCATACGCTGCGCAAAAGCTAATGGTACGATCACGTTAGCGGAAGTCCCGGCCCCGGGAGGGGCTCAGGAGCATCGCGGCGGAGGCGCGGGAGGTACGGCGCGCTGGAACCGGTGGCCCCGTCGGCTCCCCCCCACTAAGTTGCCCTCGGTCCCGCAGCGGGGTGGTGGGGCATCTCCGGGAGCGGGACCCTCCAACGCAACGACAACGCCAGGCCGCAGGGTGGAGGGGTGACCGCGATGGCGATCCACGAGCCACACAAAATCAAGACCGTTCGACTGCTGTCCTTCCCCTCGGTCGAGGAGCGCAAGCAGTACCTCGCCGAGGCACACTTCAACGTCTTCAACCTCACGCCGAGTCAGGTGACGTTCGATATGTGCTCGCTCGGCACGAGTGCGATGAGCCAGGAGCAGCTGGCGGGTCAGCTCATCGGCGATGAGGCCTACGCGGGTTCCCGGAACTTCGTCACTCTGGCGAATGCCGTACAGGAAGTCCTCGGGCATAGCTACGTGTGCCCCACCCATAACGTCCTGGGGTGCGTGAAACTCGTTGTCGCCACCATGGTGCCGCCCGGCACGGTATTGCCGAGTAACGCTCGGACGCGCCTGGACACACTCAAGCCCCTGGGGGTGGATTACCCACACCTGCGCAGCATCGGCGAACCGGTGTTCACGGGGAACATGGACCTCGAGCAGCTCGAGGTGACGCTGAAGGGAGGAAAGGTCGCCATTGTCGGCATGCAGGCCTTCGCCGACGGCCAGCACCCGTTCAGCCTCGAGAACCTCCGTGCCGTGCGCGCCCTCGCCGACCGACACGGCAAGCGGCTGGTGCTGGACGGATCACGCGTGATCGAGAACGCGTGGTACATCCAGCAGCACGAGCCGGGTCAGGCCGACCGATCCGTGGCCGACATCGTGAAGCAGATCGTCAAAACGACGCACGTGTTCCAGCTGGACGGCGCCCAGGATCCGAAGAGCAATACGGGAGGAATCCTCACTACGGACAATCCCGACGACCACGAGAAGTTCATGAACGAGGTCGTCGTCTACGAAGGACTGCACACCTACGGAGGCATGGCCGGAAGGACGATGGAAGTGCTCGCCCACGGTCTGCTCGAGATGTGTGATGAGGACGAAGTCCGCTGGGTGATGCACCAGACCGAGCGGTTCAGCACGAGGCTGCGCGAAGCGGGCGTGCCGCTGGAGCGTGGCTGCGATGGCGCGTACCTGAAAGCCAGCACGTTCCTGCCGCACGTGAGAGACCACGCACACGACACGCTCTCCGCAGCGCTGTACCTGTTGTCCGGCGTGCGGGCGCTGGCCCAGGGACTGGTCGGGCGAGACGACCTCGTGCCGGTACAGATCCCGCGGCTGGCGATGACGAACGAGCAGCTCGACCAGGTGGCCGATGCGATCGCCGGTCTGTACCGGCAGCGCGACGGCGTGACGGGCCTGCAGGCCACGGCGACGGGCACGTGGCGGGACCAGATGCGATACCACTGGGTGTTTCCCGATCTGGAGCCGGTCGGCTTCGACGTGTTCCCGTACGAGATCCACACGATCGAGAAGGTCGGGACCCTCACCCGGGAGGCCCGACAGAGGGCCATTCGGGCCGCTGGGTACAACACGTTCCTGCTGCAGTCGGCAGACGTGACCATCGACCTGCTCACCGATTCGGGCACGTCAGCGATGAGCGCCGTCCAGTGGTCGGCGTACGACCGGGCCCGCGCGAGCGCCACCACCAGCAACGAGTACTTCCGCCTCGTGGACGTGCTCAAGGACGTCACCGGGTACGAGTACATCATCCCGACCCACCAGGGACGGGCCGCCGAGCACATCCTGAGCCAGATCATGATTCGGAAGGGTCAGTTCGTGCCGGGGAACATGTACTTCACAACAACGAAGCTGCACCAGGAGATGGCCGGCGGCATCTTCGTCGACGTGATCGTGGACGAGGCGCACGATTCGCAGCTCGACTATCCGTGGAAGGGGAACATCGATCTGGGCAAGCTCGGGGCGTTGGTCGACGAGCACGGTGCCGAGGCGATCGCCTACATCTCCTTCGAGCACTCGGTGAACATGGCAGGTGGCCAGCCGGTGAGCATGGACAACATGAAGGAGGTGTACGAGTACTGCAGCGGCGTGGGCCTGCCCGTGTTCTTCGACGCGACACGCTTCGCCGAGAACGCGTACATGATCCAGTGCAAAGACCCGAAGTACCACGGCGTCCCTGTCGCGAATATTCTGCGAGAGATGATGCTATACGGCGACGGCTGCACGGTGAGCGGCAAGAAGGATTTCCTCATCAACATCGGCGGCATCCTTGCCTTCCGCGAGAACGCAGAGTGGGCGAAGCAGGCCGAGGAGTTGCTCCGGGTCTATGAGGGCAACATCACCGACGGCGGTCTGGCAACGGCTGACCTCGCCGCCATTGCGCGTGGCGTGGAGGAGATGGTCGACGATCGCTACATCCGCTCGCGCGTGCAGCAGACCCAGTATCTCGGCCGACTGCTGCTGGAGGCGGGCGTGCCCATCGTCACCCCGCCGGGCAGTCACGCCATCTTCCTCGATGCGAAGCGATTCCTGCCGCACATCGACCAGGACGAGTTCCCTGCCCAGCGTCTCGCCGCCGAACTCTTCGTCGAGACCGGCGTGCGCGCCATGGAACGCGGCAATGTTTCGAAGGGGCGCAATCCCGAGACCGGCGAGAACCACCGGCCGGCCCTGGAGCTGGTGCGGCTCACCATTCCGCGCCGGGTGTACACGAACGACCACATGCAGGCGGTGGCGGAGGGTATCATCCGGCTGTACGAGCGCCGAGAGCAGATCCGGGGGCTCAAGTTCGTCTACGAGCCGTCGAAGCTCCGGTTCTTCCAGAGTCGGTTCGAGTCGCTGTAGGCCCCGCCCCTGCAGGTGGGTCGTCCGACGGCGTTGGTCCCTGCGGCTTGCTCCGGAGGAACCGACGTGCCTCCTCTGCTGGATAGCGGGGCTGCCGGGGCTTTCTATGCCTCGCTACATGTCAGCAGCGACCGGTACCGTCGCGGCCGGTCTGCCTCGCCGCAGACTCGTCAGCACCACCAGCCCGTAACAGACGGCAGCGAGCAGGTAGAGGGCCTTGATCCCCACCACCATTGCTGCGTACTCGAGCACGCCCCCGACGATCGCTCCCAGGAGGTTTGCCGCCAGAGACGCGGTGGCGTCGCGCGTTCGCGTTCTGAACAGGACGGCAAAGATCACCGCCGCGAACAAGATCGGCAGCGCGATGAGCATACCTCCCACCACCCACCTGCCCATGACGCCAAGAGGGAGGAGGGCGCTGGCTGGCACCGTATAGGCGAGGGCGAGGCTGGCGAACAGTGCGAGAAACGGCCAGCGTGTGCCGGTGGGAGGGTGCCGGAGCACCCAGAGATTCGCAATCAGGATGACCGACAGGATGGAGTAGAAGACGACGAGGTTCACGGTCCACGTCGCTCCGAACAGAAGCGAGATCTCCGAGACACTCTTGGTCTCGACCAGCAGAAAGCCGGCCCCCATGAAGAACAGCGGCCAGTCGAAGCCCGTCCCCCCTAGCCGACGCCGGCCGAGCCCGACCGCTACGAACACCGCCGCGACAGCGAGCACCATGGCGAGGGCCCGAATGTAGTGATCCGGCAGCGTCGGCCGCCTGAGATACAGGTACGGCCAGTCGTCCCGTGGCAGGACCACGGAGATGTCGGCGATGTTGGCCGGCGTCTCCCACTCCGCCAGCCGCTCCGCCGCGGCACCGGCGATGAACGTGTAGTTGAACAGCCGGTGCGCCGGCTCGAACGAGACGGCGGGCTCCTCCCCGAACGCACGCTCGATCAGCCCGAAGATCTTGGCGCCGATGTACGGCTCCAGCGACATGTGATAGGTGATCAGCGTACCGTCCGGCTTCAACCGTTCCCGTGCCGCCTCGAACGCCTCCACGGTGTAGACGTAGTTATCGAGCCGAAGCGAGGTCATGCCGGACAGGAGCGTCTGACTGTCCAGTGTACCGAAGACGATCAGGTCGTATCGCTGGTCGGTCCGATCCATGAAGGCCCGGGCATCGTCGATGTGGACGCGGACACGTGGGTCACCGTACGGGTCCTGCGGATTCCCCGACTGCCCGATACTCACGATGACCGGATCGATCTCGACGGCGTCGATGTGCGCCACGCCGGCGTCGAGGAGGAGCGCGACATCATTCCCGGTCCCCGCGCCGATCACCAGCACCGAGTCCACGTTCCGCAGCGCGCGGTACGGGGCCATGTAGTCGTTTCGCACGGCGTCCACGAAGGGACTGCGAGCGACGGCCGGTGGCCGGAAGTCGATCATGTACTGATGCAGCGAGCCGTTCACCGTCAACCGGAAGACATCGTCGTCGGGGCGGTAGATGTTGATGCGGTAATAGGGCGACCAGAACTCCGGACGCGGACCCGCCGTCACCAGCGCCAGCACGACGGCGGCCAAGCCCATTCCGACCACCCCCACGGCGTACCGGCGGTCCTCCCAGGCCAGCACTAGCCAGATGAGGGTACCGATTGCGAACCACACGGCCGGGGCAGTGCGCAGCGCGCTGAGCACCCCGAACGCCAGAATGCCGGCGAGGCTGCCGCCGATGTCGAGGGAATAGGCAACCAGCGGCTTGAACTTGCGAAACTCTCGCCCGAGGAGGGCACCGAGCGGTACGAAGAAGAGCGCGCAGAGAGCGAACAGAATCGTCGTCGTGGGCAGCACACCGAATGTCCGCTTCGTCTCCCAGCGCGCCGGATAGATCGCCCACAGGACCTCGTCGGCATCCGGGGGCACCTGCACCAAGACGTCCGCGAGCAGGTACACTGCGACCAGAAGGACCACGGTGACTGGCAGAGACAGCCAGCGGAGGCGGAGGGCGGCCTCGGCCCGCAGCAGTCCCACGCCCATCCCGAGGAACGTCGCGATCAGCACGAAGTTGAGGTAGAAGCCGAACACCCGCACGTACCCCGGCAGATAGCGGATCAGGGCCAACTCGAAGAACAGGATCAGGAACGAGTAGCCGGCGAGGCGGCGTGCCGACGCTCCGGTCCAGTCGACTTCGGTGACCGCGGCGGTGTTCGATGCGCTCATGCTGCTGGTTGCTCCGTGGTTGAAAGGCGGGTCAGGATTCGCGCCCACCAGTCTTGCTCCCTTGCGGTCTTAAGGCAAGTGCGCAGGATCACCGATTGACCGGCGCCCCCGGCGAACTGGGGAGCTCACGGCTCGATGGCGATCGTCCCGCGACGAACGCTAATCATCACGGCCGAGCCGTAGCGAAGATCCGGGATGAACGCCGTGATGATCTCGAGGAGGTTGGCCGCCTGGTGGTGATCCGGCTTGGTCTCGGGATGAGGGTAGTAGATCCAGCCCTCGTACGTGTGTCCAGCGTAGTGCAGCCGACAGGGTGCGAACGAGAAATCCTCCGGGGGCGCACGGTCGGTCCAGCGAACTCGCCGAAAGGTATGCGCCGCCTGCAGCAGTCGTATTGCGTCCACGTCGAGAGCCACGTTGACGGTTGCGGGGTGGTATTCGCTCAGATCGAGCCCTCGGGCCGTGAAGTGTGGGATCTGCAAGGCGAGTGACCCTGCCGGATAGGGGCTGCTCGCAGCCGTTCCCGACGCGATACCGTATCCGCGGACTACCGTTCCCGGCAGTCCCAGCCACTCAGGACCTGATGAGTCCACGCAACACCTCGTTGACTTGCAGGAATAGAGGGTAGTTTCAATATTGCGGAAAGACGGTCGATGCGGACCGCACATACCCGCCCTCTCTGACTGGGCAGCGTCTTCCAGGTCACAGCGTGGCAGATCCTCCAATGCTCATAGGGTTCGCGATCACGGAGCATTGCAACCTCCGCTGCCCCCACTGCATCCGCGATGACGTCACTACCGTCCGCTCGCTGGAGCCAGAGTTGATCGGGTCCATCCTGGATCAGGCTCGCCCGATATTCGGCCCGGTGGCCGCCAGCTTCACTGGGGGCGAACCGCTGCTCCACGACGACTTCGAACGGATCGTCGTCGATTGCTCGTCACGCAGTGTACCCTACAGATTCGTGTCGAACGCCTGGCACGTGAAGAGGATAGTGCCACTGTTGCGCCAGTATCCCCCGGCTTCAGTCCGCCTCAGCCTCTCGGGTGCGTCGGAAGCCACGCACGACGCTGACCGCGGCCGGGACAGTTATCGCCGGGTACTGTTGGGAGTGGCGATGCTGACCGCGGAGAAGATTCCGTGCTACCTCTCGATGGTGATTGACCGACGGAACCGCCGCGAGCTTCGAACGGCCGCGGATCTCGCGGAGTCGCTCGGATGTCTCGGCATCGGGTTCATCCTGCCCCAGCCGACCCCTGGCTCGGCCGAGCGTGACAGCGATCTTGGGCCGGACGAGTACTGGGCGGTTACGAGGGAGATCCAGGCCCTGCGCGGCGAGGGCGGGCGGCGGACGGAGATCACGATAGACTACGGGTACCCGTTCGACGGCGCCGAGCATCCCTGCGACACGTTCTCGGGCCGACGACTGTACGTCGACACGCGTGGGCGGCTCTGCACGTGCTGCCAGCTGTCGAACTACGGCACGACAGAGACCGAGGTCGTTGCCGACCTGCACGATGCGACCCTCGCCGACGGGTACGAGATGTACCGCACGCGCCTCGGCGCGCTGCGGCAGGCGCAGCAGCCGACCGCGAGCAGGCACGACATCACCGGCCCGTTCCCGTGCCTGCGCTGCTGTCGCGCCAGCGGTAAGTTGAGTTGGCTGAGAGACTACTCGCAGTCGCCATGGCACCTAGCCGCGGCACGGTCAGTGACACCCGCCGTTTGAGTATCGGCGGTCGAGGTCGAGGCAAGCCGGGCGTGGGCGCCATGCGCGACACCGTCGGTCAACGCTCACACGCGGCATCGGGGCTGCCGCGAGAAGCGAGGCACGTGATTCCGCGAGATCTCCACCGGTGCATCCCGAGAGTCCTCCTGTCGATCGCGCTGGT
The DNA here is from genome assembly GCA_039584325.1 of Gemmatimonadota bacterium. Taxonomy (GTDB): domain Bacteria; phylum Gemmatimonadota; class Gemmatimonadetes; order Gemmatimonadales; family GWC2-71-9; genus JAOTVV01. The sequence goes on from JBDGYA010000014.1 coordinate 7,985, forward strand.
GTGGGCGACGGTGACCTCGTGTGACGGCGGTACAGATCCGGACCGATTCTCGATTGAGTTCGCGGGGCGCGTCGAGCGCAGCGCAACGGCACAACTACGGTTGAGCTTCGACGGCGTGCCGTTCGATCCTTCCCAGGTGACCTGGTCCGTATCACCCGAGGGCGCGGTCGAGTTCACGGCCCCCGACTCCGTGACCTTCCTCGACGCCGGTAACCTGACCTTCACTGCCGTCACCGTCGAGGAACGCTTGGACTTCCTCGTTCCGGTGCCACCGCCACCCACCATCGTGTTCGACCTCCTGCGCAACGGCAACCGGGACATCTACCGTGCCGCACTGGACGGCGGGGACACCCTGCGCCTGACGACCAGCCCCGCGGACGACAGCGACCCCAGCGCCGTCGGGAACACCATCATCTTCGTCAGCTACCGGGACGGCAACGGCGAGTTATACGCGACGACGCTCGATGGTGCCCCGGCGGAACGACTCACGTTCACTGACGTATCCGAAGCTGCCCCCGACCTCTCACCCGACGGTGCGCACGTCGCGTATACGCGGTCCGAGGCTGGCGTTCCCAAGCTGTGGCTGTCGGCGTCAGACGGCAGTGCCGCCCAGCGTCTGACCGGCTCGTTCGGATTCGCCGGCTCGATCGAGGCCAGCCCCAGCTGGGCGCCAGACGGCAACCGGATCGCCTTCGTCTCGACCCATCCGGGCAGCGCCGACCTGTTCGTGCACACCATGTCACCCGCCGACTTCAGCGTGCTCGTACCGGATTCGGCGGGACGGGCCGAGGTGGAGCCCGCATGGAGTCCGGACGGGGCCTGGGTGGCGTTCGCCACGGACCGACCTGGCGATACCGAGATCTACCTCCTCGCAATCGGGACGGGTGCGCTGACGCGGGTGACGGAGCGGGTAGGTGCTGACGGGCAGCCCACGTGGACCGGAGACGACCGTCTGGTATTCGTATCCTGGGAGAACCAGACTCCGCGCCTCAGATGGCTAGACCTCTCCGCGCCAGACCTCGTGCACGAGATCCCCGTGGGAGACGGTGAGCCGCGGCACCCCGCCGGCGTACGTGGGGAGGGCAATCCATGACGCAGACCGGTGACGAGACGCCGCGAGCCTCCCCCGATGTGCTCGCCGCCCACCTCGAGGGAGAGGCGGTACTCCTCCACCTCGGCACGAAGCAGTATTACCGTCTGAACGAGACGGGGGCGGTCATCTGGAAGGGACTCGAGCAAGGCCTCGATGCGTCGGCAATCGTTGCTGAGCTCACGAGGGAATTCGAGGTGGACCCGAAGATCGCCGAGTCGGAGTTCCGTCGAACGTTGGAGGAGCTACGGGAGCGAGGCCTGCTAGCGCCGTGACAACACGACTTCGGCTCGCCGCGGTGGGCACGGGTGCAGCCCTACGGACTCCCCTCTGGCTGCGTGACAGCCGGCTCAGAGAACTGATCGACGGACGGGTATCCGCGACCGGGCAGGTGGAGCAAGCCGACACCGCCATCCGATTCGCGTTCGCAACGCTCCGGGCCCTGGGCAGGGTGCCTCTGCTTCCCTGGCGCAACACGTGCCTCTACCGGAGCGTCGCTGAGTGCCTCGTCTTGCATCGCCTGGGCGTCCCCTGTCGACTCAGGATCGGCGTGCGGCACGACGCTTCTGCTCGCGAGGCGGTCGAGGCTCACGCGTGGGTCGAACGGAGCGGTCAGCCGACGGACGCATCCCACGTGGCCCTGCGGCCGAGCTCCTGAGCCGTATGGCGGATCCACCCTTCACCGGCTTCGCACTGGTGCAGGACGCTGCTCTGATACTGGCCGTCGATGACCACTGTGTTCCCCTTCTGGGCTCGTGGGTCCATCTGAATGCGGAGCGCGCGGCAAGCCTCGGCGCGGCGCAAGCATCGATGAGGCTCGTGTCCGTCCGTGATCTCAGCCGAGCGACGCCGCCCCTGCACGCTCCCACGCTCCGCATCGGCAACGTCGACGCGTGGATCCAGGAGGAAACGGAGACCGCGTTCATGCTCGGTGCCACTGGTGGCTGCGGTACGCTCGATCTCCTGGGCTGCCGTGCAGACCTGCAGGTACCCCACGCGGTTCATGACGACGTGGCTGCAGATCTCCAGTCGATGCTGACGATCTCCTCTGCCCTCCTCCTCGGCAGGATCGGCCGGATCCTGCTACACGCCGGCGCTGTAGTGACCGAGGAAGGCCGGGCATGGCTGGTTGTGGGGGACGCCCGGTCGGGCAAGTCCACGACGTGTCTCAGCCTTGCGACCAGCGGGTGGGGACTCCTCTCAGACGATCAGGTGGTGCTGCACGCTTCGGCCGGCCGCCTAGCGGCTGAGGGGTGGCTGCGGCCGCTGCACCTCGATGACGGCTGGGAGGAGCGGACACCGACCGGGACGAGGCGCACGGTGCAACCGTCCGCCATGGCGGTGGGCCTCCCGCAGGGACCGGTGGACGTGGCAGGCACGCTCCACACGAGCGTCGCCGCCGATCAGTCGACGTCGGTGTCGGCAATCTCGGCGAGCGAGGCATTCGTGGGACTGGTGCGACAGTCCCCCTGGCTCCTGGCAGACCGGACGGTGGCGCCACGCGTCGTCGACGTGCTGTCCACGCTCTCACGGCTGCCTCGGTCGGCGGTCCGGCTCGGATTGGATACGTTCGGTCGCCCGGTCGCCCTGCGCGAGGTGCTCGCCCCGGCGGTCACGGCGTCCGGGATCTCAAGATCCGGTACGACGTGAGCGCGGCAAGGCCGGCAATCGGGAGCGCGAGCACCAGGGCCAGCGTCGTGCGCACCGCACGCACGGTGACCCGTACCGCCCGCCCTATCCGCGGGCCCAGTCGCTCGAACCAGGCAATCGGTCGGTTGGCCGACCCCTCGATCGTCCGCATGCGCACCCGTCCCCACTCGCGCTTCACGTCGGGCCACCCCGAAATCAAGGCTGTGGCGCAGATGCCGACACTGGCCTGGGGCTGGCCGCTCAGCGGGAGCCATCGCACAGACCTCCGAATGACGACGGACCCAATCACCAGCCGAGCGAAACGATCGTGGATGACTCCTCCCGATGCCAGCTCTCGTGCCATGCCGAGTAGATCCCGCACGGCCCTCCGCTGAGGCAATACGTCGGCACGCCGCTCCAATTCGGTCACCTCCGACTCGGCGCAGTCGGCGATCGCCGAGCTCGTGAGTAGAAGGTCGCGGATTGCACCCCGGCGGTGCGGGTGCACGACCCCGACGTGGTACAGTAGGTGCCACAAGTGGTCCTTCGGCGCCAGGCGCAGCAAGCCGTCCGTACGGGCGACCGGCACCACCCGCTCCCACGTTTCTGCCGACCATACCGGGTCGCCGAAGTCGACCGTCTCGTGCACCTCCACGAGCAGCGCACCTGGCCGAGCCCTGCTTCGCAGATGCTGGGTGCTGCTGAACCCGACACCGGCGTACCCGACCTCATCCAGCTGATCCGCCAGCACGCGTGCCTCGTGAGATCGGGCAAGGACGTCGACGTCGACGAGATCGACCGCGCCCGAATCCGCCAGCGCGGCCAGCCCGCCCTTGAGCACCACGATTCGAAGCCCGTGTTCCAACGCGATGCGGTCGATCTGTAGCAACTGAGCGCGGGCCATGAGAATCCGCTGCCATTCCCGACTGGCGAACCGCTCCAGCGCTTGCGTCACCTCAGATGGTAGGGCCGCGAGCCCGACCTGAGCAGCCAGAAGGCCCTTGAGCGGGGCGGCACACCGCTCGTGACGAAGCGCGGTCTCCCACACGCCGTCAGACAGTGCCGGAGGCTCGACGCCGGGTGATGATAGCGCGCGCAGCATCCAGGTACGTGCCGCGAGCACCCCTGCTGCGGTGACCTCGTCAGTCCGTGCTCTCACCAGGTGTGGTCCAGTGCCGAATCTTCGGTCCGAGCCGCCAGTTCACGAACGGAGTCCTCTCGCTTCCCGCCGACATGGATGGGTAATGCCCTACGGTCGCTCCAAAGTAAGGCTGTCGACGAGCTGGAGCGACGGATCGTACACTCCCACCCGACCGATACCCGGCCCGACGGGCCCGGCAACCAGCAGCGCGGCGACCGAGTCGGCGATGCCGGGCAGCACCTGCCGAATCACCAGCGCGAGACTGTCGCCGACGAACGCTCCGTCGGCGCTCTCGTCAATCGCCCCGTGGAGCCAACTGCCGCTCACAAAGGTAGACGCCTCCGTTGAATCGGCGTCCGCCGTCGCAACGTACAGCTCGAGTGACGCATCGACCGGCGTGCCCAGGAGGGTCCCACTGAGTCGATAGGTCCCTTCCCGCGCGTCGTCGATACTGCCCACCACGCGCAGATCGCTCGTGGCCGCAATCATGCTCGCGAAGACCCCGAGGCCACCCTCCAAGCGGTTGATGAACCCTCGTCCCGAGGGCGGGATGTTGCCGGACCGAACGAAATCGAAGTACCGCTCGTCACCATGCGCCACGGTCACGGCATAGTACCGCCCTGCCGCAAATACCGGGGGAAACTCTTCGGGAATGGTGCTCGTGTCCTCCTGGAAGGCGGTGAAGAAGTCCGGCAGATTGCCAGGCACCGTGATCGCAGTCGAATCCACCACGAACCAGAATCCCGGTGCCGATGCCCCGGTGACGTCCGGCCGGCGCACCTCAATCTGCAGGGCGCGTCCCGTGGCCCCGACCGCCTCGGCAAACACCGTGTCGACATCCCGGTTCAGCTCGAGCCTGCGCCCCGGCATCACCACGGAGTCCCTACCTACACCCAGCACGAACGCGCCAACGCCGGGGATCACGGTCGTTCCCGTGACGGCACCACTAGGCGCGGCGACTCGCAGCTCCAGCGTGTCACCAGCGCCCATGGACGGACACCCCACCGGTGACCAGTACACGCCCGGCGACTCCGGCGGGCCGTCTCCCGGACGCTCGACGAACACGGTGGTGCCGCAGGGATCTCCTGCGTCGCTCCGGTTACGCACCGTGACCGTGGCCCCGACGACCGGGAGCTGCGGTGCGTCGCCGGGAATGACGACCGCTCCCGAATCCACGGCCGCAGCGCCGCTGAGCGTCTGCTCGACGAGCACCCACTGCCGCGGCAAGTCGGGACGCATGACCGCCTGCACCACGACGATCGGATCGGCGTTCGGAATGGTGACCTCACCAAACTCACAGCCTAACGCCGCGATCCCAGCGAGCACACACGCGAGGCGCCTCGTGCGGTTCAAAACGCGAACTCCAGTCCGACGCTCGGCAGAAGCGGCAGCTGCGAAATGGCGCTGCGCGTCGCCGGAGCGGTGGTGTAATCGTAGAAGTAGAGGAACACGTTGCGCCTATTGAGCATGTTCGCGACCTGCACGTAGGGTCGGAGCATCCCTCCCCACTTCTGTATCTCCCAGCGCAGGCTGACGTCGAACCGCCCGTAGTACGGGTACCGGGTACTGTTGAGATCGTCGCTCGCGATCGGCTCGCGGTTGAAGTTGTCCCAGCTGTGCGTGGCCGCGCGATAGGTGCGGTGATCCCACTCCCCGACGAAGGCCGTGTAGGGCAACGGCGAGCCGTATCCCAGCCGCGCTGCGAGATCGCTCCCAAAGGGACCGGGCGCCTGCACCACCACATTGATCGTGTGGCGCCGATCGTGCACCGCGGGGTACTCCCCTCGGTCGTTCCGGCGCGTCGCTTTGGTGAGGCTGTAGGCGATCCAGCCTGTGACACGGCCCCAGTGCCGTCGCACCAGCACGTCGATACCCCAGGCGTCGCCGCTCACCGGCACGATCTCGTCTCCCTGGACCGCAGGATCTTCGTTGAGGTTCGCGTCGATGATGTCGGTGAACGTCTTGCGATACGCTTCCAGGGTGAGCGACTCGGCGGCCCCGAACCACCACTCCACTCCAACGACCACATGGTCCGCGCGCCCCACTGGAATCGCCGAGTCCGCGCCAATCCAGAAGTCGAAGATGTTCCACGGCAGGTTCTGGTCGCGCAGCGAGTGGATTGCCTGGTGGTACCGCCCGACCGAACCGGTCAGCGCCAGCCCGCGGTCCAGGAACGCCTTCACCCCGAGCCGGGGAGCGATGTTGACGACGTCAGGTCCTCGGACGGCTTCCACACGAACACCGGGCCGCAGGAACAGCCAGGACGCCGCACGCCACTGGTCCTCCGCGAACGCCGACCAGACCTGCGGGGCATATCGCATCCTGAGGAACGAGGACCCGAAGCTCTCGGATCCCGCATCGTATCGCATGCGGTAGTCCTCGATGCCGGCCCCGACGCGAACCTCGTGCGCTCGGTGCGGCACCAAGATGAGCCTGGCCCGCGCCGACAGGAGCCGGGCGATGTTCTCCGCCTCCACGATGCGCGGCTGCAACCCGAACCTCGCCGAGAAGCCGGTAATGCCGCCATCGACCGTCAGCCGATCGCGACGACCCAGCGGCTGGTCGAACCGCACCCCGAGGACCTGATTGCCCCACGTGCCCTCGAGGCGGATCTCCTCCTGACCGGGCTTGGCCGCCTGCCAGAGCCAGTCGAGCACATCGCGGCCCGCGTACCCCGTCACAGAGAGCGTCCCGCCCGTTCCCAATCGGAGACTGCCCTTCCCGACCGCATCCCAGAAGTGGTACGGAAACACCTCGCTCGTGAGCGCGCCCGCAAGCACGTCCGCGTACGTGCGCCGCGCGGAGACGAGCCAAGACGCACGCGATCCGGCAGGCCCCTCGAGCAACAGGCGGCTGGCGAGAAGCGAGACGTGTCCTCGGACCCCGAGGCGGTCGCGTCTCCCTGGCCGCACCGACACGTCGAGCACGCTGCTCAGCCGGCCACCGTACTCCGCCGGAAACGCGCCGGTGATGAAGTCCACCTCCTCCACAGCGTCCGTATCGAACGTGCTGAACAGCCCACCCAGGTGTGACGGATTGAAGATCGTGGTGCCATCGAGTTGGGTGAGGTTCTGGTCCGGCTCACCTCCCCGCACGTTGAAACCGACCGTGTAGTCGTTCAGCGCCACCGTGCCTGGCAGGAGTTGGACGGTTCGGATCACGTCCGACTCGAATGGTGCCGGAACACGGGCGATCGTCTCGCGGTCGACGCTCACGATGCTTGGCTGGGCTTCGCGCTCGAACCGAATGCGCGCCGTCGGCCGCGCCTCAGCAGTGATCGCGGGAAGCGAGATGGGCGCCAGACGCAGGTAGACTGTCAGCTCGTCTCGATCACCGGCCAGCAACACGGAGTCGGGAGCGACGCCGATCCGCGTGAAGGTGATCAGCGTCGGCAGGCGGCTCACGTCGCCAATAAGGAAGCGCCCGGCAGCATCCGTGACCACCGTCGTTCCCGTCCCCCGCTCGATGACGATCACCCCCTCGAGCGGCGTGCTGTCCCGCTCGGCGCGCACCGTACCGGTGACGTCGCGCCTCCCTTGTGCGACCGCAATGGCGGGCATCGTGGTCGCAAAGCTCAGTAGCAGGATGATCGTGCGCCGTCGTCCCATGACCTACCGATTCGTGAGGCCGAAAGGGAGATGATCCGACCTGGATCGCCGACCGTTGAGCCCAGCGCATTCTCGGTACCCCGAGACTACCTTTGAGTTCGTCAGGGGATGGGAGATCTCATGCCGAATCGCGGGGCAGTGCTCACCGGTTCACTGGTGCTCGGGATGGCATGCGCCAGTGGAAGTGGCTCCTCGACCGGCGAGACGGCCGATGCCGCCGTGCCCGCTGCCGGGGACGCCGCCGTGCTCGTGAGCAATCCGAACCTCTACGAGGCACACATCGGGATCTATCACCGTTCACGGCGCTATCGCGTCGGGATTGTCGAACCGCGTACGACCCGGGCGCTCGGCTTTCGCGTGCCAGGCGGCGAGTTCCAGTTCATCCTCGACATCGGCGATCCTGGGCTGCTGCCGGTCGATGCCGCCACCGGCCGAGTGCCCTGCTGGCTCACCGAGCGGCAGAGCGTGCAGCCTGGCGATACGCTCGAACTCGGGATCCCGGGTGGGCTGGAAGGACGGGTCGGACCCGATCTCTGTCCGCGGGTGCGCTGAGCCCGGGACATCCACGGCGGCGCGAATAGCTGCGGCCCAAGGCCGCGTCCCGGCACGGGAGGCCACGCCCGAATCGCTCTACTTCTGTTGGCAGCTACTGCCTCCAGGCATTGTTCTCCCGGTCGTCGTCCGGGTACACACCGCGCGGATCGATCTCCACGGCCGACACCACCCGGTCACCCGGTAGCCGGTACACGAAATCGGGGCCGAGCTTCCACATCTCGACCGGCAGCTTGACCGACTGCACTTCGCCATCGGCGAACGTGACCGCCAGTTCGACCGGCATGAGCAAGGCGCGCCGGCTCCGCAGGTGGATCTCGGTCTCCCGCTCGGCATCGCCCTGTGTCACAGACTCCACCGCCTGATCCAGCCGCGCCGTGGAGTAGATCCAGCCGCGCCAGAACCAGTCGAGGTTGCGGCCGGTGGCGTCCTCCATGAACCTGAAGAAATCGGCGGGCGCGGGGTGCTTGAACGCCCACGCGTGCGTGTACTCCGACAGCGCCCGGTCGAACCGCTCAGGGCCCACCACCTCCGTCCGCAGCAGATGGAGCATCAGGGCCGGCTTGAAGTACGCCGCCCAGTAGAGATCGTGCTGCTCGTCGGGCGGCAGGGCCATGGGCTGCTCCTGCCCAGCCAGCGCATGGATCGGGTACAGGTGCAGTGGCTGGACGTCGATCGTGTCTCCGTAGGCGGTGCCGTCGAAGTACTCCTCGACCGACGCGATGTCGATGAAGGTATTGAACCCCTCGTCCATCCACGGGTGCAGCCGTTCGTTGGAGTTCACGATCATCGGGTACCACTCGTGCCCGAACTCGTGGGTGAGCACCCAGTACAGCTCCTCACGTGACGCACTCGTCGGCACGAACGTGAGCATCGGATACTCCATGCCGCCGTTCGGGCCCTCGATGGTCGTCGCGTGCGGCCACGGGTAGTGGTAGAGTCGCTCGGAGAAGTGCTTGATGGAGACCCACGACATCCGGTTGGCCTCTTCCCACAGCTCGGCCTCCGGGCGGTAGAACGTCTGAATCAGGACGCCGTTCCAGCTGCTGGCATCCCAGCGGAAGTCGGGCGCCATCGCGAAGCCGAAGTCGCGCACGTTCTCCGCCGTGAATCGCCAGATCTTGGACCCGGTGGGCTGGGCACGCCGACCCGTCAACGCTTCGTCGCGGCTGATGATGGCGACGGGCTGCTCCGAGCCGGCGGCTCGGGCCAGCCGGGCACGCTGTGCCGGCGTGAGCACGCTCTCCGGGTTGTCCAGCGTGCCGGTCGCCGCGACCACGAAGTTGTCGGGCACCGTGAGCGCGACGCGAAAGTCACCGAACTCCTGGTAGAACTCCCCCGCCCCGAGGAATGGCTCGATGTTCCAGCCGCTCAGGTCGTCGAACACGGCGAGGCGTGGATACCACTGAGCGACCTGGTACAGGGTCCCCTCGCGGTCCATGCGCCCGTACCCGTACTCGGGAATGGTCCAGCGCCACCTGATCTCGAATTCGAGGGTACCGCCCGACGGCAGTGGATGAGGGAGGTTCACCCGGGCCACCGTGCCGTAGACGTCATGCTCGAGGTCACGACCGCCGACTCGGACGTGCTCGAGCGTCATACCGCTCCCGTTGTAGCACGAGAAGTCGAACTCGGTCTCGCCGAACTCGAGCGGCGGCACGTCGAGCACGGCGTTCTCGCTGCCGGGGTCACACAGGTTCGCGTCCAACTTGAGCCACAGGAACGTGAGTGCATGAGGCGAGCGGTTGTGATACCGAATCGTCTCGACTCCCGTCAGGAGGTGCGTGTCCGTATCGATCTCGGCGGCGATGACGTAATCCACCTGCTGCTGCCAGTAGTCGAGTCCGGGCCGGCCGGCACCCGTGCGGATGCCGGTTGGCCCCGGCATGTCGAGCGCGGCGAACGGGGATGCATCTGCCCACCCACGCTGCTGTCCGGACGCTGCCTGCCACACTGCCGCCGCCGCACAGGTGAGCACCACTGCTACGACCGCACCGACCACGCGACTGCGAACCATGGTGACCTCTCGATCGGGGATAACGGGATCAGGGACCGCAAAGAGAATACGGCCGCGTCGCATCCTGCGCGAGGCGGCCGTATCGAGCCGGCGAAACGTCCGTCGTGACGTCCGCCGGCCGCAGTGGAGCGCGGGATCAGCGCGTGCGCGCGCGACCTCGGCGCGCTCGGAGCGACGGTCCCTGGGGCCGCGCCTGCCGTGCCTGCCGCTCTTCCGGCTGGATCGGTGCGACGCTCGGCTCGAAGCCGGTGACCACTTCACGGCGGAAGGTGCGCCCCATGAGCTTCTCGACGTCCCGCATGAGGAACCACTCGTGCGGCGACATTAGGGTGAGTGCCACCCCCCGCGAACCCGCCCGCGCCGTCCGGCCCACCCGATGGACGTAGATCTCCGCATCCTCGGGCACGTCGTAGTTCACCACCATGACGATGTCGTCCACGTCGATGCCGCGCGCGGCGACATCCGTCGCCACCAGCGTGCGGATCGTACCGCCGCGGAAGCGGTCGAGCGCGCGGTTCCGCAGGCTCTGGGTCATCCCACCATGGAGTGCCGTAGCCTCGGCTCCCTCACGCCGCAGATGTCGCGCGAGCCGGTCGGCCCCGTGCTTGGTGCGGGTAAAGACCAAGGTGCGGCCGTCGTCGGGGATCTCGGACAGGAGCCGCGCGAGTACGCCGCGCTTGTCCGCCCAGTCCACGGCGACCAGCATGTGCTCGACGCCTTCGGCGGCCTCTGCCCGTCGGCCGATCTCCACCGCGGCATGGTCCTGCAATGCCCGCCGCGCAAGCCGGTCCACGTCCGACGAGATCGTCGCGGAGAACAACATCGTCTGCCGTTTGGCCGGCAGCGAGTCGAGAATCCGGTTCACATCGGGGGCGAAGCCCATGTCAAGCATTCGGTCGGCCTCGTCGAGCACGAGCACCTCGAGTCGCGAGGTATCGACGTGGCCACGGCCCATATGATCGAGCAGCCGACCCGGCGTGGCGACCACGATGTCCGTACCGCGGCGCAGTGCCGCGGTCTGCGGGTCCATGCGTACTCCGCCATAGATCGCGGCGGCGCTGAGTCCGGTGTGACGGCCGTAGTCGCGCGTGCTCGTGAGTACCTGCTCGGCAAGCTCCCGTGTCGGCACCAGCACCAGCGCTCGGAGCACGCCGCGCGGGCCAATGGCCAGGCGCTGGAGGATGGGAAGCATGAAGGCCGCCGTCTTCCCTGTCCCGGTTTGGGCGGATCCGACGATGTCGCGACCCTCGAGTCCGATAGGGATGGCCTCGAGTTGGATCGGAGTAGGAGCCGCGTAGCCCTGCTCGTCGATCGCTTTCAGAAGTTCGGGCGCAATGCCCAGTGTGTTGAAAGACATACGTGTGCGAAACACTCCTCGTGTTGCGTGTGTGCGCGCACCCGGAGACACCGATGTCACCGGCAGCGCGGCATACCTGATTGTCTGAACCTGAGGAGTGAAAAGCGGCGAGAGCCGGTCCCATTCCTGAGCGGGGACCATTCTACAACGGGGAGAAGATACCAGCTCGCGGTTCGTACTTCGAGCACGCAAGCTAACCGCACGGGGCGCCTCTGCCAAGGCCTCTCCCCAACGAGGGGCCAGGTCCGCATGCTGGGATTGCCAGCTGCTCAAGCCGAGCCGTAGCTTGGGTACGGGCCGCCAGGCTTCGCGGAACATGCACGCTGTCCTTGCACGGCTACCTGACCATCACCAGGAGGACCGCCATGGCCCCGCCCACTCTCGTCGTGCCCCGCGTCCGCATCGAGGATTGCCAGGAGCTCAGGGCAAGGGTCGACATCGATCCCGAAGGCAACCGCGCCCTCCGCCTGGAGGTACACGCGGAAGACACCGGGAAACGGGCGCCCCTGCGGGGCCCGCTCTGGATCAACCTGCAGGCACTCGATTCGCTGCGTGCCGACTTCGCGTTCTAGAACAACACTCCAAGCGTGCGCCGACCGAAGCTGGGCGATTGCGCCCAGCCGCGCTCTCCAAGTAGCCTTCACGCACCTCGAAGGGGACCGAAGGCGGTCGCATCCGGGCCGTTCTTCTCACGGGCTCATGACCTGACAGAGCCGGAGCCACTTGATGAATCGCAGAGCGTCCACTGTCCTCAGTATCGTCTTCTTAGCGGCCCTGATCCTTCCTGCGGTGGTCCACGGGCAGGCCCGCGGCAAGGAACTGTACGATCTCATGCGCGGCGGACGTCTCACCGCGACGACCGGAAGTGCCCGCGTGGAGTGGCTGCCTGGCCGACAGGGCATGCTCGAAACACGCAAGACAGATGACTCGGGAACTCGGTTCTTCCGTGTCGATCCGCTCACGGAGGCGGAGACTCCCCTGTTCGACGACCTTGAGGTGAACGCGATCCGCCGTCACTACACACGGCTCACGGGCGAGGAGGTGACGGGGCTTCCCTTCAGTACGTTCGAATTCGTGCAAGATGCCGCGGCGATCACCTTCACCGTGGACGAGCGGCACTTCCTTTACGACTTGGAGACCGACGCACTTCGCGAGCTGCTGCGTCCCAAGATCGAGCCGCAGCCTTATACCCAAGATCTGATGCGCGGGATGCGGGCATCGCAGCTGTGGAACGGGACGTACAGCAAGGACTACGACCGGTTCGCCTATGTGAAGGGCTACGATCTCTATGTTGCGGACACGCGCACCGGTAAGGAGACCCGGCTCACCTCCGACGGCAACCTCGACATCTTCAACGGCCGCCCCAATTGGGTGTATCCCGAGGAGTTCGGCCAGCGCGACGCCTACTGGTTCTCGCCGGACGGCGACCGGCTCGCGTACTACCGTTCCGACGAGAGCGACGTGCACAAGCATCCCATCGTGCACAATCTCGCCCCGGAAGCCGAGCTCGAGCTACAGAGCTACCCGAAGGCAGGTGAGCCCAACCCGACCGTGGTGCTGCGAATCGTGGACATCGAGACGGGGGGGACCATCGAGATCGAGACCCGCAGCACTCCGGACAACTACATCGTGCGTCCGATGTGGTTGCCCGGGGGCCGCGAGATCTTGCTGCAACGGCTGAACCGGCACCAGAGTGTGCTCGAGCTCCTCGCCGCCGACGTGGAGACCGGCGCCGTGCGGACCATCCTCACCGAGCACGAGCCTGCCTTCGTCAGCCTGCACGACGATCTCATCCTGTTGAACGACGGGGAGCGGTTCTTGTGGAGCTCCGAGCGATCAGGCTGGCGTCATCTCTACCTCTACTCTCTCGATGGAGAGCAGCTCGCCCAGCTCACTCGTGGAGACTGGCCAGTCGGCAGCATCGTCGCCGTAAACGAGGACGGCGGCTGGGTGTACTTCACCGGACACTCGGCGGAGGGGCTCGAAACCCACTTCTTCCGAACCCGCCTGGACGGCTCTGACCGCCAACAGCTGACCTCGGAGCCGGGGACCCACCGAATCACCATGGATCCGGCTACGCAGTACTTCGTGGACATGTACTCCTCGTTCACGACGCCGGGGACGGCGAACCTGCACCACGCCGACGGCACGGTGATCCGCAACTTGATGCGTACCGAGACGGCGAAGCTCGACTCGCTCGGGCTCGAGCCACCGGAGCTGGTGATCGTCAAAGCCGCCGACGGGACCACCGACCTGCACGGTCTGCTGTACAAGCCAGCGGGATTCAACCCCGAGGCGACCTATCCGCTCCTCGTTCCGGTGTACGGCGGCCCACACTCGAAGGCCGTCAGCAATTCCTACGTCATGGGGAACGGTGACCAGCGACTCGCGCAGCTGGGATTCATGGTGTTCCGCGTGGACAACCGCGGACTCCGAAACCGCGGTAAGGCGTTCGAGGCGGAAACGTATCTCAAGCTCGGACAGGTCGATCTCGCCGATCAGACGGCGGCAGTGAGGCGGATTGCCGAGCGACCGTACATCGACGGCTCGCGCGTCGGCATCTACGGCGGGTCGTATGGTGGATACATGACGGTCCTGGCGCTCCTGAAGGAGCCTGAGGTGTTCCATGTCGGCGTGGCGCACGCCCCAGTCACAGATTGGCGCAACTACGATACGATCTATACGGAGCGCTATATGCGCACGCCGCAGGAGAACCTGGAAGGATACGACGCGGGATCGGCGCTGCCCTTCGCCGCGAACCTCCAGGGCCAGCTCCTGGTGATGCACGGCAGCGTCGATAACAACGTGCACCCGGGCAACACGATCCAGCTGATCGACGCTCTCGTGGACGCCGGGAAGAACTTCGATCTCATGCTGTACCCCGAGAATCGCCACGGACTGCGGGGGGCGGCCGGTCGGCACGCATCGCAACTCCGCGTCGAGTACTTCGTGGAGCACCTCGATCCCCCGACGTATCCCTGGTGAGCGTCGGATCACAGAACCTCTGATCGATGGATTCAGTCAACCGGAAACGATGATGACACGGACACTCGCATTCGCACTTGTGCTCGGGCTTGGCATCGCCGCCTGCGGCGACAGCACCGATCCCCTGACCAACGACGATTTTGCGCCGGGGCTGGGCGTCGATCTCGCCGCGATGACCAAGACGACGTCGGGCCTCTACTACCAGGATCTCCAGGTCGGTGACGGTACCGAGGCCGTGGCTGGTACCGCGGCAACCGTGCACTACGAGGGCTTCCTCGCGAACGGCACCAAGTTCGACAGCAGTCGCGACCGTGACGAGCCGTTCACCTTCGGTGTCGGGGCTGGATCAGTCATCGCGGGGTTCGACGAAGGCGTCCGCGGTATGCAGGTTGGCGGAATGCGCAAGCTCGTCCTTCCTCCCGAGCTGGCGTACGGCGAGCAGGGGGCGGGGACGGTCATTCCCCCGAACGCGACCCTCGTGTTCGATGTCGAGCTGCTGGCCGTGACGGAGTAGACCCTGCGATCGGTGCGACAGCCCGTGGGCCTGGACAACCTCTTTCACAGCACACCACCGGGCGTCCCGGGCGAAGTGACCGACGTGCTCTTGCAGCACGATCGCGTACGCATCGAGCGCATCGTCTCCCGCGGTGATCACTCTCCGCCGGGTTTCTGGTACGACCAAATCGAACACGAGTGGGTGGTGCTGCTCAGCGGCGCGGCGCGGCTGACCTTCGGTGACGATCGCGGCACGGTGGTGCTCGGGCCCGGCGATTACTTGCACATTCCGCCCCACCAGCGCCACCGCGTCGAGTGGACCGACCCCGACGCCGACACCGTGTGGCTGGCCGTGTTCTACCGCTGAGCCAGCGTCCGCCGCCTGGCTATCCCTCCACCGCGCTGTCGCGCGGAACGCGCGCGACGTAGCGCCGTCCGAAGCGATCCGTCGCCTCAACGGTGAGATCGCGCGCGTCGGGTGTCACCGGCGCGTAGAACAGATGGTTGGCCGGATACGGCTCGACCCACGTGCGCCGCGGCGGGAGATCGGGCCCCGTGTGGAGCTCCACACTGAGCGGGTCGTACCCCATGCGCCGGGCCATCGCCCCGCGTCGATCTCCACCCTCGTGCCACACGACCGTCCACTCGGGATCCCAATCCCAGATGTTGGCGACGATCTCGTCCGGCGCGGTCGGATCGGAGCCACGGGAATACAGCCGCATCTGGTGGTCCAGGGCATGCCCCGTCGCCTTGTAGCGCCACCGGAGAGACTCACCAGACACCTCGAGAACCGTGTAACCGTTCGGCGTACCGTCCCCGCAGATGGGTCCGCTCCACCAGGCACCACAGGCGGTCCCGCTCACGAGCTCGTGTACACCGTACTCGAAGACGTGGTCGTGCTCGTGCGTGTGACCCACGAGAATGTGTGCCTGAAACGGCTCCAACAGCCGGTAGAGCACGTCCCGGTTCGCCACCGAGACGCTGAGCCCGGGACGGCTCTCACCACGCCGGACGTGACCCGTTCCCAGTGCGGGGATGTGCTGCGCGACGACCACGGCGCGTCCGGGCTCGATACGCGCGAGGTCGGCGGCGAGCCAGGCAACCTGGTCGTCATCGAGATACCCGATGTACCCCGCACCGTGCCAGAAGACGTCGTCCAGCACAACGTAGTGCACGGCACCACGATCGAACGAGTAGTACCGGGGCCCGAAGTGGCGGCTGAACGTCTCGCTCGATGCTTCGTCGGTGCGTCCGTCGAAGTCGAGATCGTGGTTGCCGACCACCTGGAAGAACGGCACGCCCATCCGCTCGACTCCACGCTCGTAGTCCGGATAGAGGGCGAGGTTGTCGTACATGATGTCGCCGCACGCGACCCCCACTACAGGACGATCGCCGAGCGCCCCGACGGTTCCCCGAACGTCGGGCACGGTCTGCTCGTGAAACCACCGCATCTCCTGCGCATTCTGCGTCTGAATGTCGGCGAGCAGCAGGATGGCGTGATCGGCATCGTCTGTGGCGAGGCGCTCAAGAGCGAAGGACGCCTGCATCTCCCCCGCACGATCGCGCCGCATCAATTCGTAGAAGTGGGCCGTGCCCGTCGGATGCTGCGGCACGGCGTGGCCTGACGGTACGCTGATCATGACGAACGGACGGTCGACGGTGCTCAGCAGCTCATAACTTCCGTCCGCCGTCGTCTCCACCACGCTACGGCCGTCGCTCACGGCGACGCGCGCCATCCCTTGCCCGTCACTCGTGACCCGTCCTCGGACACGGACCGGTCGGTCCGTACCCGTACCAGGAGTGAGCGGGCGATACGGATCGTGCACGAGGGTCGGCAGCACGAGGCCGGCGGTCGAGGCGGCGGTGAGCTCCAGAAACGACCGGCGACTGAGATTCGAGGGCTCCATCACACTCCTCCCGGGTCGACTCCAGGACCAGCAGGTTCCACCTCGCACGTCACGTCGGCGTGACGCCGAGTTCATGGACCCCGCCCGGCCGATTGGTGGCCGGTCGGCGCCCTGCTAGATTGCGCCACGATGGCAACCGTCCGCAAGCACCGCACCCGGGGGCTCGCCTCCCCTCTCTTCCTGGGCCTTCTCGTCGCCTGCTCGCCGTCCACACCCGAAACCTGGTGGAGGGGGAATCTCCACACGCACTCCCTGTGGAGCGACGGAGACGACTATCCCGAAATGGTGATTGCGTGGTACCGGGACAACGGCTACGACTTCATCGCCCTGTCGGACCACAACGTGCTGGCGGCGGGTGAGCGGTGGGTCAACGTCGCGGCACCCGAGCAACGGGCAGCCTTCGAGCGGTACCGCGCCCGCTTCGACTCAAGCTGGGTGGAGTTCGTCGCAGTCGGGGACACGCTGTCCGTTCGCCTCAAGACGCTCGAGGAATACCGCGTTCTGTTCGAGGAGGGGGCACGCTTTCTGATCCTCCAGAGCGAGGAAATCACCGACCGGTTCGAGACCACGCCCGTTCACGTCAATGCGACGAATCTCGTGTCGCTGATTGCGCCGCAAGGCGGGACTAGCGTGCTCGACGTCCTGCAAAACAACGTGGACGCCGTGCTGGCTCAGCGGCGCGAGACCGGCCAGCCGATGTTCCCGCACGTCAACCATCCGAATTTCGGTTGGGCGATCACGGCGGAGGACCTGATCGCGCTCCAGGGAGAGCGCTTCTTCGAGGTCTACAACGGCCACCCCCTGGTGCACAACGAAGGCGACGCCGAGCACCCGGGCATGGACCGGCTGTGGGACATCGTGCTCGCCGAGCGCCTGACCCGGGGTGCGCCAGTGCTGTACGGGATCGCCGTCGACGACGCGCACCACTACCACACCGAGGGACCACGGCAAAGCAATCCTGGGCGCGGCTGGATCATGGTGCGCGCGGGAACGCTCACGCCCGAAGGACTCGTCGCCGCAATGGAGGCGGGTGACTTCTACGCAAGCACTGGCGTCAGCCTCGACGACGTCCGGTTCGAAAACGGACAACTCTCGATCTCGATCGTGGCCGAGCCCGGTGTCACATACCGCACGCAGTTCATCGGCACGCGGCGCGGCTACCCCGCGGCCTTGCCGGCCGCAGCGCCGGACTCGGCGTCTCCCGTGCGCTTCGCGTACAGTGAAGAGATCGGGACCCTCCTCTCAGAGGTGGCCGGAACGTCAGCCGCGTATTCGGCGCAGGGTGACGAGCTGTACGTGAGAGCGAAGATCGTCTCCTCCCGCTCAAAGCCCAACGCTGTCGCACCCGGGGAGGTTGAGGTCGCCTGGACGCAGCCCGTAGTCATGGGGAGCCGGTGACCCCCCACGGCTGCCTCCGCCTGGTCTCCAGCATCGCTGTCCTTCTTTGCTCACTCGTCCTCCCAGGGGCCGCCCAGGGACTGCCGTCGGGGTCCGCGGTGCGCTCCGATTCACTGGCCGTCTACCTCGCCACGATCGGTCCGGGCGAGCCGGTGTGGACACGGTTCGGGCACAGCGCCCTCATCGTGGCAGATCGAGGCAGCGGCCGCGACATCGCGTACAACTACGGGATGTTCAGCTTCGAGCAGGAGAACTTCATTGGGCGCTTTCTGCAGGGGCGCATGATGTACTGGATGCGCGGGTTCGGGGCCGATGCGCACCTTCGTGCGCATATGGCCCAGGGCCGGACCATCTGGCTGCAGGAGCTGGCCCTCACGGTCGATCAGCGCGATTCCCTCGCGGTGTTCCTCGCCTGGAACGACCAACCGGAAAACCGGTTCTACCGCTACGACTACTATCTCGACAACTGCGCTACCCGCATCCGGGACGCGATCGACCTCGTGATAGGGGGACGCATCCGCGTGCAAACGGATACAGCGAGCGCTGACGATCCGACGTACCGCCACCACACCCGGCGGGCCTTCGCGGAGGCCCCGCTCGTGTACACTGGTACGCTGTTCGCGCTGGGGCAGCCCGTCGACCGCCGCACGACCCCCTGGGAGGAGATGTGGCTGCCCGAGGCCATGCAGCGGCACCTGCGCGGAGTCACCGTTACGGGTACGGACGGCACCGAGCGGCCGCTCGTCGCATCCGAGCAGGTGCTGTTCGAGGGCACCTACGAGCTGCGCGCACGGCCGCCCGGATACTGGACGGCCGCTGCGCTCGCCGTCGGGCTCTTGCTCGCATTCATCGTGCTGCGGACGGCGCAGCGCTCGCGGCACGCGGGAGTCTCCCGCCTCGTAGCCGGCGGCACGGCATGGGTCTGGGCGGCGGCAAGCGGCACGCTGGGAATCGTCGCGCTCGCGCTCTGGTCCTTGACCGACCACTGGGCGACCGCCGCAAATGAGAATCTCCTACAGCTCAGCCCCCTCGCTTTCCCCCTCGTGGTATTGCTGCCGTTCGCCTTTCGCGGCAGCCACTGCGCGAGGCGCGCGACGCGAACGCTGACGCTGATCATTGCCGGGGGCTCGGTTCTCGGAGCCACGCTTCAGGTGTTGCCCTGGTTCTCGCAGGTGAATGGGCCGATCGTGGCGATCGGCCTGCCGCTGAATCTCGCGCTCGCCGCACTCGCCATGCGGCTGGCCGCTGACGCGGGCGCCACCGAGCCGTTAGCTCCCGGAGGTGGACACGGAGGAGGTCACTCGCGCTAGCCAAGCCGGATACGAAGCGCTCGCCGAGCGAACAAAGAGCACCGGCGGTGGTGGAAGTGTCGTGAAGAACGCCGCCACTGTTTGGTCGAGCGCCTCCCGCAAGCGCTGGGGTACCCCGTACGCCTCGAGTCCGAGGGTCCACGCATCCATGTCCCCAACGCGCACGCGAGTGAGCTCGACGTGACACCCGACCCGGGTGCTCGCGTACGCCGTGAACTCGACGGGGGATCCCGAATCAAGTGAGAACCCCCGCAGCCGGCGTTCCTTCCACACACCCACCCACGCTGCGCCGTCCGCGCTCGCGTCGGCGAAGCCTGAGAGGAGGCGTGGGTCGTCGCACGACCATTTCACCCAGCGTTCCACGAGGCCCACGACACCGAGCGGGTATTCTCTGACGACGCCGCAGTCCACCCGAGCCTTGACGTCGAAGCCGGTTCCGACACGTAGCTTCACCCCGACGGTCTCGCAGCCCGGTAGGACGAGGTAGCGGTCCTCCCGCGCGCCCGCGGGCTGCGCGGTCTTCCCCTGCCAGAACCAGTCGAGCACGGGGCCGGGCAACGACCCGGGAACGAACCAGCGGATTTCGGCCGTGTGAAGCATCAGGCTGAAAGCCTGGGCCTGTCGCGATGAGCCGGCGAGCGGCTCGGACCCACCCCCTGGTCCGGAACGACCGCTGTCATGGCTGGATCACGGCACCGACCGGGACAGTGTCATGCCAGCGAGCGCCCGGTCGAGGAGACCGGCCCGGAACTGTTCCCAGAGGGACGGATCCTGGTGAAGGTCTTGCACCGTCAGCCTCCGTCTGGCGAGGTCCTCGACATAGATGATCATGAGCTCGTGCCGAGCCGTGTCGTCCCACAGCCAGACGAGGCGGACTCGTCCGAGGTCGGGGGGTAGCTCGTAGCCCCCCCGCTCGAGCAGCTGAAGCGCGCGCGCACCGTCCGAGCCGGGTGGACCGGCAAATCCGCTCGCAGGGTAGTAGCGATCGTTGATGTGGAATGCCCGGCCCCCCAGATCGATCGTGGGATCCGCCGAGTAGTCATAGCTGCGCCACGCATCGCGGTACCCCTCAAACTGGATCCAATAGAGCCGTCGGATCCTGGGCCCCTCGGATTCAACGAAGAGATACTGCTCGGCGTCGGCGGCCCCAACGGCGAATTGCTGTACTCCGACGTACGACAAGATCGAATCGAGTCGCAGCACCACCGCGGGCAGCTCGGCTGACGTGAGTATCGTGCCGTCCACGGAACGTTGGGCCTCCCCCCGCACCGCCCAGCTGATCACCAGCATGAAGACCGTGAGCGCCCGTCGGCCGAAGGTTACCTGCCAGGCGCGCATCTGGTCTCTCTCCCTGACGTGGCTACGGTAGCAGTCGCCCATCCAACGCGCAATCAGTGCCTCTCCGCACGCTGGGGCTTGGCAGGCCCGGGAACTCCCCGCGCTCCCCGACCGTTGTGTACTGCATGCCTTGGTGGATTTGGCTGCTGCCACTCCCAGTGATCGCCCTCGTCATCTACCGGCGCGCGCAGGCCGCTCCGACGTATGCCCGTCACATCGGACTCGACGCCGTCGACGAGTGCGTACGTCACCTGCTCCGCTCCGCGGGTCGCGCGCCGGTACTCATCTTGGAGCGCGAGGGAGCCGCGGGAATCCTGCAGATCACCGCTGCCGGACGCGGTCCCGACCGGACATTGGAACTGGGAGTACCCGAGGTCGACTGGTCGGGCGCGTACTTCGACGACCTCGATGCCACACTGCGCGCGTCGGGCTTCGCGCCGCAATCGGACGGGGGCTCGAAGTGCAGTGAAGTGCGCCGCTATCTGCGTGTGCCCGTATCCGGAACGACCACCGAGCTTGCGGCTGAGGGGGCACGACTGGTCGCGGTCACGGCGCGCGTCCTCCAGTGGCCCGCCGACGTGCAGTTCACCGCCCACGTCGAGCGGACCTGAGAAGGGCGCGACACGGGAGACCGCACCCGCACGACCGGGGCCGCGCGTCCTCTCCCCCTGCTAGTCCTTGAGCTCCGACCGCACGTCAACGACCCCGACAATCTCCCGCGCCACGTCACCGGCCCGTTCGGCCTCGGCCATGAAGCGCGCCGTGGTTCGGATCGTGACGGCGCCGCGCTGGACCTCGACCTCCATGCGGTCGTCCGAGATGCCGGAGGCAAGCCCCATGCGTGCCCGGAGCTCGGTCTCGATGACGAGCGCGTCCAGCGCTTCCTGGGAGTCCACGGTGGTCTGAAAGTCCCGTCGTGCCGTATCGGCGATCAGTCGAACGGCGCTCGGCAGCGGCATGCGCGCGAGACTGACCATGAGATCGAACGAGGCGGGATCGTCCATATCCACTCCGTGAATCCACCTGATCCAGTGCGCTCGCTTCTGATCGAGCTCGGCGACGTACAGCGCAGCCTTCTCGTACACCATGTTGCATTGCGCAACTGCGTTCGCAATCCGTGTTTCCATGGGGGCCACGGCGCGCACCCGAAGGTGGTGTGCGATGGGCCCGAGGAGCAGATGGCCGGCCTCACCATGGTACACGATGTCGTCACCGCGAACGGCCTTGACCATCGCCGCCCGGGCGCACTGGACGAATCGCAGTTTCTTGCGCCCGCGTCCCTCCAGTAGCCCCGGCTTGTGAATCAGCGCCGATTCCAGCTCGCTCTGCAGGGCCCCGTACTCCTTGGCCGCGTCGGCGAGTAGCTCCTCGCGGGAATACCGTCGATATCCGAGGTCGCTCGCCAGTACCTCGGCCAGCACCTCGATGCCGCTGAACGCCGCTCTCGAAATCGTGATGATCGCCATGGAGTGTCTCCTGACTCACCCTTAATGGTGCGCCCGTGAGCGGCCACTGCGCAACGTGCAGGTCGGTGAAGCCGGGGCTCGATCCCCGGCGGATCGGATCCAGCGACCGGAACGCCGGCCACCCGCCGCTACTCCCGGTCGATACCTGCCAGCTCGATCTCGAACGTGAGCTGCTGTCCGGCTAGTGGGTGATTCCCATCGAGAGTCACCTCTGCGTTCTTCACGTCGGTGATGGTGAGCAGGACCGTTCCCTCAGGCCCCTGGGCCTGGAGCACCATGCCCGGCTTCGGCTCGGGCTCGTCGGGCAACCGCTCACGCTCCACCACGACGACTTTTTCATCCAGCCACGGACCGTAGGCATCTTCGGAACCGATCACGATCTTCGTCGTCGCACCGATCTCGAGCCCGACCACCGCCTGCTCGAACCCCGGGATCACCGAGCTGGAGCCGATGGTGAACTCGAGCGGGTCACGTCCCGCCGACGAGTCGAACACGGTTCCGTCATCGAGCGAACCTGTGTAATGCACCTTGACCGTGTCGCCTTGAGCTGCGGTCGTCACGTGTTACCCCCGATCCGTACGTCAAGGGAAGAAACTGCATCGAGTAGGCGGAACCCGCGTGTCGGACGCCGCAGCACCCAACCTACCCGGAGGACCGGTTCGGGGGCAAATGGCACTCGCGGCCCGGCCGCCCGCTTCAGAGGCGGCATTCCCGTTCGGCCGAAGATCCGCGACGGCGGAAACGAACTCAGACATCCGGCGCGATCCCCACCGCTTCGAACCGAGGCGCATTCGAGGAGTGACGCACCGTCTGCTCCCCCGGACGCTCACCCGGTTCCCGAACGCGTGCGTGGACCGTGTCCCGTGCTCCTGCGGGTGCACTCACCCACGATCGCCTCCTCACCGTACCGTGTCGGGCATTGCGAACTGCCGGCGGTCGACCGCCACATTGTGCTGGATCTTCTCGAACAGGTAGGTGCTCGAGCCGCCCTTGCGGCTGTACGACAACCGGAACGGCACGAGCACGCCGTCCACCTCGTGATAGTCACCCACTTCCCGGTTGTAGCCGAGCCGCACCAGCAACCCACTCTCGGCATCGAAGAAGAGTGCGTGGGAACGATCACCATCGATGTCGATGACGTAAGCTGTGCGTCCCTTCACGTCTCTGGTTCCCCGTAGCGTCATACGGGGGAAAAAGGTTCGGAGGCGAAGCACGTTTTGCGGATTGACCAGCCACGCAAACCGCACGTCCACGCGGTCAAGCCGCGTGATACCGGCCTCATCAGCACTCCAGCGGACCTCGCCGTCATAGCCGTCCCAGCGGACTCCCGCCGGGGTGTGCTCGGTCAGAACGAAGCCGTCCGGCACGGCCGAACGGATCTCCACCAGCGACTCCTCGTGCACCGGCGGGTCCCGTGACGGCAGGTCGGTTACGACGCGTCCCACCACTACTCGGGTCGTACAGCGCTCGACCGGGTCCCGTCCGCCCACGGCCTCGAGGTATCGCGCGAGAATCCGGTCGACCGACGGCAGCGTGTCCCGTCCCGCACCCATGTCATTGAGCAGCGCTCGGTACACAGCGGGCTGCACGCCGTATGCGCCATGCTCGGCAAAGAAACCGAGGACGAGCCGGTCGAAGATGACGTTGCGCAGGACGCGGTGCCTCGCCGAGTCCACGGAGGCGGGAAGCAGCTCCGTTGCCTCAACCTGGGCCCGATCGATCGCCCACTGGATGCTGGCGTGCAACGAGCGAGCAATCGAGTCAGGGGGAAGCCGCAGACGGTGCCCGGGAACGATCTGCGATGCGGTCAGTGGATACACGTGAGCCTTGCTGATGTACCGATGGTCGTCGGAGAACACCTCGATCTCAAACCAGTCGCCGACCTCACCGGTGTACACGAAGAGATCGCCTTTCCGTGCCAGCCCGATCACCACCCGATCGGTGGCAGGACCGGTCCGGACATTCACGTCGAAGTGTGAGACGACCACATAATCCGGTGCCGTCTGTTGAGCGGTCGTCCCCGCGGCCCCCAAAACGGGAAGGGCGGCGAGTAGTGGGCCCAACAGAACATTTCGAGTCTTCATCGTTTCCCCCCTGTGGACCTTACCCCTCACGCGTTTGCGCGAGCCACCAAGGGGAGCGCGGGCCAATCCCCGCGCTCCCCCTGCTCACACTCACCAGTTCGGATCCGGCGCCGGAACGGCGACCGAGTCGGGCAACACATCCTCCGGCTCGATCGCGCTGACCACCGGCCGGCGCCAGGCAATCACATCGTCGAGAAACGCCTGCGCCATATCGGCGAGGCTGGCCGTGACGTCCAGATCGACACCGCGGCTCTCGACACGCTGGAGGTTGATACGCGCCTTCTCGTAGCCCTCGTCCGCAACGAGGGCGCTGCGATACGCCTCGACGGCGCTGCCGGCGTACCCCGTGCGCTCGAGCGCGATGCCCAGGTTGTTCTGGAATGTCGCGTTGTCCGGCATCAGCTCGGTGGCACGAGCCAGCGGGCCGATCGCGGCATCCGTGCGTCCGACTCGGATGTACAAGTACCCGAGGTTGTTCAGCGCCCACACATCGGTGTCATCGCGCGCGATTCCCTGGAGGTAGGCATCGGCCGCCTCGTCGACGAGCCCCAACTCGTCCAGCGCTCGGCCCTTGAGCCGGAACACCTGCGACGACGAGTCGATCTGCCCGGCCAGCTCGATCTCCTCGAGCGCTTCCTGCGCCCGGCCTGTCTCGATGAGCACCCGTCCGAGCCCAAGCAGGCTCTTCACGTGCTGTGGATCCCGCTCCAGGGCGGCGTCGAACGCCGCCTCGGCGATCGCATGCTCCCCGGACTTCCACGCAGAGAGCCCGAGCATGAATTGCCCCCACGCGTTCTCCGGCTTCTCATCGGTGTAGGCCGTGAAGAGCGTGAGCGCTTCCTCGAAGCGCCGTTCCCTGAACGCATTTTCCGCCTCCTCGTAGGTCACCGGTCCGGTCACCGTCGGCTCGACTGGCTGCGGCGGAGTCGCGGGCTTCGGATCCTCAACCATCGCCGTGGACACCACCGTCGGGGGTGGCGCCGGCTCCGCCCGTGCAACTCCGCGCTCCTGCCGCCCGCGGTCCGGCGCGTCGCAGGCGGTCAGCAGGTAGGTCAGCACCAGAAGCCCCGTCACGGCGGCATCCCCGAGCCGCCGGCCGACCCACGCTCGGTTCCAGGTCATCTTCAGCATCGTGCCCTCCTCATGGCTGGGGCGCCCTCGAGCGCCGTTAGGTACGCTTCCGGGGCGTGAGAAAGGCACGCGGTGGGCCGCCGCGAGCGTGCGTGACCTCAAGCAGGGTAAACTGTTTAATTGGTGGCATCTACGAACTTGATATGATGTGAGTTGTCAGATCATATCCGGTTCTTTGTGTCCATGTAGACACATGCGAGAAAGCCCTGAAGTGTCCGGTTGGACACCTTTAGAAGGTAGCCTGTCAGTCCTTCGCGACGCCCAGGCGACGCATGATCTTGAGCAGGCTGGCGTGGTCGGCGAGTCCGAGGTCCTGTGCCGTGCGGGAGATCTGCCACCCATTGCGCTCGAGCGCTAGGAGGACGATCCGCCGCTCCGCCTCCGCTTTCTGCTGTTGAAACGTACTGGTCTGGCCGGAAGCGGATCTCCCTTCCCCGACGAGGCGGAGGTCGGCCGGCACGTGCTGGGGTTCGATGCTGCCGCCCGGAGCGGCAATGACCATCCGCTCAACGACGTTGCGAAGTTCACGGACGTTGTTACGTCGCCAATCGTGGGCCATGAGGATGTCGAGCACCTCCGGACTCAGCTTCTTGGTCCGGACACCGTAGCGCCGGCACGTATGTTCGAGCAGATGCGTGGCAAGTGCGGGCAGATCCGACAGCCGGTCGCAGAGCGGTGGCACGGTCAGGACGAGCACATTGAGCCGATAGAGGAGATCCTCCCGGAAGCGACCCTCGCGCACGTCCTGCTCGAGGTCGCGGTTGGTGGCCGCGATCACCCGCGTTTCCACCGGGATCGGCCGCGTTCCACCGACTCGCGTGATCTCGTGTTGTTCAAGCACCCGGAGCAGCTTGGCTTGCGTACCCGGCTGCAACTCGCCGACCTCGTCCAGGAAGAGCGTGCCACCCGATGCTGCTTCGAAGGCTCCTTTCCGCGTGGTCGTTGCGCCGGTAAAGGCCCCACGCTCGTGTCCGAACAACTCGCTCTCGACCAGATTCTCCGGCAGCGCCGCGCTGTTGATGGCCACGAACGGCGTTCGTTCGCCCGGCCCGAGCCGGTGAAGCTCGCGCGCCACTAGCTCCTTGCCAGACCCGCTTTCCCCGACGATCAGGACGGGACTCGGCACGGGTGCGATCCGGGCGATCCCCTCCTTGAGTCTGCGCATCGGTTGACTGTCTCCGATCAGCGGGCTCGCCGTGCCGAGCTCGCGATGCAGCTCGGCCACCTCTCGCTCCAGCCGGTGCCGCTCGAGCGCCTGGGCGATGGCCTGCACCACCCTCTCGACTGGCTCTGCCTTGTCGATGAAGCTCTCGGCCCCGAGCTGCACGGCCTGAACACAACGCTCGTAATTGCCGGTGCCGGTGTACACGATGACGGGAATCCTGACCTCACGGGACAACAGCTCGCGCAGTACGTCGAACCCGTCCATCTGCGGCATCTCGAGATCCAAGATCATGCAGTCCACCGGTTCCCGGGCCAGCACCTCGAGCGCCTCTCGACCGTCGCCGGCCGTCAGGGTCTCGTACCCACCCACCCGCGCGAGATCGTAGGCATACTGCTCCGCCATCGGTGCCACGTCGTCCACCACCAGCACCAGCGTCACGCTGAACCTCCTCCAGCCGGAAGATCGATCGCGAACCGCGTACCAGCGCCGGGCTCCGTCTCCACCCTGAGCGTACCTCCAAGATCGTTCACCAGCCTCCTGACAATCGAGAGTCCGAGCCCCGTACCTCCCTCTTTGGTGGTGTGAAAGTCGGCGAACGCCCGCTCCAGCTCCTGAGCTGTCATCCCCTGCCCCGTGTCCGCCACCGTGATCCGCACCGCGGCTGCGCCCTGGCCGCTACTGACGAGTCCTGTGCCAACTGTCACTCGTCCACCATCCCCGGACAAGCTGTCCACCGCATTGGTCACGAGATTGTCGAGGATCCGCCGCAGTGCCAGCTCGTCAGACCGAACCGGTGGCAGTCCGTCGGTGAGCTCCAACTCCACCCCCACCCGGTCCGGCACGACGGCCGCCGCAGCCACGCGGCTCACCAGCGAATTCACGTCCAAGCGGGAGGGCTCGAGCCTGGGATACAATGCCGCGTACGTGGCCGCCAGCTTCTCCAGATACTCCACCGCGGACCGGACGGTGCCTTCCCGCTCCTGCAGCACGGCGGCAAGCCCGTCCGGGTCTTTCCGGGCAACCTCGGAAAGGTGCCGGAACACGTTGCGGATCGGGATCAGCCCATTCTTGATGTCGTGGTTCACCTGCCGCGCGAGGTCGCCGAGCGCCGCGCGCCGCTCCACATCGCGCAGAGTCCGGACGCTGGCTCGCAACCGATTGGTCATCGCTCCGAGCACCCGAGCGAGCGCACCCACCTCGTCCTGCCGCTCGCTGGCGAAGCGTACGTCGAGCCGCTCGAGGTCCAGGCGGGCCGACTGCTCGGCAAGGTCCGAAAGCGGGCGGCTGATCCGCCGGGCGAGATCGGCGGCGATGAGGGCCGCGAACAGCACGGCCCCGCCGATCGCGACAGCGAACCACAGGTCTAGAGCGCGACGCAGTGCCATCAGCGGCGCGAGTGAGTGGGTGACTTCGAACCGTGCCGTGCCGACTTCACCCGCATCGCCGATGGCCGTGCGGATATAGGGAACCGTGTAGCGGCGGACGATAGCCGAGTCTGCCGGTAGGTCGGGTACGGAGACCACCGACGTCGAGTCGACCGGCAATGCGAGGGTCACCGTCACCTCTCCCCCGCTGCCCAACTCGTCGAGAAACGACCGGTCCACCTCGACGCCGCCCACCACCGTCAGAACCCACTCCCCGATCCGCACCGAATCCAGCCGAGAGAGTGCCAGAAAGGGCGCTTCCGGTCTCCTGGCGCTCACGAGTGCCACACGACCCGGCACCTTCGCGAGCATCCGCGGCAACGCAGGCTCGAGGAGATCGTACTCGTTGCGGAAGTGTCCGGAGCTGATGATGCGGCCGTCGCGGTTCTGAATCTGCAACATGTCCAGCCCGCCCTGGCGCATCGCGTCGGCCGCGTAGTCGAGGACGTACGGGTCAGCACTTCCTCCAGCCCTCACCCCCTGACGGAACCGGTTATCGGCGCTGAGCGCCGAAGTCATCGCTGCGAGTCGCTCGGCAATTCCCCGGTCCTGTCGTTCGATATCGTGGCGGATGACGGCGACCAGTGCCGTGACGCGTTGCTCATACTGCGACGCAAGTGCACTGCTCACCCGGGTCCGCACTGCGATCCCCAGCGCGCCGAGCGGAACGATGACGACCGCGAGCAGGCCAAGGAGAATGCGCGTGCGGAAGCTCACGGTTCCCGCCCGGAGATGGCGAGGAGCGGCGCCCCGTCCCAGTCGACGGCGACGGCCCCGGAGAGCCGTCGCACGACCAGCTGTGCGCGGGTCTCCACGAGCGGGACGAGTCGCGCGGGCCACGGCGCCGCCTCCGTGATGGATCGGATGGCAACGCAGGGATCGAGAACCGTTCGGTCGAGGGCCACGACGTATCCCAGATCAGCTCCGTCGCGGAGTGCCACGTCGTACCGCGCTGCATCGAGGCCCGTGGCTGCAGGACGTGGGCCGGCGCCGCCACTCGGGAGTGCGGCCCGCAATCGCCCCGACGCCGCGAGCGCCACGAGCCGTTGGGCAACCCCTCGCGCCGTGCGGTCGCCGCGTCGGTAGACGATCCGTCCCGCGCGATCGCTTCCACTCGACGCCGCGACGGTCGGCGGCACGCAGTCTGCCCCCTCCCACCAGAAGGTCCCGTCCGGCGTCCGCGCAGCGGCACCCACCGCCGCTGCGGTGAAGTCCTCCCGCACTCGGATCGTCGCGAGCCCACCGGGATCGCCAGGCTCCGCAGGCACTGCCAGCACGTACACGACGTTCCAGGGGAGCGGCACCGAGCGAGCGGATCCGGCAGCGAGCGCATAGGCCGACACCGCCGGGTCGCGCGTCACGAGCAGATCGAACCCCGCATCAACCAGATCGCGAGCATCATCACCCGTCGCCGTGACCACGAGCGTGGGGAGCGCGTCGCGCTCCATCGCGCCTCGTGGCACTGCGACCACGCGATCGTGCGAGACCTCGGTCACCGTGTACGCGCCTGTGCCCACCGGCCACGGCGATCCGTCGGGACTTGGACGTGCGACGGCGAGACCAGGGTGGGCGAACACCGCTGGGACGCTCGCGTGCGGTCGGTCGAGCCGCACCGACAACTCTCGTTCTCCGAGTACCACGACGGACCCTCCAACCGAGTCCGCCCACGGCCGCGGGCGGTGCTGCTCGTCGAGCCGCCAGCTCGCCGCAACGGCCGAAGCAGTGAGCGGAATCCCGTCTGCGAACGCTGCGTCTGCACGCAACACAAAGACCCAGCGGCGTCCACCGTCCTCGCGTTGCCACGTCGTGGCGAGTCCCGGCCGAACCCGCCCCTGGCAGTCGACGCGAATGAGCGGCTCGTACACGTGGCCGAAGACGCTCCTCTCGGCCAGCGTGGCGGGAACCGGGGCGTGAGCGGGATCGACGACCCCATCGAGTGCAAGGGCGATCGTATCCGAGACGACCGGTTCCGCAACGACGATGCACCCGTCCTCCGCGACGGGGCGCTCGACGGGACGCGCGGTCCCACACGCCTGCGCCGCCACGGCGCAGCACATCAGGACGCGAATCCTTCGTGCTCCGAACCCGACCATCTGCCCTGCCCCGGTGTGCGGCAGTCTCGGTGACGGTCTCAAGATAGGCGGAGGGGCGGAGGGGCGGATAGGTGATGGGCGGATGCACAGCTGGGAAGACGGCCGGGTGGCGGGAAGCTCTCCATGGAGGTGACGGTGGGCTTCCGGGCGGGCCGCCCGCCGCAGCACACAGTTCTGCGTTTCGCCTCGCCCTCAGGCACCCTCGACGAGCGCCTGACGCATGGCCGTCAGCTTCTCCTGCGCAGCGGCATCCAGCTCGGGGAAGCCAAGATTCAGAGACCACAGAGCGTCGATGATCGCGGATGCCACCACCACACGGGTGAACCACTTCCTGTCCGCAGGGACGACGTACCACGGCGCGTCCTCCGTCGCCGTGTGCCGGATCGTCTCCTCGTACGCATGCATGTAGTCGTCCCAATGTGCCCGCTCGGCCACGTCCGCAGCGGAGAACTTCCAGTTCTTTTCAGGCCGGTCGATGCGAGCGAGAAAGCGCTCCTTCTGCTCCTCCTTCGAGACGTGCA
This sequence comes from Gemmatimonadota bacterium, assembly GCA_039584325.1. Taxonomy (GTDB): domain Bacteria; phylum Gemmatimonadota; class Gemmatimonadetes; order Gemmatimonadales; family GWC2-71-9; genus JAOTVV01. Next base: position 38,696 of record JBDGYA010000014.1, read on the forward strand.
GGAAGAACTTCCGAATGACGACGCCGTTGCGCGTGAGGTAGCGCTCGATATTGCGGATGTCCTCGAAGCGTTCCGACCAGATCTCATCGGTCACCAGGTCCGGCGCCAGCTTCTGGCGCGCGAGGAGCTCGGGATGCACTCGCACGACGAGCGTCTCCTCGTAGTAGGAGCGGTTGAAGATCCCGATACGCCCACGTTCCGGCAGCCGCTTCAGGCAGCGCCACAGAAAGTCATGATCGAGCTCTTCGGTGCTCGGTGCCTTGAAGGAAAAGACCTGGCAGCCCTGCGGGTTGACCCCGGACATGACGTGCTTGATGGCACTGTCCTTCCCCGCCGCGTCCATCGCCTGGAACACGAGCAGGACGGCCCAGCGATCCTGGGCGTAGAGCATCTCCTGCAGTTCCGCCAACGCGTCGATACCGGACTTCAGTGCCTTCTTGGCACGCGGTTTGTCACCGGGGTCGAGCGGACGAGTTTCCGCGGGATCACAGGCCGCGAGTTCGAACTGCTCCCCCTCCGTCACGCGATAGCGTGCCGACAGCTCCCGGGCCTGTTGAGCCAGCTTGTCGAGATTCATGTTAAGTCTCCTCGCAGGAGTGGTAACACCACGCTGGTCCTGGGTGGGTACCGTGAAGCTCGCTGCAAGCTAATGCACCCGCGGCCGCATCGCGTGTACGAAGCGAGGCTGCCCCAGTTGAGACTGCACCACGACTGAGAAGAGTGAGATGGCAGTGGGAGCGGCGTGGCCCTGGCGCTCTGATGGGCTGGGCCGACCGGGAGAGGCGGCAGCACGCGGCGCGCACGACCACCCCCCCGGGATCCTACCTCAGATCAGAACCGGCCTCCGAAGCCGAACGAGACCTGCAGATCGTTCTGCGTCGGTGACTTCACACCGAGGTCTTCGAAAACGCTGGGGTTGTAGATGTAGTCATCGACGGAAACGAACAGGCCGATCACACCGAGGTTGAGCCCGATCGTGCCACCGACGACGCCGCCGACGTCCGTTCGCTTGCGGTCCGTGTAGACGTTACCGTCCTGGTCGGTGACCGTCGTCGCACCGCGGCCGACGAGTCCGACACCGCCGTTCACTCCCATCGTCAGGATGCTGGTCGGCGGGAGCAGCCAGAGATTGAGTCGACCCGTGCCGAACCACAGATCGGTGTACTCCTGCGCATTCTGCGTGATGCCCGTCTCACTGATCGTCGCCTGGAGCTTGGTCGGCACGTAGGAACCCGTCGCCGAGATGCCGACGTGGGATCCGAACCCAAGCCCCAACCGACCGCCCAGCGCGAGACCGACCTGCTGTCTGAACGAGATCGTGCCGCCGCCGGTGATCACACCGTTGATCAGGTCGGACGTCGGCGCATAGACACCGACCGTCGGGGCGATCGAGAACGACTGCGCCCGCGCTGCCGGCGCGGCGAGCCCTACCGAGAGTGCGAGCACGAGTCCTGTGCGTGGCATCCGTCCGAAGGTCTGCATCGTGTCCATCCTCCACTTGTTGGCGGCGCCGAGCGCACGCCAGCCGGCGAGCGCCCGGAGCCACCGCTTCACCCTGGAGCGCTTGGGATGAGCGGTCCGTCCATGAACAATGGCAAATGGACGGATTTCCTCCGTGATCAGGCTCACAGAGGGAGTGACCGCCTCCTCGTGAGCGATTGGGGCGCTAGCTGCGCACGGCCATTGTCGATGCGTGCACTCGTGATTGTCGGTGCCGCGGTTTGCGCGCATGCCAGTCTCGACCGACATTGGCTGACGAGAGAAATGGAGGGAGACATGAACGCCAGGCGTGGGATACCACTCGCGGTACTCGCCGCAGCCACTCTCGTACACTGCGGCGAGTCCACGGGACCGAATGGACTGGACTTCGACTGGAGCGGGACGATCGATCAGGGCGACGCCATCGAGATCAAGGGCGTGAACGGCAACATCGTCGCGACCGCTGCCTCCGGCAACACCGTCAGGGTCACGGCCACGAAACAAGCGCAGCAGAGCGATCCGGCGTTGGTCGACATCGAGGTCGTGCCACACGCCGGTGGGGTCACCATCTGCGCCGTGTATCCGGACGTCCCGGGCCAGCCACCGAACGAGTGCGCACCCAGGAACCAGGGACATATGAGCACCCAGAACAACGACGTGGAGGTCGACTTCACGGTCACGGTGCCGGCGGGTGTCGAGTACGTCGGGGCGACCGTGAACGGCAACGTTAGCGGCTCCGGCCTGGGTAGCAACGCCTTCGGCACGACGGTCAACGGCAACATTGCGATCACCACCTCCCAGTTCGCGACGGCGCTCACCGTCAACGGCACGATTACGGTTGCAATTGACCTGGCGGATTGGGGCCGGGATCTGGATTTCACCGCAGTCAACGGTAACGTCACGGTGGAGGTCCCGTCCGGCACAAACGCCGATGCACGCCTCGCCACGGTGAACGGCAGCATCTCGTCCGACTTCTCGCTCACGGAGGTGAGCCCCGGCAACGTGCAAGGCACGCTCGGCACGGGTGGACCGTTCCTGCGCCTCACCACCGTGAACGGCAACGTCAGGCTGGATCGAGGACCCTGACGATTGGACGGTAGGACGCGACGGGCGGGTCGGTGCTCTCCGTGCACTGACCCGCAGCACCCTCGCGGTCGGCACCCCCTAGAGGGTCCCCTCCCTCACCTGCTCCCGTCGCAGCCCCCTGCGGAGCGTCGCGACCTCGTCGACCGTCACGGATTCGTTCTCAGGCAGAGGCACGTCGCCCTTCTGCTGGCCTAGCTGCGCCACGCTCTTGAGCTTGTCGAGGATCGTGGACCCCTCCGCCGCCGTGCTACCGTCGCTGTAATAGCCGAACCATGGAATGTGGTGCTTCCGGTACTCGCGGGCCGTGAGCGGCACGGTGGGCGGAGCCTGGCCCGTGATCGCGCGCCACACCTGTGAGTTGGTGATGTGCACGAAGCAGCGCGAGGCGTGCTCGCGATCCCAGTCTTGGACGTCGAACGGGTCGTCGAAGATCTCCTGGCGCATGCGCCCCCCGGGCGCCAACCCCATGTCGGGAGCGGCCCTCGAGGCCGCGAGAGCCGGTATCGCCCCGGTGAACAACCCGCGGCGGGCGACAGGCCGTCGCCCAAAACGCGCCTCGTACACGTCTCGCTTCATCGGATACGCCGCAATCTGGATCCCGCCGTACTCGGCCTCGCCGGTGATCTGCTCCTCGGCACTGTAGCCGCTGCCAAGCGGCATCGCGACAAACTGCCGGATCACTCCCTTCTCGACGCAGTACCCGTCGAGCCATGGCTGCTCCGGAATCACGAGGTAGTCCTGTGGGCGCCGGTGTAATCCGTTGGACCAGGTCTTCCCGGTGACCGCGTCGATCTTGCCCGTGGCCACCTTCACGGCAAACGGATACGAGCCCGAGAAGTTGAGCCACAGGGCCTCCGACTGATACATGGGCAGCATGACGCCGCCGTGGTCGATCCATTGCGGTGGCACCTGCGCGGCGTAGTCATCCACGTGCCGAACCGGGAACCGGCCGAGCCCCGCCGGCAGCGGGTACTCGCGGCCGTCATCGGGGATGCGCAGCGTGCGCTGGAATTCGATGCGCATCGTGGCCTCCCGATGGACGTCGGGGAACTGGACGGACAGCCGGTCATCTTGCAGCTCGATCATCTGAACCTCCCGACGACCCTACCAGTCGCCATCCCGGACCTCGCGGACGAGGCGGAGGACGGCACGGTCGGGCATGTTCTTGAGCTCACGAATCAGGGCGGCGAACAGCTCCGGCCGCCTTCGGATAACCGTTTGGAGATCGGACGACACCTTTCCGGCGAGGGCGAGTAGCACGTCCGGATCCTCACCGAGTTCCCGTGCCAGGGCCACGATCTTGGCCTCCGACGGCGGTGGTGCCTCACCGCGCTCCACCTTGCTCAGAAAGGACGGCTCGACCCCAATCCGGTGGGCTACCTGACGCACGGAAAACGTTGCGTCGCTTTCTCTTAGGCGCTCGCGGCGGTCCCTAACAAACCTGCCAAAGGTCTCGCTCATGTAGAGTATGTACTACATAGTACACGATCTGTCAACTCTAACGATGCCCCTCACACCATGGGGTCCCACGAAGATGCCCCGCCGCCCGCGTGCACTCTCTAACGACCTGGGTGACCATCGATATCGACCTCGATGTCCCGCCACTTCCCCTGCCGGAACCGAAGCACGCTGAGCACGGCTCGTGTGATGTGCCCCAGCACGATGGCCGTCCAGATCTCGCTGGCCTCGAGGGCCCCCAGCTGCTGCAGCAGCGCACATAATCCGAGGGGTACGGCGAGCTGGGACACGAGCGATATGTAGAGTGGGCTCCGCGTGTCGCCCGTCCCCTGGAGACCTCCGGTGTAGGCCAGCGCCACGGTCACGAACAGCCCCGATACGCTGAGGTAGCGGAGCAGTTGCACGCCGATATCCGTGGTGACCTCGTCCTCGATCCCGAAGAGCCCGATCAGAGAATCCGGGATCATGGCAAACGCGAGCCCCACCGTCGCTGCCACGCCCAGGCCGATGAGCGACGCCACGTGCACGCCATGGAGGCTGCGCTCCGGTCGGCCGGCACCCAGGTTCTGACCCGCCACGGCGGCCGCCGCCCCCATCAGCCCTGCCGAGGTCCACGTAATGAGCGAGAACAGTTCCGTGTATCCGACGGCATAGGCTGCCTGCGCCTGCGCGCTCCGGTCGAGCGAGCCCACGAACCTGAGGAGAAAGACCCCACCCACGTTCATCGCCACGCCCTGAATGCCTGCAGGGACGCCGAATCGAAAGAGTGAGCGGATGATCCACCAGTCGGGCCTGAGACTCATGCCGCGGTGAAAGTGGATAACCCAACGCCGGGAGAAGAACAGGCGATGCGCGGCGAGCAGGCTGAGCAGGCCACCGGCGATGACGGTACCCATGGCAGCCCCCGCCGTGCCGAAGGCCGGTATCGGCCCGAGACCGCGGATCAGGATCACGTTGAGCAACAGGTTCAGCACAGTGAGCGCGATACCGTACCGCAGTGGCGTGCGTGCGTCACCTGCCGAGCGGAGCGCACCGCCGAGCATGAAGAACACCATCATGCCGAAGCTGAACACGAACATGATACGGAGGTACGGCAGCGCCTCGGCACGCACCTCCGGTGCGGCCTTCACCAGGCCGAGCAGCGAGGGCGACAGAACGTATCCAAGAGGGGCAAGGATGCCGATCGACAGGACCGCCGCCGTCAGGAACGCCTGGTAGACCGTCCGGTTGACCTTGTCGGCGTCGTTGGCCCCCGCAAACCGCGCGACGAGTACACCCATGCCGGTGAAGAGCGAGCCGATGAAGACCATGACTACGAGGAAGATCTGCCACGACACTCCGATGGCGGCATTCCCCGTGTAGCCGACGTAGTGCCCGACCATGGCGTGATCCACGAAGCCCTGGAGCCCGCCGAGGGCGTTCTGCAGCATGGTGGGCCACGCGAGCTTCCACACCGCGCGGGGGATGGGTCCCTCCACGATGGAGCGGTCGAATGACTTGGCCGGTCGAGTTGGTGCGGACATCTGGCGCTCGGGAGGACGGAGGCAACGCCGGTCGCCCGGGGGCGGATCAAGATAGCACGGGACAGGACCCCCCACCACACGTCCGCTCGGATGCCTTTAGCAGCGAGAGCCGGAAGGGTGACCTCCCGGCTCGCCGCGGGGCCTGCTGACACCTGGACGCGTCGCCGGTCCAGGTGGACGGCGCTCCTGCTACCGTTTTCCGAACGCCTCCTCGTACGGGCGGGGGTTACCATACGGATCCACGGTGAGGCCCAGCATCAGGCGGCGATGCGTGACCCACTCCGGCTGGGGGCCGGCGGAGAACGGCGCGTAGCGAGACCAGCCGACGCCGACGGCGCCAAAGATCTGCATTCTGCGCCACAGGGTGTAGGCGGCGTACAGGTCGACGTCCGCGTACGGCGCGAACTGCAGACTGCCGCCGACGCTGGCAAAGCCGGGTCCCAAGGCCAGACCAGGTGCGATCGTGAGGTTCTTCACCGGTTCGATGGCGTAGCGCACCCCGACCTGCAGCGCACCCATGAATCCCGGCTCTCCATTCCCGAACAATGTCGTCACGCGCGCGAGCGGCACCCATCGACCGAAATGCCGGAGCTGGAGGGTGAGCATGCCGCCGGCCGCGTCTCCACCTCCCGATCTGCCGGATCGTTGCAGCAGGCCTACCAGTTGGAGGTCGACCGGGCCGCTGTCGACACTCGTGCTCGACGGGCTCGGGAACTGCTCGACCAGACCCGCGGGGGCTGCCTCTGCCCCGTGATGACCGGGCCTGGCCAGCGGTGCCTGGGCTGCGGCAACGATCGGCGCCACGAGCGCGGTGCCTGCAAACATGACAAGTACGGTGTGCCTGACCATCATGGGTCTCTCTCCGCTCATTGACTCAGGGATCGGAGTCCGATGAGGAACGGTCGTCGGGGCCGGCAGCGCAAGCCGCCGGACCCTGCCCGCGTGGCACTCTCTGTACACCCTCGCAAGCCCGTTTGTGCCAGAGGTGCGCGAGGCGCCGTCCGGATCCCTACGCACAGCTGAGCCGAAGTTCCTGCCGAACGATCGCGCCGGGTGGCCAGTTGCGCCTGGCAGGGACGCTCCGGCGTTCTCACCGGGCCTCCCGAGCCTGCGCCTCGACCGATTCGAGCGCGGCCTGGCACGTGTCCACCGTCGCATCTCGGCCATCGACGGGCTCACCGTGATAGGCCCGCAGCGCCCCAAACGGGACTGGAAACCCGTAGCGGCGCGGCCACCGAAACATGATCACTGGCCGTGCGCGGACGATGAGCGGCACGAGCCACGCCTCCGTCTCCCCGGCGATCTCCGGCAAGCCGGGTTTGACGCGGCCGTACGGACCACCCGCGTCGGCAAACAGCCCGATGTTGCATCCGCGGGCATGCACCATGTCGATGATCTGCTGCTTCGGACGAATCGGCGACTTACGTCGGTACACCCACAGCCGGTAGCCGAACCACGCCGTGGCCTGTTGGAGCATGCGCGACAGCACCCCGTCGTGTCCAATCCCCGTCGGCCGCATCTCCGCTGGGACGTCCCGGAACGCACAGATGGTGATCGGCTCGTACGCATGCCACGAGTAGAAGATCAACGGCCGGTGCGTATCCGCGGTGAGCTGTGCCAGCGACTCGAGCGAGGGGAGCCAGCTCACCCGAACCGTGCGCCAACACGGATAGATCCACGCCGCCAGCACGAAGTTCGACAGGAGGATGAGGGGTTTGGACAGCGGGCGGTACCAGATGGTCTCCGACGGCACGGCCGCAAAGGAGATGCGGCCACGGGGGCGACGCCTGCCACTCGTTGGGTGCTCGATGCTCTGAGGCATCGGCACGTTCCCCGATGAAGTATTGGGAATAATATGGTGCCCGAGCAGGCTCCAGGACCAGCGTGGAGGCCTTATTGGCGGGAACCGCCTTCGCTCTGGACCCTCACCGGAGGAGCACTCCAGTCTCCGTAGCGGCCAAAGCGCCAGTCCCGGCATGGGGTTGAGAGGGCGTGGTCGGGCTCAGGTTCCTGCCAGCATCCAGTCCACCGCGGAGGCGGCGTGGATCGCGGTAGTATCGAACAGCGGCACTGGCGAATCCTCCGGACCGACCAGGAGTGAGATCTCGGTACAGCCGAGGATGATCGCCCGTACGCCGCGGTGGGCCAGGCCCTGCATGATGTCCCGGTAGCGGGCACGCGACGTATCGAGCACGCGTCCCACGCACAGCTCGTCGAAGATCACCCGGTCGACCACTTCCCGCTCGTGCTCGTCGGGAACGAGCACGGTGAGTCCATATCGGTCTACCAGGCGGCCACGGTAGAACTCCTCCTCCATCGTGAGTCGCGTGCCGAGGAGACCGACCGACGCGTGACCCGCTGTAACGACGGCGTCACCCGTCGCATCGGCGATGTGCAGTAGGGGAATGCCGACTGCCGTTTCGATGGCGGGCGCGACCTTGTGCATCGTGTTGGTGCACAGCACCAGGCCCTCGGCGCCTGCCGCCTCGAGCCCGTGGGCAGCGTCGGCCAGGACGGCCGCAGCCTCATCCCACTGCCCCGTCGTCTGGAGCCGCTCGACCGGCTCGAAGTCAACGCTGCGGAGCACCAGCTCCGCGGAGTGCAGGCCACCCAGACGGTCGCGGACACCCTCGTTGATCAATCGATAGTACGTCTGGGTCGATTCCCAGCTCATACCGCCAAGCAGGCCGAGGGTCCTCACGCGCTTCTCCGAATGGCTGCCACGTTACCGGTTGCCCAGTCCGACGCGATGTAAGCCCTCTCCAGGGGCAAGGCCTTGAGGAAGGACGCCGCGGGGCGGCGCACTGCGTCGCGATGGCCCTTCCGTCCCCATGTGCCCGGGACGTCCCGTCTAGCCACGCCGTTCGTCGGTGGCGATCTGGCCGTCCACCAGCCGGACCAACCGCCGTGCCCGCTCCATCACGCGCGGGTCGTGCGTCGAGAAGAGGAACGTCACGCCCTGTGCCCGGTTGAGCTCCTCCATGATTCCCATGAGTCGGTCGGCCGTCTCCGAGTCTACATTGGCAGTGGGCTCGTCGGCCAGAACCACCGCCGGATTCGCTGCGATGGCTCGCGCGATGGCGACGCGCTGTTGCTGGCCCCCGGAAAGCTCCGCAGGTTTTCGATCCTCGAGCCCTTCGAGCCCGACGGCCGCTAGCAGCTCCAGCACGCGGCGGCGGCGCTCGGTCAGGTCGATTCCCTGTACCCACATGACCGTCTCCGCGTTCTCGTACGCGGTGAGCACCGGCATGAGGTTGTACGCTTGAAACACGAATCCGATGCGATCGCGCCGGAGTCGGCTGCGCTCCCGTCGGTTGAGTCGCTCCAGTTCCTGCCCCTCGAGCACGATGCTGCCCGACGTCGCGGAGTCGAGAGCACCGATCAGGTTCAGCGCTGTCGTCTTGCCCGAGCCCGACGGACCGCAGATCGCCGTGAACTCGCCCCTCCCCACCTCGAGCGTGAGCCCACGCAGGGCGTGGACATCCACTTTACCCTGCCGATAGACCTTCGTCACACCCGAGAGCTGAACGATCGCTGTGGTACCATCGTCGCTCATACGCACCTCAGACCAGCGTGATGGTCTCGACGGGATCCACGCGACTCGCCTTCCAGGCCGGATACAGACCAGAGAGCAGCGTGGCGAGGAACGCCGTGACCCCGATGATGGCGAGATGTTCGGGGTAGATGCCTACGCGAAACGTCGTAGGCATGGCTACGCCCGACACCTCCGCGGCACTGTCCCCGATCAATCCGGAAACATCGATGCCGGCCGTGGACAGATAGTAGTAGGGACCCACCGTGAGCAGCGCCGCCGCGAGGAGTCCGAGCACGCCAAGCCACCCACACTCGAGCATGAGGAGTCCGAAGAGCCGCCCCGGACTCCACCCGATCGCCAGGAGAATACCGAACTCGCGCATCCGCTCCATCACGCTGACGAAGAGCGTATTGAATATGCCGGCTGCCACGAGCACGGCGATGAGCAGCTCCATGAACCGCGCACCGCCGACCTTGAGCGCAATGAATGCCGCGAGCTCGCGCTGCACAGCGTGCCACGGTTGTGCGGCTACCTCGGAGGCAGTAGCTGCTCCCAGCCGCTCCGCTACCTGCTCCGCACGCCGCTCGTCATCGATGAACACCGCCACGAGCGTAGCCTCGTTTGGGGCATATCCCAAGACCCCGCGCGCTGCGTCGAGCGGTAGGAGGCTCACACCCCGGTCGACGCTCGGCGCCCCCGTACGCACGATTCCCGAGACCCGCGCAAGACCGCTGACGATCTCGCCCGTCCGGTCCGTCATGGTGTAGACGATCTTGTCTCTCATCCCAACACCCAAATTCGCCGCGAGCCGCGCTCCGAGCAGGATCCCACCGTCATCGGGCGTGGAGAACGACTCACCCTCCACCAGCGCGTCGAGCACGGTGAACGTCACCGAATCCTCTACAGCGGGATCGTATGCGATGAAGCCGGCCCCGCGGCTCTCGCGGGCCGTGGCAAGCATCACCTGGCCGAGAATCCGCGGAACCGCACGCGTGACGTCCGGGTCGTCCAGTGCCAGAGCCGTCAACGCGTCGGTCCTCCGCACCGTTCGGGAGAGCGTGGGAGACTCGAGGTACTCGGGATGCTGCAGCGTGACATGCCCTGAGCCGAGCCGAGCCGCGACATCGATCATGTCGGCCCAGTTGCGATCCTGCATGGCCGTGAAGAGCACTGCGAGAAACACCCCGAATGCGATCGACGACAGCGTGAGCAACGTACGGCGGCGGTTGCGCCACAGATTCCGCCAGGCCATCACCAACAGGCTCGTCCCGCGTCCACGCACTATGCGTCCTCCTATCGGTGCCGCATCGCGTCGACCGGACTGATGCGCGCGGCTTTGATCGCCGGGTAGAGCACGGAGAGCGACACGATGAGCACCAGTGTCACGACCGGGCCGATGATCGTCATCGGTGTCACAACTCCACGCCACACGGGGTCGAACGCGATGCCGGCGAACGACATCCCGCCGATGCTGCTGAGATCGAGCCCGTTGTGGATCAGGTAGGCGAGCCCAGGGACGCTGAGGGTCAGGGCGATGACGATGGCGATACTCATCTGCAGTCCACCCTCCAGCAGGATGAGGCCGAGGATGCGTCCCGGACCCACACCGACGGCCTTGAGCACACCGAGCTCTCGGATGCGCTCGAAAACCGTCATCAGCGTGGCGTTCACAATGAGGATCGCCACGACGATGTAGATGACGAGGAACACGATCTGAATGAGAGCACGGGTCGAGTCGAGCAACGACGCGAGAATTGGCACGAGGTCGCGCCAACTCTGTACGTCGAGGCCCGAGGTGACCGCCCGGACCTCGGCCATCGCCACCGTCAAGTCGATTTCCTCTGGTCGACGCACGACGATCCGGTGCGTGCCGGTCGGGAGCGCAAAGAACGTGCGGAACGCGCGCGCCGTCATGAACACACCGGCGCGATCTGCGTCGTCGCTGACACTGTGCAGCACGCCGCGCACGGTGTAGAGGTCGTTGGCGATGCCGCCGTCGGCGGCCTGCCCGAGCAGCACCACTTCATCGCCCGGGCCCACACCCAGCGTCTGTGCCAAACGACTCCCTACGACGACGCCGCGATGATCGGTGGGCTCCAACCACCTGCCCTGGGCCACGTGCTCGGCGACCGCACTCACTCGGGCATCCTGTTCGACGTCGACGCCCGTGAGTCCGACGCCGGCAGACGACTCCCCCGCGGCAGCGAGCCCGCCACCCGCCAGCCGTGCCGACGCCCTGAAACCCTGGGCCTGCAGCGCCGTGACGAGCCGTTCCGGGTCGTCGATGCGATTGTAGATCGAGGGATTCTCGCGGTACCCCGGGGCGAATACCTGGATGTCGCCCAGCTCGATGTCGACGATGTTGCGCTCGAGATCACGTAGATAGCCTTCAACGAGGGACGTGTAGAGCACCATGACCAGCAGCGCGAGGGTCATGGCCGCCACGGTGACCACGGTGCGGCGGCGGTACCGCCAGAGATTTCTCCACGCCATGACCAGCAGTCGCATGCAGTCTCCTCACCGATGACCCAGCGCCTGGGGGAAGCTCCCGTGCTGACCCGTACCCGTCAACCTTCCGGGCGTTGGTCGTCCCCGTTGTCGTGCGCCAACTGCCTCAGCAGCACGTCGTCACACACGCCCTAGCTTCCGGTGTGTCGCTCGAAGGTGTGTCGAGTTCTTCACCGGGAGCAATGTGCACCATCGACCGATTGGCCGCCCCGCTCAAGCGGCGCTCGATCCGGTCATGTGCGAGTGAGTGAACCGAGCGGGGCGGTGGCACCGCGGGGCGGCGGGATGGCCGAGCCAAAGCTGACAATCCGTGTTGGAATCCGCTGGCGTTGTCGACCGATCTACACTACTGTAGAGGGAGAGCCACCTGCCGGAGGGCCCCATGTCCAGGGCGTCGACGTCCCGGCGCCGTTCGTCCCCTCGCCCGTGCTCCTCCTCGGCGACCCCGGGTCTCCTTGCGCTCGCTCTTCTGAGTTTCGTTGTCGCATGCGACGAAGCTGCTGCTCCCCCCGAAGAGGAACCGGGCGCGGTCGCGCGTGTCCGTCTCTCGGTGGACAGCGCGGTGCTGATGGAGGGCGAGACGCTGCACTTTTCGATCGAGGTCACGGACTCGACGGGGGCCGCGCTCACGGATCGCGACGTCCTCCTGTACTCGATGAATCCGAAGGTCGCGAGCGTGACCCAGGCCAGGGTCGTCGAGGCCAGGTCCCGCGGGCGCGCGCTCATCGTGGCGCGATCGGAGGGCGTCCGTGATACGGCACGGGTGGACGTGCGTATCCTGTTCCGGACCATCAGTGCCGGTGCCGCCCACACCTGCGGGATCTCGGCCGCCCGCCGAACGTACTGCTGGGGCGAGGGATCCATGGGCCGGCTGGGCGCAGGGAACGACCGGAGCAGTACCGTGCCTATGCTCGTCGACGCGCCCCGCGTCCTCTCCTCACTGAGCGCGGGAGGCGAATCGACGTGCGGTGTCAACGGCTCCGCCGCCTACTGTTGGGGCAGCAACAACGCTCGCCAACTCGGGACCGGTGGCAAGTACGACAGTTGGGTACCGGTTCCCGTGACCGGAGGTCACCGATTTCGCACCGTCGAACTCGGCACTGTTCATGCCTGCGGCATCACGATCGCGGGCACGGCCATGTGTTGGGGCTCCGATTGGGGCGGGCAGGTCGGCAACGGACCGCGGCCGCGGACATTCGAGCCCGACACGGTCGCGGGCGGCCTCGCCTTCGTGTCCATCGCGGCCGGCTGGTCGTTTTCCTGCGGTGTGACGATCGACGGTACACCCTACTGCTGGGGATACAACGAGCTGCATCAGCTCGGGACGGCGTCCGCGGACGAGAACTGCCGCACGCGTGTGGGCGGCGACAGGCCGTGCAGCACAGACCCAATAGCCGTCTCGACAGGTGAACACTTCACGTCCGTCGTCGCCGGCGGACTGCACGCCTGTGGTTTGGCCACTGATGGACGGGCCTACTGTTGGGGCGACAACGCCTGGGGACAGCGGGGTGACGGCACGACCGACCGCGCGCCCGCACCGACAGCCGTTCTGGGGGGGCAGCCGTTCGTGGGCCTCACCGCCGGCGAACGCCATACGTGTGGCCTCACTGCCGAGGGTCACGCGTATTGCTGGGGTGACAACAGTCGCGGTGCTCTGGGTGCGACCCACACCGCCCCCGACTGCGGTGGGGCGCCGTGCAGCTTGATTCCCGTTCGGGCCGCCGCGCCACTGGTCTTCGACGTGCTGAGTGCAAGCACTGGCCGGGAGGGCTCGCACACCTGCGGCGTCACCCCAACCGGTCACGCATACTGCTGGGGCCGAAACGACGTCGGCCAGCTGGGAGCAGGTGTTAGCAGCGGCGCAGGTATCCAGCCACGGCTGGTGTGGGGTCAACCGGAACCGTAGCACCGAAGCCAACTCGCCCCGCAAGTCCATGCGGCCACCTCCCACCTCCATCATCGGGGACGCAGCCGCCTGCGAGTTGTGCGCTCGCCGAAGTAGGGACCCTTCCCTCTTCCCCCTTCCCCCCGTGTTGTCACGCGCCGTCACCTCGTCCATCTTACGCCGCGTCGCCGCGACGGCCCGATCGTTCGAGTCCCGCGCCAGATTGCCGACTTTGCCCGAGGTCCCGCACCATGTTGCACCGATCCCCAGCCCTCCTGACGATTGCGGGCGCTCTGGCCCTCGCATGCGTACCCGATCCCGCCGAGCAGATCACGGCTGAAGGGATTCTGGCCGATGTCCAGGCACTCGCTGCCGACAGCATGGAAGGCCGTGGGGCTGGAACCGAAGGGGCGGCCCGGGCAGCCGCCTACATCACGAAGCGGTTCGAGCAGATCGGGCTCGAGCCAGTTGGTGACTCATACGTGCTGCCCTTCGAGCTGGTAGGGATGACGAAGGACGTCGGTGCCTCGTCGCTCACGATCCGCGGGCCCGACGGCGAGCTGCCGCTCGTGAATGATGGCAACATGACGTTCTGGTCCACTGCCGAGGAGGAGACCATCGACCTGCGTTCCGTTCCTATCGTCTTCGTCGGCTATGGCGTGGAGGCACCCGAGCACGATTGGGACGATTATGAGAACGTGGACGTGAGCGGCAAGGTCCTCCTCTTCCTGAACAACGACCCGCCCGTGGTGGAGGACGGCGAGCCGCTATTCGGTGGTGATGCGCGGACCTACTACGGGCGCTGGACCTACAAGTTCGAGCAGGCGGAACGGCACGGTGCGGTCGGTGCGATCGTGGTGCACACCACGGGGTCTGCGAGCTACCAGTTCAGCGTGATCGGCAATACGGGGTCCCGCCGCATCTGGCAGCGCACCTATCGACTCGATTTCCTGGCCTGGATCGACTCGACCACGTCCGAGCGCATCGCGGCTTCGATGGGCACGGATCTCGGAGGGCTCTTCTCCATGGCCGCGCGACGGGACTTCCGCCCGCAGGAGACGGGCTACCGGCTGACCACACACATCGAGACGGCTGTCGAGCGGGTCCGGGCCCGCAATGTCGCCGGTGTGGTGCGGGGCAGCGACCCGCAGCTCGCGGGCCAGTACCTCGTCTTCACCGCCCATTACGATCACTTGGGCATGAACCCCGACGTCGCGGGCGACGACAAGATCTTCAATGGCGCATTGGACAATGCGCTCGGGACGGCGGCGATCATTGCCGCGGCGGAGGCGTTCGACGCGGTCGAGCCACGCAGATCAGTGATCTTTGCTGCCGTCACCGCCGAGGAGGGCGGCTTGTTGGGCAGCAGCGCATTCGTCGCGAACCCTCCCGTACCCCGGTCACAGATCGTCGCGAACTTCAACGTGGACTCTCCCCAGGTATTCGGCGTGACGCACGACGTCGCCGCTATCGGGCTCGACATGAATACGCTGGGCGCGGTGTTCGCGGACGTTGCCGAGGCACATGGGCTCCGCGTCGAAGGGGACCCCAATCCGAACGCCGGCAGCTTCTATCGCTCCGACCAGGTGAGCTTCGCCAAAGCGGGCATCCCTGCCCTCTACCTCCAGGCGGGAACCGACTACATCGAAGCGCTGGGCTTCGACCCGAGGGCAGTGAAGCAGCAGCACTATCACCAGGTCACCGACGAGATCCACGATGAGTGGGATCTCCAGGGGACCGCCCGCGACATGAGGATTCTGTTCGAGACCGCGCTCCGGGTTGCGGATACGGATGCCCAGCCGCGCTGGGTGCCCGGCCACGAGTTCGAAGAAGAGTGGAGGGAGCTGTATGGCAAAGAACCGGAAGAAAGGTAGGAACGCATGAGCACGTTCGGTGAACGTCTCGTTAACGCCGCCAAGCTCGACGTCGCGACGTACGAGGAGGTGGAGCACGACGAGTCGGCCTTGCCACAGGCCATGGTCGCGGTGGTGCTCGCCAGCATTGCGGCAGGGATTGGCTCGGCCGAGGATTTCGGCCTCATCGAGTTGGCCACGGACTCCCTCGGCGCGCTGATCGCGTGGTTCGTCTGGGCACTGACCGTCTACGTGATCGGCACGAAGCTCCTTCCCGAGTCACAGACGCAGGCGGATCTCGGCCAGCTGCTGCGAACCATTGGCTTCGCCAGTTCCCCAGGGCTGCTCCGAGTCTTCGGCATCGTCCCGCTCGTCGGGTGGCTGGTCGTGCTCGTTGCGAGCGTGTGGATGCTCGTGACGATGGTTGTGGCGGTGCGTCAGGCCCTCGACTTCACGAGCACGGGCCGCGCCATCGGCGTGTGTATCGTCGGCTGGCTCGCGCTGATCGTGACGTCGGCAATACTGGGAGGGCTGCTGGCGTTGGGGACCTCGTGAGCCCCGGCGAATCGACGACCTGACGATCAGCGGCTGCGTCCCGGAGGACAGTATTCCGGGGAGTCGCCCGATCGCCTAGCCGACTCGCTGCAGCGCTGGCTCGGCCGTCGGTTTCTCGGTCTTCGTGGACGCCGGGCGACTGTTGACCGGTTTCCCGGCGTCCGTCATCCGCAGGGTGCCGTTCACGGCCCCGCCCTCCTCGACGGTGATGCGGGGAGTCCTGATGTCGCCGTGCACCTCGGCGCCCGCCTTGAGCTCCACGAGCTCGGTAGCGACGATCTGCCCACGCACTTCGCCGGCGATCACCACGAGTGCCGCCTCCAGGTCGCCTTCGACCACGCCGCCCGGGGCCACGAGGACCTGCCCGCCCTTGGCACGGAGATCGCCCTCGACCCCGCCCTCGACACGCACCACACCGGATGTCTCGAGCGTACCGGTGAGCTTGACGCCACGCGCGAGAATCGAGAGCGGTGCCTCGTGCTCCTGACGGCTGGTCCCGAGCACGTTGCCGGATCCGTTCTTGCCGCTGCTGAACACCACCATGGGAGCGCTCCTGGTGCGAGGGGTACCTGCACAGAATACCGAAGGCGCTCCCCGGAGTGAGGTGATGGAGATCACGCTCCCGGGGAGCCGCTAGCAGTACCTGAGCGTCGGCACCCTTCGAATGCCGATCGTACGATGGGCCGCTACCGATCACGTGGCCAGAGCGTCGTGGGCAGAGCCGCAGTGCCCTGACAACCATGGTGCCGCCTGCAGGGCACGGGTAGGTTGGGGCACCCCCTCGATTCTCGGGAAGTCGTATGACGGCCGTCCAATCCGCCGGATCCCGATCCAAGCTCGGCCTGTGGACCGCCACGGCTCTCGTGGTGGGGAACATGATCGGATCGGGTGTCTTCCTCCTGCCGGCGTCTCTGGGAGCCTTTGGCGGGGTGAGCCTGCTCGGGTGGCTGTTCACGTCGGCAGGCGCTCTCGTCCTAGCACTGATGTTCGCTCGCCTGAGTCGCATGTTCCCGAGGCCGGGCGGCATCTATGCATACACGCGCGAGGGGTTCGGCGACTTCGCGGGTTTCCTCGTGGCCTGGGGTTACTGGGTCTCGATCTGTGCGGGGAACGCGGCGATCGCGACCGCCTTCGTCAGCTACAGCAGCTTCTTCTTTCCGTCGCTCGTCCGCGAGCCCTGGCTGGGCGCCGCCGTCGCCATTGCGAGTATCTGGCTCCTGACCTGGGTCAACGCTCGCGGCATCCGGGAGGCCGGCATCGTGCAGCTCGTGACGACGGTGCTCAAGCTCGCCCCCCTCGTGGCCATCGCGACGATCGGACTGCTCTACCTCGACCTCGACAACTTCACCCCCTTCAACATGAGTGGCCAGTCGACCCTCGCCGCCGTCTCAGCCACGGCGGCACTGACCCTGTGGGCGTTCCTCGGCCTCGAGTCCGCGACGATTCCTGCGGGTGACGTCAATCGGCCCGAGCGGACGATCCCCCGCGCCACCATCTTGGGCACCGCCCTGGCCGCCGCTGTCTACGTACTCGGAACGGTAGCCGTCATGGGCGTCATCCCGCCCGAGAGTCTCGCTGCCTCGGCCGCACCGTTCGCCGACGCAGCCAGCGCGATGTGGGGACCCGGGGCGGCCCGACTGGTGGCCGCCGGCGCGGTTGTGTCGTGCTTCGGTGCGCTCAACGGCTGGATCCTGCTACAAGGTCAGCTGCCGATGGCCGCCGCGATGGATGGCCTCCTGCCGCCGGTCGCCGGGAGACGCTCGTCGCGCGGCACGCCCGTGTGGGCGCTCGTATTGTCCAGCGTGCTTGTCACGGCCATCGTTGCCACGAACTATGCCAAGGGATTGGTCGGGGCCTTCACGTTCGTGATTCTGCTGGCGACGCTCTCAACACTGGTGCCGTACGTGTTCTCCAGTCTGGCGTTGATTCGCGTGCTCTTGCGTGACCGACAGCGGGCCGGAAGGAAGCTCGCTCGAGGGATCGCAGTCGGCACCCTTGCGCTCATCTACTCCTCATTGGCCATGCTCGGCTCGGGGCGGGACGCCGTGTTCTGGGGATTGTTGTTGCTCCTCGCCGGCGTTCCCGTGTACGCGATGGTCACGCGGGGGAAGAGAAGCGACTAGGCGGTTGGGCGGGTAGGCGAACAGGTGGATCGAGGGATCGATGGATCGGCGGATCGTAGAAATCGAGGAAAGCGCCCGTCCGCCGGCCGGCCCGTCTGTCCGCCGTTCCGTCGGATGTCTCCCTTGCTCACGCTGCGCCCACTCGGCACTTTCAGGCGAGTTCTACGCTCTCTCGGGAAAGTGACGCGACGATGCGACCTGCAGTGAGATTCCTCAGTGACGACCTGCTCGAGCGGATCGTGTCGGAGGCACGGACGATCCTCTGCACGCTCGGTGTCGAGATCCACAACCCGGGGATCCTCTCGCTGCTTTCGGATCACGGCGCGACGGTCCGTGCCGAGGAAAAACGCGCGGTGCTGACCGAAAGCGTGATCGACACCGCGCTGTCCACGGCGCCTTCCGGGTTCGTTCTCTGGGATGTATGCGGTAAGCGCTCGTTCGATCTATCGGGAGACAGGGTCCACTTCACCCCCGGGTCGGCTGCTATCACGGTGCTGGACCACGGAGCGGACAAGGCGCGGCCACCGACGACGAACGACTACGTCCGCTACGCGAGGCTCATCTCACGGCTCGACCATATCTCGTTTCAGAGCACAGCCTTGATTCCGTCGGATGTGCACGCAACCATCTCGGACAGCTACCGACTGTATCTGAGCCTGCTGACTGGCGAGAAGCCGGTGGTGACGGGTGCATTCACCATCGAGGCATTCACGCTCATGCGTGACCTGCAACTGGCTGTCCGCGGCAGCGCCGAGGTGCTGGCCGAGAAGCCCCTCGCGATCTTCTCCTGCTGTCCCACCGCACCGCTCAAGTGGAGTGACGTGACGTCACAGAATGTCGTCGATTGTGCGCAAGCCGGTATCCCGGTGGAGTACATCTCCATGCCCTTGAGCGGATTCGTCGCTCCGGTGACACTCGTCGGATCACTCGTGCAGCACACCGCGGAGACACTCAGTGGCGTCGTCATCACTCAGCTGGCGAGCCCTGGGGCGCCCGCGCTGTACGGAGGATCACCGGCGGCATTCGACATCCGCTACGAAACGACTCCGATGGGCGCGACCGAGACGATGATGATTGACTGTGCGTACAGTGAGATCGGTCGACACCTCGGCCTGCCAACGCAGGCGTACATGGGCTTGAGCGACGCGAAGCTCCTCGACGCCCAGTGTGGGCTGGAAACGTCGATGGGTGCAACACTCGCCGCCCTCAGCGGCATCAACAGCGTATCCGGTCCGGGAATGCTCGACTTTGAGAGCTGCTTCAGCCTCGAGAAGCTGGTGCTCGACAATGAGATCTGCGGAATGGCATTGCGTCTGGTGCGCGGCATCGAGCCACGAGACGACTTTCCGGCCGTTTCCCGGTTCGAGGAGCTTCTGCGGGAAGGCCACCTCCTGATCTCCGATCATACCCTGACCCATCTGCGCGAGGAGCATTTCTTTCCGGGCCCCGTGATCGATCGTGCGAATCGCTCTCGCTGGCAGGAGGAAGGCGGCCACACGCTCGGCCAGCGCAGCCGTGGTGAAGTGGAACGCCTGATCAATGCGTACGAGCCCAGCGCGCTGGACGACGACGCGAAGCGCGAGTTGATGAGGCTGATGAGTGCTGAGGCTCGACGGGTCGGGATGGACGCACTCCCCGCAGCCGAGGTCCCGCGGTGATCCTCGACTTCGCATTTCGAGAAATCACGCCTCGACGAGAGGCGGTACTCGGGCAACTCGGTATTCCGCCCGTTGCGGACGTGCCCGAGCACATTGATGCGTTGTACGCCACCGCCACGCAGCTGCTTGCCGAGTCGGCAGCACCCCGAGCAGTGCTGGCCGACATTGCCATTGATGACTTCGCTGACGTGTTCCGGGGCGAAGGTCACAATGCGCCGCGCACTCCGGTCGGCGACATCTTCCCGAGAGCAGAGCACCTCGCACTCTTCGCCGCTACGCTCGGCGAGGCGACCGGCCGGGCCATCACGTACGGATTCGAGACCCGTGACTTTGCCCTGGCATCGATGCTCGACGCCGCCGCCTCGGAGAGTGCGGATGCACTGGCCGAGCTGGCCGAGCGGCGCTACGAGTCGCAGTTGCGTGAACGCGGATGGATGGAGCCGGACGGGGGTGTCCTGCGGTACAGCCCCGGCTACTGCGGATGGCACGTGACGGGGCAGCGGCGCCTCTTCGCCCATCTGCGGCCCGAGCGCATCGGCATCACGCTGACTGAGAGTTGTCTCATGCAGCCGCTCAAGTCCGTGTCGGGAGTCATCGTCGCGGCTGCGACGGCCGCGCACGAGTTCGCCCCGACGTACGACTTCTGTGAGGCCTGCGAGACCTTCGAGTGCCGAGACCGGCTCCGCGCCCTCCGCGCGCGCTGACCGGCCCGACCATACGGAGACTGCCATGGATCGTCTGACCGCCATTGCCAACGCCGTCATCGCCGGACGGCACACCGAGGCTGCAGAGCTCACGCAGCGGGTGATCGACCAGGGGATCGCCCCGCAGACGATCCTGGACGACGGGCTCATCGCCGGCATGAACGTCGTGGGCGAGCGGTTTCGGGTACACGAGATCTTCCTACCCGACGTGCTCCTTGCCGCGAAGGCGATGTATGCCGGGATGGACCTCCTGAAACCACTGCTCGAGGCCGGCGGTGTGACGTCACGCGGTAAGATCGTGATCGGGACGGTGCGCGGCGATCTGCACGACATCGGCAAGAATCTCGTGGGCATCATGCTGCGTGGTGCCGGCTTCGACGTGATCGACCTTGGTCACGACGTCGCGCCCGAGAGAATGGTCGAGACGGCACGGACCGAGGGAGCGACCGTGATCGGCATGTCGGCGCTCCTCACTACCACGATGCCCGTGATGCAGGAGGTGGTGGATCTGCTGCGCGACGCACGGCTGACGGGTACCATCAAGACACTCGTCGGGGGCGCGCCCGTAACGAAGACCTACGCCAGGGAGATAGGAGCTGATGCGTTCGGCTTCGACGCCGCCAACGCCGTGGATGTGGTGAAACAGCTGTGCGGGGTGCGCTGACATGCGACCTTTCCTGGATCGGATCACCGCCGGCGAGGTGCTCGTGGGAGACGGTGCCATGGGCACGATGCTGCTCGAGCGCGTGCTGCGACCGGGCGAGTCGCCGGAATCCGCGACGTGCGCTCACACCGACGTTCTCGCGGACATCGCCGAGCGCTACGTGGAGGCCGGTGCCGATCTCATCGAATCCAACACGTTTGGAGCGTCGCCGCTCAAGCTCGCCCTCGCGAAGCTGGACGATGACGTCGCAGCGGTCAATCGAGACGCCGTACGCATTGCCCGCAATGCGGCTCGCAGCCGAGCGCACGTCGTAGCGTCGGTCGGGCCGAGCGGCCGGCTGCTCCAGCCCTACGGCGACACCGCTGCTGACGACATGCAACGCTCCTTCCACACGCAGCTCGAGTACCTGATCGCAGAGGGGGTCGATGCGATCTTCGTTGAGACGATGGTCGATCTTGCAGAGGCAACGCTCGTCATCCGGGCGGCAAAGGACATCGACGCGGCCATCCCGATCGCTGCGATGATGACCTTCGACCCGACGCCGCGCGGGTTCTACACGGTCATGGGGGTGACCGTGGCTGCTGCCGCCGCCGGTCTGGCAGAGGCCGGCGCGGATCTGGTCGGCTCCAACTGTGGAAACGGTGTCGAGCAGATGATCGGGATCGCAACCGAGTTTCGCCAGCACACGGAGCTCCCGCTGGTCATGCAGCCCAATGCCGGACTGCCGCAGACCCGGACGGGACGTGTGGTCTACGACGAGACACCCGAGATGCTCGCGAGCCGGGCCCAGGAGCTGCTCGACATCGGCGTCTCGGTCATCGGGGGATGCTGCGGGACGACCCCAGACCACATCCGGGCCCTGCGGCGTATGATCGACGGACACTCGCCACGTCGTCAGTGACCCCGCCCATACCGCATCGTGGAACTCAATCTTCTCGACTGGCTGATCATCTTCGGCTATCTCGTCATGGCGGCCGGGATCGGTCTCACGTTCCGGAAGCGTGCCGGACGTAGCGTCACCGACTATTTCCTCTCGGGCCGCTCCCTCCCCTGGTGGATCGCCGGGACGTCGATGGTGGCCACGACCTTTGCCGCAGACACGCCGCTCGCGGTAACCGGGCTGATCGCCCGGCACGGACTCGCCGGCAACTGGTTCTGGTGGGCGTTCGCCCTCGGCGGAATGATCACCGTGTTCGTCTATGCGCGACTGTGGCGGCGGGCGGAGGTCCTGACCGACGTCGAACTGGTCGAGCTCCGCTACGGCGGGAAGGCGGCCGCCTTCCTTCGAGGGTTCCGAGCACTCTACATCGCCCTCTTGGTCAATGCGATCATCATCGGGTGGGTGACGGGCGCAATGATCACGGTGCTGCAGCAAACCGTCTTCGCCGGCGGCGAGGCGGGTACGGGCAGCTACGAATGGCTGCTGATCGTCGTGCTGCTCGGGGTCGTCGGCATCTACGCGACCCTATCGGGGCTCTGGGGCGTCGCGATCACCGACTTCATACAGTTCATCCTCGCCATGGCTGGCTCGATCGCGCTCGCCGCGATCGCCGTGAGCCACCTTGGCGGCATGCAGGCCATGCGGGCACAGGTCGTCGCGAGGTTCCCCGAGGGCGACGACGCATTTCGCTTTCTCCCAGACTTCAGCGCGTCGGATCCGTGGATGCCGCTCGGCATCTTCCTCATCATGTTGTTTGTGCAGTGGTGGGCGTCGTGGTATCCCGGTGCGGAACCCGGCGGTGGTGGGTACGTCGTACAGCGCATGGCGTCGGCAAAGGACGAGCGTCATTCGGTGCTCGCGACTCTGTGGTTCCAGATCGCCCACTACTGCGTACGGCCGTGGCCGTGGCTCCTGGTCGCCTTCGCAGCACTCGCGCTCTACCCCGACCTGCGCTCCCTGCCCAACCCCGGCGTGGGCTATCCCAGTATCATCCGGGACCTCGCCCCGGCCGGACTGCGCGGCCTCATGCTGGTGGCTTTCTTCGCGGCGTTCATGTCCACCATCTCGACGCAGATGAACTGGGGAGCGTCGTACCTGGTGAACGACTTCTACAAGCGCTTCGTGCGACCGGACGCCGACGAGCGACACCTGACCCTGGCCTCGCGGGCGGCATCGATCGTTGTGCTCCTCGTGGGCAGCGTCGCGGCGTGGTTGCTTCGGGACGTTTCGGTCGACGAGGCGTGGAAGTTTCTCGCGGCCCTCGGCGCGGGGACCGGGGCAGTATTCATGCTTCGGTGGTTCTGGTGGCGTATCAACGCGTGGTCCGAAATCACAGCCATGATCGCCTCGCTGGTCGCGTTCGTCGGCGTGAGCCGCTGGATCGAGTCCAACGAATATCGCCTGGCTGTCGTGGCAGCCATTACCGTAGCTGCCTGGCTCGCGGCCACGTATCTCACCCTCCCGGAGCGACCGGAGACCCTCGGTGCGTTCTATCGCAAGGTGAGGCCCGCGGGCCCCGGCTGGAAGCCCGTGGCGACGCTTCACCCGGACGTAACGAGCGACGACCACCTTGGGCTATCAGTGGCAGCCGCCGTGCTGGCTGCCGGGATCGTCTACTTCACGCTGCCGGCAGTGGGGCTGCTGCTGTTCGGCGAGATCGGCCGTGGCGCGCTCGCGCTGGTCGGCGCCGCCGCTTGTGCCGTCGGAGTCGTTCTGCTAGCCCGGCGCATGGGATGGGATCGCATCGCTGGTTAGGTTAGCCCAGGCCCCGCTCAGTCGTAGCGTCCGCGCTCGATCGCGAGCGTACTGAGCAGTTCCAGGAGTTTCGGCTCGACGCCGGGCGCCACCGAGCAGGCCGTGCTCAGGATGTACCCTCCACCGGGCTTCGCCACTTGCAATCGGTGTAAAACAGCGTCGCGAACGGTGCGCTCGTTTCCTCTGAGCATGGTGTTCACCGGGTCGAGATTGCCTTTGATGAAGGCTCGCCCCTCGAGTACTCGGACGGCGATCTCGAGATCGACAGTCCCGAGCGGGGGAGGGTCCAGCGCGTCGATTCCCTCCGTCCCCGTCTCGAGCATGAGATCGAGACGATCGCCGATCGCGCCGCACGTGTGCGTGTAGATGGAGACGTCGGGGTAGCGATCCTTCAGCGCCGAGATCACGCGGCGCTCGTATGGCAGCACGAACTCGGCATAGTGCTGGGCTCCGATGTACCCGGCACCTGCAAACGCCGACGAGATCAGCACGGCGTCGACGCCTGCCGCAGCCTGGCGACTCGCCAGGTCGATGGCTCCCTCGGTGAGTCGATCGAGGCACGCGTGTACCTTACCGCGATCCTCCACCAGGGCCATCAGGGCGATCTGGTAATTCAGCAGCTCGAGGAACTGCGAGAACGGACTGAACACCTCCGAATGCACCGACACCGTACCGCGCGTCTTCGACCGAACGGCTGCGATCGTATCGAGGTGGTGGGGCGGGAAGAAGTCATCGTACGGCCGTGTCCCTTCATCAAACCCCCACGTGTACGGATAGGTGACGTCCGTCAGATCCCACGGCTCCACGTACCACAGTCGTTCCGGATCCACCTCGGCAAACGAGGGGAACAGGCGAGAGCCGTCAGCTTGGTAGTAGTGAGGGTTATCGTCGCGCGGGACGCCCGTGACGCACCCGTTCTTCCAGTGGACCGTGGTCTGGTGCGGGCCGTGCTCGATGCGGTCGATGTGCCGCTCGACATCCGGATCCCGTCCCGGCAGGTTGACGAGGATGCCGTCGAAGCGGTAGCGTCGCTGGAGCTCGACGAGCGCATCGGCGAATCCCTCCGACCGAAACCAGATGTCGACGGGTGAAGACGAGGCCTGGAGGAAGTAGTGACCGATAGCGAGCTGGCAGAACACCGGTACGCGGTCCGGCGTTCCCAGTTGCATCGCGATGCCAACGCGCTCGCGGCTGTTCATTGCGTGGTCGCTCATGCAGGGTCAAGGCGAGCCGAGGATCTGCACGGCCCGTGCCACGACAGCCCGACTTCGTCGCCCAATGAGCGCTCCGCGCCTAGCAGCACGGACTCGGAACAGAGCCATTGCCTTCGCGGGCTCCTCGGTGAAGTATGCTCAGCATGATCCAGTCTCATCCCGCCCGGCTGCAGACTCATCCAGGAGGTACCGCCGCATGATCCGCCGTGACCGGTCTTCCCCTGGTTCCACGTTCGCACGCTCCCGTCGCTCCCCGGCACAGCTGCTGTCCGCCCTCCTGCTGCTTGCGGTGCTGACGGCGACGACGCATGCCCAGACCGATGCCGACCTCCAGCGACTGCATGCGTACTTCGCGCAGGCTCTCACGGACTGGCCGGTCCCCGGCTTCGCTGTCGCCATCGTACAGGACGACTCTGTGATCCTGGCCAGGGGATACGGTGTTCGTGAGATGGGCGAACCCGAGCCGGTGGATGAGCACACGCTGTTCGCCATCGCCTCCAACTCCAAGGCCTTCACGTCTGCGGCGCTCGCGAGACTCGTCGATGCAGGGAAGCTCCAGTGGGACGACCGGGTGGTCGAGCACATTCCCTCCTTCCAGCTGTACTCGCCGTACGTGACCGGGGAGATACGGGTGCGCGATCTGCTGTGTCACCGCAGTGGACTCGGCACATACAGCGGGGACCTCGTATGGTACGGTACGGGATACTCCCGTGACGAGGTCCTGCGACGCATCCGCCATCTACCGCCCGCTGGCTCCTTCCGCGCCGACTACGGCTACTCAAACGTCATGTTCCTGGCGGCGGGTCAGCTCATCCCGGCCGTGACCGGCATGAGCTGGGACGAGTACGTCGAGGTCGAGTTCTTCGGCCCCCTGAGCATGGACCGGACGGTCACCTCTATCGACAGCCTGCCGAATCGGACGAACGTTGCCACACCACACGGCGAGCGGGACGGTGGCGTCATAGCCTTCCCGTGGTACAGCTGGGACAATATAGGGCCGGCGGCCAGCATCATCTCGAGCGTGAGCGAGATGGCCAGATGGATCCGCCTCCATCTCAATCACGGCGTCTGGGACGGCCGGACCTACTTCTCCGAGGATCAGTCCCGCACCATGTGGACGCCCCACATGTCGTTCCGCGTGAGCGCGGGCGCGGAGGGACGATATCCCTCGACCCACTTCCGGGGCTATGGCCTGGGATGGGGCGTCATGGACTATCTCGGCCGCAAGGTGGTGAGCCACGGCGGCGCGGCCGACGGCATGTACTCACGCGTCGTGCTCGTGCCCGAGGAGAAGCTCGGCATGGTCATCCTCACCAACGCAATGACGAGCCTACAGACGGCCCTTAGCTACCGTATCCTCGACGCGTTCCTGGGAGGAACGGAGCGCGATTGGAGCGCGGAGTTCTTAGAGAGTCACCGGCGTGGTCAGCAACGGTGGGCAGAGCGGTGGGCACAATGGGACGGCGAACGGGCGCAAGACACCACGCCGTCGCTGCCGCTCGACGGGTATGCCGGGACGTACCGTGGGCCACTGTACGGCGATGCCACGGTGAAACTCGAGGACGGGGCACTGGTG